>JBMYOI010000001.1:0-133700 GCA_049599135.1 Salibacteraceae bacterium
AACCTAGACTCTTCTGTACCAAAAACAGACGTGTTGCCAGTTACACCATGGGACATTTTACCCCTTTTGTTAAGGGACGGCAAAAATAAACAAAAAATGAATCTGAAAAAACAAATAATTCTAATTCACAATTAATTTAAATTCGCGGCAAACATGAAAAGCATGAATTTCAGAAAACTAGACATTATTGGCGGTTGGCTATCATTTGCAATTGCAACCTTTGTATACGTTTCTACTATGGAACCTACGGTAAGTTTTTGGGACTGTGGCGAGTTTATCGCCTGTAGTTACAAGCTTCAAGTGGGGCATCCTCCAGGGGCACCTTTATTTTTAATGATAGGAAGATTCTTCTCTATGTGGACTTCACCTGATCAGGCGGCTTACATGGTTAACCTTATTTCCGCCCTTTCAAGTTCGTTTACAATCTTGTTTTTGTTCTGGACAATTTCAGCATTGGGCAAAAAAATCATAAAAAAATCTACTGAAGAATGGAATATGGGTCACACCATAGCCGTTTTAGGATCTTCTCTTGTAGGAGCATTGGCCTATACATTCAGTGATACTTTTTGGTTTTCAGCGGTTGAAGCTGAGGTTTATGCTATGTCTTCTTTATTTACAGCAATTGTTTTTTGGGCAATTTTAAGATGGGAGCAAGTTTCGGATAAACCAGGTGGAGACAAATGGTTGGTTTTTATTGCTTATTTAATGGGTCTTTCAATTGGAGTTCACCTATTGAACTTATTGGCCATACCGGCAATTGGGTTTGTATATTATTTCAAAAAATACGAGCCAAATGTTAAGGGTGTCATTATTACAACTGTAATTTCAATATTAGTTTTAGGTTTTGTTCAAAAAGGAGTTATTCCTGGAATTGTTCAAATGTCTGGAAACTTTGAATTGTTCTTTAAAAACGGATTAGGTCTACCATTCAATACTGGTTCGGCTATTCATGCGCTAATTATTGTTGGTTTGTTAGTTTACGCGTTGATGTTAACACACAAAGCGAATGTCAATAAATGGTTGTTATTGGGTGTTTTAGTTGGCTTATCACTGATGGTTTCTTCCATATCAACTGTAGGTATTGTTGTAACTGCTGCCATTATTGTTGGTTTTGTATTGGTGCCAAATGTGAGTATGAAAATGGTTAACACAGGTTTATTATGTGTTTCAGTAATTATTATCGGATATTCTTCTTATGCCATGATTTTGGTTCGCTCAAATGCGAACCCACCAATGGATGAAAATGATCCGGAGAATATGTTCTCAATGTTGTCGTATTTAAACCGTGAGCAATATGGATCACAACCTATTGCGTATGGCCATTATTTTAATTCTCCTTTGGATAATAAAAAACCCTATAAGGATGGTAAAAAACAATGGTTTAGAGACCTTGAAAATGGAGAGTACATAGTTTCGGACGATAAAAAAGGCTCGGTTCCTAATTATGCTAGTGAATTTATGACCATATTCCCACGAATGTGGAGTCAAGAAGCAAGACATACAAATGCTTATAAAAGCTGGTCTCAGTATAAGGGTAAGCCCATTAAATATAGAACCGTTCAGGGTAAAACTGAAACGATTCGAAAACCTAAGTTCAGCGAAAACTTAAAATTCTTTTTTGATCATCAAATTGTGTGGATGTACAATAGGTATTTCATGTGGAATTTTGCTGGTCGTCAAAGTGATGTTCAAGGTCATGGAAATATTATTGATGGAAACTGGCTTTCTGGAATTGGTTTTATAGATAACATGAGGCTTGGTTCTCAAGAGGATCTGCCCGCATTTTTATCCGAGAATAAAGCGAGGAATACGTTTTATCTATTGCCATTCATTTTGGGCTTGATAGGCTTGTTTTTTCAGTTGAATCGATCTAAAAGAGATTTTGCCCTTGTAACCTTACTCTTTGTTTTTACGGGGTTAGCAATTATTGTATACCTAAATCAGTATCCATATCAACCTAGAGAACGTGATTATGCATACGCAGGTTCGTTCTACGCCTTTACCATTTGGATCGGCCTTGGGGTAATGGGAATTGTTCACTTTTTATCCTCTAAAGCGCGAGTCAACCAAACAATTGCAGCAAGTTTAGCTACATTAATCTGTTTGGCTTCTGTACCAGGTTTGATGGCAAAAGATGGCTGGGATGATCACGATCGTTCAAACAGATCTACGGCATTAGACTTTGCTAAAATGTATTTAGACAGTTGTGATAAAGATGCTGTGTTATTTACAAATGGAGATAATGACACATTCCCACTTTGGTATGTGCAAGAAGTAGAAGGGTACAGAACAGATGTGAGAGTAGTAAACCTTAGTTTATTAAATACCGATTGGTATATCAATCAAATGAGGCGTGCTGCATATGACTCTAAACCAGCTCCATTTACTATTCCAGAACCTATGTACCGTCAGGGAACGCGTGATTACGTTCCTGTAATTGACAGAAACAAGAAAAAGGAATATATCGACGTAAAGCGAGTGGTTGATTTTATCATAAACGATAAAGAAAAAGCCATGTTAGGAAACAACAGAAAAATGAACTTTTCTCCTACGAAGCTTTATTCACTGCCAGTTGATACTAATAAAGTAAGAGCAAACGGTACGGTTCCTCCAGAGCGTTTTAACGATGTAGTTCCTGCTATTAATTGGACAATTTCTAAAAATTTCATTCTTAAAAAGGATATGATGATGTTGGACTTATTGGCCAACTTCAATTGGGACCGTCCAATATACTTTGCAATTACTACTGGTGACGATGCATACTTAGGGTTGAAAGATTATTTTCAATTAGAAGGGTTAGCTTACCGTTTAGTTCCGTTTAAGGCAAACAGTCCTGATGGTCAAACTGGTTATGTTAATAGTACTATTATGTACGATAACCTTATGAACAAATATGCTTATGGTAATGTTAAGGGTAAGGATGTTTACGTAGATCATAACATTTTAAGAATGTGTATGAACCTTAGAAACAATTTTTCTCGTTGTGGTGATCAATTGTTAAGAGAAGGAAAGAATGAAATGGCAATTGAATTACTTAATAAGTGTGAGGAAGAAATGCCCGAGTACAATGTGCCTTACAATTACTTTATGCTGCCTATTGCTGAACTTTATTTCAAGCTAAACGAAACGGAAAAGGCTAAGCAAATCCTTGAAAGCATGTCTAATTCCTATACTGAAGAAGTGAATTATTATTTAGATATGAAAACAGATCACTACAATAGTGTAAAGAACAATTCTCAACAAGCTATTTCTATTCTTTATAGAGTGAATTTAATGGCTGGCCAATATTTGCCAGACGATGAATTCACTAAGGGCTTAAAAGAAAGCTTTGAGCCACTTGAAAAGGCTTTTACAATAAAGCATAGCTAGTCGAAAGAATAACGAATAAAATGAAGGCGGTCCGAAAGGGTCGCCTTTTTTGTTTTTGAAACTACCTTTGAACCATGATGCTCTATCATACATCTGATCATGTAGCGAAGCTTTTTCCTAAAGCAACATTTCATATGTCGCGAAGCGAAAAAGTTATTTACCTAACCTTTGATGATGGCCCGCACCCAGAAATTACCAAATGGGTTTTAAAGGAACTGAGAAAATATAAAGCAAAAGCAACCTTTTTTTGTGTTGGTGAAAACCTACATAACAACCCTGAGTTTGTTGATTTATACGAAAGCGAGGGGCATACGATAGGCAATCACACCTACAATCACTTGAATGGGTGGAAAACACCACAAAAAGATTATTTGGTAAACGTAGATAAGTTTCAGGATGTTTTTAGTTCAAAATTGTTTAGGCCACCTTATGGAAAAATTGGAATAAAACAGATAGGGGCTTTAAGCAATGATTTTAAAATTTGTTTGTGGGATGTGCTCGTTGGTGACTTCGATAAAAAACTGACCAACGAACAGTGCCTGAAGCATACATTAAGGCATACAGGTAATGGCAGTATACTGGTTTTTCATGATAGCCTAAAGGCAGAAAAAAAAATGAAATGGGTGCTGCCTCAAATTTTAGAACATTTTCATCAACTTGGTTTCATTTTTGAAGCTATACCAGCATGAGGGTTTTTGTAATTTCTTTAATTGTCTTGGTGGCTTCTTGTAGTTCGGTAGACGAACTCATTGAGTCGGGAAGGTATGATGAGGCAATTAACAAAGGCATACGTAAAGTTGATAAAAAGCCAACCGATCATTCCTCATTGAAGCAAATAGAAAAGGCTTATCGGTTAGCTCAGGCAAAAGATTTAAGTCGGGTGGCAATTTTGGTTCAAATGGAGGAGTCTGTTTCTGGCCTTGAATCGATTTACCAGTATACCGTAAGAATGACCGACAGAGCTCAAAAAGTTGCCACATATGATATTGGAACTTCAAAAGAAACCAGCCAATTACTTTCAACTCAAATTAGCGCTCAAGAAAACCTTTGCAAGGCAATAATTAGTGAGGTGGAAGACCTTATGGAAACAGGGCTAAGAGGTGATTATCGAAGTGCATATTACAACTTAGACAAGGTTTCTAAATATGGTTGCGAATACCCTGAAAGTGACTCTTTAAAAAGAGCATTATTAGAATTAGGAAAAGCAACTGTAGCCCTACAAATTGAAACGCAAAAAGGAGTTGTCATTCCTGAAAACACAGAAAAACGTTTAAAATCACTTCCTTTTGACAGAAACAAAAAATTGGGAATTTGGGTGGATTATAGAAATACAATAGACTTGAATGTCATGATTGATTACACGGTAATAACTAAGTTCAATCAAGTTCAAGTAACAAAACCAAAAACTTTGACTACATCAAAATCATACGATAAAAAGATAATAGAGAAGTATGAATACAAAAAAAGGGAAGATGGTTCCACAGAAAAAATTCCGGTTTACAAAACCATTAAAGGAGTATTAAAAACCCACAAACAGAGCAAGTCATCTACACAAGGAGCCTTGGTTTATATATTAGACAACAACCTTGGAAATGTGAAGTTCCAGAAACAACTTGTAGGAACTTATAATTTTAATCATACCTATTATACTTTCACAGGAGACCGAAGGGTGTTATCTACAGCCCAGGTTAAAAAGCTGAAAATTGTAAAAAAATCATTTCCTTCGAATGCGTACATGGTAGATAATAGCGGTAAAAAATTGGTAAGCGTGGTCAGTAATCAGATTTACCAAAAAAGGAACATCTTTAAATAGCTAGAAATAGGCTCTTACCCTCATAGAACCTGAATGAACAGTTTTGGAGTCTTCAGATTGCCTACCACTATAACTTAAATCCATTTGTAAGTATTTTCCAATATTTCTTTGATAACTGAGTAGCCAAGTTGCATTTAGCCCTTCTTGTAGCCCTTCGAGCATTTCAAATGCAAGAGAATTGTTGTCGGAACCATTGTAGGTGAGTTGAATAACATTTGCTTCTACGTTAAAACTACCCTTTCCTACTTTATTGAATTTAGATTCTAACCCAAGTTTGTTCATGGTACCAGTTTCTCCTCCTTTCGATGTTGCGTTTTGCTTGACTTGATATTGATAATGGGTAGAAATTCTAAAACTTACTCCTTTTTGAAAGGTAATTTTAGGTTTAACCGAATAGTAGTTAATATCAAAGTCTCGTGAACTGGCGTAATCAGCCAAGCTCGCCTTATCTCCATATTTCCCCTCAGTTTCAAATAAAAATAAACGACCAATATTTAAACGCGCTCTGAGGTTGTAGAAAATATTTGACCGATTTTCAAATCCATTCGTTAAAAATATCCTTGATTTTATGTCTTGAAAAGTAAGGTCTAGTCCATAAACAGAATGGGTTCGGTTGAAATAAATGGTGTTTCTTAGAGAAGAACTGAGGCTGACAAGCAAAGAATCTAATCCAGATTGGGGTAATGGGCTAAACCTGGCGTCTGAGTTATTGCTTTGTGTTTTCCTGTTTAAGCGATAAGCAAACTGATCGCTAAAGGCACTCAAAAATTTCTTAATTCCTTTTTCTTTCCGCCAGGCACGTGCAGGGTTTAGGCTTATGGTTTGATTAAATTGATTGGTGTATGCTTTTACATAATTATCTGTAAGAATTGAAATTTTGATGTAGTTCTTTTGATCGTCGAAAACAGCAATTTCAAATTCATTTAATTCTTTAATGCCGTTGTCGTTATAATCTATCCAAGTATATTCACCTTGACCTGATGGCACTTCAATAAATTGAAACTCTCTTCCAGCTTCAAGACCCGAACCAACTTCATAAAAGGAGCTTGCAATAACAGCACCCTTGAATAGGCGTAAACTATATTCAACTCTACTCAATAAGTTTTGATCGGCATTTTGAGTGGTTAAACTTGGGTTTTTAATTGACACTTCTCGGTATGTGGTTTTAGTTCCTACTCTAAAATTTCTATTCTTTTTCCAGTCAAAAGTTAACCCAACACTTTCTCCAAATGTTACTGGGGTAATGGAGTTATTCTGAACCCTTTCATCGTCACGTTGATTGTAAAATAATTTGTACTCAAATAAAGAACTGTCTAAAGATTTGACAAATACCTCACGTTCCCAAAATCGGTACGAACTTGCTGAAAGGGTATCTCCAACTTGATCCGCTATTTTATTGTCTTCTCTATCATCTCGATAACCCAGGTTAAAAAAGAAAACCTTTTTTTGAATCAACGTCTTGTGTCGAATAAATTCTGAATTAACGAGTAAACCTTTGCTGGTCATATAATTTCCATCGAAATCAACTTGAAAGCCTTTGGTGTTCCAATCTAAATTTAATTGGTGGTTGTTTCCTTCATATTCTTTACCACTATAAAACCCCTGCCAATTGTAGCCTAGTTTTCCTTGTTTCCCCTTAACTAAACTTAAACCAGCTAGAGGTAATATTTGATCCGAAGTGAGCTCTACGCCCCTTAAATTCCAATTTCGGTAAAATTCGACATTTCTGATGCGTTCTAATTCAGTAAAATCTTGTGACCAATGCTCGTAGCCTAATTCAGATTGAAGTGTCCAATCAGAATTTGGGTTTAGCCCATATTCTTGTTTCCAATTTAATTTTCCTGCAAAGCCGATGTCATCGTCTTTGTCCTTTTCACTAAAAGTATTGATGTCGTTGTTACTAATTGCTCCTTCAAACTCAACAGAAGAGTTTTTCTTTATTTTATAAACCCCAGAGAGCGAAACCATTTGTTTTTGTTTTGGGGAATACAATTGGATTGCCGGTGCGTAAGACCCTTGTTTTGCTCCTGTAAGGTCTGGTGAAACCCATTGAAAAACACGGCCATTTGCCACGTTGTTTACCAGGTTGTAGTTTCCATTCCCTTTCCCCACCTCACTAAAAGAAACGCGAAATTTGGCGCTGTCTGGATTTACCGAATAGACTAAAACGGAATCATAGCCTAGGCTATCAATCATTTTATAAAGCACTTCGTTTTCATTGAATTCGACTAATGTTGCTCCGCTTGAAATGGCTTGATGTAGGCTGTCACCTGCGTTTGCTAAAATGTTTTTCTGTTCTTCGCTAAGGTCTTGTTGTAAGCTCTGGTTTTTTGCATCCTGTTCAGAATAGAGATTAAAATTTAAGTCCAATTTTTTTGATGAATAATAGTCTGAAAACTGTACTAGGCTTCGGGTGTAGCTTTGATCAGAATATTGAAACTCGACTATTATTCTTTTGTCTTTGGTTATTATTTGTTTTGCTGTAAAAGTTAATTCAGAGGTGTTGTAATTGATAATATAGTCTTGATCTTGACCACGAGTCAATAATTTACCATCAATAAAAACTCGCTCTGTTCCTGATAGAATGATTATATAGGGTTCATTTTCTTCTCCCTTTAATCGATAAGGACCTTGGTTACCCTCTACACCTTGAATTACATTTCTTGAAAACTTACCTCTTGACAAAGCGCCACTGATTTGCACTTCCATTTGCGGTGCTTTAGCGGTGTCAGCTTTATTTTTTCCTAAGTAAAACCGAGTACTTCCAGAAACCCCTTGAGCTTTTTTGTAGTATTTCATGAAGTAGCTTTTGTTTGATCGTATTTGATAATCTCCAGCAATTAATTTTGATCGGTCGTTATAAATTTGAATAAATACTTGATCAAAATCTTGTAATTGTTGAGTATTACCTTCTGGTTCAATGGGTATATTCTCGTCACTAATGGCCGCCAGAACATATAGGTTTTCTCCAATTTTTCCGTTTAATTGGAGGTTCATACTTGAGCTCACACTTAAATCTCTATTATTTCCAAAACCAACTCCTCTTGATATACTCCCTGATTTTTCAATACCTCCCAATTCAAAAATATCATCGGTATTGTTTGAGTTGGTTGAATAGCGAAATGGGTTTTTTGTGATGGAAACTTCATTTTGAATATTCGTAGGGTCCTTATGATAATATTCTTCGTAAAAATTGAAAGGGAAAGATTTAAAATCGGCCTGTATTGGTTGGTTTTTATACTTTGAATTTGGCTTCCATATAAGTTCACCTTTTAAAGTGTTTATGGTGTATTCTGAACTGTCAACTAACCCACCATTTACATCGCGTATTTTAATTGAACCTGGCACCAGGCTCATAGAATCCAATTGAATAGTATCGCCTTTGTAAGAGGTTGTGTTTGGTGTTAGCGGTTGTTGCCCACTTGCTTTTTTAAAAGAGAAAAATAGAAATCCCGTAAGGAAAAATAGAAGTGCGATATGTTTATAGGGACGGCCCAAAATCTAGTATCAAAAATAGATAATGCCCTAACGCTCTTTTGGAAGATTTATGCATAAAAAAAGCCCTGATAGAATTATCAGGGCTTTCATATTAAGGATTGAAATATTTTTAAAGATCTTTTTTTGCTCTTTCAACAGAAGAGTAACTAATTTTTAAGGCTTGCACTTTTCTAAGCTCTTGCTTAACTTCAGTAACAATACCCATTTTAGTGTCTCTATCCACTTTTAAAGACGTAGTCAGTTTAGGAATCAATGCCTCCACAACTTCAGATCTTTTAGTTTCAATATAAGGTCCAACTTCATCAAGAGTTGCAAAAGCATCGTTTAATTGTAAACGAGGTGTTGTACCAAAACGTTTAGTATCAACCGGCTCTCCAATATAAATGTAGTTAACCAATGATTTGTTCTCTAGCTTTTTAATTTCAGTAGCTTCTGGCTGACTCATTTTTACTTTTAAGTCAACTTCACGCATTACAGTAGAAACCATAAAGAAGAACAATAACATGAAAACGATATCGGGCAACGACGCAGTTGAAACTGCAGGTAAACCCTTGTTATTATCTTTTTTAAACTTACTCATTATTGTCCACCTCCTATATCTTTCGGTTCCGCTTCTGAAATTCTCTGAGGAAATATTTTACGAATGGCTTTCACCTTGTCTTCGTCCTTTATTTCAATGTAGTAGTCATAAGACTTACCCCATTTTTGCATGGACAATTCGTTTCTCAGTTCATTGTAAGCTCTTGCTAATTCATTTTGAACGTTAATGTACATTTCGTAAGATGTGCCATTATCATTTTGCAATGAAATAATTTGCTTACTCACCATAACGTTTCCAAAAAACGGAACCTCTACAGCTTTCTTTTCCGGCAAATCTTCAGAATTTTCAGCATTAGCAATAAATTCTTTAGCTCGATTCTTTAATTCTGAAATACGAAGAATATCGCCTCTAACTAGTAACTGATCATTAGCATTAACCAGAACTTCCATAACGTTACGTTTTCTAACGTCAATGTCTTCTGGCTGATCTTCAGGAGGAGGAGGCAGTTTTCTTGCTAACCCAAAATCAGTATCCATAGTTGTAGTAACAAGAAAGAATACCAAAAGCAGGAAGGCAATGTCCGCCATCGAACTAGCGTTTATTTCTGGGGGATCTTTTTTAGCCATAATCCAAGGTTAATATTATCTTATTTGTTCAAAATTTTAGCTACACCTGAATATATAATGCTTACAACAGAAAGAGCAGTAAGAATGTACAACATGTATAGACCAGTATCGCTCCATTTTACTGCAGATTCAGAAGTACCCTCTGGGTAATAAGAAAGAACCTCTCCATTTGCTAATAAATAAGAAATAAGTGTTATTGCTAACATAGCTCCAATACCAATAGCAGATTGCTTAATAGATTCAGGCTTAGCCATTGCACCACTAACGGTAGCAAAAGCAGCAGCAACAATACTCAATACACTAAGAAAATAAGTGAAGTATAGATTGACTTGAACGGGCCAGCAGCTCGAACAAATATTATCATCATCAAAATCGATGATGGTAAGTACCAATAGGACCATGCCTATTACACTAAAAACGGGAATAATTAACTTACGAATAGCTTCCATAAGGTTCTTACTTGTTATTGTGCTTTACTAATAAATCAATTAATGAGATAGAAGCATCTTCCATGTCATTTACAATTGAATCAACTTTTGCAAGAATGTAGTTGTAAAATACTTGAAGTACCATGGCAACTAAAAGTCCAGATACCGTTGTAATCAAGGCAACACCAATACCACCGGCAACAATACCCGGAGAAATGTTGTTTGCTTCTGCAATGGCGTCAAACGCACCAATCATACCGATTACCGTTCCAAAGAACCCAAGCATTGGAGCAAGAGCGATAAACAATGAAATCCAAGAAAGTCCTTTTTCTAAAAGGCCCATTTGAACTGAACCGTAAGCAACAACAGATTTTTCAACCATGTCGATACCCTCAGTTGAGCGATCTAAACCTTGATAAAAAATACTTGCAACAGGACCTTTTGTATTTCTACAAACTTCTTTTGCAGCTTCAATACCACCGCTATTCAAAGCTCCTTCAACATCATTAAGAAGTTGTTTGGTATTTGTAGTTGCCATTGTTAAGTATAAAATTCTTTCAATACATACTGCTAAACCTAAAATTAAACAGATTAGTACGAAAGCCATAAAACCAGGGCCACCGGCAATAAACTTGTCTTTAACTACTTGGTGAAAACTTTTGTCTTGCTCTGCAGCAACTTGGTCATCACCACTACTCATAGGAGCAGCTTCTTCTACTTCTTCTGCCGGGGCAGCAACTTCTTGTGGTTCTTCAACCACCTCTTCTGACGAGTCAGTAGTAGCAACTACCTCTTCACTTTGTTCGATTGGGTCTGCACCCTCATCTTGAGCATAAGTATTAGATACAAAGCCAAAACTCAACATAGTGAAAATGGCTAAAATGGAAAACAGCTTGTTCATATCAATTGAATTTGTGTTATTTTACGATTTCTATTTATTTAATTTTCAATTACTTACTTAATATTTTGCGGAGAGAGAGGGATTCGAACCCTCGAGACCCTTGTGAGGTCTACACGCTTTCCAGGCGAGCCAGTTCAGCCACTCCTGCACCTCTCCTCTTATCACTCGCCACCTAGTTCTCGCTATGCAAAAAGTGGGCGCAAATTACAAAAATTTTATTACGACTTTACACAATATGCACTAGTTAAAGTTAAAGTAACGTTAGTATTTATTATTTGGGCCTCAAATTGGGGTCTAATTCATAAGCTTTTTGCAAGGATTGTTCCGCTTTGTCATTTTCCCCAACCCCTCTGTAGGCGTAACTTAAATTCAATCTCATGTTTGCATTCATAGGGTCTAACTCAACACCTTTAATAAACATCCTTAAGGCGGTATTATTATCTCCTGAAAGAGCATATGCGACTCCCAGTTTTTGAATAATATCGCCATTCTTTGGATCCATTTCGCTGGCTTGTGCTAGGTAAGTAATCGCTTCGGGCAATTTATTGTAATGTTTACCATAGAGTTCACCTTTTAACTCTAAGGCTTTTGCCGACTTTCTATAAGTTAATAATACGTCTAGAGCTTTTTCACATTGGTCAAGTTGAGCTTCATTCATAGCAAGTTCTGAAACGATTTCAAGATTTTGCAGCGCAAAGGAAACTTGAGTATTGGCTTTTAAACAAAGCTCGTAATAATATATCGATCGGTTGTATTGCTTTAATTCTGTGTAAGCATTACCCAGTAGTAAAACTGGGGGAGAATAGCCAGGGTATAATTCAACAGCTGTTTTTAAGTGATGTATACCTTTTTTAATATCTACGTTTTTTACAGAAGGCTTTCGAGAAGCCTTTGCGCGATCTATGTAGGCAATTCCAGCCGAAAGGTGTGCCTTTGCGCTATTATTACTTATTGCGACATCGGTAATTGAGAGTTTTGCATCAGACTCCCAATCGGCGTTTCTAGCTACTGTTTTTGCCGAATAAGAAAAAACCAGTACCATAAATAGAATGATACGGGCATTTTGACTCTTAATAAATCTAGAAACCAACCAAGCAATTAATATTGATAGCCCTAAAACGGGAATATAGAGGAACCTTTCGTTCATAAATGTTCCAATTTGGAACAGAATGTTTGAATAAAGAATTATTCCACCCAAGTACAAACCTGTGATTACACCAAAAATATTTCTTTTAAGAACCCCTTGAATAAAAACCACAATAAGCAAAACGTGGATAACAATGGCTAGAATTACTAAGGGGTTACTAAAGTCTGTAATTGGAATTTGAGTTGGATAATAGTCGTGCGTTAAAGGGTGAGGCCAAAGTAGCAACTTAATATATAGCAACATTACAAATGCAGTGGTTGCCCAGCGCTCAATCGTTGTTGCGTTTAAAAATGGGTTATTCATTAGTTCGCTGGTAGTCTCAATTTGTGCACCCCCAATAACTTGCCAACGAATTGCTAAGTATATAAATGTCGGAATTATTAAAGTTAGAAATATGATGCCAATACTCTTTAAGGATACATCTTTTTTAAAAACCCAAATTAATAAGGGCGCAATACCGGCCATTACAACCGCACTTTCTTTTGAAAGCAAGCCCAACAGAAACAGGATACTCGCCACAATTAATGAAACTATACTTGACTTTTTAAGGTAATGAAGCACGAAAAGAATTGCACCAAACGAAAAGAGTATGCTTAAAATTTCATCTCTACTTTTAATATTCGCAACTACTTCGGTATGTAACGGGCTAACCTGAAACAGAACTGTGGCAATTAACGGTACCGATAAATACCAAACAGATGTGCTCGGGAAGAGTTGAACTAAAATGAGAAATAGAAGTACCCCACTAATGGAGTATAGTAGAACATTGTTGAAATGAAAAAAGAAGGGTTCTTTACCCACAATTTCGTATTCAACAGCATGGGTGGCTAACGCCAACGGACGGTACCTTCCACCTTGCACTAAGTTTCGTTCGCCGCCAAAAAAACCCCTCATACTATCGTATGAGAAAATGTCAACGATTCCATCTATACCTTTTTTAGTAAAACTGTTTTCTGTTATTACTATTTTATCGTCTAGAACAAACTCATGCGTAAATGTGTTAGAATAAACAATAAAGCTTAAAAAGAAAATAATTCCAATAGAAAGAGAATTGTTTTTAAGTAGCCCCATATTAATTATGAAATTTCGCCTCTTAGGGAAAGATTTAAATTATGTTTTACTGTGCTCAAATCAAAGTTCCCTATAGAAACCATCATTTTAGCTAGCGCAGCTTCAAGTGTAATGTCTTTTCCTCCGATAACCCCAATTTTTGCGAGTTGAGAACCTGAAGCATATTTGTATTGATCAATTTTTCCGTGTGCACATTGGGTGACATTTAAAACAACAACATCTCGTTTGATTAATTGCTCAATTAAATTTATAAAATTGGGGTTCGATGTTGCGTTTCCTGCCCCATAACTCCTCAACACTAAGCCAGTCAGTGCATCGTAATTCAACAACCCTTTCAATAATTCAAGAGGTTGTCCAGGAAACAAGGTTACAACCTGTATGTTTCTATCAAGGTTTTTATAATACTTGAATTTCTTCGATTCTAAAGGTAAAATTCGATTTTCTTTATAGACAATATCAACTCCCGCTTGCGCTAGTGGAGGGTAATTAGGAGATGAAAAAGCTTCAAAGTTTTGCGTACTTGATTTATGGCTTCTGTTTCCTCTATATAAGTAAGAGTCAAAATAAATACAGACTTCTGGAACTCTTGGTTCTCCCTTTTCATTTTTTTCAGAGGCAATTTCAATTGATGCCAATAAGTTCTCTTTTCCGTCAGTTCGGATCATTCCAATTGGTAATTGAGACCCGGTTAAAACTACAGGCTTGTTTAACCCAGAAAGCATAAAGCTTAGCGCCGAAGCAGTATACGCCATTGTATCCGTTCCGTGAAGAATTACGAAACCATCGTACTGGTGGTAATTATCTTCGATTATTTGACAGAGATCAATCCATAATTCTGGAGTTACATTACTCGAATCAATTGGCTCGCCAAAAGAAGTGCTGTGAATTTCGAAGTCGAAACTATTAAGTTCAGGAACCGTTTTTACAATATTGTTAAGCGTAAATGGTTTGAGTTGGCCTGAAACAGGGTCCATAACCATTCCAATGGTACCTCCAGTATAAATGATTAATATCGATGAACTTGATTTCATAGCCTACAAAAGAAACAGAAATGACAATTTGAATTACAAATTAAACAGTTCGTTCGTGTTTTTTTCAGTTATTACAGAAAGTTCTTCCAAACTAACACTATAAATATTTGCTACTTTTTCGGCAATATAAAGTAAGTAAGAAGGTTCATTCCTTTTGCCTCTATTTGGATGCGGAGCTAAATATGGGCTATCAGTTTCAAGTACGATTCGAGAAATTGGTATTTCAGAAACAACTGAATCTAAACCACTATTTTTAAAAGTCACCACGCCTCCAATACCCATTTTAAAAGTTGGATAGGCCGAAATAATTTTTTCAGCTTCTTCTTTTCCTCCGGTAAAACAATGAAAAACACCTTTTAATTCTGGGGTATATAATTCATCCATCAGTTCGAATATCTCGGCAAAAGCATCTCTAACATGTATGACTATTGGGATGCCTAATTTAAGAGCCCAATCTACTTGTGTACGAAAGGCATCTTTTTGTTGTTCTAAAAAAGACTTGTCCCAGTATAAGTCAATTCCGATTTCACCCACTGCAAAGTATTTAACTGGTTTTTGGTTAAACAAAAGTTCTTCCATTTGATTCAGTTGATCTTTATAGTCATCTTTAACTGAACAAGGATGGAGTCCCATCATTGGGAACATTTGATCTGGGTATTTTTCGGATAAATCATGTAGACGATTGGTATAGTCCATATCAATATTTGGCAAGAAAAACCTCGCAACATTAGCCTCCGTAGCTTTTTGAATGATTGGACTAATGTCTGTGTCAAATTGTTCCGAGTAAATATGGCAATGAGTGTCAGAAAATATCATGGATCAAATGTATTATTTCCAGCATACTTAATACAGCACTAGAGTTTAGAACTTGGCCTTGAAATTAAAATAATGTTACATTTGCTAGGGTCATGATAATTGATAACGACATGCTTAGAGCGATTAGAATTTTAGGATTTGTAGGGATAGTGAGCGCATTTTGTGTTTCATGCGGTAGTGGTAGTGAGTCTAATGTACCAGATACTTCTCCGCCGGTTGAAATACCGGAAGAAATGGATATTAGCACATCGGATAGGGTTCAGTTTCAAAGGGCAAAAATTGTGTTGTTTTCCCTTCCTTCACCAATGGAAACAGCTAAGATTTTGAAAAAATCGGGAGCTATTTATGATACGAAATATTTGAGCCCTACTGAAAATGTAAAAAAGCACGAAACTTCTAAGGGTAAGGCAATTGCTATGGGAATTTATATTGCTGATCTTAGTTATGCCAATGTATTTAAGCAACAGCAGGCATGCATGGATTACTTTTCGGTAATTAATGAAATAGCTAATGAGATATCGCTAAGCGAAGTGTTTACTAAAGATTTAATTGAAAGAGTTGATGCACATATCTCGAATGAGGATTCGGTTCTTAAGTTTTTAACTGAATCTTATTGGAAGGCAAATATGGAGCTCAAGGAAGATGATCGTGAAAGTGTTGCTGGATTATTAGCTGCAGGTGGTTGGATTGAGGGTGTATACATTGCCTCACACTTAGTAAACCCTAATAATAAACCCGATGTTGTAAAAGAAAGAATAGCTGAGCAAGGGGCAACCTTGAAGCAGTTAATTAAGTTTTTATCTTCATTTAAAGATGACAAAAACTTGCTTGATGTAATATTAGACTTGGAACGCTTAGAAAAGCTATTTAATCAAATTGATGTTGAAATTGTACGAATTGAAGGTACGGTTGATGAATCGGGTACAGCTGTAGTTGGCAAGAAAAAGACCTACATTTTCAAAGAAGGCTTAATGGAAGAAATCATTAAAACCACTCACGAAATTCGAAATAAGTATGCTTAAGTCATTAACTACAAACGGAAGGTTTGCTGTAATTGTATTATTAGCAATATTTACAAGTTGCTTGTCATTGGATGCAGACGCACAGTGTAAAAGGTTTACAGAAAAGAATTGTTTACCAATGTTGGCTCCCTTTCAGAATAATGGACAAATAAATACAACAACACTCTTTGAAGGTGATTCTGCTGCGCTAAACATGACATTTTATTCTTTGTTAGAATATCGTTTATTGGTTTGTGCTCACCCGGTTTTGGGTGAAGGAGTGTTTTTTAGAGTTAAAGACAGCGACGGAGAAGTATTGTATACCAATAAGGATAATCCGAGTTTGAAATATTGGGACTTTAAGGTTAACTCTACCCAAGACTTGCATATAGATGTGGTTGTACCTGAAAATCCGGAGTCCATGTCTGACATGCCACCAAGTGGTTGTGTAAGTATTCTTCTCGGGTTTAAAGAATAAAACCATTGAACTATTTCTATGAAATAGCTCTTTCCCTCGTTTCTGGAATAGGACCAATAAAAGCCAAAAACCTTATTAGGTACTGTGGTAGTGCAGAAGCTGTATTTACCGAAAAAAAATCTCATCTTTTAAAAATTCCTGAAGTTGGTGAATTTGTGGTAAAAGCAATCGCTGAACAAAAGGTGTTTGAAAGGGTTGAAAAGGAGCTAACTTTTATTGATAAAGAAAAAATTGACGTTCTCTATTATCAAGATGCTAAATTTCCTAAACGCCTACTTCATTGCCCTGACCACCCACTAATTCTATACAAAAAGGGTAACATGAACCTTGATGAAGAATGTGTGGTGAGTATTGTTGGCACACGAAACGCATCTTCTTACGGAAAGCGAGTTACTGAAGAATTAGTTGAGTATTTAAAGGCTAGAAACGTATTGATCGTTTCTGGACTGGCATATGGCATTGACGTTACTGCCCACAAAAAAGCTCTTGATACTGGAATTCAAACTGTAGGGGTCGTAGCACACGGCTTAGACCAGATTTACCCTAAAACCCATTCTACAATTGCCAATCAAATGAAAGAAAACGGAGGGCTTTTAACTGAATTTATTTCAGGTGGTTTTCCAGATCGCGAAAACTTTCCCAAAAGAAATCGAATAGTTGCAGGTTTATGTGATGCTACCGTTGTAATTGAATCAAAAAAGAAGGGCGGGTCTCTAATTACGGGAATGTTAGCTGCAGACTATAATAGAGATGTTCATTGTGTACCGGGAAGAGTCGGCGATATTAATTCAGAGGGCTGTAATTCTTTGATACAAAGAAATTTGGGAGCTATATATACAGGGCCAGAAGAATTTATTAAATCAATGGGGTGGTCAGTGAAATCTAAGAACAAACCGGTTCAGCAGATGAATTTATTACTCGACTTAAACCAAAACGAAGAGCAATTGATAACAGCAGTACAAGAACAGCCAAAAATTAGAAAAGATGAGCTGAGTTTTGTACTAGGAATGAGCACTAGTGAATTATCAATTGTTCTGCTCAACCTTGAATTAAAAGGCCTTGTAAAATCACTTCCCGGAGGAGTGGTCGAACTTACTTTCGCTTAAGTTTATTTTGCTTTCCGGAATTGCCATTTTCACACCGAGTTCGGCAAGAGTTTCTGATATATTAATCAGTACATCTGAATTGATTTCTAAAACATTTCCAGTAACCCAAAACAGAGCTCTAAAACGATAAAAATTTCGAATTTCACCCTTAAATAGAACCCTCGGGCTAGGGTCTCCTAAAATTTCTTGGTTCAAAGATATTTTACTAGAAATTACCTTTATAATTTCTTTAGGAGGGGCATCTTTTTCAGTTTCAAAAACGATTTCCATTCTCCTCTTTTTATCACTCAGAGTTAAATTCGTTACTTGTTTGCTGATTAAGTCCATGTTTGGAATAATTACCTCAGCCCCCTCCCAAGTTTTAACCGTGCTTGACCTTAAGCCAATATTAAGTACAACACCTTGAAGTTCATTTAATTCAATGATATCGCCAATAACTACAGGCCTTTCAAATAAAAGGATGAGACCACTAATAAAATTACCAACTATATTTTGAAGGCCAAATCCAATCCCTACAGATAACGCACCAGCAATAAAGCCTAGTTTTTCAAGGTCGATTCCTAATGATGCAACAGCTAAAAAGAACCCCATTGTAAGTACAAAATACCGAACTGAAATGCCAATAGCAGAAGGAAGGCCTCTTTGGAGTTGAAACCGTGGTAAGATCTCATCTTTTAGTAATGATCGAAGAAAAAGACCCAGGTACCAAGCCACAACCATTACTAAAATACCATCAAGTAAATTGCCAATGGAGATAGAGACCTTGCCGAATTGCCATGATTTATCAGCTACATCGGCAAAGTAATCTTTGGTAATTGAATAAAAGCCGAATTGTTTCGAGGTATACCTTAACCATAAAAAAGTAACGAAAACCTTTACAATTGTGGTTGAAGATCGATAGAGTTTATTCTTATTTAATCTAATGATATTCGAACCTTGACTGATACTTCCGAATAAAGCTAAAGCTAAAGTCCCCTTACTCATAATAAAAATGACAAAGAATACGAATAACCCTAATGAGCTTAAAGTAACACCATGAATTATGTAAAAGGCGTAAACAGTATTACCCCTCACAACACCAATAAATGCTGAAAATAGAAGAATAATACAAATAGGAATTAGTGGAGTTAGGAATGAAAAAACACGATGCTTGCTAGGTTGTGTTTTTGAATCTTCTTTAATCCCACGATAGAGTATAATAAAGCTAGTAATAGATAAAACGATTTCTACGACTACAATCCACCGAGAAAGAAGAGTAGTGTTTCCTAATACACCATGGAGCTGGTCGAGCAAAGCAACTAACCCTAGTATATAAATGGAAGCATGGACTTTTTTTGAGATAAGTTGAGACAAGACAAAGAAGAGCGGAACGATTGAAAAAAGAGCGGTTAATTCTGCAAGAGAAACAGGGATGTAATTGTATATCCAAAATGAGGTGAAGAACGTTAGGAAGATGCTTGTTGTTAAGGGGCTCTTAATGAACTGAGTTGTGGGTTTTAACTCTTCCAACTGAAACAATTCCCACCTATGGTAATTGAAGTTTAAATAAAAGAAAAAGCCTATAAGTCCAAGAAATATTAAAACATGTATTAAGGCTCTATCTGTTTGTTTTTTAAATACTTCAATGGCGCTATTCTTAATTCCAAAATAATAGAGTTTTATTATTTCAATAGAGGCTACCGTATCATGGGGTGATGAAACATGATTCCATATTGGGTACTGGTCACGAACAAAAATTCCTGAGAGTTGATCGTTTTCAATAATTTCAATTTGTGAGCGATTTGTTTGAATTTTTTCTCGAAGCCTAAATATGACATCATTTATCCCCAACCCAGCATTGGTACTGTCGTTCATATCCAAAAGAACACTATCTATGCTAACTATGTTGTGCTCAATACTAGACAAAACAACATCATTGATATCTTGATTGTCTAGAGCTGTTAATGTGGTACTCCAAACCAACTTCTCTCCTTCAAGATTTGACTTATTTAAAGCTAATTGAGAAAAAATATTAGCCATTCGCTTTTCTTCGGTATCTAAAGTTCTCCCAACCCTATCCCAATTGTCTTTTAATTCTCTGAGTGAAACAATACTGGCGCCGGACTGAATTATTTGATTTGTTTCCTCTGTTAACTTATCGATATTTTCAGCCTCATTTAATAATCGCTCCTCAATTTGACTCAGTTCTGAAAGGTCGTTTAAGAAAACACCCATTTTTTGAATGACTTCATTTAACCTGGAAGTCTCGCTGCTAATTTCAGATAATTCTAAAGCTTGAATTTTTGAAGAGGTAGAGTCGCTTGGTATGTCTATGGTTGATTGGGCAAACGAAAAAGTTGACCCCAGAAGTAATATGGTAAAAAGAACTATAAGTTTCTTAATAAAGAGTATCCTCATATTGCAATATTAATATGTTCTAAGCTAAAAGAGACAATGTGTAATTCACATCCTAATTTATATTGATTTAAAGGGTATTCTGATTACTACTTTTGCTAACTTTATGTTTTGAAATTATGAGGTATTTATTGGGCTTTATTTTTATAATTCTTTGTTTCTCTGGGGCTTCTCAAGGGCTCTATCAGCAGTCAGGAATAATTCATACTGAGGTACAGATGTATACCAAAGACGGTGTTCAAATTAATGGTACCTCAAAAGAAATGCACATAGAACTTCCGGATGCAGGAACTAAAATGGTGATACTACTTGACCCTCAGACCATAATCACAGATAACATTGAGTTTAACGAAGAAATGGATAATGCTATTTTAGGTAATTTCAAATTTTTAGCTGAAGTAGATGTTTCAGCTTTTGAGTATCAAAGTAGGTACAACGAAATGGTTGAATTGGCATCAGAATGTGAAATTAATAATGTTACTGGAAACACTGTTATTCAACTGGTTGTCAACAATAAAAAGACAAATAGTGAAAACATTTACATTATTGTCGGAAAGGGAGAAATAGATATTGAAGAATATAACTTACATCAGGTTTTTCCAAACCTAAAAGGTGAGCTTAAGTTTCAATTCACACAAACAATTAAAGTAAAATACAACTGATAATGAGGTTTTTTCTATTAACAATATTTTCTGTAATTATCGGTTCAGTTTTCGCTCAAAGTGATGCAAAGCCAACGGTTAAAAAAGATGCTGATTTTTCTGTAAGGGCAAACTGGAATTATCAATTTTTTACTTTTTCGGGAAAAAGAACAAACTCTACGAGTGTTGGGGGGATAATTGAAAAAAGAATCAATTATGAATCGACAATGGGCATTTCAATTAACTACATAACTCGGATGGAAGATGCTGATGAACAAAGCAAAAACTTCCCTCAATACAATGAAGTTGTTCATATTTCACCCTTTTTCAGGAAGTATTTTGATCGAGGAATGTCTGGCCCATACACAGCCTTCGCGCTTGGAATGGGAATTCCTATGGAAAAAGGAGTTCAGTGGGATGTTGGAGGGCATGTGGGTTATTTGTTAAAGCACAATAACATCGCCGTTGATTTTTTAATTCAAATGGGCTTTGGTTCTTTTCGATATTCTGATGACCAATACAGCTCAAATGGCTTGTATTTAGGAAGCTATAGTTATGTCGATTATGGTTTTTTCTTTAGGCCTGGAGTAAATATCGGGTTTGCTTTTTAGCGGACTCATCAAGATAATAAGCCCAACCCTTTCATTTTTTTCTTGTTACTTTTATAGCTGAAGGCATTCTTAATAATGCGAGAATTGAAGGGAGTGAGAGGAATATTTCAAAAATTAGTTAGTTTAACGCCAATGACAAGAATGAGTTTGTTGGTCGTTCTTAATGTTTGCCTTGTTGGCAATATACAAGCTGGCGTTAAGGTGTTTGGGTCTGTTTGGAGCTCTGGAGAAATAGCCGCAGGAAAGACCGTTTTTTTTAATTATGATAACAAAACTGACTCGGTAAGAACAAACTCCTTGGGATTGTTTGAAGCTAATTTGGCGGTCAATGTTAAAGAAGGGGTTATTACAGTCCAAACCATTAACTGTATCAAAGACACCGTAAGTAAGTTTCTTTATTATTCCTCAGTTTCGGATGTTTTTGTTGTTAGTATCGAAAACTGTAAAGTTAAAAACCACATTGTAGCATCTTGTCAGGTATTCTATCAAGATAAGCCTGCTCGTGGTGTACTTGTAGAGTTTTCTTTAAATAATTTCAAGAGCATTATTGGAGAAGCATTAACGGGGGTTGATGGCAAAACTGAGCGACCAATTATGATAGGGTCCAACGTTTCAGGAATATTGAGCTCTAGAGTTATGAATACCGAGGGAGAGTATACTTATACTTCAAATTCATTTAATGCCGATGACACAGTAAGTATGGCACTTTTTAAATGTAAGTTCCCTGAAAAAACCTTGGTTTCAGGTCAAGCTAAACGCAACAATATTAATTTGTTGAGGAATGAGGCTGAATTATTACTTTATGAATATAACCCTAACGATAATCAAATTTATCTGGTTGATTCATGTAAAACTTTATCCGGTGGAGGATACTCGTTTTTTCTAAAGGATTCTGGTTACTATTTAATCAAGTCAAGCCCTTTGGATCCTAAAAATGGAATTTTACCGGGTTACACGAATGGGTCGCTATTTTGGGATAAAGACGAAGTAGTTTACGCAAGTAACAAACTACAAGGAATTTTAAGTAAAAACATATTGGTCAATCAATATTTTAAGCAGAATGGAAGCACCATGTTAAGTGGGATGTTGCGAATAGAAGATGGGCAAAAACTATCAAGGCGAACTCCGTTCATTTATCTTTTAGATTCAAACAAAAAGGCAATAGATTATACGCATGTGCAACCCAATGGGTCATTTAAATTTGATGAAGTGCCAGTTGGTAATTACTTGGTTTGGATGGACGAACCCGGTCGAAAAACTGAGCCACTCAGCGTTTTGGTTCATAGTCCCAATGATACAATTCAACTCACAGATCTTGTTGTTGATGCGGAAAGTATTCACCCTGACGTAGTTTCATACACTCAAATCAATGATTTGCAAACTAGCACCCTCATATATCCAAACCCTTTTAGTGACTTCTTACGTATATATAGTGAAGGTATTGTAGAAATTGATATTATTTCAATAAATGGTTCAACATTAATGTCTCAAGAAGTATCGTATGGCGAAGTGGTAAATACTTCAGAACTTCCAGAAGGCGTTTATACAGTAATGATAAATTTAAACAACCAGATAACTACTCAGCGATTGATTAAAATGAAATAAGTGAAAGCACCGAAAAAAATACTCAAGGCTTGTTTGAAAAACGACAGGTTAGCCCAACAGGAGCTTTACAAGCTTTGTTATGGGTCGTTATTGAGTATTTGTATGCGGTATAAGCACAACAAAGAAGATGGTGTTGCTATATTGAATGACGCTTTTTTAAAAATTTTAACTAAGCTTAAAACAAAGGGAGAAGACACTCCTTTTGAGCCTTGGGCAAAAAGAATAACCATTAATTGCTGCATTAACGATTATAGAAAATACAAGAACAAGCCTGCGCTAGTAACTTTTGAAGATGAATCAATGTTAGATATCTTACTTAAGATTGATGACGATGAAATTGATGAACACGATGTTGGAATATCTGTTGAATCTCTTCGGAAAATTTTAGCTGAATTGCCAAATAGCTCACAGGAAGTATTTCAACTTTATATTTTAGAAGGTTTCAATCACGCCGAAATAGGTGGAATAATGGGTATTTCTGAAGGAACATCTAAATGGCACTTGAATAATGCGCGTAAAATATTAAGACAAAAGCTTCTTGAAAAATTCAATATTTCAAGAAAAGTGGCGCTTTGATATGAGTAAAATTGACGATTTATATAAACGCGCCTTTGGACATTCCAATCATGCTTATTCAGATGATTCTTGGGGCAAAATGGATGCCCTATTAAATGAAAAAATGCCCGTGGGTTCTACGGCATCTACTTTTTTTTTAAAAACCATTTCAGGCATAGCCGCTAGTGCGGTAATAGCCGGTGCAGCATACTTTGGGTCAACAACAACCGAAACTGTAAAAACCATCGATAATACTAATCAGGTGGCTCAAATAATCGATTCAGAACCCCAGATTACAGAAATTAAAAACAACGCTGATCAAAGTGCTGAACCTTCCATAAGGGGTAAATCTATAGATAATTTTAAATTAGAAGAGCAAAGTACTAGCAAAGCAAAATTCGTTAAGAATAAATTAGAGAATAGGTTGAACCCTGTTTCTAGTTCAAAACCTAATGAAAATAAAGATGTCAGCGCTCAGGGCTCAAACAAGCCTGTTGCTGATGTGGGTCTTACAGAAAATCAAACCTTTGAAATTAATAGTGAAAAGGATGAAAAGCGTAGTTTTTTCGGACTTGTTGAGAATAGTATCATATCATCGAAAAGCGCACTCAAAAGAGGTTCTGATATGGTTAAAATTAAAAAAATGGGGATTAATTCAAAGACTCCATCTTTAGCGCTATTGGATGTTAACCTTGCACCTCAAATCAAGATTGAAAGAAATTGGAAATCCGTTAAAACGGTAAGTGTTTATGGTGGTTATGAATCGATTACTGACGATAAGAAATTACGTGTTAGCGGAGTTGATGAAACTGGAAAATCCGATCTTAACAATACAATTAATCAAACCTTTACAGCTGGAGTAAATGTTCAAGTGGCACTTAAAAAATGGTACGGTTCTATCGGAGTTGGAATAACACAGCGGTCTTCTGCGTATAAATTTGAAGAAACCACAACGAATTCTTGGGATGAGCAGAAGGTTTTAACTGATGTTGAGTTTGCTGGTTTTGATAGTGTTATCCTAGGTCAAGAAATAAGAATTGTTGAACGTGATGGGGTTGAGTACATGGAAATTGTAAGTACCAAATATGGTATTGATACGGCATATAGAACGGTTTATGATACTATTAATTTAACCCATTCAACTACTGAAAACAATCAAAGGAGCTTTGGGTACAAGGCGAATTATTTAAGTATTCCTATGGTAATTGGTTATGAGCAACAAATAAATAAGTTCTCAGTTGGTCTTGGGGTTGGTTTACAAATGAATGTTTTATCAAGCATTTCCGGACAAGTTTATGATGGGAGCGATCATCAATTTAAAGCTGAGTTTGAAAACCGTTTAAACCCGATAGTATATGCAACAAGTCTTCAGGCTAATATTGGATATGATATCCAGCCTGGGCTGAGTTTAATACTGCAGCCCAGAGTGGTAAAATCATTGAATAGTACCTTCAAGCAAGGTGATGAGTTAGCCAGTAATTATACTGGTTTTGGAACCACCGTTTCGTTGAGATATAAGTTTTAGAAATCGAATTTAATGCCTTGTGCTAAAGGTAATTCGGTACTATAATTAATCGTATTTGTTTGTCTTCGCATGTAAGCTTTCCATGCATCAGAACCCGATTCACGACCACCACCAGTTTCTTTTTCACCGCCAAATGCTCCGCCAATTTCAGCACCAGAAGTACCAATGTTTACGTTTGCAATTCCACAGTCAGAACCTTGTGCAGAAAGAAACATTTCGGCATCTCTCATATTGGTAGTCATTATAGCTGACGACAACCCTTGTTTAACACCGTTTTGAAGAGAAATTGCCTCTTGCAAATCAGTGTATTTAATTAAATATAAAATAGGTGCGAAAGTTTCATGTTGAACAATTTCATATTCGTTTTGAACTTCTGCAATTGCGGGTTTTACATAACAACCGCTTTCATATCCTGCGCCTTCAAGTACACCACCTTCAACCACCATAGTGCCTCCGGCTTTTACAATTTCACTTAAAGTGTGGTTATAGGCATTAACAGCATCTTTATCAATGAGTGGCCCAACGTGGTTAGACTCGTCTAATGAATTACCTACCTTAAGTTGACTATATGCACTTTTAAGTTTTGTTTTTACCTCATCAAAAACACTTTCGTGTATTATCAATCTTCTTGTTGAGGTACAACGCTGACCACAAGTACCTACAGCGCCAAATACGGCTCCAATTATAGTTATATCTAAATCTGCTTCAGGAGTAACAATTATTGCGTTGTTTCCCCCTAATTCAAGTAAAGAGCGGCCTAGTCGTTGAGCAACCTCTGCGCCCACTATTTTCCCCATTCGAGTTGACCCCGTTGCAGAAACTAGTGGAATACGAGTGTCTTTGGTCATAAACTCTCCAACTTTATAATCACCATTAATGATACAAGAAAGTCCTTCTGGAAGGTCGTTTTCTTTAATTATTTCAGCAAAAAGGTTTTGACAAGCTACCGAACATAAAGGAGCTTTTTCAGATGCTTTCCATACACACACATCGCCACAAACCCATGCTAATGCAGTATTCCAACACCATACGGCAACAGGAAAGTTAAAGGCAGATATAATTCCAACAACTCCAATTGGATGGTACTGCTCGTACATTCTGTGCCCCGGACGTTCAGAGTGCATAGTTTGCCCGTAAAGTTGGCGTGATAAACCAACGGCAAAATCGCAGATATCTATCATTTCTTGAACTTCACCCAAACCTTCTTGGTACGACTTGCCCATTTCGTACGTTACAAGAGCCCCAAGAGCATCCTTCTTTTCACGTAATTTTTCGCCAAACAAGCGAACTATTTCTCCCCTTTTAGGTGCAGGAACTTTGGTCCATGCCTTAAAAGCAGATTCGGCTTTTGTCATTACTTCTTCGTACTGATCTTTAGAAGTTACGCTTACTTTACCAATTAAATTTCCGTCAATTGGAGAATAACTTTCGATGTATTCTGAAGATGAAAGTGAGTGAATTCCAGTGCTTGTTCCTGCGTTTAAGTCTTTTAAGCCTAACGCTTTAAATGCGTTTTGAATATCCATTTTATTGCATTAAAAATTAAGTTGTAAAGGTATAATTATGAGAAGGGATTTGTAGGTTAAAACTTACGAGTTTTGATTATTGTCCTCTTTTTTTTGAACTTCTTCTTCGCCCTTCATAATCCTGCTAGTTGCTTTTAAAAATGAAGGTAATTTTTCTTCTTTTTCACGGGTCATTAATGCTAGGGTCATTACCCCGCTGCTAATAAGTATTATGTAAAGTAAAACACCATTGTCGAAATGTGGAATTTGATATTCTACAGGTATACTAAAGAAAAGCAAAATGGTAATTAACCCTCTTGGGGCAACAAATAAAGTTGGAATCATAAACTCCTTGGCAACAACCACAAAAATGAGGTAACGCAACACAAACATTACCCCCATCATAATTAACGAAATAAGTAAAATTTCGAGGTTAATTAAAGAAGATAGCGCTATGCTCATTCCAAATGTTATGAAAAAGAAAGTTCTTACTACAAAGCTTGTTTCAAGTGTAATAACTTTAAAGTAGGTAAGGGTTTGGCGCACCTTCTTGTCGTCAATATGTTTTTCTAACCCCTTGATAAAAAACAGCTTATGGTTGTTTATTAATAGACCAAAGAACAGAATAATAAGCAATGAACTAATGTGCATTAATTTACCTACCGAATAAAGCAGCATTAATACTGAAATCAGTAAGAACAGCTTGGTATTTGAATTTATTTTTTGGAAAACAATTGTAAGCCCATAGCTTAAAACTACCGCCACTAAAAGGGTTAGAAGTATGTTTAAGGTAATGCTGAAGCCAACACTTTCTCCCGGAGGAGCTTGAAGGGCTTCAATTTCAAAATAAAATAACATTATACCCAAAATGTCAGAAAAAGTTGATTCGTAAATCAAAAATTCTTTGGTTTCTTCTTTACAATTTACGACACTTGGAATTACAATTGCACTACTTATAACCGATAGTGGAATAGCATAAATGAAAGCTTTTTGAAACCCAACAACAAAAAAGAATTCTATTAAGTAGGTGAAGGTGATGCTAATAACGGCCAAGCCCAAAAACGCAACAACAAAAGATTTCCAGATAATGGGCCATTTTTCTTTAGTTAGTTTTAGGTCAAGTGCCGCTTCCAACACAATCATAACAAGCCCTACAATACCTAGCAATTCCAAAACGGGAAACCAATCAGCGTTTTCGCCGGGCTGGTCAAAATATTCTAATCCTTGAGTGATTAATACACCAGTTGCAATAAGTAAAACCACCGATGGAATGTTTGTTCGTTTGGCAATTATCCCATAGATATAGGAGATTATTACTATCGAACAGAGTACAATTACTAATACGTAAGGATTCTCAAGTCCCATTATTATTCAGTTGAGTTATTTAGTGATTTTGCCTGTAACAAAGTAGGTATTTTATTGGTTATTTGCTTCGATAACTCAGAAAAACTTTGAAGGATTATGTCTTTTTGACTGTTGTTTGTACTTGAAAAATAACTCGTTGCAACTCCAGAGTGGATTTCATACTTATTAGCAAATACTGAATAGTGAACTGTTATTTGACGCTGGTATTCGTCTGATTCAAAAGCTCGATAATCCAACCCAGACATTGGTCCTATTTCAAATTGGTTGATAAAAACATACAACACTGATCCGTACTTACCATACATGTAGTCAAAAATGGCAGAATCATTCACTGACCTTGCCATAAACCGGTCGTTTGAATTTGGATCTGAAACAATCTGCCCATTTTCCATGCGAGTTCCCTTCTGGGTTTCGGGCTCTTCTTTTTCTTTTGATTTGAGCCTAGACAGGTTAATCTTTTTTTTGTTTTCTTCTTTTTTGGGTAGTTCGCGGTAATCTAATGAAGAAGCCGAGTACATAGAGTAAAGGTCTTTTTTTCGTTCTTCATCTTCCGCCAGAAGGCGAATGACTGAGTAATTGACATCGGTTTCAATAAAAAGCATATTGTCTAAGCCCCTTCTCCAATTTCCAACAATTTGCTGGTAATTAGTTCCATCATTCATTCCTATTGATCTGTCAATTTGAGACTTATACATTAAAGGCTCAAAAGGAATTAATATTAAGGTAGGTTGATTGGCAACAGTCCACAGAGTATCATTGCGATATTCGCTAACATCGTTTTTGAAAATCCGCATGGTTTCATCTTGAGCCCACAGGTTGACGCCGGATATAATGATTAAACTTAACAATGTCAGCCGTTTTAAGAAAATGGAAATTTCTAGTTTCATAAATGTAAAATTAACGGGACTTAAAGCCTAATCACTCGCCATTGTCAGGTCTTATTCACAGTCTGTTGTTTAGGTTATCACTCAATTATTTTACTTTCGATAAACATGAAAATAGCAATTGTTACGCAAAAAAAATGGCTAACTAGATTGCCGAAAAATGAGTATTCGGAAAACGTATGGTTAGAAGACCAATTAATTGTTGATGCGTTTGAATCTATAGGAGTAAAAACGATAAGAGTTTCTTGGGATGACCCCTCATTAAATTGGTCAAAATTTGATGCTTTAGTTCTGCGTGCTGTATGGGATTGCTTCGAGCGGTTTCCAGAATTTCAAGACTGGCTCAATAAGGTTAACAAGCAAACACAACTGATTAATCCTTTTAAAACCATTCAAACGAACATAGATAAGCGCTATTTACTTGACCTCAAAGAGAAGGGAATTACGATTGCACCAACCCTATTTATTGAACAAAATGCTCGTAAAGGACTTAGTGAATTTGTAGCTAATTCTGATTGGGAGGAGTTAATTCTTAAGCCTGTATTTTCTTCTTGCGCAAGACATACGTATCGTTTTAAGTGGGAGGAAGCCGAGCAGTTTGAAGGGGTGTTTAAAACATTAATTCAAAACGAATCAATGATGCTTCAAGAGTTTCAGAAGAATATTCTCACCGAAGGAGAAGTTTCTCTGATGTTTTTTGGAGGTAAATATTCTCATGCAGTACTTAAAAGAGGAAAAAAAGGTGACTTTAGAGTTCAGGATGATTTTGGTGGAAGTGTCGAAAACTTTAACCCTTCTCAAGAGGCTATTGTGTTTGCGAATAGGTGTATAACTGCTTGCGATGAATTACCGGTTTATGCACGAATTGATATTTTTAAAGACAATAAAGAAGCATGGTGCTTGGGCGAGCTTGAATTAATTGAACCTGAATTGTGGTTCAGAAACAGTCAAGAAAGCGCTGTTAGATTTGCTCAAAGTGTTACCGAAAAATTAACTGCACTCAAAATCTAGGTTTCTTTATTTTTGATAAATATGATTGAACTACTTGTTCCATTTGGTTTTTATCTTTTAACAGGCTTAATGATTTATAGCCTTCCGGTTTTAATGAAGCCCAGCAAAGCATTGTTTAATCGAAAAAGAAAAACCACCAGATACTTTATGTATGGTTTTGTAACTTGGTTTTTATACCTGTCTGGATTGTCCAATAATGGTTTTTTAAACAATTTTGAACTTCCTCCTAGGCTACCTATTTTGGTAATAATTCCGGTGGTATTCATTTTGTTTTGGTATGCATCTAGGCCATACCTTTTAAAAACGATAAAAACAGTTCCATACCATTATTTCGTTTATATTCAATCGTTTAGGGTTATAGTAGAATTGCTGATTTGGGGTTGTTTTTTAATGGGTGTACTTCCCGAAGTGGTTACATTCGAGGGGTTAAATTTTGATATTTACGTTGGGTTTTCAGCATTAATTGTAGGCTTTTTAGCTCAGCAAAATAAAATATCGAAAAAGGGGTTGCTCATTTGGAATTGGGCTGGTATTGCTGTTTTGCTATTTACCGTTTTTCAGTTTGTTGATTATTACTTTATTGGAGACTTTGAACCCGATAAGTTTTCAGGTCAATTTGTAAAATTACCTTATTTGTTTTTACCGGCTGTTTTAATGCCGTTAGCGTTGTTTTACCACATGGTTTCAATTAGGCAATTGAATCAGGAGAATTAGAACGTTTCACCAATTGTAAACGATAAAGTCCAATCGTCTCTTCCCGCTGCAATGTCTAACCCAATATTGAAATGTTCTTCTTTCATTACAACATAACGCATACCAGCACCTGCACTTGGCCAAAGGTTGCTCACCGAAACATCTGAAATATCACTAGTTACTGTTGCTATCCCGACAAATACCACACAAGAAAATCTTTTATAAATCTGAATTCTTGATTCGGTTTGTAGTGCAAACAATTGGTCACCTCTTTGTTTTCCTTCTGAGTATCCTCTAATATCAGTTCTTCCAATAATTTGTTGCCCTTCAAAGGGCACATTACCAACTCCAAACGATGTATAAAACCGTGATGCCTGGATTATTCTTTTGTGAATTCTATGGTAGTTGTTTATAGCCAGGTTTATTTTATTAAAAGACTTTCTGTTACCAAGCCATGAAGGGTTCCAATCCCAGCTTCCATCTATAAAAAATCCACTTTCGGGATAATAAACATCATTTCTTGAATCGAAGTTTATGTCTAACCCTATGTTATTCAAATTTGTTGGGTTTGCCTTAACACTGGTATCTACTAATGAAAATGTTGTTTTTGCTTCAGCATATGTACCGTGAATACCGGCGTACAACTTGTTGTCGTTATCTACTTTAGTGATTCTACGCATAATTTTTCCAGAAGCCATAGTATAACCAGTGTTGTATTGAACAAAGGTTCCAAGATTTGCAACTGGAGACCAATAAAACTGAAAGTTAAACGAGAAATACCCGCCGTAAAGAGTTGCGCGCCATTTGTCTTCATTGAAATATAAGGTTGAAAACCCCATAGTTCCCCATGTATTCGTGGTGGTACCAATAGCCATCAGTCCCACCATGGATTTAGGAGAAATAGTATCCTCTTGATTTAGACGAAACATTCCCATTCCAACAGCACCATACATAAATTTTTGAGTGCGGTTATAGTTTATGTAAGGAAATGCAGAAATTTTAAACTTTTTGCTTGAAGTATCTCTACTTCCCATTCCTCCACCCATTCCGAGTTGAGCTAAGGCAGAGAATGCAAATGCAGTAAAAAGAATAAAAAATATGCCTTGCTTAAAACTCAGCATTCTTGGGTGTTCTCGGAAAAGGAATTACGTCTCTAACGTTAGTCATACCCGTAACAAACAAGACTAAGCGCTCAAACCCTAAACCAAACCCAGAGTGAACACAAGTACCAAACTTTCGCGTGTCTAAATACCACCACATTTCATCCTCAGGAATATTAAACTCTTCCATTTTGGCTTGTAATTTATCTAGTCGTTCTTCTCTTTGCGATCCGCCTACAATTTCACCAATTCCAGGAAAAAGAATATCCATGGCGCCTACTGTTTTTCCATCTTCATTGGCACGCATATAAAATGCTTTTATGCTTGCTGGGTAGTCATAAAGAATAACTGGTTTTTTAAAGTGTTTTTCAACTAAAAACCGTTCGTGCTCACTTTGTAAATCGGCGCCCCATTCGTCAATGAGGTAGTCGAATTTTTTCTTTTTGTTGGGTTTGCTGTTTCTTAATATTTGAATGGCCTCAGTATAAGAAACGCGTTCAAAACCTTGAGAAGCAACATTTTTTAATTTTTCTCTTAGCGGAAAAGGTTGGCGCAATTCGGCCTTCATGTTTTTTTCTTCGTCTAAAATTCTATTCTCTAAAAACTCTAAATCATCGGCACAATTATCTAAGATGTAATTGATAACCCACTTCAAGAAGTCTTCTGCAAGGTCCATGTTATCATTCAGATCGTTGAATGCCACTTCTGGTTCAATCATCCAAAATTCGGCAAGGTGCCGCGAAGTATTTGAGTTTTCTGCTCTAAATGTTGGGCCAAATGTGTAAACCTTTGAAAGTGCTAAAGCCGCTAGTTCTGCTTCTAATTGACCAGAAACAGTAAGGTTAGTTTCCTTTCCAAAAAAGTCTTGGGAGTAATCTACTGAACCATCTTCTGTTAACGGTGGGTTTTTAGCATCTAGTCCGGTAACTCTAAAAATTTCACCTGCACCTTCAGCATCCGACCCAGTGATTATTGGTGAATGAAGGTTGAAAAAACCGTTATCGTTAAAATATTTGTGAATTGCATAAGAAACCGCGTGTCTGATTCTAAAAACTGCACTAAACGTGTTTGTTCTGAACCTTAAATGAGCATTTTCACGCAAAAATTCAAGCGTATGCTTTTTGGGTTGTATTGGGTATTCATCGGCGTTTGAATCGCCTAATATTTCAAGGTTTGAAACAACCAACTCTATCGATTGTCCCCTTCCCATTGATTCAACTAAAGTACCGGTAACACTAAGGCAACTCCCAGTGTTTATTCGTTTTAAAGTTGCTTCGTCAAAATTTTCAAAGTCTATAACACATTGAATGTTTTTAATCGTAGAACCGTCGTTAAGAGCAATAAAACGATTACTTCTAAATGTTCTTACCCATCCTTTAAGAGTAACAGAAACATCCTTTTTGTCATCGGCAATAACCTTGGCAATAGAAATTTGTGACATTGAAAATTAACTTTAATAAGTGTTTAAAGCGCGCAAATTTAAGTCTTTGCAAGGCTTTGAAGGTTTAGTTGAAAAAAAAAGTACACCCCTTTGTTGGAAACGCAGAAAACTTTGGAAACAAAAAAAGTTAAAAACGTTTCCAATGTAAAAAATCCATTACTTTTGCCGCATGGAAAAAATGGATAAGAAGGCGGAACAATTGCTTGAAGGCGCCTTGCAGGTATTCATGAAATTTGGAATACGGAGTGTTACCATGGACGATATGGCTCGTCATCTTGGAGTCTCTAAAAAGACGTTGTACAAGTATTTTAAAGACAAAAAGGACCTTGTATTGAAAGGAATGGAATTCCATCAAATGAATGAGCAATGTGCGATGGAAGAATGTTTTGTTGATGGAATCAATGCTATTGACGAAAACTTTGCTATTTCTCAAATAATAATGGATCAAATACAAAATATTCACCCTTCGGTTATGTATGATCTTGAAAAATACTATCCCGAAACGCAGGCAAAATTTGATGAATACAAGAAAACAGTTGTTAAGTCGTGGGTTGAAAGTAATATAGAAAGGGGAATACAACAGGGCTTGTTTAGAGATGATTTGAATATTCCCATTTTATCTGCAATGTATTTACAAAGAATGGATGCTATGATGCGAAGCGAAGATTATCCAGCAGATGTTTCTTTAGCGGAAGTATATGTCGAAATATTTAGATATCACATTCGAGGACTTGCTTCTGAAAAGGGAGTGGAATACCTTAAGCAAAAAATGAAAAAAGAACAATAAACAAAACAAAATGAAACACCTAAAATTAATTCTTCTTGCTGTTGTGACATTCTCGACAGAGATGTTGATTGGGCAGGCTGAAGAAACAAAATCAAATTTCTCGCTAAATGAAGCGGTGGAATATGCGCTTACAAATTCATACTTTACTAGAAGTGCTATGATGGATGTCACCATGGCTGAGCAAAAAGTAAAGGAAATAACTGGAATGGGTCTTCCTCAAATATCTGCATCTGCTGGATACAGCCATTATTTTGATATCCCTACTTCATTGGTTCCTGCTAATTCTTTTGACCCAACGGCACCTGCTGACGAATTTGCTGAACTTCAATTTGGAACTAAGAGCAATATGGATGCTGGAATTTCTGTAAATCAAATGATTTTTGATGGTGCTTATGTTATCGGTTTAAAAGCATCCAAGACCTATAGAGAATTGGCTTACGCAAGTAAAGCTAAAACCGACGCTGAAATTAAAAGAGATGTCGTTAAAGCATATGGTTTAGCAATTGTATCAAAGTTAAACCTTGAATATGTTAGAGAAAACGAAGCTAAACTGAAAACACTAGTTGATGAAAATACAGCTATGTATGAAGTTGGTTTTATGGAAGAAAAAGATTTAGACCAAGTCAAATTACTTCTGTTAAACACACAAAGTGTTCTAATTCAAACCGAAAACACTTATAAAGTTTCTCTTGACATGCTTAAGTTTACCATGGGTAAGCCTATTGCAGAAGACATTGTTCTTACCGATGATGTAGAAAAAATTAAAAAACCATTTGTAGATAAGTCTAACAACCTAAACGCTAAACTGATAATGGAAGAGCATGTGGATTATCACACAGCTTTCATGAATCTTCAGTATCAAGACCTAACCCTTTCTAATGAGAAAGTAACTTATTATCCAAAGCTTTATGGTTTTTTAAACTACCAAGGAAATTCTTTTGGTAACGATTTTAACCATTTTTCAAGTGATGGGAAATGGTTTCCTACTTCGTTAATCGGTTTGAAGTTAGATATTCCAATATTTTCTGGAGGTTCTCGTCATCAAAGGGTTCAACAAGCACAAGTAGGTTACGAAAAAGCCGAGCTGCAATTGCAACAAACCGAACAGGGTTTGTTCTTGGATTTAGCCAACAAAAGAAATAGCTACGAAGCTGCCATGAACAAGTTAGAGAACGTTCAGAAGAACCTAGAGCTTTCGGCTAGAATTAAAGACCAAACACGAATTAAATACAAAGAAGGTACATCGAGCAATGTAGAATTGACACAAACAGAAAATCAATTTTTGCAAAGTCAAACAAGCTATGTTATGGCCATGTATGAGGTTATTACTACTAAAGCTGAATTAGATTATGCACTTGGTAAAAAATAGAAACAAAGAATTAAACCCAAACAAAAGCAAAAGAATTAAACACTCAATAAACCCCAAAATGAAAAACTCAATTTTAATAACACTTACAGCACTGATTTTGACTGCATGTGGTGGAGGAGAATTATCAGATTTAGAAACGCTTGTAGCCCAAAAGGATTCGTTAAACGAAGTAAAGGTTGGTCTTTCTGAAGCTATTATAGCCCTTGAACTTCAAATAAAGGACTTGGACACTACGAAGAAAAAGGCCTTAGTTTCTGTTGAAAACGCACAAATTGAAAACTTTAAGCACTTCTTTCAAGTTTATGGAACAGTGCAGTCCGACCAGAACGTTCAAGTGTACTCTGAACTATCTGGAAAAATAATGGACTTTAAAGTTGAAGAAGGTGACCGAGTAAGTAAGGGCCAAGTTATGGTAGTTGTTGATGTAAGTGTTTTACAGAATCAAGAAAGGGAATTGAATACTCGTTTGGAATTGGCCGAAACTACATTTCAAAAACAGAAAAGATTGTGGGATCAAAATATTGGTTCTGAAATGCAATACCTTCAAGCTAAAAGCAACAGAGATGGTATTAAAAGCAGTTTAAAAACGTTGCAATCACAAATTGCAATGGGCAATATTAAGGCAGCTTTTTCTGGAATAGTTGATGAAACATTTATCAAAGAAGGAGAAATGGCCATGCCAGGCATGCCTTTACTTAGGCTTGTTAATCTCAACGAAGTGTTTATTAAAGCTGACGTTTCTGAAAACTATTTAGGTAGAGTAAAAGAAGGTGATAAAGTAGTGGTTTCGCTTCCTTCGGTAGGTGTAAACTTGAGCAGTACAATTGAAAGAACTGGTCAGTTTATTAATGAGGCGAACAGAACCTTTAAAATAAAAACTACCATTAAAAACACCGATCAAGTTTTAAAACCAAATATGGTGGCATTATTAGAAATTGAAGACTTTTCAGCTGATTCATCAGTCGTTATTCCTACTTCTTTGTTGTTACAAGGAGCTGGTGGAGTTCAGTATGTTTATGTGGTGGGTAATTCTTCTATTGTGAAGAAAACTCCTGTAACGGTTGGTATGACATACAAAGACAAGGCTCTTATTACCGAAGGTTTAATTGGTAATGAAGTAATAGTTGATAAGGGCGCTCGAAGTATCAGAGACGGAGAGCAGGTTAATATTAAAAATTAGAAGTAATCCTTCTGTAATAGAACCATTATCATGGAACAAAAAGAAAACAAAGGGATTATAAAAGAGTTTGCTCTTTCTACAGGCTCCCTAAAAAATAAAATGACTGTGTTTGTGGTCACGGCAATTATTTTAATTGCCGGATTAATGACATATAGCTCAATGCCGCGTGAGGCATTTCCAGAAATTGTAATTCCTCAGATTTATGTAGGAACTCCTTATCCTGGGAACTCGGCTGCAGATATTGAGAAGTTGATTACTCGACCGTTAGAGAAAGAGGTTAAGTCAATTTCTGGAATCGATAAAATGACCTCAACTTCGGTTCAAGGTTACTCAACTTTATTTATTGAATTCGATTTTAGTATTTCACCAGAAGAGGCTCTCCGAAAGGTGAAAGACAAGGTAGATTTAGCAAAAGGAGACCCTGATTTCCCGAATGATTTGCCGGCCGACCCCAATGTGTTTGAAATGAACATGTCGGAAATGATGCCGATTTTGAACATCAATTTATCGGGCGATTATTCCGTAGATCAATTGCGCGAATATGCCGAGTATTTAGAAGATAAAATTGAGGCACTTCCAGAAATTACTGAAGTTGACATTCGTGGTGTTACTGAAAAAGAAATGAAAATTAACGTGGATCTTGCTAAAATGGAAGCCATGGAAATTGGGTTTAATGACATCGCAAATGCCGTTAGAAATGAGAATATCACTATTTCTGGTGGAGATGTTTTAACTGGGTCTACAAGAAGAACAGTGCGTGTTGTTGGTGACTTTACCAGCGCGACAGATTTAGAGGATATTACCGTAAAACAAGAGAACTTCAACATTGTTTATTTAAGAGATATTGCTGAGGTTGTTTTTGAAGAGGCAGAAAAAACGAGTTACGCTCGTGAATACGAAAAGCCTGTAGTAATGGTTGATGTTAAGAAACGAGCAGGTGAGAACTTGATTCAAGCTTCTGAGTCTATTAATAAAATATTAGCCGATGCAAAAGAAAATGTGATTCCTGATGACGTTACAATAACATTAACAAACGACCAAAGTGACGATACTAAAAGAATGGTTTCAGAACTTGAAAACAGTATTCTATTTGGAATGTTGTTGGTGGTTTTGGTACTACTTTTCTTTTTAGGGTTAAGAAATGCGCTATTCGTTGGAGTTGCTATTCCGTTGAGTATGCTTCTTTCTATGTTTATTTTAGGGGCTATTGGAGTAACTCTTAATACCATGGTTTTGTTTTCTCTGATACTCGCATTGGGTATGCTGGTGGATAACGGAATTGTTGTGGTTGAGAATATTTATAGACTCATGGACGAAGAAGGCATGTCGGCTTTTAACGCCGCAAAATATGGTGTAGGCGAGGTTGCTCTGCCAATTATTGCATCAACTGCTACAACATTAGCTGCATTTTTACCGTTGGCAGTTTGGCCGGGCATGATGGGTGAATTCATGTTTTGGCTACCGATTACTTTAATGACAGTATTAGGTTCTTCTTTGTTTGTTGCATTAGTAATCAACCCGGTACTTACGGCAGCTTTTATGAAAACTGAAGAGAAACGATCTAACCCCAAAAAGTTGGCGGTTGTTGGCATTTCGTTACTTACTAGTGGTTGTTTAGTGCGCATGTTGGATAGTTCTGATGGCGATATTGGTGGGCTGAGTACTTTGGGAAGCTTATTAATCATTGGAGGAATTCTCGGATTTTTAAATTTTTATGTGCTATCTCCAAGTACAAAATGGTTTCAAGCTAAGCTGCTTCCTTATTTAGAAGAGCGGTACAAAACATTTGTAGGTTTTGCTTTGCGTAAAAAGAATCCAATTTGGTTTTTTGGTGGCACATTCGGACTTCTGTTTTTCTCTTTCTTTATGATGGCCGTTGTTCCGCCAAAAGTGATTTTCTTTCCAATTGGCCAACCGAAATACGTAAACATTTTTATCGAGGCACCTATTGGAACCGACATTACTGAGACAAATGAAATAACCAAAGAACTTGAAAAAAGAATACTAGAGTATGGTAAGCAATATGAAGACACAACTGGAGCCCCGGTTAAGGGAACAGGTCGAAATTTCCTTATAAAGTCGGTAATTGCTCAGGTAGGTGAAGGTGCATCCGATCCTTCTCAGGGCCCGTCAATGGCAACCACGCCTCATAAGGCAAGAATTGCTGTAAGTTTTGTTGAATTTCAATTCAGAAGGGGTATTCAAACTTCTGATGTAATGGAAGATATTCGAAAAATAGTACGTGGTGTTCCTGGTATTCAGGTTACTGTAGATAAAAACAACGATGGTCCTCCAACTGGAAAAGCAATTACGATTGAACTTACCGGAGACGACTACAACAACTTAATTACGCAAGCTGAAAATGTTAAAAGCTTTATAAACAATAGAAATATTGGTGGAATTGAAGAATTGAAGTTAGACGTTGAAGTTGGAAAACCAGAATACATTATTGAAGTTGACCGTAAAAAAGCGAGACGATTTAATGTATCAACATACCAAATTGGATCTACTTTAAGAACGGCTTTATTTGGACAAGAAGTTTCAACTTTTAAAGACGGTGAAGACGATTACGACATTGTAATCCGATTGAAAGACGAGTACCGATACAATGCAGATTTATTGATGAATCAAAAAATTACTTTCCGAGACCAAACAAACGGAAAAATTCGTCAAATACCTATTTCATCTATTGCTACGGCTCGTAAAACCTCAACATACAGTTCGGTGAAACGAAAAGACATGAAGCGAATGATAACCATTGCTTCTAATGTTTTGGACGGGTATAATGCAAACGAGGTAGTTGCGGAGATTAAAGCGGCAGTAAAAGATTATGATTTACAAGATGAGTATAAGTTGAAGTTTGCCGGCGAGCAAGAAGAGCAAGCTAAAGAATCTGCGTTTTTATTAAGTGCACTAATGATAGCGGTGTTCTTAATTTTCTTAATCATAGTAGCCCAATTTAACTCTTTAAGTACACCGATAATTATAGTTGGTTCCGTTGTATTCTCGTTAATTGGAGTTTTCTTAGGGTTAGTTTCTTTTAGAATGGATTTTGTTGTTATTATGACAATGATTGGAATTATTTCGCTTGCAGGAATTGTGGTAAACAACGCCATTGTACTTATTGATTATACCAATTTGGTAATTGCCCGTAGAATGAAAGAGCTAAACATGGATGCCGATAAGGGTGAAAAATTGCCAGTTGCTGAAGTAATACGCTGCGTTGCAGAAGGCGGAAAAACTCGTTTGAGACCAGTGCTGTTAACAGCTATTACAACTGTATTTGGTTTGTTACCATTAGCAACAGGAATGAACATCGATTTCTTTAAATTTTTAAGAGAATGGAATGCCGATATTTATTTTGGAGGTGAAAATGTTATGTTCTGGGGACCAATGAGTTGGGCGGTTATTTTTGGACTCACATTCGCGACCTTCCTTACCTTAGTTATAGTGCCGGTTATGTATTACTTGTTGATTCGTTTCAAGTATAAATTAGCTGGATTTAAAGGATAATTATTCTTTTAACACTGAAGATGAAGCCCGAATCTCGAAAGAGGTTCGGGCTTTTTTTATTTGGTCAATATAGATTCATTTTGTGGGTATTAAATAGCTGAATTCTTGAGGTTGTACAATTTGATATTAATCAAAAATAACTGAACAAAATTACCGTAAGCTGATGTAAAACATTTTGACTAAACTCCTTATGAAGTGGATATTTCGTTGTAACTTAACTGTATGATAATTGGCGTTCTGTAATTGTTTTTTAGCCAAGTATCGAAAAGTCTTATGGCTATAAATACATCAATAAAATTAGGTGTAATTCTCGTTTTGTTATTGGGTTTTACCAAACTTCAAGCGCAAGAAAACTACCTTGAATATGACTATCACATATTAGACTCTTTGAGGGCTGAAGGGTACGCTGAGAATTCAATAGAAATTATTGATAGTTACTATTTTTTGGGTTTCGATTATTTTACTGTTAACGTTGACTCAACCAGATTCTATGTGAATAAGGTAATGGAGTTGTCCAAAAGCGTTAATTATCAATTAGGCATGGCTTCAGCTTTTTACCTAAAGGGAATAATAAATGATATCGTAGGAAATGAAGAGCAGTCTCTGGCATATTATAAAATCGCTAAGGATATTTTTGAGCAAGAAAATGACACCGTCATGGTTGGAAACTGTTTTGGAGCTATTGGTCTGATTCAAGGAAAAAATGGCTATTACACCGATGCAATTAAGTCACATAAGAAGTCGTTTAGCCTAGTCAGAGATTATTCCGTTGATTTAATAATAGTTACTGGTAATTTAATTTCCGCTTATTTAGAAAACCAACAACCCGACAGTGCTATGAAGTATTTAAAATTATTATCGGCGCAAGTTGCTAAATCCAACTCAATATCTTCTAGGCTTGATCATATTGACGCCAAAGCTCATTATTGGGAAACTTTAAATGACTTAGACAGTGCCGTACATTATTATAAGCAAGGGGGTTCAAATTGCTGAAGATAATGAACTAAATAAATTTTTTGAAAAATTTGCCACTGCTCTTGCAGGTGTTTATGTGAAAAAAGGGCTAGACAACTTAGCACTTGAATACTATAATTTGGTTTTAGAGAATTATTATACCCAAATTGAACTCTTTGATAAAATTGCATACATAGGAGAAAGAGCAAAACTTTACGAGAAAAACAACCAATGGAAACAGGCCACAGCTGATTACCATGTTCTACATATTTTAAAGGATTCTTTAAATAATAAAAAGTCAAATCAAAAGTTGGCGGTATTCTTAAACGAAGAAAAATATCAGAACCTTTTAAAAGAAGAGAAATATAAATATGAGATAGAACAGGCTCGATTAAAGAGCGCATTGGCTGAAGAAAAATCGACCATGGTCATTACTGCAGTGCTTGCTGTTTCATTATTATTAATACTATTAATTCTTTGGTTTTTCTACAGAAAATTAGGATACAAAAACATTCAATTATTACATAATTCTAGGGTTCAACAAAATTTTATTGCCATACTTTCTCATGATATGAGAAGCCCACTTGCCTCAATAAAGAGTTTGCTAAATGTGATTGAAGAGAGCCCTGATGAATTTTCTGAACAAGAGAAGGCAGAAATGATTAAAACCCTTGGAACCAATGTTGATATAACCATTGATACTATGGATGAGATACTCTATTGGGTGCATACACAACTTTCGGGGGTTGTTATTAATAAAGAGAATTTTAATGTATTTGATGTAGTAGAAAATATTGTGATACTATCTCAAGTCTCGCTTGAAGAAAAAAATATTACGGTTGAAAATAACGTGCCCAACAATTGCCATATTTACTCTGATAAAACAAGCATTGCTTTAGTTCTAAAAAACTTAATTCAAAACGCAATAAAATTCTCTAAAAAGGGTGGAGTGATAAAAGTTAACGGTACACTTTCTAACAACACCTGGACCTTTGAAGTTGCTGATAACGGAATAGGTATGAATGAAGAACAAAAGTCAAAAATATTTGCCTCAGATATTGACAGCCAATTAGGCACAAATGGAGAAACAGGAACCGGTTTAGGTTTATTGAACTGTAAAAAAATAATTGAAGCACTAGGTCAAAAAATATGGTTCCATTCAAAGGTCAATCAAGGGACTGCCTTTTTATTTGACATTGACATAAAAGCCATGGATGAGCTTTCATAGTCAATGGCCGATTGAGCAAATCTGACTGTTCTGTATAAAAAGGTTCGCATTGAAAAGATTAGGGCTTTTTGTTATTCAGTTAGCCGCGAAACCACTTTATAAAGCCCCCTTTTAGAAAAAGAGCATTGTATTCACCTCTTAGATAACTGAGGTTTCTATTTCAGCGTTATTAATTGTAAATGATTTTCTTAGAAGGTATACCTAGCGACCTTAAAATAATCATTGCTCGAGGTTCTTTTTTGTGCTCTGAAATATATGTTTTCTTCAAGCCTTACTCCTTGGTTTAATAACAATGGATATTTTGTCGACATATAAGAGCCTAAATTGTAAAAATGAAGTGGTTCTTTGCTACTATTAATTTCAACTTTATACATGCACATTTTATCCTCATCCTTAAAATCAGTTGGTATATGAAATATTTCTCTTTTTTCTGTTGTAGTGGCATTCGTATGAATTTCATTTTTTGAATTTCCCCAATAAAACAATATAATTTTTGAGTTAAAATTGAATAAAGAATAACCAGAAATATTAGCAGTTGATAACAGACCCTCACAATTGCTTACGCCACAAGCACCTGTAAATAGTTTTGGAATAATATGATAATCGTATTCCTTAAAACCTGAATTAAATTTAAAAACAACGATTTCGCCATGGCGAAATGTTTCCCCCAAAACAGAAAGGGAACTATGTGAAGTGGTCATATGGTTGTATTCAAGAATAAGAACAAAAATATCGTCTAGCTTTTCAAAGTCCGAAACCTTCCAATTAAACAACTGCTTTTTTTCATTTTCAGTCTCTCTAATACAGTCCCTAGATGTTTCATATTCAGTATTTGAAAAAGTTTCTATTAAACCTGAAGGCATCCTAAATTGGGTAAGTATTTTAAACTCTCCGCTTAATAGCAATTCGCAAATTACCATACCCGTTAGAAACCTACGGTCTTCTTTTTCTGAGTAGGTAAAACACACGTAATTTTTATCACCGTTTAGTACTTTAATGTTATTAATTTTATTGAATGACGGATTGAATTTGAGTATTTCTTTAGAAATAGGACACTCTTCAATTTGGCTAGAATTGGGTCTGAGTTGAAAAACCTTGTTTTTATATTCATGTCTAAAAAAAGCAACCCCTTCATTTGTTATTTGCGGATTGGCCCTCTGGCGTCTAACATATACCTTTCGACCCTCCAATTCAACTTCACCAGAATTTATCTTAGCCCCTGTTGCATCGAAGATATTTCCTACGTAGGTGTAAAAAATCACACCTTCTTTTTTATATCGATTTGAGTAATTATGATGACCAATAAAAAATTTACTTTCATCAGGAGACACACATAAAGTCACGTCGGGAACATTTTTTTCTCGTATATAATCTTGAGAAAACAACTCTTGTGAGCGAATCTCTACTTCTAAAGAAGTTAGGTTTATTCTGGAATGGCGAAAAACGAATTTTCCCATCTCTTTATGCCTACAAATTAGGTTAATGAAATTATTGGTTTTAATCATAAAAAGGTGGGAAGCCCCTTTTGTAAATTTACGATAATGAAAATCTTTTTCAGTCTCAACTTCATTTTCGGCATCTATCTTTTGAACTTTAAGATAGCCCGCATTATAATAGAGCTTTGTAAGAACCTCATTTTCGTCAATAATCAACTCACCTTTTGAGCCTTGTCTGTCAATATTTTCACTCCATTTGATATTGGAGTCAATTTTTTCTTGGGCCGAACTGGTAAATGATATAAGAGCAGTAGTTAAGGAAAGCATTATCAGTTTTAGTTTCATATTTTAAAGAATTAGTTCAACGGTAATTTAACTACTCGATAATAATTGCCTTTATAAGCATAGAAATACATGAATTTATTGATTTGATATCCTGTATTTGCAGAAATGGGATAGGGCTCATCTTTTTTATCAATAATTTTATTGGTAAGCGTCAAGCTGTTATTTATAGGAATGGTTGTTTTATAAAGTGCTAAGTCAGAAGAATATAATCTGACGTTATTTAGGTACCTTTTACTTGTATTATTAATATCGTAGGCACCTATGTTTGCTTCTCGATTCCAATAATAAAGAGAAATACCCATATCAGATTTGGATATTGAGTAAGCTCGTAATTTAGCCCAACTATTTAATTTCCCACAATCACCATTAGCACAGTCACCTAAAAAATGTTTAGGAATTAAATAAGAAAATTCAATATTAAACTCGGAATCTAAACGATAAACAATTACATCAGAAATTTTTACTGAACCTCCCATATGTGCACTTTCAGGAGGTGAAATGTGAAGGTTGTATTGGGCGGTACTATGTTCTGATACCAAGAAGTACTTTCCGTTGTGTTCGAAAAAATCAAGAAAGGCCCACTTATAAAGAGAAAAACCATGTTTTTTGTTTCCATAAATAGCGTCGTACTGCGAGCCATTGGTGTTTAATCGCATTTGATTTATATGTTTTTTCGGGATTTCGTTCATTGATAGAATATTCACCTCAAAATCCGAGGTTATTTCTAATATTGAGAATCCAGCAATTATATGTTCATCGCCTCTGTACCGGTAGGTAACGCAATAAATATCTTTATTTTGTTCTGAATTTAGAACACGAACAACGCCCAAACCAATGATCTTAGAATCAACACTTTGAATGGATTCTAGAATTTCAACTTTGTTAATTTTTTCTTTAAGTGGTGAAACAAAATAAAAAACATCCGATTCGGTTTTTGAACAAAGCACATTGCCTGAATTGGAAAGCTCGTAAAATTTTTTGTACCATTTAAAATATTCACCGGGGGTATTAAACGAATACTCAAATTCTGACATTAATTCAAAATCAGCCGAATAAGTACGAGTTACGTAATTAAACAAATACTTATGAGGGTCTTTTTCCTCAGGGTTTATCGGTTTATGATATGCAAATGAGAAACTTTTCTCATCAGGCGAGACATCAATATGTATTTTTTTTGTTTGACGGTAGTTAATGTAGGGTAAGGTTAATACTTTTTCTTTTTTAAGCTCCATCTCTAATGTGTTACAGTTGATTTGGTATAAATAAAATTCGAGAATTTTATTTTCATCATCAAGATGTTGCGAAAGGTAGTAGTAATAATTATCGACATAGAAGAAATAAGATGGACGCGAATTGGTTTCAGTGTTTATGTCGCGAAACAGAAACTTTTCAGATCTAATGACCTCGCATTTTGAGTTGATAACATCAAGCCTAAGTTCGTGCTTGGTTCTGTGGGAAACTACAATTGCACCCTCAGAAGTAACTTTTATTTCGTAAGGTATTGGGCTGCTTTTGTTTTTATTTAATGGTCCCCCATCAAGCATTTGACTACTTGATAATAATGGAATAACAACAATAAAAGCGATTAGCAATTTAGTCATAGACTTGTTTTTTAGGTATTAAATATAAAGCGATTGCCTGTTAATATAGAATGCGCAAATAAATTTTTTGCCATAAATCGTAAACCAAAATGTAAAATTAGTTCAACTACAGAACATCCACTCTTCACAAATAAGCCAATTAGTTACGTGTTTAAAATTCCTTTGAATAATGTCAGAAAATGAAACCGTTTTTAAAGCCACATTTAATCCGAAAATAAAACCTACTTTTTTATAATTGGTTGTCAGTTTGGGCTAAACTCCTTCAATATGCTGGATGTTTCTAATTATTTGGGAGCATCACATAGCGATGGTAGTTTACACTTCCGGGCGTTGGGTTTATGGCATTAAAAAGAAGCCCGCCTTCAACTTGAATGCTTTCACCCCCTACTATATAAAAACCTCCCCTTTTATAGCTCGAAATTTTTTCTGTTTTAGATTCATAATTATCCAATGAAAGGCTTGTTTTATAGAAAGAAGTAAACTCTTCTTTAGCAGGCAAATCGTACAAAACACCACTAGTTGGAATTTTATCAAACAAAGGCTCGTTTCTAGAATTGTTCCAATAATATAAATCAAGCGACTCATTGCTAAGGTTGTATGAAAACCCCCAGGAATTGTTGTAATACAAGCGGCCACAATGCTGATAATTACAAGAAGACTGAAAGTTTTTTGGGATGAGATAGGTGTTTTCTAAATTACCATTTTCATCCAATAGGTAAGTAACAATGTCACCAAATTTTGATTCTACCGGAATTGGTTTCATTTGAAAAGCCATATTGAGTTCGTATACATGCATGGCGTAGGTGGTAATCAATACCAGCCCATTTTCAGTTTGCTCAAATGCTGCACTGCTCCAACGATGCAAATTGGCGGCGCCTTTTCCAATAGATCTAAAGTCGTCAATTTCGTTTTTTGATTTAACCCCAGTTTTGTAATGAGTTATTTTTTCTGGAACATTGAATTGATTATTTATTGTTATTTCTCCTTGATCGTCAATTTCAAAAACGCAATACCCAGAGGTGTTGAGTTCCTCTCTGGTATTTGAAAATGATATAGCAAAGGTACTGTTAGACAGAGAATTGTTATTCAATACAATAAGACGATTTGCTTGAACAAAATTTGTTATGCCTTCCGATAGCTTTTCTAACAAGTTGGTTTTTACAAAACCGTTAGTTTCTCTTGATGCAAAGTAAAAGTTGCTTGGCCTATGTTGTTTAATTAACAAATTGCCGGAATTTGAAAGCTGAATCTCATTAAATCGCTCTTCAAAAAAACGTTTTCCTTCTTCAAAATCAAGTTCTTTTTCCCAAACGAGCTCCCCGCCGTTTGTCATTACTTTCCCTTTAAATGTGAAATGGTGTTTTTTACTTTGGTCTTTTTTGGGGTTCAAATAGTGGTAGCCAACAAATAGCAATTTACCATTGGGCGAAGTTGCAATATGCGGCGTTTTTACAATTCCAGGATCTAGCTTAGCGTACTCTGCGATTTTTACTGGTTTTAGGTCAAATTCCATGGTTCTTAAATCTACTCTCCAATATAATAGGTCATGTATGTTTCTTGTTTTTGAATAAACAACTTTAAATAAATAGTAATAGTCATTTACTGAAACCGAAGAACTATAAATAAGCTTTGAGGGTTCATTGAATTTTAGTGTTTTCACACTAAGGTTTATACTATCTAGGGTATTATAATTTTCATCCAGTTTTTTGATATTGTAAAATTTGTCTGAATGATGAACGACCACTAAACCACTTTCATCTTGTTGAATAAACGTAGATCGTGCGTCGGTCAATACTTGTTGAGAATACCATTCTAAATTTGATTCAATCGATTGACTGTGAATTATAAGCGTGAAAATTGTAAAACCGAAGGTTAAAAGTTGTTTAATCATATTATTGTTTCAGCATCTAGAAGTAAAAGTATTAATTCACAAGAATTCCGCTCTTCACAAATTAGCTAATTTATTTCGTGTTTAAAATACCTTTGAATCATGTCAGAAAATGAAACCGTTTTTAAAGCCACATTTAACCCAAAGATAAAAACCTACTTTTTTATAATTGGTTGCCTGTTTGGGCTAATTCCCTTTATAGGATGGTTGTTTCTAGTTGTGTGGGTATTGGGTTTGGGTAAGTTTTTTATCAATCGCTATTACAACTCACTTTCCTGCGAACTTTTGCCTCGGGTATTGCATTTTCGAAAAGGGGTGATGTTTCAAGTGGAAAAATCAATACCTCTTGAAAATATTCAAGATTTAACTTTTAAACAAGGCCCTTTGATGAGGTGGTTAGGTTTGTCGGTGTTTCAAATTGAAACCGCTGGTGGTCAAGGGCCTGGGCCAGGAGGTGATTTAACTTTAATAGGAATTGTAAACCCAAAAGAATTTCGTCAAACAGTTTTAGATCAACGAGAAAAAATTAGTTCTAGCTCAAACAAATCACCTTCTGAAGATTCAGAAAGCGCCGTTTTAAAAGAAATATCGGAAACACTTAAACGCATAGAATCAAAATTGGATAAGTGAAACTTTACCTCTCATTATTAAAAGAAAGTTTGTTGTTTGCTTTGCATGCCTTGCGTGTAAATAAGCTCCGCACTTTTTTGTCTTTATTGGGCATTTCAATTGGCATTTTTGCAATAATTGCTGTGTTTACTTTGGTAGATAGTCTTGAGAATAATGTACGGGGTTCTATCGAATCGCTGGGTGATAATGTTGTTTTTGTGCAAAAATGGCCTTGGACCTTTGGTAACGATTACCCTTGGTGGAAGTATGTTAATCGACCGCACCCAACTATAAAAGAGTTGAAATCGATAGAAAAAAGGTCAAACTACGCATTGGCTTCAAGTTTTATGATTGGGCAACTGGGTACTGCCGAATACAAAGAAAACGCTTTTGAAGATATAGAACTGGCCGCAGTTTCGCATGAATATTATCGAGTTAAAGACTTAGTTCTTGCTTCGGGCAGGTATTTTACCACCATGGAAAGTGAGAGTGGAAGGCCGTTGTGTATAATAGGAGCGGACATTGCTGGTGTTTTGTTTGATGGGGGTAATCCTCTGGGTAAAACTATTCAGGTTAAAAATCAACGAATGAAGGTAATCGGGGTTTTTCAACGCGAGGGAGAGTCGTTTCTCGGAAATACTCAGGATCAGCAAGTGTTTATTCCAATAAATTTTGCCAAAAAGTTTACTGATATCACCAGTAGAAGAGTCAACCCTAACATTATGGTTAAGGCAAAAGTTGGAGTAACTAACCGACAATTGAAGGATGAATTAACTGGAATTATGCGAGCTGCCAGGCGGCTTAAACCCAAGGCGGATAATAATTTTGCATTGAATGAAACGAGTATGTTAACCAATGCCTTTGGGCAATTGTTTGATATGTTGAGTTTGGCTGGAGGTATTATCGGTTTCTTTTCAATATTGGTGGGGGGATTTAGTATTGCTAATATAATGTTCGTTTCGGTTAAAGAAAGAACACCACTAATTGGGATTCAAAAATCTTTGGGCGCAAAAAATTCATTTATTCTGTTTCAGTTTTTAAGTGAGTCGGTTATTCTGTGTGTATTGGGAGGTTTGGCTGGTATATTCATTATTTATTTAGGAACTATAGCCATTAATTCGTTTACAGAATTTGTTGTTGCTCTTACAACTCAAAACATAATAATAGGTCTAGGAATTTCCGTTTCAATTGGTGTTATTTCGGGAATTTGGCCTGCATTTACCGCGTCAAGACTTGACCCTGTTGAAGCCATTCGGGCTAATTGATTATTTACCCGACCAAGTGTGCGCTTGAGCTTCGTTGGTTTTCTGAATATCAACGGGTATTCCCGTTAAGTGAACCATTCCGGAAACCTTGTCAACGTTTTCAGGCCCGTCTGCGGCCAGAATATTCACATTAACACCTTTGGTTTTATTTGCAACGCTTAAGCCTTTGGCGTGTTGGTGTCCCCATCCATGAGGCATGGCAACCGAAAGTGGCATTAGTGTGTCTAGAGCCTTAACAGCTATTCTCACTGTGTTGGTTTTTGAAGTAACATCTACCAAATCGCCTTCTAATAATGCTTTCTTTTCCATATCAGAAGGATGCATATAAAGGTAGTTTCTATCCCTTCCTTTGGCAACCATTCTTTTGGCATTATGAGTCCAAGAATTGTGAGTGGTAACTGCGCGCTTAGTGATCAATTTAAATTTGTCGCTCTCTTCTTTTTCTTTTTCAAAAATGGTATCTAGTTCTTTTGCACTTTCTATTAAAACGGCTGGAGCAAGTTCAACTTTTTTACTTGGCGTATGCACTCGTTTTTCTAAAAAGCTTGAAGATTTGTGTTTTTTCATGGCTTTACCATTTTTAAAACGCAGAAGTGATTTAAAATTCTTTTGACCGCTTACAAGCAGCAAAAGATTTAAGATAAACTCCTGGGGCATCCCGCTATACTTACCAGGGTTACGCTTAGTATAAACCCACTTCAAAAGTTTAAAAAACGAATGCCCAACTTTACTTCCAAACAAAGGAACACCGGCTGCTTCAGCAATGTTATAATAAATGGTTCCTTCGTCGCGTTGTTCACCTTGAATTGGAACTACGGCCCTTGTTGCTTGTATGTAAGGCTTTTGTTGTAGCCCAAGCATAAGTGGAAAAATGAAAGGTAAATCTGGTCTTTGAAGCGGGTCAGTACATGGCAAAACATAATCTGCAACCGAGCCTGTTTCGTTATTGTAAATATCTAGAGTCACTAATAAGTCAAGGCTTTCAAAAGCCGCTTTTAGCCGTTCAGAGTTGGCCATCGTAATCAATGGATTGCCGCCTGTAATAAACATAGCTTTTAATTGCCCTTCGCCTGGTGTAAGTATTTCGTCAGCCAGTACTCCACCCGAAAATGCATCATTAACCGAACCAATGTCTCCAATTCTAGAACGGTCGTTTCGCATCAAAAGCCCATTTTTAACGCCAAATTTCACGAAGTCAATAACGCCAGTACTTACTAGCGTGCCTCCCTTTTTATCTAGGTTGCCCGAAACGGTGTTTATTATTTCTTGAATCCAAAAAGCCAAACTTCCGTTACCACCCATGTTTACTCCGGTAGAACAATAAAGAGCCGCACCGTTTGCGTTGGCATAACTGGATACTATTTCTTTTAAATCATCACTCTTTATTCCAGTTACCGATTGGGTGTATTCCGGAGTCCATTTTTGGCAGAGTTCTTTAATTTCTTCAAATCCAGTAGTATGGTTTTCAATTTGCGATTTGTCTATTCCGTTGGTTCTTATGAGTTCATTCAAAAACGACAAGTAGAAAAAAACATCGGTTCCCGGACGGATAAATAAGTGCTTTCCAGCTATGCTAGCAGACTCCGTTTTTCTTGGATCTATAAAATAGAGTTTTGCTCCTCTACCAGTAAGTTCTTTAAGTTTTTTAGAAGGGTTGGCTACCTGTAAAAAGCTCCATTTTGAAATTACTGGGTTAGCACCAACAATTATGAGACATTTGGTATTTTCTAAATCTGGAAAAGGTTGAGTAAACGGAAAACCATAGAGGTGTCGAGCAACGGCGAACTTATTGCTGCAATCTTGAGTAGCAGATGCATACATACTTTTAGATCCGACGGCATCCATAAACCCTTGGGCAAAAACTGGGTGTAATACGCTAAACCCAGCAGCGGTTCCCACGTACATACCAATGCTATTGGGAGCATTGTTTTTTCTAATGTGTTTTACTTTTTCTCCTATTTCTTTGTAGGCTTGTTCCCAAGAAATAGGTTGGTGACTACCATCTGGCATCTTTTTTAAAGGATGGGTTAGGCGGTCTTTAGAATAAAACATTTCATGTTGTTTCAGACCTTTAACGCAGCTAAACCCTTCGGTGGCCAAATGGCTTTTGTTGGGTTTAATATCAACCACATTTCCATTTTCGGTGGTTACTTCTAGCCCACATAATGATTCACAAATGCGACAAAACGTATGATGTTTTTGTTGTTTAGCCATATGATTTAGAGATATTGTTTTAGTTGATAAACCAATTTGGTATTCGGGGTTATTTTAAACCGGTCATTAATGCGATGACCGATGACCCAAACAATTTTCCCATTAGACTCTAGAACAAGAACTTCGCTTTTAAGTGTTTTGGGAATTTTCAAGTCAATGAGAAGGTCGCTTATTTTTTTTGAACCTTTCATACCTATAGGATGAAAACTGTCTCCTTTTTTCCAAGATCGAATAGTAAGTGGAAACGAGAGCTTGTTAAAGTCTAAACTGGCCGTTTTTTTATCAGGCTGTGGGTGGTAATTTTTTGCTTCGATTTTTGAAATATGGAGATTAATGGCATCAATTGTGCGATCATCCTCATTAAGTATTACTGGCTCAAAATCATTGGTTTTCTTTTTAGTTAGAATCAAGAAAAAACGATCATTTAAAAGGTTGTGAGTTTCGCTTTCAAAAACACCACCTGGTTGGTTATCTAATGATTTGGTAATGTCAATAGATTGCTGAATAGAGAACCCAGAAGGGGTTAGAACTTCATTCAAATAAAGATGAGAAGGGTTTAGCGAGTTTAAAATGTGTTTGTTTATTTCGTAGTAACTGCCTGTTTTGTGCATTAAAAAAGGAAGTACTCTGTTTAGCTCTGATTGTATGAGCAATTCCGATTCCCTAACTTGGGCTGCGTTTTTTGAAAGTTTCGATTCAATATTCGGGTTAATTTCTTTTAGCTTGGGAATAACTTCATGTCGTAATTTGTTTCTAAGATATTTAGTAGATAAATTACTAGAATCGTCGCGCCAATTTAATTTTTGAGATTCGGCATATTCTTTTATTTCTTCTTGATTAAACAGTAAAAAGGGGCGAATTAAACTCTCCTTTACTGATAAAATGCCATGAGTTCCTTTGAGGCCAGTGCCGCGAATCATATTTATTAAAAGGGTTTCGGTTTCGTCGCTCATGTGAGTTCCCACAACTATATAATCAAGGTTGTTTTCTTTTCTAAGGTTTTCGAACCATTGATACCTTAAGTTTCTTGCTGATTCCTGAATAGTCAGTTTGTTTTCAACGGCATACTCAGAAGTATTGAATCTTTTTTCATAAAACCTCAACTCTAGCTTTTTCGCGTAGTTCTTAACAAACTCATGGTCTCCTTCCGATTCTTGGTTTCTTAATTGGAAATTGCAATGGGCAATTTCAACACTTAAGTTTAGTTGATTTAAAGCAGTAACCAACGTTATTGAGTCCATACCCCCGCTTACACCAACTAGGTATTTCTTCGTTTTCCATTCTGGAATGTTTTTGTTAAACCAATTCTTTAAAGCCTCAAGCATAAAAGCAAAATAAACAATAAGCCCCTTACATTTGCAAAATGTTCCAAATAGAAAAAACCTTGGTTTCAAAATCTGTTTTAGAAAAACAGTTTGTCTGTGATTTATCAGCTTGTAAGGGAGCTTGTTGTGTGCAAGGAGAAGGGGGTGCACCTTTAACCGACGATGAAATACTAACCATTGAAGATAACCTTGAAGAAATTAAACCTTACATGAACGAACAAGGGTTAGCCGTTTTAAATGAAGAGGGGGTTTGGTATCGCGATAGTGACGGAGAAAAGGTAACAACGCTTGTAAATAAGGCAGAGTGTTCGTTTGTTTTTTTTGAAGAGGATGGAACAGCCAAATGTTCGATGGAAAAAGCTTACAACGAAGGAAAAACCGAATTCTTAAAACCAATGAGCTGCCATTTGTACCCAATTCGAATAAGGGAGTACCGAAATTTTACTGCTGTAAACTTCCATAAATGGGAAATATGTGAACCCGCTTGTGCTTGTGGAAATGAATTGGAAGTTCCTGTTTATCGATTTTTAAAAGAGCCATTAATTCGAAAATTTGGTGAAGAATATTTTGACCAATTAGTTGCAGCGCAAAAACTCCTATCTGAGAATGAAAAATTGTTCTAAGAAACCTGTTTTAGGCATCTTTCAGTAAATCAGTAGTTTAGGGCTTGATCCCTTTCCAAGATTCTTGCGGCTTTTTTTTTAATCAAACGTGGATGACCAGTAAAAAAAGGGGCTTTTGAGGTTATTGACAAGTAATTAACATCGACTCGCTTTCAAAGTATATAAATCATCGGTTCGTTCAACGAAATAATCAATAAAAAGATACAAAGAGGATCACTTTTTTTTCAAAGTCAAGGAGAGTCTTACTTGCAATTAATTATTGGTGTTTAATCAACATGTCGATGTTAATTGTGGATGTTGAAAACTACCCCAGATTGTGAATTGTTTCAACTTGATGTGCCTTGATAGTTTCGACACATTTGTGTCAAGCAGGTTGTGAAAGTGTCTTTTCACATCTCAAACGAAGGAAACATCTTTAGGTAGAAATACCATAATAAAAATTCCAAAATTTATTTTGGTTAAAGATTCCGTCGCCGCTAATATTTAATAAAGAATACTAATAAGGGGAATACAAATGGAAGAAAAAAAAGCTCAAGTAGACGTAGAAATACAAGAAGCATTACCAACCGAAATTATTGATGTTAAAACCACAAAAGACCTAGAAGCCGAAGAACCTATTTTAAAAAATAACCCAGGACGATTTGTTTTGTTTCCAATTCAACACAACGATATTTGGGAAATGTATAAAAAGTCGGAAGCGTCTTTCTGGACAGCGGAAGAAATTGATCTTCAACAAGATATATTAGACTGGTCAGGGAAATTGAATGACAACGAAAGGTTTTTTATTAAAAATGTACTAGCATTTTTTGCAGCGTCTGACGGAATTGTAAACGAAAACCTAGCTGAAAATTTTGTTGCAGAGGTTCAATATACAGAGGCGAAATTTTTCTATGGGTTTCAAATTGCTATGGAGAATGTTCATTCAGAAACTTATTCTCTATTAATAGACACACTAATTAAAGATTCAGCAGAAAAAGATCACTTGTTTAATGCAATAGACACCCTTGATTGCGTTAAGAAAAAAGCTGACTGGGCCCTTAACTGGATCGAAAATGGTTCTTATGCCGAAAGGTTAATTGCGTTTGCTGCTGTTGAAGGAATTTTCTTCTCAGGCTCATTCTGTTCTATTTTTTGGTTGAAGAAAAGAGGCCTGATGCCAGGACTTTCGTTCTCTAATGAATTAATCTCAAGAGACGAAGGGTTACACTGTGATTTCGCTTGTTTGCTTTATAACAATCACTTAGTAAATAAATTACCAAAATCTACTATCACTAAAATTATTACTGATGCAGTAGAAATTGAAAAAGAATTTGTTACTGATTCGCTACCAGTATCTCTTATTGGAATGAACAGTAAATTAATGACTCAATACATCGAGTTTGTTGCTGATCGTTTGTTAATGGAATTAGGAAATGACAAAGTATATAACGTAGAGAATCCTTTTGATTTCATGGAAATGATTTCACTTCAAGGAAAAACAAATTTCTTTGAGAAAAGAGTTGCAGAATACCAAAAAGCTGGTGTTTCTGGGCAAGAAGCAGGCGGACAATCTTTCAGCCTAGACGCAGATTTTTAGTAGTAGTTAAGTAGTAGGAATAAAAATAACCCAAAATTATGTTTGTAGTAAAAAGAGACGGCCGCACTGAACTTGTAATGTTCGACAAAATTACGGCACGTATCAAAAAGCTCTGTTACGGTTTATCAGAGTTAGTTGACCCAGTTAAAATTTCAATGAAAGTTATTGAAGGATTGTATGATGGTGTTACCACATATGAACTTGATAACCTTGCGGCTGAACAAGCGGCCTCAATGACGGTTCAACATCCTGATTATGCTCTTCTTGCTTCTAGAATCGTAGTTTCTAACCTACACAAACAAACAAAAAAGTCGTTCTCTGAAACGATGACTGATTTGTATGAGTATGTTGATCCTAAAACTGGTGAAAACGCACCTTTACTTGCAGATGACGTTCATCAAATTATAATGGAAAACTCTGAACGTTTAGATTCTTACATTATTTATGATCGTGATTTTGGGTACGATTATTTTGGTGTAAAAACGTTGGAACGTTCTTACCTTCTTAAGTTAGAAGGGAAAGTTGCAGAAAGACCTCAACAAATGTTGATGCGTGTTTCTATTGGTATTCATAAAAATGATATCGATAGTGCTTTAAAAACGTATGATTTAATGTCTGAGCGTTGGTTTACGCATGCCACTCCTACACTATTTAATTCAGGTACTCCAAAACCTCAAATGTCTTCATGTTTCTTGCTTACTACACAAGACGATAGCATTTCTGGAATTTACGATACATTAAAACAATGCGCTCAGATTTCACAATCTGCAGGTGGAATTGGCCTTTCTATTCATGATATTAGAGCTACAGGTTCATACATAAAAGGCACGAACGGAGAAAGTAACGGTATCGTACCAATGCTTAAAGTATTTAATGATACAGCTCGTTACGTTGATCAAGGTGGTGGTAAAAGAAAAGGTTCTTTTGCGATTTACCTAGAGCCTTGGCATGCCGATGTTTTCGATTTCTTAGATTTAAAAAAGAATCATGGGAAAGAGGAACAAAGAGCAAGAGATTTATTCTTTGCATTATGGACACCAGATTTGTTCATGAAGCGCGTAAAAAAGGATGGCGATTGGACTCTAATGTGTCCTAATGAATGCCCGGGCCTTTCAGATGTTTGGGGAGATAAGTTCGAAGAGCTTTACACTAAATATGAATCTGAAGGAAGGGGAAGAAAGACAATTAAGGCTCAAGATCTTTGGTTCAAAATTCTAGAGTCTCAAATTGAGACTGGTACTCCTTATATGCTTTACAAGGATGCGGCAAATGGAAAATCGAATCAACAGAATTTAGGTACAATAAAGTCATCAAACTTATGTACTGAAATTATTGAGTACACTGCCCCTGATGAAGTAGCGGTATGTAACTTGGCTTCTTTGGCTCTTCCTAAGTATATCTCAAACGGAGAGTTTGATCACCAAAAATTATTTGATGTAACCTATCAGGCTACATTGAATTTGAATAAAATTATTGACGAGAATTATTATCCAGTTGAAGAGGCTAGAAACAGCAATGTACGCCACCGTCCAATTGGATTGGGAGTTCAGGGATTAGCTGATACATTTATTCAATTGCGCCTTCCATTTGATTCGGATCAAGCGAGAGCATTAAACCGTGAAATTTTTGAAACTATTTACTACGCGGCGGTAACTGCTTCTAAAGATTTAGCGATAAAAGAAGGGGCTTACGAAACGTTTAAAGGTTCACCTATTTCAGAAGGAAAATTCCAGTTTGATTTATGGAACGTAACTCCAACTAAAAGATGGGAGTGGGATGTGCTTCGTGAAGAAGTTATGAAGCATGGAGTTAGAAACTCATTATTGTTAGCTCCTATGCCTACAGCTTCTACTGCTCAAATTTTAGGGAACAACGAAGCTTTTGAGCCATACACCTCTAACATTTACACCAGAAGAACACTTTCAGGAGAATTTGTTGTAGTGAACAAGCACTTATTGAGAGACTTAAACGATTTGGGAATATGGAGCGAAAGCTTAAAAACTAAATTGATCGCAGGGAATGGTTCAATTCAAAATATCAGTGAAATTCCTGAAAATTTGAAAGAACTTTACAGAACAGCTTGGGAGATTTCACAAAAGTCAATTATTGAAATGGCTGCTGATAGAGGTGCATACATTGATCAATCTCAATCATTGAACATATTTATGGCAAGTGCAAATTTTGCTAAATTAACTTCCATGCATTTCTATGGTTGGGAAAAAGGATTGAAAACTGGAATGTATTACTTGAGAACTAAAGCAGCAAGTGACGCCATTAAATTTACAGTAGACAAATCTCAATTGGAGCAACCTAAAGAAGTTAAAGCTCACGAAGAAGGTTCAATGACCGGAGATGAATATGCTGCTTGGTTGCAAGAGCAACGAGCAAACGTAGCAGAAGGTGACGATTGCGAAATGTGTAGTGGATAAACCACTAGATTTTCAAGTAATCGAAAGTCAGTAAGATATATTCAATGCATATATGGTGAGATGAAACCAAATGTGCTGAAAAACAAAATTTATAGAATCGAAAAGCCCCTGAAACAAAAGTTTCAGGGGCTTTTACTGTTTTATAAAGCATAACTTGCCTTACTTTGATCAATGCATATTCCCCTAAGTACCCCTGAAACAAGCCAATAATAATAGGTGCAGAGCACAATAACTAAGAGTGTAAATTTGGGGACTAACACTGGTTCACTAACCTTGAATTTTTCACCCTTATTCGGATGTTAATCTATTCCAAAAGTTCAATTCATCGAAAAATAGTTAAATAAGACAATAATATATTTCTAAAACATTTTGCATCCCTAATATTGCAACGTGAAAAACTGGCAACCGAAATACTTTTTAGTCCTGATAGCTGCGTTTAGCGTTTTTAGCATAGAGGCCGCTACCTATGTTACAAAATCGAATGGAAATTATAATGCCGCTAGCAATTGGGTTGGCAATAATAAACCTGGAAATTGGTGGGGAGCAGGCGATACTGTAATTGTTGAGCATGCAATTACTCTAAGTAGTAGCCTTAATTTTGCCGGGGTTTTAATTATTGAGTCAAGTGGATCACTTACAGGAACATCAAAAAACATAGAGCTTAATAACGGAGCTAAAGCCTTTTTTGATGGAGCTATAGACATTAAGAATTTGAGCTCAAACTCAACTTCAATAATAACAGCAACTGCACCTATAGAGGCACAGGATTTATCCATTCAGAATGGATCCTCTTTTTCAACTACAAACACTATTGAATTATCTGATGATTTTACGAATAACGGAGGAAGCTTTAATTCTACCTCATCCCTTACTGTAGGTGATGATTTTGCATTAAATAATAGTGGGACTTTTTCTATTTCTGGTAATGTTTCAGTAAATGATGATATAGAATTGAACTCGGGTACAACTGCCACTTTTGGGTCTTCAATCAGTATTGGTGATGATATTACAGTAAATGGCGGTACAGCAACGTTTAACGGCCCATCTTCTTTTGGTGGAGACGCAGAGTTTAACAGCGGAAGCAACGTCAACATCAATAATACTTTTGAAAGTGCTGGTGATGTCACGTTAAATGGCGCAACTGTTAATGTAGCAGCATCTGGAAAAGTATCAGCTGGTGATGATATTAAAATTAATGGTGTAGCTAATTTGACTAACGCAGGAACCATTAGTGCCGATGATGACTTAAATTTTAATGGGGGAACTGTTTCAAATACAGGAAAACTCAGTGTCGGTGATGACATGAACCAAAATGGCGGAACAACCTTTAATAATAACTTTCCAGGAAGGATTGAAACGGGAGATGATTACACTCACAATGGCGGGGTGTTAAACAACAATTATCATATGGTTGTTGGTGATAAGCTTACGGTTAACGGTGGGGCAACTCATTCAGGAAATGGTAAACTACAAGTAGAAGTAGTTCAAAATAACGGCGCAATTAATGGAAACCTAGACATATGCTCAATTGATGGTAATGTGCCAACATTTTTGGGCGGAGGTTCTTATGGAGGATCTATAACATATTGTGACGACCCTTCTATTTATGCTTTGCCAATTCAGTTGATATCGTTTGAGGCTAAACTTGAAAATAACGATGCAATTATTACTTGGGAAACAGCTTCTGAATTAAACAACGATTACTTTCTACTTAAAAAATCTACAGATGGTGGTAAAACATTCAGCGATGTTGCTAAGGTGTACGGTATGGGTACCACAAATGAGTCTCAGCAATACAGTTTTGTTGATGATTTATTGAACAATGATGGAGGTGTGTATTATCAACTTGTACAGGTTGATTTTAATGGAATAAAAACAGATTTTGAAGTAATTTACCTTGAAAATCAGAAAAAAGTAAACAATTCTGCTCAGGCTGAAATTCTAGTTTACCCCAATCCTTTTGTTGATGAAATTCAATTTAAGTCAACTTCGAGTTTAATGATGGTTTCACTTTTATCAATTGATGGTGTAGTTATTAGTGAATGGGAATTCAATGCCGTTGAAAAGCAAGAGGAAATTAGGTTAACAGTACCGGAATCAATAGAATCTGGTTTGTATTTATTATTGATTGAATCAAATGGCGAAACACAGGTATCTAAAATTTACAAAAAGTAAATAAGCCTTGTTAGGGTTTCAACCCAGTTTACTCATTATTTAGAATACGATAGAAGCCAACCACGGAACTAAAAACGAAAGTACAAGGCCAGCAATAACGTTTAATACCACCCCAACTTTAACCATTTTGTGAATAGGAACTAGCCCGCTGGAGTATATTACTGCATTGGGTGGGGTTGAAATTGGCATCATAAAGGCACAACTAGCAGCCAAAGTAACCGGCACACAAATTTGATAAAATGGAATGTTTAAGGCGGCTCCAATTGTGATTACTACAGGAAGTAAAACCGTTACCAAGGCTACATTACTCATGATTTCGGTGGCAAAAATGGAGAGTAAGGTTAAGCCAAGAATTAACCCTGCGGTTGAGTAGCTAAAGTTGGCCTCTACCCAGCTACCTAAAGACGCAATTATACCTACAGACTCAAAAGCATTGGCTAAACAAAGCCCCCCGCCAAAAAGAATTAAAATTCCCCAGGGTAATTTTTGAGTAGACTTCCAATGAAGTAAAAATTCGCCTTTGTTCAGGTTTACAGGAATTGTAAACATTAAAAAGCCGCCAAACATGGCAATACTTGTGTTGTGAAGCAGCGCAAAACCTACCCAGGCATTAATATTACCTCTAAAACACCATAGAAGGGCGGTTGTTAAAAATGCAGTTAGAACAAGCTTTTCCGCTTTATTCATTTTGCCTAGTTGTTTTCTCTTAGATTCAAAAAGGTCAGAACTGCCTTTAATTTTTGCGAGGTTTACTTTTATTAAAACACGAGTAATTAAAAAGTAACAAGCCGCTAGTAAAACTATGCCAGTAGGGAGGCCAAGCAACATCCAATCTCCAAAACCAATTTCAATTCCTAATTTTTCTTCAAAAAGCCCTGCTAAAACAACATTTGGTGGCGTTCCTATTAATGTTATGGTTCCGCCAATATTAGCTGAATATGCAATGGATAATAACAAGGAAAGGGAAAAACTAGAAAACAGTTTTTGATCAACTTCTTGATGTTTCAGCAATTGAACTACCGATAAGGCAATGGGTAACATCATAACGGTAGTTGCGGTGTTTGAAATCCACATACTTAAAAATGATGTAGCTAACATAAAACCAAGAATTATTCCTTTGGGGTCGGTACCGGTGAGTCGAATTATACCAAGAGCTATGCGTGTATGCAAGTTTCTTTCTTCCATGGCCAAGGCAATAATAAATCCACCTAAAAAAAGAAAAATAATAGGGTTTGCGTAGGGAATAAAGGTTTCTTTAACTGTAAAAATGCCCAATGCAGGAAAAAGAAACATGGGAAGCATCGCTGTTATGTAAATGGGAACGACTTCGGCAACCCACCAAAGTATCATCAATAGGGCACAGCCATATACCGCATCAAGTTTCAGGTTTTGATTAGGACTTGCAATAAGAAAAAAAAGGAGGAGAATAGGCCCAAGAACCAGGGCTAATTTTTTATGAAACGCATAGGGATTGCCTTCTTGTAACATTCAACCTTTTGAGGCTAAATTAAGGTTTGCTTCCGTATAAGTCAAATGAGAAAGTTGTTATTCTTCGTTCATCTGGGGTAATTTGAAAAACCCAATCCATTAAAGCTTTGTAACTAACATCTGTGTTGTACGGAACATCTTTTTTAAGCGTAACAAGGATAAGCCGGTGTGTGTCTTTCTTTTTTTCGGTGGTTAATTGATAATTGATTGAAGCATGAGGAAATTTATATGTCTCTTTTTCTTTCATTTTAAAATCACCTTCATATTCACTTGGAAAAAGTTGAAACGCTTCATTCGACTCAGTGATAATAAAAGCCCTTAAGTAAGAGTTTTTGTTGGGCTTTATCTCAAACGTAAGGTTGTCCCCTTCGTTGTAAGAAGGTTTCACGCCGTCTATCCACACATCAAAACTGGCATCCATTCCATAAGCAAATTTTAATACCGTAATATTTGCTTCAATATCTACTCTCAGTAACCCTTGATCGTTGATGTTTTTGCTTTCAGATATTACCTTAACCTCCGTAACAACACCTTGTAAATCGTTTAAAATGTTGGAGTTGAAAATTTCTTCTATTTCGTTGTTTTCTTCTTTGGTCAAAAAGTCAGAGTAGGCTGTAATTTGTTCGGTAACACCAGCTTTTTGAAGTGCAATTAATTTGGCCTCGTTTAAAGCCTTACGCTTGACTTGGGCTGGTGTTTGGTCTTCTGAGCCAACAGCATAAGCTTTTACCGATTTAATCGTAATTTTTTTGCCTTTCTTTCCGGCAAAACCACTCAATGAACAAATTAAAAAGAGTATAATAAATCCTCTCATAACTAGTTTAATTTCCAGTTTTTCCACTCTTCGCCTACCGAAGGGCTCGAATTAATTTCGGGTGTCTGTTCCGATTCATTTACAAAAACAGATTTAATGCCCACATTCTCTTTTAGGTAATTGTAAAGTTCTTCATAGGTCAAGTCGCCTTTTGTTTCTTGTAGCTTTTTCAGTAAGAAGTAGGTGAATAAACCGTGCTGCTCGTTGTGATACGGTTGAGCCGTTTCGGTTCCACTGCAAGCACTAAAAACAGTTATGTTGCCATGCAAGTATCCTTCTTTGGGTACAATTTTAATTCCTCTGGCAGTCATCAGCCCTTGATTTCTTGCCCCACCACTAAAGCAAGCATCTAAAAACACAGTTATTCTTTTGCTTTCGTATTGAGTTAATGATTTGTATAAATCAGTAAGTTTAAAAGCATATTTCAAATCATTAGCACTTACATCAACAGGAATTAAGTATGGGTCTTTTGTGTTTTGATCAGGAAAGCCATGCCCCGCATAGTAAATAATAATTTCAGCTTTTCCGTTTGAGAGTTCAATTGCCTTGTTCATTTTTATCAAAGCACGATTAAGTTCAACCACTTGCGCATCTAGCAGATAAACGGTGTTTTCTTCAGGGACCCCCATAATATTTTGAGCATACTGTTTAAATATTTCAGCATCTCTGTTTGCATAATCTACATTCGATTCTTTACTTAAGGTAGGTTGGTGGCTTTGGTAGTCTTCATTACCAATTATTAGTGCAAAGCGATATGGATTAGGCTTTCCAATTTTGGGAATGTTTACATCAACTGAACTGATTTTATTGGTTGCGCGAATTACGGTGGGTTTAACCTGTTTGGTTGAGTTTTCTTTAGAAATAGGAATTTGACGAATCAAAGTATTGCTAGGTATTGGTAATGGTTTATAATATCCTTTGGCCCAAACTTCGCGACCTCGTTTTCGAATTTTCTTTTCAATTTTAGCATCAAAATGGTCAATATCGTCCTTTGCCCATTCTGTTTCTAATTTGTAATAATATTTTTTTCTGTCCTCTTCCGGAAGGAGTTCAATTTTATCAAGAGCAATTTTGCGGTAGGTTTGTTTTTTCCACTTCCGCATGGTGTCGTGAATAGCGTTAGCCCAATTGTTTCGAAAACCCACTCCACCAGTTTTTCCGGTAACATTTTCAATTACAACAAGGTCGCGACTAGCAATGTCAAAAAACACATAGTAGACTGAACACTCGTCATTGAATTCATGAAAGGTTTCTACAAAAATAGATAACCCTAAACCTGATGATTGCGGTAAGTCGTAGCTGCGAACCGATTCGAAGAATTTTTCTCTGCTGATTTTATGACTCCTATTTATCCTAAATTCTCGGTAGTCGATGTCTTTATTTACTGAATTTAAAATTGACAAATCATAGTATGCCGATTTAAAACTGAGCAACTCCTCTACATCAAACTTATTTTTTTCATCAAAAAGAATTTGATTCCACGCAGGAACGTATCGGTTAACAATTGTCTTTGGGTTATCAAAATCTTCGCCGATCATTTTGGCATGCGAAAAATCAAGACCGTAAAAAAAGACCTCATCCTGATCGTAAACATATTCCATGTTTTGCGCAGATAAAGTCGAGGTAAATACACCTAAAATTGTTACAAGTAAAACGCTGAATTTCATTGCATGAATTATTTGATAAAATTACTATTAATTGGCACTTTGAAAAAGCCAATTATTCTCTTAAAACTCAAGAATAATCAAATACCATACCTTAATCAAATGTTTTTAAATTAAGGAAACATTCATGTTGTTTGAGACTATCTTTGCACTGAATTTTCAATGCTGATTTATGCTAAATAACAAAATCAAATACGTCGAAGCCAACGAAGCGCTTAAAGTATTAGAATCTAATCAAACGGTCTATATTCATACTGCTGCAGCAACGCCTAAATTATTGGTAAATGCAATGACTGAACGAGCTCCAGAGTTGAAAAATGTGGATGTTGTAAGCATTCATACAGAATGGGCGGCACCTTATACCGATGATGTTTTTGATGAGGTATTTAATGTAAAAACATTTTTTGTGGGGGGGAATATTCGATCTGCAGTAAATTCTGGAAGGGCAAGTTACATTCCTATGTTTTTAAGTGAAATTCCCAATTATTTTAGACGAGGTTTGTTACCCATTGATGTTGCATTTGTACAAGTTTCAGTGCCAGATAAACACGGCTTTTGTTCATTAGGTGTTTCTGTTGATGTTTCTGATGCAGCCACGGATGTTGCCAAACATGTAATTGCTCAAGTAAACCCTAATATGCCCCGAACACATGGAGATGGTTTGATTCATGTTAGCGAAATTGACTCATTTGTTTACTCTGAAGATAAATTGTTTGAAATTCCATATATCCAACCCACAGAAACAGAATCAGCAATTGGACATCACGTTGCAGAATTAGTAGAAGATGGTGCTACTATACAAACTGGAATTGGTGGAATACCAAATGCCGCTCTTCGGGCCTTGGTAAACCACAAAAACCTGGGGATGCATTCAGAAATGTTTTCTGATGGTATAATAGAATTGGTTCAAAAAGGAGTGTTAAATGGTTTCTATAAGCACTCACATCAAGAAAAAATTGTTGGCGGTTTTTGCATAGGTAGTAATAATTTGTATGAGTTTATTGATGATAACCCAATGATTCAAATGTGTGATGTAGGCTGGGTAAATAATACCAGCGTCATTGCGAAAAACCCAAAAGCAACGGCTATTAACAGTGCTATTGAGGTGGACTTATTTGGGCAAGTTTGTGCAGATAGTATTGGTAGCAGACAGTATTCGGGTGTGGGGGGGCAAATGGATTTTATTCGTGGAGCTTCACTTTCAGATGGAGGAAAACCAATAATAGCCTTGCCGTCTACAACTAGACATGGTTGGTCGCGAATTGTTACTCAGCTTAAAGTAGGTGCAAGTGTTGTTACTACTCGAGCTCATGTTCATTATATAGTAACTGAATATGGGTCGGCCTATCTGTATGGCAAAAGTTTAAGAGAAAGGGCAAAAGCGTTGATAAATATCGCTCACCCAGATCATAGAGAACGACTTTCAAAAGAAGCACGAGAGCTGCTAAATATTAGGTTTTAGGCCAGATTACATCTGAACATCATTCTTGTTTTCGTAAGCTGGTGGAATCTTACTTGAATCTTCTTCAATAATTTGTAATAAATCGCGAGTAATACCTCTCGAAATATTTGAAATAGGCACATCATTGGGCGAGCCTTCAAAGGGATTTTCACCTGCCAAGCCAACCCGCAACATAGTATTGAATACCCAGATTACGATGATGGTAAATGGAATATTAAACCACACAAAGAATTTACCAATAATGGGATTTGTATCTGCTATTTTAATACCCATACTAGCAAAAGCAGGAATTATAGCCATAGGAAGCAACCACATAAAAATGTGAACAAAATGATACCCAATACTGCCATATTGTTTGGGGTAAGGAAAGTTTTTTATTCTTTCAGATTTACCTTGTAATGCGGTTAATTCTTGAAGAATTTGTTGAATATTTAAATAAGAAAAATCCCACAATTTTTTTTCATCAGTAAGTTGTCTTAAGTGCTTCGACTGAAGAGCAATTACTGCGTTGGGCTTGTTGTCTTGTGACATTACCGAGTTAAACTCTTTATCAGACAAAAGCGGTTTTAATTCATTTTCTAGGGTTGATTCAAACTCAGGAATGTGGTAGCTAAAATGATCTTTTTTATGAATTTCTTCATAAGATGCTTCCCAAGGTTTTTTAGTACGCATAGCAAAACGAAGAGTAGTAAGCCAAGCAATATGTCGGTTTGTTATTTCCTTTAATGTTTGGGTTTCATCAGAGTTATCTTCAGGTTTGTGCAGGTAAAAACTGTCTCTTACGGTGATAATTAATGAGCGAGAATTGTTTACGATTCCACCCCAAATTTTTCTTGCTTCCCAAATTCGATCGTATGCTGCGTTGTTTTGGAATCCAATCATAAATGCAACTGCGGTACCAACTAACCCGACAGGGGTAAGTGGTACTTGAAGCCATTTAATTCCAAGCAATTCATACAGTACGGTAAATACAATAGCAATTATCGTAAAGAATAGAAGTTCTCTTTTTGTCCAAGTAATTAAACTTTTAAATGGAAATCTTCTTTGAGTATACATTCAGGGTTTATTTTTTGTAAAAATTCATTTCATCAATGTATGCCCAAACTGGTTCAGAAAGTAAATACCTAACGTCTTTTCCTTCTTTTATGGCACGACGAATAAAACTAGCGGATATTTTCATTACTGGCGCCTCAACCATTTGAACATGTGGGTGGTCGTGTAAAAAATTACCGTTATGTGAAGTAACTTGAGCTTCTTCTTGCTCGGTTAAAACTCTTGGGTAAACAATTAGTCGGTGATTGGCTAAAATATTTTCGTGGTTTTTCCATTTGTGAAAAGTTCGAAGGTTGTCTTCACCCATTATTAGGGCAAATTCATTGTTTGGATATTTTTCTTCTAAATAAACGAGTGTATTGGCAGTATATGATGGTTTTTCGAGTTTAAATTCAATGTCAGAGGCTCTGAGCTTATAGTTGTCTTCAATAGCCCGGTGAACTAATTCGTATCGATGATAATCGGGTAATAACGAATCTTTTAATTTCATTGGGTTTCGTGGAGTTACCACCAACCATACTTCATCCAGTCCTGCGTATTGAGCCATATGGTTAGCAATTACCAGATGACCAACATGAATGGGGTTAAAGGTGCCGAAATATAATCCTACTTTCATTTATTGAATAAAGTTTTGTACTAACGTTTCAGCTTCTTTAAATGCATGGTTTAAATCTTCATTAAGAAGTTGAATGTCAAAATCTTTAGCATAGCCTAATTCGCTTTTAGCCTTAGCTAACCTCATTTGAATTTTTTCTTCCGTTTCGGTTCCTCGTCCTCTTAATCTTTTTTCAAGCTCAATTTCATCGGGAGGCAATACAAAAATCGATAAAGCATTATCACCAAAGTATTTTTTAAGGTTTAACCCGCCGATTACATCAACGTCAAAAACCACGGATTTCCCATCCGACCAAATGCGATTAATTTCACTTTTGAGAGTGCCGTAAAATTGATCGGGATATACTTCTTCCCATTCGATTAATTCATCATTTGACACCCGTTTCCGAAAGTCTTCAGGGCTTAAGAAGTAATAATCTTGTTGGTCAATTTCTTCTCCACGTTTTGCTCGGCTAGTCGCAGAAATTGAAAAAGATAGTTGGTTAAGTTTCGATAATAAATGGTGAACTATAGTTGTTTTTCCCGCACCTGAAGGTGCCGAAAAAATAATTGCTTTACCTGTATTATTGGAATGTGACATTTATAGAATATTCAGTACCTGCTCTTTTATTTTTTCTAATTCATCTTTCATCTGAACTACATGTTTTTGCATTTCAGCATGATTAGCTTTAGAGCCGATGGTATTTATTTCGCGACCCATTTCTTGGCTAATAAAACCCAGTTTTTTTCCTTGTGCAGAACCATTTTTCATGGTTGATCTAAAATATTCTAAATGCGATTTTAGTCTAACTTCTTCTTCAGTAATATCTAATTTTTCAAGGTAATAGATTAATTCTTGCTCAAACCTGTTCTTGTCTAACCCTTCAAACTCTTCAAGTTGTTCCTTAAACTTGGCATTAAGCTTTTCCTTTTTTTCAAGAGTTCGCTGAGGAGCGAGTTTAAGTACTCCATTCAAATGATTTTCGATATTAGAAATTCGTTTTATAAGGTCAGTCTCCATTTGAGCACCTTCATCTTCTCTAAACTGATTTACACCGTTTAATGCTTGTTCTAAAACTGTCCAGATATTTTTCCACTCATCATCATTTGGTTCATATTGAGCAGTTTCCATAACCCCAGGCATTCGTAAAAGCAGGCTCATGTAGTTTCCGTTTTCACCAAGTTTTTCACCTAAGCTTTTAAGCTGTGAGTGGTATTCTGTTGCTAGGTTTTCATTGATAGATGAGGTTGCTTCAGAATTTGAGTTTTCAATTGAAATAAATGCATCAATTTTACCTCTTACCAAAGCATCTGCAATTTTATTACGTACGGATAATTCTTTTTCACGGTACGTGCTTGGAATGCGAAGTTTAGTATCGTTCATTTTGGAATTAAGCGTTTTAATTTCAGCGCTTATTTTTTTTCCATCGAAGTCGATAGAAGCTTTTCCAAAACCTGTCATTGAGCGAATCATATGGGGAAATTTTTAGCAAAGTTAATCATGTTGTTAAGTGAATTTTCTGCTCACTAAATAAACGCCAAGAAAGATGAGAATTGAGGCCGCTATTTTTATCATGTCTAATTCATCTTTACCTAACATTATGGCAAATATGGCGGCAAATACGGGTTGCGAATAAATGTAAGTGCTTACGGTTGAAGGTTTTAGCGACTTTAGCCCAATAGTGTTTAATAAATAGGCTAAAAACGTTGTGCAGACAACCACAAACCCCGCTTTAAGTGATATGTCTAGGGTAAAAGTTTGCCATTCTATTTCTACAAATTGTTGAAACCCAAACGGTAGAACAAATAATGTCCCAAATGTGAATACCCACTTAATTACAGTTAACGGGTTATACTTAACCATCAAAGGGGTTACTATTACCAAATAAATACCAAAAGACATCGAATTAATAAACACTAACAAGTCTCCAAACCAGGTTGAGGTATCAATAGAAAAATTTCCTTTAAAAAGAATCAATAACCCCGCACCAATAATTCCGAGAGATATTCCAATTACTTTTTGAAGTGTTATTCTGTCATGAAGTATAACCGCGGCAACTAATAAAACCAAAATTGGATTGGTGGTCATAATAATTGCCGCGTTTATTGGCGAAGTAATATTTAACCCAGAAAAGAATAAAAGCTGATTTAATGCCACCCCGAAAAAACCGCAAGCGGCTAATCGTGCGAAGTCTTTCTTTTCTATTTTTTCTGATTTAAAAAATAGTGATACGAGCCAAAAAAGTGAAAGGGCTCCTAATGCTCTTAGCATAATGAAACCAAATGGCTTAATATAACCGGGCATTACATCTTTGGCAAACGTATAGTTTATGCCATAAATTAGGTTGGCAGTAAGTATGGCTACATGAGCTAAAACGGATTTATTCAAGAAAAAAATTTCGGCAAATTAACACCCTTTATTTGAGAAACGCAGAAAGCTAAGCGTCTACTTTTAACTTTGTTGTTATGATTACTATGCGCGTATTATTAGTTACCCTGTTTTTAGGATTTATTAGTTTGCAGGCTTCTGCCCAAAAAAAGGGAAAGGTAGATACTACCCAAATTGTGGTTGAGGGTATTTGTGGTATGTGCAAAGACAGAATCGAAGAAACTGTTAACTTGTCTAAAGGCGTTAAGTCGTCTACATGGACACAAGAAACGAAAACGTTAGAGGTGGTTTATAAAACTAGTAAAACCAGCCCTGAAGCAATTGGAAAAGCCTTAGCTGAAGCGGGTCATGATAATCAGTATGTAAAAGCGGACGAAAAACAATATGGTAAAATTCATAAGTGTTGCCGTTACCGAGAAATGGAGGGGCACTAGAGCGCTTTTGAAGCAGCCTCAATAATTTTTTTCGAATTGCCTACAAATTGTTCATTACCTATAATAATTACCGGACGTTTTAAAAAAGTATATTCCTCTAAAATTAGATTTTTATAGTCGTCCTCCGTCAAGTTTTTTGCTGCCAAACCCATCGATTTGTATTTCATGGCCCTTCTAGAAAAAAGTGACTCATAGCTACCCGATTTCTCAGCCATATGTTCAAGTTGTTCGGGGGTAATTGTATTAGTTTTGATGTCTTGAAATTCAAAACCCAATTCATTAAGATTTAATTCTTTTATTATGCGTTGGCAAGTACTGCAAGTAGAAAGATGATAGATTTTATTCATAGACGCAAAAGTAGCTAGCAAATAAAGATGGCCAAGAACAAGAAAAAATCTAGTCCAGTTCGCCAACTGTTGAGTCCTACTCGAATATTTATACCTGTTGCAATAGGTTTGGGTTTTGCTGGATGGGTGCTTTTTAAAGATTTTGATTTTGAAACCTTTGCTAAGTTAAGCTGGGGTTGGTCAACAGCTTTTTGGTTATTCTGTGCTATAGTAATGGTAGCTACTCGCGATTTGGGTTACATGTACCGCATTCGAGTTTTAACTGACAATGAAATTAAGTGGAGAAATTCTTTTGATGTGATCATGTTGTGGGAATTTGCATCGGCTATTTCACCGTCGGTAGTTGGAGGTTCGGCAATTGCACTTTTTATTGTTAATCGCGAGGGAATTAATTTTGGAAGAAGCACCGCCGTAGTAATGGTAACGGCTTTTTTAGATGAGTTGTTTTATATAATTATGGTGCCATTAGTTCTGGCATTTGTTGGAACCTCTTACCTGTTTCCAGATGAATTGCGCCAGGTTTTTGGATTAAGCCTTGGCATGCAAGAAGTGTTTTATGTAGGGTATGGGTTTATCTTTTTATTGACCACAATTATAATAAGTGCTATTTTCTTTGCGCCAAAAGGCTTCAGAAAAATCCTTGTTAGTTTTACTTATTTGGGTTTTTTGAAAAAGTTTAGGGCTGATGCCTTACAAACCGGTAATGACATTATCACTACATCTAAAGAATTAAAAGGGAAACCAATTTCTTTTTGGGCCAAAGCTTTTGGTGCTACTATGTTTTCTTGGACAGCAAGATTTTGGGTTGTCAACTTTTTAATTTTAGCTATTGGAAGCTTGACGTTTAACGAGCACATGATGGTTTATGCCCGACAATTGGTAATGTGGGTAATCATGTTGATTAGTCCAACGCCGGGTGGCTCTGGATTAGCAGAGTATATGTTTACTCAGTTTTTAGGTGATTATATTACTGATGGGTTTTCGGGAGTAGTAGCGCTGTTATGGAGAATATTTACGTATTACCCCTATTTATTCATTGGTGTTATTGTTCTTCCGGGATGGATTCGTAGAGTCTATCTAAAAAGAAAACTCATTTCTTTTAAAAAGCATTAGCCTATGGAAACTCCTAGACCGTTTAGTTTTTAGATTTGCAGCATGAGTGAAAACGTAAACCCTTGCCCCAATTGCAAATCTCCTTATGCTTACCCAATGGATAGCTTAATGGTGTGCCCAGAATGTGGTCACGAATGGAACCCGGAAGATGAGGCTGAGGAAAATTCAGACGTTGTTAAAGATGCAAACGGAAATGTACTCGTTGACGGAGATTCAGTTATAGTGTTGAAGAATTTACCTGTTAAAGGTGCTCCAGGACCAGTTAAAGCTGGTACTAAAGTCAAAAACATTCGCTTATCTGATGGTGACCACAACATCAGTTGTAAAATTGATGGGTTTGGAGCAATGGGGCTTAAATCGGAGTTTGTAAGAAAGGCTTAGTTATTCCCTAAAAAATCCAGAGCTTCTTGGTAGTCTATCCTTTTTCCATTGGCTACGCCAATGAGAAAGGCTTCGTCGATTCCCGCAGACTTTACTTTTCCTAAGGTTTGTTCAATTGTGTTTTGGTCTTTTGTAGGGCTCGTGTAAAAACGTACTGGGCTTCCTTGTAAAACATGCACTTCCATTCCAATTTTTCGCTCGTATTTTACTAATTCATAAACGGGGTCGGTACTGGTAATACTTGCGCCAATTTGAATTGCCAAAACAACTTCTGCATTTCGTTTTATTTTAGAGGTTTTTTCAGCTTTTTTGGAGGCCATTTTAGGAGCGGGATTAGCGCTTTGAGAAGGAGGAGTTTCACCTTTTTCAATGGCCTTTGCAGCCGGAATGCTGATTCGTTCTCCGTTGTTATACGCAACTACAAACGCATCTAAAAACCCACCGTTAAAAGCCTTCTTTTTAGTGTTAACGGCATCATTAATGTTGGTGTACTTACCAATTCTATATTTGTTCATTCCACCTTCTTGAACAACGTAAATGTTTTCTTCTAAAGCAGCATATTTCCCTTCAGAAGTATTTGCATTTCCGGTAGCAATTTGTACTGCATAATGAAAATTGTTTGATACTGCCGCCGCAGGAGCAGGTTGCTCTTTCTCTTCTTTTTCTACAGCGGGTATAGGTTCAACCGTAACTTCTTCTTTTTCTTCTATTTCTGGTTCACTGATTACCATAGGTTCAACAACCTTTTCTTCTTCGGTTGTTGGTTCTTCAATTTCGTTTTTTATCTCTTCATCTTCTTCTTTGCCATCTGAAGCAACTATCGCAGCAGCAACACTTGCACCCGTAGCAACAGCTTCGACACTTACGCTTTCAACAGGTTCTGTTGCAATTGCATCTGAAGTAGATGTTGTTGGATTAGGTTCTGGTTCAGTATCATCGTTTATTCCTGCCTTTTGACTTGCAACTAACTCTTCTTCAACAATCTCTTCAGGAGCACTTTCTACTACTTTCTCATTGGTTTCTGGGTTGTCTTCTGTTGCTATGTTTTGAGCATCTTCCGGCTCAGAAACTGGTTGGTTTTGGTTTTTTTCTTTATTATCTGAACTAACAACAGCTGCAACTACTCCCACGCCTGCAACGGTGGCTCCAACAGCAACTCCGCCTGCACTACTACCTGATTCTGAAGCCGCGGCGCCGATATTAGGTTCGGAATTATTTTCTACAACTGTCTTTTCAGTATTCTCGGTGGAGTTATTATCAGAACTTGTGAGTTCCTCTTGTGGCGATTCTTCTGTAACTGTATTAGTTTCAGCTAGAGCCTGCTCATTTGGTATTTCTTTTTCTTCTTTAGGTTTAGAAATTACAGTCTCTGTTTTTGCAGTAACTGAATCAGTCTCATTTTGAGTGTTTGTGGCTGTGATTACATTAGGGACATCAACAGGTTCAGAAACTTCAGTTTTTTCTTCAGGGGTAATAGAAGTTGTATCTTTTTTAGCCTCTACAACCACCTTTTCAGTTTTTGCAACCGTATTAACTGTATCAATTGGCTCCTCTGTTTTAGCAATAGGTGCTTCGGGTATTATTTCGTCTGCCGTTTGCTTTTCTTTACAAGGGTCAATAAAATAAATTTGAAGATCTGTTGCCTTTGATAGTGCTTTTTGAGTATTGGATTTAATGGCTGCATAATTGGTTTTTTTTGGTTTAGCTATATCTATTTCACTACCTTTTTTTAGCCAAAATTTAATTTCAATTAATAAGTTATCTACGAATTGAAATTTAAAGTCAGGGCAAGCACAATCTTGATGTAATTTTAATTGTGACATTCCGTGTTCAATACGGTCAAGTTTTGATTTCGTTTCAGATAAAAGCCTTCCTAACTTTTCGTTATCAATGTCAGTCTTACTTTCTGATGCAACATCTACAAATTCACTAGATTCATACAAATCTTTATACATGTCTTTGATGTCTTCACTAATAATTTTCACTTCTTCTTTGAAGAGATCACAATCTGCGTATGCTCCAAATTGAATAAAAAATAATAGGGATAAAACTAATAGTCGCATTGATGAGTTTGTTTATTCGGCTCAAATGTAGCAATCTTAAATCTACTATCCTTATAATGGTAAGGAGTGAGCCTGAAATTAAGGTAAAAAAAAAGCCCAATCAAAATGAACTGATCGGGCTTTTTACATCGCAAGCAATTTTAAAAAACGCTCTGAATTTTATATTCAATTCCATTAAATGAAACTGTTTCACCAGGTTTGCACCCTGCCATGTTTTTGTATAATGGCGCTTTTGTTGACAATCCAAAAACACTCATTTTCCCAGCTTGAAACTCTTCAATACCAGTTGACACAAACAAGTTTCGTTTATCCGTAATCACTACAGAGCCAAAGTCTACTTCAGAATGTACTTTTTCGGCATCAATTTTATCTAATTCTTGTAATTCTAGGGTTGCAAAATCAAGTTGCCCCATTAACGAATCCAGTAATTCTAAGTCAGATCCAACTCTAGATTCAGATTGACTAGCTGTTTCTCCAGAATCGTTTCCTCCTGTTGCTGTTTTCAGTTCATTTATTCTCTCTTGGAAGTCATTAACTACTTGAGCCATTTTTTTTCTTCCCGCTTCTAAAATCACTTTTTTTTCTTCCAGTTTGTTCATTGTTCTTCAATATTTAAGACTAAGGTAAAAAAAGGCCAATTGACAAATATTGACAATGGTCAACAATTACCCGAATATTAGTTAACATAAAGACACTTAAAACTAAGTATTTGATTTTCCCATAAAAGACTCTGTTGGTTCTATTTTGGCTGCAAATAATCCTGTAATGAAAAAGATTTTAATATTAGTATTTGTTTTTAGCCTTGGTTTAAGCTTTGCATCGTCGGCTCAAGGGTGTTATGAAAAGTACCGTAAAGCCTTTGTAGAACGAGGCGCTGAAGATATTGTAGACAGTACTTACGAAGACATAATTATTAGCATACGAGAAGGTGAAATTAATAACTGCTATCTAGGTAAGGTTACAGTTAGGCATGGAAAAATTTTAGTTGACAATTTCTATATTAAGCTGGAAGATGGCAGTTTCGATAATTTGGGACCGAGATTAAAAACCAACCAACCAGTTGAAATAAGCAATGGAATATCTCAAATTATTTTAGATAAGGCCGATAACCTTTACAATGTTGTTTTTGTTAGCCACATAATGCCGAAGAAAAAGGGCTTTATGAAGGCACCTGATTTTGATTTAGACTAGTTATTGGGTAACAACCCTTGTACTTTAGAACTTGGGTTACCCTTTCTAATTTCATTATAAACCCCATTTAAAAACTCTTGTTGAAACAAGAGTTTTTCTTTTTTGGCTAAATCAGTTTCAGTAGTTATTTGCTGATTCAAATAGTCATTAATGTTGTTGAGGCCTTTAATTGCTTCAAGTTGTACTGGCTTTAAATCGCTGGTGCTGTAGGTTGAATTGAAAAGCTTTATTCCTGAATTTATAATCGCATCCGATTTTATACGATGTAGGTAACGGTCGTAATTTCTTAAGTAGGCTATTTTGTAATATCCAGTGTGAAATTCATTAGAAGCGAGCATCCAAGAGTTATCCTTTTCTGTACCAGTAATAGAATATATGTAATTGATTGCTGATTGCATTTTTGCGTTAGTTTCCGTTTCGAAACGTTTACATTCCTGGTATGCTATGCTTGAATCGACATCTAAAAGTTCGTAGAGGGCGTTGCTAATAACTGAATAACTAGAATCGTTTAATTGTGTTTTTGCAATTTTAATTTTTACAGCATGCTCTGCTACCTTGAATAATTGGGTTAAAGCGGTTCCTCTAACTTTAGAATTAATGTCGTTTAAGGCCATGTCCGTTAGTTTTGTCTCTAACTTTTTGAGCTGTTCAACGTTAATTTTATAGGACAACGAAAGAGCCTTTGCTCGAACACCATAAAAAGAGTCACTAAGTGCACTCCAAAGTATTTCGTTTGATTCACTATTTAATGATTCAAGAGTTGAATAAGCATTAAGCACCTCGAGTTTGTCGATTACGTTGTTTGCCTTTTGGTATTTAAAAGCTAATTCGTTTTCAGTAAGGGCTTCGTTTTTGGTGCATAGCAAATATTTTGGCGCATCAAAATTCACCCAAAGCGGCTTTTTACCCTCTAACTCAAAAACAAATTCTTTTTCTTCAATAACTACGTTTACAGTGTCAATACCGTTACTTGTATGTACTTCTAACATTACTGGTAGTCGATATATTGGAGTGTTAACCGGGTCTTGCGTTTGAAGAACTTTGAGCGTGTAGATATTGTTTGTTGAATCGTAATTATGCGAAATGTCTAAACTTGGATGGCCGCTGGCATATGCCCATTGATCAAAAAACCAGTTCAAGTCGTTTCCGGTAATTTCTTCAAAACAAAGCCTCAACTGGTGCATTTCGGCGCTTTTATGTTTGTAACGATTTAAGTAAAGTTTTAAACTTGAGAAAAATGCCTCATCGCCAACTATGAAACGAAGCATATGCAGTATACGTGCACCTTTGCTATAGCTGTGTGAATCAAACATGTCATCTTTTGATTCATAATGAAAACGAACCCAATCTTCTTGTTTGTAGTTGCTTTCTCTTAAATAAGCCCGTAGATCATCATTGAGTTTATGCGCAGCTGCGTCAGCTCCATATTTGTATTCGTACCAAAGAATTTCTCCATAGGTTGCAAAAGCTTCGTTTAGTGGAAGGTTAGACCAACTTTCGCAGCTCACCAAGTCGCCGAACCATTGGTGAAATAATTCATGTGCGATGATGTCATCTGGGTTATAATCTAATAGTTCGCGTTTGTGGTTCTGTACAAATTCACCATGTAAAGTAGCTGAAGTGTTTTCCATTGCCCCAGAAACGAAATCTCGAACCACCACCTGACTGTATTTGTCCCAAGGGTAATCTACACCCAATAATTGCGAGTAGTACTCCATCATTTCAGGAGTGTTGCCAAATATTAATTGGGCATCTTTTTCATATTCTTTTTCCAAGTAATAATTTACCTCCAAGTCTCGCCAACTATCTTTTGTAATTGTAAAGTCTCCAATGGCTAACATAAAAAGGTAGGGGCTATGTGCTTTGTCTTGCAGCCAATAATCTGTACGGGTACCATCACCATTTAGAGTAGAAAATTCTAGGATTCCATTGCTCAAAGTTTGATACTCTTCTTTTACAGTAAGTTTTATTTCTTGAGTCGTTTTCTGATTGGGCTCGTCTAATGTTGGAAACCAACAAGATGAAAAATCAGTTTCTCCTTGAGTCCAAATTTGTTGAGGTTTATTGGGCGTTTCGTTAGTTGGGTTAATAAAATATATGCCTTTTGCTGAGGTAATAGCTCGCCCACCTTTGTCAACATTACTATTTGGTTTGGCTGTGTAATCAATAATTAATTCAAGTGTATCTCTTTTACTATAATACTTAGGGAGTTCAATGTTTATTTTATTCTCTTTATAGATAAAATTAAGAGGCAGAAGTTCACTTGATTTTACCGATTTTATTTCCATCCATTTTGCATCAAGTGAAACGGTATTTTGCTTGTAGAAGTGTGGATTTAGAGTTAAAGTAGCAAGCCCAAACACCTCTTGGTTTATATAGTCAAATTTTAAATCGAGAGTAGTGTGAATTAAATCCCAAATAATAGGAGTAGTGGGTTTGTAACCAGGTGTAGGCTGGTTTGAATTAATAACGACGGTATCTAAGAGGTCAATTTGTTGGGTTTGAATGATGCTCTTTTTGGGAGCGCACGATTGAATTATTAATATGGTTAAAAGTAGTGTAATTAAATGCCTCATACTCACAAATGTAGTTTTATAGGAGCAAAATATACGGATAGAATATTGGCATTTTTAATCAAATATCCACAGACTGATTAATGAATTGTTACTTATGGTCTTTGTTCTCTATTTTTGCGACACAAATTTGGTGCAATGATTAAGATAACGGGAAGAGATAAAGAATACACTTTAGAAAATACTAATGGAAAGTCGGTTTTAAATAACGAGGAAATTGATTTAGATATTATTGAGAATAATAAAGGATCTTATCATGTTATTAAGGACAATAAAAGTCACAGCATAGAAATTGTAAATGCAAATTTTGAAAAGAAGGAATTTGAAATTAGAGTAAATCAACAGATTTATGTTTTATCTGCTAAAGACCAGTTTGACGAATTGCTCGAACAGTTAGGAATGGATAGTCTTTCTAATGGAGCGGCTGAAGATTTGTTGGCGCCAATGCCAGGTTTAGTCTTAGAGATTTTAGTTAAACCAGGTCAGGAAGTTGAAAAAGGAGATTCTCTGTTAGTTTTGGAAGCAATGAAAATGGAGAACAACATTAAATGTCCAGCAGATGGAGTTGTAAAATCAATCGAAATAGAAAAAGGCCAGGCCGTTGAAAAAGGCCAGGACTTAATCATATTCGAATAGTTTATTTTACCAAAAGCTTGAAGCCTTTTCCGTGAACGTTAACTATTTCTAGTTTTTCGTCACCTTTTAAATATTTTCTCAGTTTAGTGATGTATACATCCATACTTCTTGAATTGAAATATGAGTCATCCCCCCAAATGTGATTCAATGCATAAGATCGATCAGTAACTTCGTTTAGGTTTAGGGCTAATAACTTTAATAAGTCGTTTTCTTTTGATGTCAATTTTTGAACTGAGCCATCTAAAACTAATTCTTGTAATTTACTGCTGAAATTAAAGCTACCAATTTCAAACTCTTCTTGTTTTTGATGGTCTCTTTCCTTTTTGGTTCTTCGCAAAATCGCTTGAATTCTCATCAAGAGCTCCTCCATTGAAAAAGGCTTTGTTAAATAGTCGTCGGCACCCAGTTTAAACCCTTCTAACTTATCTTCCTTCATCGACTTTGCAGTCAAGAAAATAATTGGAGTTTCGGGGTTTATTTTTAAAACATCTTTAGCTAAAGAAAACCCATCCTTTTCAGGCATCATTACATCGAAAATACAAAGGTCATAATGTGATGTTCTAAAAGCATCTAACCCTTCTTTTCCGTTTCTTCTTAATTCCGTTTCAAAACCTTTAGCCTCAAGGTATTCACTTAATAAATCCCCAAGGTTTAAATCGTCTTCTACAACAAGTAATTTAATTGATTCGTTTTCCATTTTTTTAGTTTAAAATGTTCTGCATAGGCAGTGACACAGTAAATGTACTACCTTTATTTATGCGGCTCGCTACTTTAATCTTTCCACCGTGCCTTTCTACGATAGATTTCACATAATTTAAGCCTAAGCCGAAGCCTTTTACATCATGACGATTGCCTGTTGGCACACGATACAATTTGTCAAATATTTTCTTTTGATTTTCTTTACTTATTCCAATGCCGTTGTCACAAACTGAAAACTGAAAATTGTCATTTTCGTTCCACGTTTTAATTTTTATTTCTGGCGACTCCGGAGAGTACTTAATTGCATTGTCAATCAAGTTGTGAATCATGTTAGTTACGTGAGCTTTGTCGGCCATAAAAACATCCGTTTTAGTTTGTTTGGTATAGCCAATGCTTCCGTTTTTTTCGAGCAACTGCATTTGAAATTTGTTAATCGCGGCATTAAAAAGGTCGTCCATGTTGGTTTCTTCTTTGTTCATTTTAAAAGCTCGACTTCCCCAAACGGCACTTTTTAATACATTTTCAACTTGGTCAAAAAGTCGCTTGTTTTCAACATTTATCATGCTGATGTAACGATTAAGTAGTTTCGGTGTTTTAGCAATATCAGGATCATTAAGTGCTTCGCAGGCTAATGAAATTGTACTTATTGGTGTTTTTAACTCGTGAGTCATGTTGTTGATGAAGTCATTCTTTATTTCCGACAACTTCTTTTGCCTTAGAATAGTTTTAATGCTGTAAAAGAAGGCTAGGAAAATAATGAGAATTATCATTAATGAAGCAATCAATAAAAACGAAATTGAAGAGAATATATAATTGATTTGTTTAGGAAAAGTGAGCTTGAGCGAGTGGTTGTGCTGAATTAAATCCTTTGGGAAAATGGCTATCGAATAAGAACGTTTCATTTCGTAATCATCGCTTGGAATGCTGCCAAACAGGTAATTATTCTTGCTGTCATAAATCCCAAATAAATAGTGAGTAGTAATACCTTCTTTAATGAGCTCTTGGCTAAGTAAATCGTTGAGATGTTTTTGGTCAATCCTACTTTCAATGCTTTCAGATAAATCTATTTCAATAAGACTACGTACGATGTCGCTTACCAAAACTGTTTTATTTACTAACTTATTTCTGACAGCCGTATCAAGGTTCATTTCAAGGTCGGATGAATAATAACTTTTATCATCTTCAGTGTTTGTGTGATAGTCTAACGGTCCTTTATCTATACCAAAGTTTGGGTTGTGTTGCCCAATGGTAATTAGGTCTGTAACCACACGTTTTCCACCCTGCTCTTCTACTATTCTTACTTCAATTCCATCTTCTTTTTTTTCTAACTCTTTAACCATTAAGTATTGGTAAGCAGAATCATTGATTAACTGATCAACGTGTTTAACTGAATCGTCATTAGTAAATAGGAAGCGGCCTTGTTGGTGAGTTTTAATCTTTTTGATGGCCTCTTCTTTTTCAAGAATTGAATTAACATTCATCAAGGCTAAATGAACAGAGCGCTCAAAATCTTCTTTTTTTATTTCAACGGCCTTACTTACCCAATAAAGCTGAATACTTATAAGAGCCACTAAGGATAATGATATCCCAACAATTAAGTAATGTATGAGTTTGTTGTTCATAAGAAGTTAGAGTACAAATGTATTCTGACAATATCAGGGAAACCCATGCTTAACAGCATTTAACAGGCATCTGCTATAGTGTTAGAGTGTTTAAACGATAATAGTATTTGGTTTGGAATAGGGCTAAGTCAGGGTTTGGTTTCGGTACAGAACTTGCTTTTTTTACCTCTCGCAGGGTGTTCTATTTTTCTATTGTTATAATCAACCAAAGTAACTAGTTTTGAGCCCAACTTATTATATACGAGTTTTATGATCAAATTTTATTTTTCTCAAGTAAATAAAGCGCTTTTAATAACAGCTCTTTCATTGGGTATGTTTATCAGCACAAATGTTAATGCACAAACAATGGTTACAGCTGTTTCAAGTGATTCATTGTGTGTTGGTGATACGGTAAAATTGGCAGCATCCTTTTCCGGCTCGATGGCTGCATCTTATACATGGGCTGATACAACTGGCGCAATGAGTATTTCGTCAAATTCTGGTGATACTGTTAGTGTGTTTCCTATGGTTACTACAAACTACAGAATAATTGGAGATACAAACGGTGTTAAAGACACAACTTATTTCACTGTTAAAATAAGAACAACGGGGCCAAACGTGCAAATATTAGGTGATTCGGTTGGCTGTCAAGGTAAAACTTTCATGCTTATTGGTACCGGAGCAAGTACTTATGAATGGTTTTCAACGGCCAGTTCGACTACTCCAATTGCAACTACTGATACGATTACAGATGCTTCATTTACGAACAGAAAATACTGGGTGTTTGGTACTGATGCTGGAAAGTGTGTTGGATCTGATACTTTGGAGTTTGTTGCCAATAAAAACCCAAGAGAAGGACTTACAGGGTCTATTGGAGGAGTTGAAATGGATTTGGCTAATATTCCAGAGGCATGTTTTGATGAGGAAGTAACTTTAAAAGCTCAATTAGGAACTAACACTTATCGTTGGAGTTCAAATAGTGCAATTAGCGATACCGTTGGAAGTACGACTAAATTTACAGTAGCATCTGGCGTGCAAACAGTTGTGTTTACAGTTGATAGTTCTAATGGTTGTTCAGCTGAATTGTCCAAATCATTTTTCTCGTCTACAAATAAGCCTGCTGTAACAATTGACTGGTTGGGTGATTCTATAATTTGTATTGGAGATTCTACTAGCGTAAAAGCGAATACAGCAGGAGCTCAAAATAGATATATATGGTCTCCTGAGGCTAGTATTGTAGATCCGATGAGTGGAACTGCAGTGTTATTTCCGTCAACTACCACAACATACAAGGTAGTAGTGTTAAGTAGTGGATGTACTGCAAGTGCCAGTGCAACTGTAGAAGTTAGACCATTGCCAGATATTACATTGTCTCAATCTTCTGGTGGAACACCTATATGTAAAGACCAGGCAGATACGATCACAATTACGTCCGCCACCGGAGCATATTTTGATTGGGGTTACGGAGTTACTTCTAAAGCAAAGGTTAAATCTATTGCACCAGGAGTTACTGAAACAATTAAAATTACCGCGTATTCAACACAGGGATGTTCTAACTCTGCATCAATTACCATTAACGTTGATACATCTTGCGGAATAAACTTAAACATTCCTGATTTTGATGCACAATCTGAAGTAAAAACATTTGTTTATTCAAACAACTTGAACTTAAATTTTGGAAATGTTCCAGCAGGGTTGGTAAGTGTTGATGTGTTGAACATTACTGGTTCTGTGGTTAAGTCTGAAGATTTAGGATTAATTGAATCAAACGATAGTAGGTTGATTGATCTTGAGGCACTAACAAACGGATTATATATTCTTAGAGTTCGTGGTGAAAACTTCGAAGTTGTCAATAAGATTTACAAGTAACAAAAACTTACAATGTTTTAAAAAGCTGGTTGAGAAACTGGCTTTTTTTAATACTAGAAACCCATTATGAGAGAATTAGTTGACAGTCTTCCAAATCAAATAGAAGAAGCCATTCAAATTGCGAATAACGCTGTTTTAAAGGCTAATTCAGTTCAAATATTAAATGTTTGTATTTCTGGATTAGGTGGTTCGGGTATTGGAGGAACTATTGTGTCACAGCTTACAGCAAACGAAGCTAAGATTCCTGTAGTTGTAAATAAAGACTATTCTATTCCAGCTTTTATCGGAGAAAATACATTATTTATAGCATCTTCTTATTCGGGAAATACAGAAGAAACGCTTGCCGCTTTGAAATTAGCAGAAACTAAAGGTGCTGTTATAGCCTGTGTAACTTCAGGTGGCGAATTGCTTTCAAGGGCTAAGGAAAAGAACTACACACTAATTGAAATTCCAGGAGGATATCCGCCAAGAGCAGCTTTTGGGTATTCTTCAATTCAATTGTTCAAGTTGTTTACTCATTTTGGGATTATTTCATCTAAATTCATGGATGACCTTACGAAGGTACCTGCTCATTTAATATCGAATAAAGAAGATGTTTTAGGAAAGGCAAAGGACTTGACCGATAAGTTTTTAAATATAATACCTATTATTTATTCTGATGCTATGTTTGAAGGTATTGGTGTGAGATTCAGACAACAATTGAATGAAAATTCTAAAATGTTGGCTTGGCATCATGTGCTGCCAGAAATGAATCATAATGAGTTAGTAGGTTGGGCTCCTAAATACGAAAGCACGTCTGTTGTAATACTAAGAAACGATCACGACAACTATCGTACTCAAAAGAGAATGGATATAACCAAAGATATTTCTTGTAAATCTACATCGTCAGTAACTGAAATATGGTCAAATGGATCAAACGTGCTTGAAAAGGCTTACTACTTAGTCTATTTTGGTGATTGGGTTTCAGTTCTTTTAGCGGAAAAGCAAGGAATTGACGCGGTTGAGGTAGATGTTATTACTGGGTTAAAAAATGCTCTAGCTAAAATCTAACTATTTGGAAAAGGTTGGGTTAAAAGATCTCGGGTTAATCGATTACAAAAAGGCCTGGGATTTACAAGAGAAGTTGAATAAAACGAATGTTGAGATAAAACTTAACCAACGTAAAAACCCAGACCTAAATTTAGACACCAAACACCACTTGCTTTATTGTGAGCACCCGTTGGTTTATACTATGGGTAAAAGTGGGTCAATCGATAACCTTTTACTAAACGAGGAAGAACTTGCTGATATACAAGCTAAGTACTATAAAATTAATCGCGGCGGTGATATAACCCACCATGGCCCCGGACAGCTAGTTGCTTATCCCATATTTGACTTAGAAAAAATATATACTGATATTCATCGCTTTCTGCGAGAACTAGAAGAGGCTATAATTTTAACGTTGGCTGATTTTAGTATTAACGCAGGAAGATATCCTGGATACACAGGCGTTTGGATTGAACCAGAGGATGACTCTAAAGCTAGAAAAATATGTGCAATGGGCATTCGATGTTCTCGTTGGATAACTATGCACGGTTTGGCATTAAACGTTAACAATAATTTGAGCTATTTTGAGAATATTGTTCCTTGTGGAATTAAAGATAAGGACGTTACATCAATTGAACTCGAACTGGGTCATAAAGTTAATATGGAAGAGGTGAAAGAGCGGCTATCTCATCACCTTGAAAAAGTATTTGGAATTTCGTTAGTATTGGGCAAATGAAAAGTGTTTACAAAAAACTATTAAGAATTCTTGGGGTGGCAATTGCCCTTCACTTTACATTGGTTTTTACCAATAACATCCATTTATATACAACTCTTGAGAATACGATTTTTAAAGGAAGGTTGGGCCCGGAAATAGATGAGTTTCAAATATTTGAAAATAGAGAGGTTTTGGTTGGGATTCACGAACCTTGGAATGAGAACCTTTCGGGACGTAAACTGAGTCAAACTGAATTGGAACTTCATACTGAATTAAAATCAGTTGCTTTTTTAGTCATAAAAAATGATAGCATAGAGTTTGAGCAATATTGGGAGGGGTATAATTCCGATAGTCGTTCAAATTCATTTTCAATGGCAAAAAGCTTGGTAAGTATGGCTATTGGAGCAGCCTTGCAAGATGGGTTTATTGAGTCTTTGGATCAAACCATTGACACTTATTTGCCTGAGTTTAATGGAGGTGATTCCGTTTCTATTAAAAACCTACTTACTATGAGTTCGGGTATTGATTTTGACGAGAACTACCTTAATCCATTTGCATATCCTGCAAAAGCAAACTACGGTACAGACTTGAAAAGCTTAACGCTTGGGTATAAATGGTATAAAACCGGAGGAGAAAATTTTGAGTATTTAAGTGGGAACACACAATTGCTTGCTTTTATCATTGAAAAAGCCACGAAAATGACTTTGTCTGAATATTTTTCAAGCAGAATTTGGAGTAAGGTTGGGGCAAAAAACTCAGCTTTATGGAGCTTGGATGCTAAAGATGGTAATGAAAAGGCTTTCTGTTGTTTTAATAGCAATGCTCGTGATTTTGCACGACTTGGTAAATTGTACTTAAATAAAGGCACATGGAATGGCGTACAACTGGTTCCAGATTGGTATGTAGAAGAATCGGTATCTCCTTTTGATTTTAAAGAAATAGATGGTCCGAAATGTAAACGCTATGGGTATCAATGGTGGCTTACTGAATACAATAACAAGCCTGTGTTTTATGCTAGAGGAATCTTAGGGCAGTACATAATTGTTATACCAGAAGATAATTTGGTGATTTGTAGGTTAGGTCATAAACGAATCAAACCAAAGAATTACGATCCACCAGGAGAATTAGAAAAGTACATTGAAATGGCATATCGCTTAAGCGAGTAAAGCCTATTGAATAGCCTCCAGAACGGTATTGTCTTGCTGGTGGACTACAGGATAAAAACCATCATTACCAAAAACATTTCTTGCAATACCAGCTTTGAGCCTATTGTGAATTAAACTTCTAGAACGGTTTATTCCAAATTCACTTCTCTTAATTCCATTTTTTTCAGCATACTTATAAAACTCACTTTCAATATCGCCCTCTATTTTAAAGTTAGCGACAAACTCGTCAATGGTCTCAAAATTATTCAGTTCATCCCTGTGACTATCAGTATAATCAAAGCTAAATTGATAGAACAAACCATTGTAATACAAGGCGCTTAAATATAATGAGCCGCCAGAAGTGTCAATCGGAATGAATACATCAGGCATGATGCCGCCGCCGCCATAAACTGTTTTCCCTCCTGCAGTAACAAAAGGAATAGAATCTTCTAAAGCAATAGATGACGAGTCTTCTAACTCTCCGTTTTCAAATCGATCAGTCAATTGTTTGTGATAGTCTTCATTACCATTTTCATAAGGCCGTTGAATACACCTTCCTGTTGGGGTGTAATATCGAGCTATAGTCAAGCGTGTTGCACTTCCATCTGGCCACCCAGTTTGTTCCTGAACAAGGCCCTTTCCGAAAGATCTACGTCCCATTATCGAACCTCTGTCATTGTCTTGAAGAGCACCGGCAACAATCTCACTTGCCGAAGCCGACCCCTCATCAATTAACACTATTACATCCACATCTTGCAGGCTTCCATTTTCAGTTGAAAAGTATTCTTCTCGTGGTCTGGCCCTGCCTTCAGTGTAGACAATTAAATTTCCTTTTAATAAGAACTCGTCCGCTATTCGAATTGCGGCATCCATAAACCCTCCGCCATTACCTCTTAAATCAAGAATTAGTTTTTTCATTCCTTGATTTAGTAAAGGGTTGGTTTTTGAAATAAATTCTTCATAGGTAGTTTTAGCGAATCTGGAAACCTTAACATACCCTACTTCTGGAGCAATCATATAACCAATATCCACACTATAAATGGGTATTTTATCTCTAGTTATTGTAAAGTTTAGTAGGTCTGGGTTGTTATTTCTGGCTACCCCAAGTTTTACTTCGGTTCCACCGGGGCCTTTAAGTAACTTCATAACCTTGGCATTTGTTATTCCGTTTCCAGCAACCAAGAGCGAGTCAACTTCAACTATTCTATCACCAGCCATAATACCGACTTTTTCAGATGGCCCACCACTTATAGGGTCTACAACAACTACTGTATCTTTTTGAATGCTAAATTGAACACCAATTCCATCAAAACTACCCTCCAAGGGCTCGCTCATTGCCTGTACATCGCGAGCGGTTATGTAGTAGCTATGTGGGTCGAGTTTTTGAAGCATAAACTCGATAGTTTCATCAAGTAGTTCTTCTCGATCCATGCTATCGACATATTCTTGCTCAATGTAATCAAGCATTTGATTTATCTTATTGGTTTTTGCGGCATAAGAGAATAGCTCAGATGGATTTGCATTTTCTCTTTGTGTATTGAACGATCCAAGATAGAATCCGCCAATAAAAACCAAAGAAATTATAATGGGTAAAATACTGGATTTGAGTAGTCGCATAATTGGGGGCTAAAATAGCAATTAACAGATTTATGAAACCTTAAAAAATGCAAGAGAAGCAAGAGATAAAAAATTGAGACACCGAAAATATCTCATGATTATTTATGGCGCTTTCACAATTCAATGTATTGATTACTTTTGCGGCTCGATTTTGAACCCCTAAAACTGTACTGCCGTGGGAATGAAATTATCAGAATTTAAATTCGATCTTCCTGAAGATTTAATTGCGCAACACCCAACTCATAACCGAGATGAATCTCGATTAATGGTTGTTGATAGAAAGACTGGAGTAATAGAACACAAAATGTTCAAAGATGTTTTGGACTATTTTGATGATCGTGACACCATGATTTTTAATGATACTAAAGTTTTTCCTGCACGTTTGTACGGGAATAAAGAGAAAACTGGTGCCGTAATTGAAGTGTTTTTGCTAAGGGAACTTAACAAGGAAAGTCGATTATGGGATGTGCTTGTTGACCCTGCACGTAAAATTAGAATTGGAAACAAATTATATTTTGGAGAAAATGATGATTTAGTTGCTGAGGTGATTGATAATACTACTTCAAGAGGTAGAACGTTAAGATTTTTATTTGACGGACCTTACGATGAGTTTAAGAAAGCACTTTATAATCTTGGAGAAACTCCTCTTCCTAAATACATCAACCGCCCAGTAGATGAGCAAGATGAGGAACGTTACCAAACAATATTTGCGAAAAATGAAGGTGCTGTAGCTGTTCCAACTTCGGGATTACACTTTAGTCGTGAGTTAATGAAAAGACTTGAGATTAAAGGTGTTGATTTTGCAAGTCTGACTCTTCATGTTGGTTTAGGTACTTTTCGTCCTGTTGATGTCGAAGATTTGACTAAACATAAAATGGACTCAGAAGAAATGATTATCAGTCAAGCTTGTGCTGATCGAGTTAATCTGGCAAAAGTTGAGAAGAAAAGAATTTGTGCAGTTGGAACTACAGCTTTAAGAGCCGTTGAAGGTTCTGTAAGTACATTAGGTGAATTAAAACCTTATGAAGGCTGGTCGAACAAATTCATTTTCCCTCCATATAATTTCAATGTTGCCGATTCGCTAATTACAAATTTTCATGAGCCTATGTCAACATTATTGATGATGGTTTGTGCTTTTGGTGGTTATGAATTAATGATGGATGCTTACCAAACTGCAATAAAAGAGGAATATCGCTTTTTGAGTTATGGTGATGCCATGTTAATTAAGTAATGATATTCTAAATATTTATTTAAAAAGGAGAACTTTGTTTCTCCTTTTTTTATTTAAAGATGATTCGAAAAACAATAATAGTGGTCGCTGGAGGAAAAGGTTCGCGAATGAACTCTGAGACACCAAAGCAGTTTTTAACCTTGGCAAACGTGCCTGTTATTGTTCACACCATTAATCGTTTTATCAGTTTCGATCCGCTTATTAAAATTGTTTTAGTGCTTCCAGAAGAACATGTACATGTTTGGGAAGAAATTTCAATAGAATACAAAATATCTCATATTGTTGATGTAGTTGTTGGAGGTGAAACTCGATATCAGTCAGTTCAAAATGGTATGAAGGTAATTGAATCAACTGATGTTGTAGGAGTTCATGATGGTGTACGTCCTTTAGTTTCAAATGAAACGATTGAACGATGTTTTCAAATTGCTTATGAATCTGGAAACGCAATACCTTCTTTGCCAGTAGAAGAAACTTTAAGGAAAACAAATGGTGAAGATTCTAATTGGGTGAACAGAGATGAATATCGAACGATTCAAACCCCGCAATGTTTTCGATATAAAGTTTTAAAAAATGCATATAACCAACCTTTTGAAGCAAGCTTTACTGACGACGCATCGGTTGTGGAGAATTTAGGTGTTTCTATTAAATTAGTTGATGGCAATCGTGAAAATTTAAAAATTACAAGACCAGAAGACCTGTTGCTTGCTGAACTTTTAATTAATTCAGAAAATGGTTAAACCAGATATTCGAAAGTTATCGTTTGAGGAGTTAGAGAACGTTTTAGCTGAGTTAGGTGAAAAGCGTTTTAGAATTAATCAAATAGAAGAATGGTTGTGGAAAAAATCGGCTCAATCATTTGATGAAATGTCAAACCTATCAAAATCGTTAAGAGAAAAGCTTAAAGAAAACTTTGATATTCATCCAGTTCAGATTACAGAAACTCAAAAAAGTGATGATGGTACTTTTAAGTTAGCTATATCAACTTTTGACAATAAAGTAGTTGAAGGGGTTTTGATTCCTACTCCAAAAAGAATGACGGCCTGTATATCATCTCAAGTTGGTTGCAGTCTTGCTTGTAAATTTTGCGCAACAGGTAAGCTCAAAAGGTTGAGAAACCTAACCGGCGCTGAAATTTATGACCAAGTTGTAGCAGTGAGAGATCTTGCTGAAAAGGAGTACAAGAAGCCCCTTACAAACATTGTTTTAATGGGGATGGGCGAACCATTACTGAACTATGCTGAAGTAATGAAGGGAATTCACTTTGTAACCTCTGAAAAGGGGCTGGGTATGAGTCCAAAACGAATAACGTTGTCGACAGCGGGAATTTCTAAAATGATTCGCAAAATGGGAGATGATGATAGTCGAGTGAATTTGGCCGTTTCGTTACACGCAGCGAATGATGAAAAACGAAGCAAAATAATGCCCATTAATGACCAGAATAACTTGGATATTTTGGCCGATGCCTTAAAATATTACAATGAAAAAACAGGACTAGCTGTGACTTTCGAATACATTATTTTCCGAGACTTTAATGATACCCTCCAAGACGCACGTGAATTGGTTCAGTTTTGTAAACGAGTTCCGAGTAAAGTAAATATTATTGAATATAACTCTATTGATGATGGAGAATTTCAGCAAGCTGACCAGCGCAAAGTTGATGCTTTTGCAGAATACATGGAAAGAAACGGAATTGTAGCTAAGGTTAGACGAAGCAGAGGTAAAGATATTGATGCTGCTTGTGGCCAATTGGCAAATAAAAACAAAACAGCGGCTCAGATTGTCTTAACAAATGGTCAATAAAGATAAATTTGGTCGTTAGAATTTCATATGTCGGTAGTTGATGAAATAAAGAAGCCTATTGCGGCTGAAATGACTGAATTTGAGACCAAATTCAGAGCTTCAATGAAGAGTACCGTCCCTCTCCTTGATAAAATTACCCATTATATTATTAAAAGAAAGGGAAAGCAGATGCGACCTATGTTCGTGTTTCTTTCAGCGAGGCTTTTTGGAGAAGTAACCGAATCGAGTTATAATGCCGCTTCGTTAATTGAGCTGTTACACACAGCAACCCTTGTTCATGACGACGTAGTTGATGATGCGAGTCACAGAAGAGGTTTCTTTTCATTAAACGCGCTTTGGAAAAATAAAATTGCCGTATTAGTTGGTGATTATTTGCTTTCGCGTGGACTATTAATGGCTACTGAAAAAAAGGAGTATGATCTTCTTCAGATAGTTGCAAGTGCGGTTCGTCAAATTAGTGAAGGCGAGCTGCTTCAAATTGAAAAAACACGAAGCCTTAATATGGATGAGGCAGTTTATTTTGATATTATAAAAGCAAAAACAGCAACTTTAATTGCCGCTTGTTGTGCGGCTGGAGCTTCTAGCGTTGGTCAAAACGAAGAGCAGATTGAGCAAATGCGTTTGTTGGGCGAAAAAGTTGGCATTGCATTTCAAATAAAAGACGACTTATTCGACTTTGGTTACGGTGAGAATATTGGAAAACCAACAGGAATAGATATTAAGGAGAAAAAAACCACTCTACCTTTAATTTACGCTTTGAACGATTCCAATTATTGGACGCGAAGAAAAATCGTGAATATTATTAAAAACCACAACGATAACAGCAAAAAAGTTGCTGAAGTAATTGATTTTGTTAGAAATAGCGGAGGAATAGAATACTCAGTAAAGATGATGAATCAATATACCGCTGAATCAAAAGCCATTTTGAAAAAACTACCTCAGAACGAGGCTAACCAATCTCTTGAAAAACTCATTGATTATACCATTACGCGAAAAAAATAGCCTAACTTAGTTGGCTTATGAAGGCCATATCAATTTTATTGTTGCTTTTTTATTCTTTAGCTAGTGCCGCTCAATATTCCGATTTGTATAAAAGTTCTATTGACAGAGGTCAAGCCTTAGTGAAAACATTGGATGACGATTTTGAGGACAAGGAGAAGTTTGGAGACAAGTTAACCAGCGCTGAAATATTATTGTTACGGAAAGGAAAAATCACTAACTCTTCTGAGGTTGCCGATTATCCGAAGGCCTTGTTAAATAAGGTTTTACAACAAGTTAGAACTGATGCTAAAATTGAGTTGTATGTGTATAATGATGTTGGTGTAAATGCCTATAGCCTTCCTAATGGCTCTATCTATGTTACACTTGGCTTGCTGTGGGCAATTGATAATGAAGAAGAATTGGCATTTATTCTTGCCCATGAAGTGGGGCATATAGTTAAAAGCCATGGGGTAATATCCTTACTTAAAGAGAAGTCGTTGAGTGAGCAAGACGAGGATAGTTATGCTGGCATTTATCAGCAGCTTCAATTTTCGAAAGAGCAGGAAACTGAAGCAGATGTTTTTGCTCTAGAAAAAATTATGGATTGCTCGTTTAACCCCGAGCTAGCCATTCAGGCTTTGAAGAAAATTTCACTTGATTCAAACCAATATACCGATCCAAAATTTGAAGATTTAGTAAAAGACTGGGAATACAAAGCTGACACTTCAAAAATTAACAAGAAGGTTAAGAAGAAAGAAAAAGAATTTGAGGGTGTCATTTTTGACGATCGTTTTTCTACTCACCCAAGTACCAAGAAGCGACTACAAATGTTAACGGAGCTTATATCAAAAAACAAGTGGGAAAAAGAAAGTGAAAACATTGACATTAACGAGTTTGAAGCTTTTAAAGAAGTTGTGTTTAGAGAGGCTATGAAATATGGCCAAATTGGTGGTGAATATGGGTACTCATTGTATCATTTGATTCAAAATATTCAAAGTGATGAGCAATACGAATATTCTGAAGAGTTATTAATACAACAACTTTATATGATATGCAGATACAAAGAAGCAAACTCTTTGACTGATGTGTTATCTGAAGAAAACGATGGATTAAAAGGGAGTACCTATAACACTTTTATTCAAAAATGGTTAAACATGTCTGTAGACCTTTGTAAGGAATACGCTTATAACTATTGCTCTGTTTTGTTGGAAGGGGACGAAAATAACGAAGAGTTGGTTTTTTGGAAAGCAATGATGTCAGAGATGTATTTTGGGCAAGTAGCTTCAAAACCAAATTTTAAGACATATGCGAAACAATTCCCAAACGGGGCTTATATATCTTCGGTAAACTCTAGATTAAAAGATTGATTTTGAATTTAATAAAAATCATAACATTTTTTTTACTCGGGGTTCTTTTTACCTCATGCTCGTCATGGAAGGGAGCTTATATTCAATTCCAAGATGAATTTTATAAAACGTTTAGGCCCAGCTCCAAAATATTGGTATTGCCCCCAAACTCATTAGTTTATAGAAAAGAAGAAGGTAAATATGTTGTAGATAACATTTCGAGAATTGAAGATGGAAACCAACTTCAATACCTTATTAATCAAGAATGGGTAGAAAAACACGAGAACATTTTTTGGGCAAAAAAAATTGAAGAACAAAAGCCGAATGAATTTCTCGAATTAACCCAACTACAGGAACATATTTTGCAGATTAATCACAGTCAAAATTTGGTTGATGTTACCTATGATAAATTGAAGGGGCGGAACCCCACTAAAGAATTGTTTGTTAGTGACCCAGTTATTCTTCCAGTATATCAGAACGTAATTAAAAGTTACAACTCCGATTTAGTGGGTGTTTTCTATACGTTTACCGGCAAGAAGAACAAAAATATTTTATGTTTTACGCTTGTAGATTTAAAGAAAGATCGAATTGTTTATCGTGTATTTTCAACTTATGATAACTACGAACAAGCCGTAAGGGCTATCGTAGGCATAAAGAAGGATATTGGCCTATGAAAAAATTGACCTATATACTAGTTTTTGCGATTTTAATTGTTGGTTGTAAAAAATTAAAAGTTGAAGAGCAATTTGTCGTTGTAGAGCAAGGTAAAATCAGTGAAAATTTATTTGGTTTTGATGTGTCAAGCACTAGCCACTTTGGCGACTCAAAGCCAACCGAAGTTGGCCATATACTTTTTGACTATAATTACAATGAGGTGTCACGAAAACAAGGTGTTTATTCTGATGAAACGGGAAAAATTCAAACATCTTTTTCGTATTCCAAAGATATTTATCCTAATCATCAGTTTGAGCGATATCACATTTACGCTCAGCTTTTTTATATTCAATTGTATTTTGTGGAAAATGGCAAAATTGTAAAAGGAAGCCAGGTAGAAATGCGATTGACAAAGAGAGCAAAAGCATGTATATCTGATTCAAAATTGTATTTGTTAAATGAAGATACAACAGGGTCGGCTTTTATTACGAGGGTAGTTGAAAACTCAGATGAAGAAGATAATTTAGGGTCGATTGCAAATGGAGATGAATTTTCTTGGGGTTCTGAAAATATGTCATTTGATGAATTTGGATTCTATTTTTTCAGATCAAATAATTCACAAGGAAGTGTATATACCGTTTCTTATGACGAAGGGACTAATAAAGTTGGCAACTTTGCATTTGGATATAAGGTTGATTACCTTCAAAATGTCAATTCAAACGGACAATCTCTTTCAGGTAGAGATAAAAACCATTCTTTTATTTGTTTTGAAGGCAGGAAACAATCATTTCCAAAACATGATGGTGTCTGTAGTAAAGATGCTAATAATGTGTTTTATTATGATGAAGGGAATCCAGGTGGAATATGGAAAATGGAAGTATATAAGCACGATTTAGCGCCTGGTGTTGATACATATCTTGGAGAGTTTATAGGGCAGTCTAGAAATCTATTTCACTACCACATTAAGCGAAATACAATTGTGGTTGACTTAGATGATGATTTAGTGGAAATGGACGTAAATACAGGTCAAGTTAGCGTCTTGTATCAAGGGATGTTTGATACGAGAACTTTATGGGGGCATAATGTTTATTCTGATGGAGGTGATCTATTTATAATTACCGAAAAAAACAGTTCTTCAGAAAATGAACTTTATAAGTTGAGCGACGAAGGAGGGCAGTGGATTAATGTAGAATCGTCAAAGCTCGAACAAGCGGTTGATTTTATTTCATTCAATGATAAGGACTACATGTTGGTTGAATCTGGGTTAGTAGAATTATAAATGGTGAGAAGTCTAGTTATAATATTTATCTTGTTAAGCGGAACCATTGTGTTTGGCCAAAACACTAGTGGATCAAGTTTTATGGAACTAAAACCATTACCCAACTACACGACTAAAGTCAATTTACAAAACGCAATTCTTCCGGGGTTTGGCACTAGTTTAATAACCCAAAACAATTCAAACAAAATAATTGCCATTGGCTTTTATGGCTGTATTGGTTCAGGTGGGTATTTTCTCTCAAGAGCAAACACTAATTTAGATAATTACCTTAATGCAGAATCCTATTCAGATGCTCAAACAGCTTATGAAAATACAATTAGAAATAGAAAGTTGGGTTATACCTTTTTAGGAGTAGGTGTAGGCATTTGGCTTTTTGAAATGGTCCGTGGAAACATAGTACTTTCAAAAAAGCGAAACGAAATAAAAAAGCACCAAAAAGAATTTTTGAGCTTTTCAATTTATCCTACCTCAACCATAAACAGAAGAACCTCTCAACCACAGTTGGGGTTATCAATTAAGGGCTCTTTTTAAGTTCTTACTTAAAAGCGTTCAAACCCGTAACATCCATTCCTGTAATTAGTAAATGAATATCGTGAGTTCCTTCATAAGTAACTACAGATTCTAAGTTTGCCATGTGACGCATTACTGGAAATTCGTTTGTAATTCCCATTCCACCTAAAATCTGTCTAGCTTCTCTACCTATTTTAAGAGCCATATCAACATTGTTTCGTTTGGCCATAGAAATTTGAGCTGTAGTAGCTCTACCTTCATTTCTTAAAACACCTAACCTCCAAGTTAATACTTGAGCTTTAGTAATTTCGGTAATCATTTCAGCCAGCTTCTTTTGAGTCAATTGAAAACCGCCAATTGGTCGGTCAAATTGAACCCTCTCTTTAGAATATCGCAAAGCAGCATCGTAACAATCTAACGCAGCACCAATTGCACCCCATGCAATACCATAACGGGCAGAATCAAGACACATTAGCGGAGCTCCTAAACCAGATTTATTAGGCAATAGATTTTCTTTAGGAACTTTTACGTTGTCAAAAATTAACTCACCAGTAGCAGAAGCCCTCAGTGAATGTTTTCCTTTAATTTCAGGAGTTGTGAACCCTTCCATTCCGCGTTCTACAACAAGCCCATGAATTCTTCCTTCTTCATTTTTTGCCCAAACAACAGCAACTTCACAGAAAGGAGCGTTTGAAATCCACATTTTGGCGCCATTCAAAAGATAATGGTCGCCCATATCCTTAAAATTTGAAATCATGCCGCCCGGATTAGAACCAAAATCAGGTTCGGTTAATCCAAACGCACCAAGCCATTCTCCTGTAGCTAATTTAGGAAGGTATTTTTTTCTTTGTTCTTCGTTTCCAAACTTCCATATTGGATACATAACCAATGAACTTTGAACTGATGAGGTAGATCGCACTCCAGAATCAACTCGTTCTAATTCTTGCATTAAAAGTCCATAAGAAATTTGATCTAAGCCGGCACCACCATATTCCTCAGGAATATAAGGTCCGAAAGCACCAATTTCTCCTAAGCCAGGTACAATTTGACTTGGGAACTCTCCTCTTTCATAATAATCTTCAATAATTGGCGATACTTTAGCTTTCAGCCAGTCGCGGGCCGATTGACGAATTAATAGTTGTTCTTCAGTTAGTAGTTCATCGATTAAATAGTAATCATGCGCTTGATACCGATCCATATTATAAAACTTTTGTTACTTTTGACGGGCAAATTTAACATTCTAAAACCGCTCCTATTATTTTTAATTGCGAAAAAAATGAAATTGATTAAAAGATTATTTTGGGTAATACCTCTTTTTATAATGGGAGTGATTTCTTGTAAGAAAATAGCACATGATGTTACTCCGGAAACTGATGACCCAAATTGCGACACAATTATTTACTCCACACACATTAAACCAATTTTTGATACACACTGTAATGGTTGTCATTTTTTAGGTGGTCCTGGTCCAGGAGACTTTACCAAACTTGAAAATATACAAGCTCAAAAGGATAGAATTAAAGTAAGGGCAGTAATTGATGGAACTATGCCTGCTAGTGCTCCAATTCCAGATGACCAAAGGGAATTATTGGGCTTTTGGATTGATTGCGGAGCCTTGCCAGGAGAGATTATTCCTGATTCAATTAGCGTTTCTTATGCCAATGACATAAAACAAATAATGGATAGTGCCTGTGTCGTTTGCCATAATGGTGGTGGTTTTGCCCCAGGTGATTTTAGGCTCTATGATGATGTGAAAAATGCAGTGGATAACAAAAACTTAGAGGGAAGAGTATTTGTTATTCAAGACATGCCCCAAAATGATACATTAACTGTAAACGAAAGACAAACCTTAAAAGACTGGCTGGATGCTGGTTCACCTAATAATTAGAGTTATGAAAAATTTAGTAATTAGTATGTTAGTTCTTGTGCCGTTTTTTACGAGCGCTCAAATTTTAAAAACATCAAGTAGTAAAGTTCATTTTTTTTCGGAAGCTCCTACAGAGGATATTGAGGCAGTTAACACAAAAGCGACCGGGGCCATTAGAACTGAGAATAATCAGCTTGCACTGGTAATTCCAATTAAGGCATTTAAGTTTGAAAAAGCACTAATGGAAGAGCATTTCAATGAAAATTATTTAGAGTCGGATAAGTTTAAAAACGGAACGTTCGTTGGGTTTATTGACGATAAAATCAATTGGAAAAAAGACGGGGAATACGAAACTAGTGCTACAGGAAAACTAAAAATTCATGGAGTTGAGCAAGAGAGGACCATTAAAGGAAAGCTAGTTCTAAAAGATGGCGTTGCTACCTTGAGCACCAAGTTTCAAGTGAAGTTGGTAGATCATGATATAGAAATTCCCAAAGTTGTAATCTTAAATATTGCCGAAGTAATTGATGTAACGGCAACTTTGACATTCACGGCAAAACAATAGATATGAAAACGTTTTTAATATCACTTTTTTCAATTTTAATATCTATTGGTTCCTTTGCTCAAGACGACCTTTTGGGAATGCTTGAAGAGGAGTCTGATGCGGGTCAGAACAATGAAATTTTTGCTACTTGGAAGACAATGAAGTTGGTAAACATTCATTCTACTGAAATGGTTAAAAAGAAGGGGCTTGATTTTAGAGTCACTCATCGTTTTGGAAACATGGGGGCAGCAAGTGGGGGTGGTCCACATAATTTTTACGGTTTTGATGTTGCTTCCGATATTAGGATATCGTTTGATTATGGTATTACTGAAAAATGGCAAGTTGGAATTGGAAGAAGTAAAGTTGGGGAAATGATAGATGTTTCTACGAAATATAAAATCTTATCTCAAAAAGAAAAGAAGGTTCCATTGACCATTGTTGCATATGTCGATGCAGCAATAACTGCACAAAAAGATCCGGATACTCGTTATGACGATTGGCAAAATAGAATGTCTTATTTCGCTGAGGTAATATTTGCGAGAAAATTTGGAGAGCGATTGTCTATTGAAGTGGCGCCTTCAATTCTTCATCGCAATATGGTATTAATAGAACAAGATGGTAATGGAAATGTTTTAAGAGATGAGAATACAAATTTTGCACTTGGCGTAGGGGCACGATTTAAGATTAATAAAAGGCTTGGCATAATCGCGGATTACGTTCATAATTTTTCAGACTTTAGAAATAAATATGAACCTCAGGCTTATTACGACCCATTTGGTGTAGGAGTTGAAATTGAAACCGGGGGCCATGTTTTTCATATAACACTTACAAACGCACCGGCAGTTTTAGAAAACAGTTACATCCCCAATACAAAGGATTCATGGGCAAAAGGAGGTATTAAACTTGGGTTTAATATTTCAAGAGTTTTCCAGTTAGGCAAGCACTAATATTAGCCTAATTTCGCAGACAATGAAACAGTCTATTTTCATTCTGTCAGGAGGCGTTGGCGATGTATTGTCGATTGATGACTTGACCACCTATTTTGTATTCAGAGAAGTTGATAGCTCAGGTTGGATTTTTGGTTTAATATTACTTCAAATTGTAATTTTTGCTTGGCTAAGATTAATTTATCCGAGTCGATCTACGCTATTGTTTAATGCATTTATTTCCAATCGATTTGTCAATCAATTAAATAGAGAAGAAGAATCTTCTCATGGAATATATAACCTAGCTATTGAGATTAATTACTTCATTAGTTTTTCGCTTTTTATCTATCTAATTAACGAAAAATTGAACCTTATGTTGGTAAATACTGAAGGAATTTTGCGTTTTTTAGCCTTGGGCTTAGCGGTAATTCTATTTGTACTTGTTAAGAATTTAATGGTACGTATAATGGTTTGGATTTTAGATTTGGAAGAGTCATTTACAGATGTGTTTTTTTATCGATTTTTAGGCCATGCCGCACTATCCGTCATACTTATTCCCTTAGTTGTATTGTCAGTTTATCTACCCATAGATTCAGATATTTGGATAAAAATTGGAGCTGTTATTTTAAGCCTAGCGTTCGTTTATCGGTTAGGGCGTTCAACCTTAAGGTTTTGGACAGTTAATTCCTTTTCATTGAAGTATATTATTTTGTACATTTGCGCGCTTGAAATTCTGCCTATTAGTATCTTTTTAAAAGTGCTTCTTAAGTAGTTTTTAAAGGTATTTATAACAACACTTCACCCGATGTTGGGTTAAATAGAGGAAAGCATTGAAAGATTTAAAAGTTAAGACGATTTTAGTCTCTCAGCCTAAACCTGAGAATGACAAATCGCCATATTTTGATTTAGCGAATAAGAATAAATTAACCATTGATTTCAGATCTTTCATTCACGTTGAAGGTTTGGATGCTGGCGATTTTAGGCTTCAGAAAATTAATTTACTAGATTTTGGGGACGTTATTTTTACTTCAAGAAATGCCGTTGACCATTATTTTAGAATGGCTGATGAAATGCGAGTGACCATTCCGGATTCTATGAAGTACTTCTGTACATCTGAATCTACTGCTTATTATTTGCAGAAATATGTAGTTTACCGAAAGAGAAAAATATTCCACGGAAAAGCAAGGTTTGCAGATTTAATTCCACTTCTTAAAAAGTATGGAGAAGGAAAGTTTCTTTTGCCAACCTCGGATGTTTTAAAATCACAGATTCCAGATACGCTTAAGAAAAACGACATTGAATACGAACGAGGCATCTTCTACAAAACTGTTTGTAGCGATTTGTCAGATTTGGCAGATGTATCTTATGACATTTTAGTCTTCTTTAGTCCTTCAGGTATAAAATCTTTGTATCAGAATTACCCAGACTTTAAGCAGAATAATACACGTATTGCTTGCTTTGGTCCAACAACGGTGAGTGCCGCTGAAGAACAAGGGTTGGTGGCAAATATTAAGGCGCCATCTAAGGAGTCTCCGAGTATGACAATGGCAATTGAGCAGTACATTAAAAAAACAAATAAGAAATAATTAAAGTCTTTTGGCTAATTTAGAAAGGGTGATTTCACCCTTTTTTTATGCCTTTTATTATCGTGAAAAATAATTTGCCCGCTGGCAATAGAATCAAGTCTCGCGACGAGGCTAAGTTCCTTTTTAATAAAGGAAAACGATTGAATTGTTTTCCTGTGCGAATTATTTATTCTTATGTCGAAAGGGTAGAACTAGCCGAATTTAAACTAATGATTTCTGTTCCGAAACGAATCTTTAAAAAGGCTGTTGACCGCAACAAAATTAAACGCCAAATAAAGGAAAGCATTCGAACCAATAAAGACCTTTTACCAACCAAGGAAGGAAAGACATTAATTGTTGGGGTTATATATAACGACTCTGAAATAAGAGAATTTAACGACCTTCAGGGTCGAATAATTTTATCTTTACACAAGTTAAATAAGCGAGTCGACTCTGAATAAACCACTGTTGTTATGGGTAAAAAAATAAAACTAGGATTGCTGAGTTTGGTTGTAATCGCGGGGGTTACACTCACTAGTGCAGTAAGTGATAATTACTTCGAGATTTCTAAAAACTTAGACATTTTTGCTAATGTATATAAGCAACTAAACATATATTATGTTGAGGACACCAAGCCGGGTGAACTCATGAAAACTGGCATTGATGCAATGCTTAAGTCACTTGATCCTTACACCGTTTATTACCCAGAATCGGATATAGAAGATTATCGATTTATGACTACTGGCGAATACGGAGGAATTGGTTCTTTGATTCGAAAAAATGGTGAGTTTATTATGGTAGCTGAACCTTACGAAGGTTTTCCGGCTTACAAAAGTGAACTCTATGCCGGTGACATTATTTTAGAAATTGATGGTAAGGACGCTAAGAATAAAAACACTAGTGAAATTAGTCAAATGCTTAAAGGACAAGCAAACACCAAAGTTTCTCTTTTAATAGACCGTAATGGAGAGCAACTAACCAAAGAGTTAACGCGTGAAACAATTAAAATTAAAGACGTTCCTTATTTTGGTGAAGTTGCACCAGGTATAGGGTATATTAGATTAACCGGGTTTACCGAAACTGCAAGTAAAGAATTGTCACAAGCTTTTAAAGCCCTCAAATCTGAGAACAAAATGGAAAAATTCATTTTGGATCTTCGAGGAAATGGTGGAGGCTTGTTGAATGAGGCAGTCAATATTGTCAATTTTTTTGTTGAAAGGGGCCAAGAAGTAGTTCATACAAAGGGAAAATTAAAAGAATGGGATAGAAGCCATAAGGCCTTGAATAGCCCAATGGATTTGGATATACCAATGGTTGTATTAATAGATGGCGGATCTGCTTCTGCAAGTGAAATTGTAAGCGGAGCTCTTCAAGATTTGGATCGTGCTGTTATAATTGGCGAGCGATCATTTGGTAAAGGATTGGTTCAACAAACCAAACCAATTTCTTACAATTCTCAAATGAAGGTCACGGTGGCAAAGTATTACATTCCAAGTGGAAGATGCATTCAAGAACTAGATTATGGTAAAAAGGAAGGAGGAAAAGCGACAAGTAAAGCAGACTCTCTAGCTAGTACTTTCTACACTAAAAATAAGCGCCCGGTGATAGATGGCCACGGAATCTTTCCTGATATAGAAGTTGAACTTCCGGAAGGGGCTCATGTTACTGCTAGTTTGATTCAGAATAATCACATTTTTGATTTTGCAACTCAATATTTTTATGCTCATGATTCAATAGAAGCACCTAAGAATTTTTCTGTGAACGAAGGCGTGTATGAAGAGTTTGTGGCATTTTTAGATGGTAAGGAATACAGCTATGAAACGAATAGTGAAAGACTTCTTGAAAAGCTTAAAGAAGCCGCAAAAGAAGAGAAATATATTGATCGTTTTGAACCATCTATTAAAGCTATTGAAGACGAATTAAACAACAACGATAAAAAGGATTTAGAAATTCATAAAGAAGAAATTTCGGCTGTTCTTGAAAACGAAATTGTATCTCGTTACTACTATCAAAATGGAAGAATTGAAAATAATTTAGCTCGTGATATTCGTATAGAAGAAGCTGTTAAGGTACTAAACAATGATAGTTTGTATACATCAGTACTTAATCCTAGGGTACCTGAAAAAACCAAGTAAATTGTACTCAATAAAATAGCTGCATATTCGTTGTAGTTTGAGTTTTTAGATGCTTGTAAACATTTTTACCTTTCGTAATTTTTATTTATTGGGCTTAATGAGCCTGATGTTCTGCCTATCAGTGTCGGAATATGTCATAAGTATATCTCAATTTTTTCTAGGATTAATATGGTTGTTGGAGGGTCAATACCGTGAAAAATTGACTCGGCTTAAATCTTCAAAGGGCTTTTGGGTTTTAGTTTCTTATTTTGGAATTTCAGTTTTAGGTGTTTTATATAGTCAAGATTTGAATTATGCGCTAAACGACCTTCGAATAAAACTCCCGTTGCTCTTAATTCCATTTTTTGTTGCTTCCCAGCCCGGGTTTTCATCTAAAGAATTAAGGATATTATTATTGTTTTTTCTCTTTGGGCTTTTGGTTTCAACAGGCTTTACCTATTATAATTTAAACTTATTGCGATTAGATGGAATTGCTGATGTTAGGTACGCGTCTGTTTTTATAAGCCATATTCGTTTGTCCTTGATGTTGGTTTTAGGGATGGTGATTTGTTGGTTTTATGGCTTTTTTAAAACAAAGAATGTAGCCCTTCGGATTTTGTTGCTTCTGTTCTCAATCTGGCTTGTTTATTTTACTATCCAGATGCAAATGCTTACTGGTTTAGTGGTTTTACTGGTTAGTATTTTAGTTTCTGTTCAATGGGCTTTATCTCGCATGAATAATAAAGTTTTAAAATTAACGGGAATGGCGATCGTTTTTAGTGTCTTCGGAGCAGGCATTTTCATGGTTTTTAAAGCTTCAGAATCCTTTATGTCGCCTAAAGAAAATCAATTATTAGTAAAAACGGTTGAAGGACATCGGTACTTTCATGATTCTGAGAATTTTCAATTGGAAAATGGAAACCGTGTTTGGGATAACATTTGTGAAATGGAATTAAAAACGGCATGGAACAAACGGTCTACAATTGGTTATAACGAACAAGGGACTTCTGGTCAGTTTATCCGTGAGACTTTAATCCGTTATTTAACCTCTAAAGGACTCCCAAAAGATGCTGCATCAGTAGCAAAACTAAACGATGACGAAGTCTTGGCTGTTGAACAAGGTGCTACCAATTTTAAGTTTATTAAGGGACGAGGTTTAGAAAAACGAATCTATGAGACTGTATGGGAACTCCATAATTATTGGTTTAACCATGACAACCCTTCAGGAAACTCAGTTGCTCAAAGGCTAGAATTTTGGAATGTTGGTTTTCATGTTTTTAAGCACAATTGGTTGGTGGGTGTTGGTACTGGTGATCTTATAATTGAAATGGAAAAAGCTTATGATAAAACGGGATCCTTGCTTTCATCAGATTATCGATTAAAGCCGCACAATCAATACTTAACCTCGATGATTTGTTTCGGAATATTTGGGTTGATTCAATTAATAGGGCTCTTTATTTGGGCCTTTATCAGAACGAGATTTAATGTTTTGTCTATTGTCTTTTTGTCCATTGCGGTTGTTTCTATGCTTACGGAAGACACACTCGAAACCCAAGTTGGAGCTACCTTCGTTGCTTTATTTTTGTCTCTATTTGTGTTAGGGCACCCAGAGCCAATTGAACCTCAAGAACTTTCTCAAAAATTAGTAGATAACTAATAAAACCATAAAGAAACTAATGGTTTATTATTCGATTTAAAACGTTGTCAACTGTGATTACGTCTAAAGAATCTTCCTCATTTTGAGTAACCAAATAATCTGCGTTTTTTCCAATTGGTGCCCACCGACCAGGGTGTATTGGCCTTTTACAAGAGTATAAACCTAAAGCATGAAGGTTAAGAGCCGCCGCTAAATGCAACGGACCCGTACTGGCTGCGACTAAAACATCACATTTATCAATAAAGGCTATAAGTTCAATCAGTGTCATCTTGCCAGATAGATCTATAATTTTAGATGAGAATTTAAAATTTGGTCTTATTTCCAAACCTTCTTTTTCGGTACCGGTTACAAATACGTTATATCCTTCCAGGGCCAATTTTTCCGCAAGGCTCTGAAAGTTTTTCAAGCTCCATTCTATTGCACTTCCTTGTGATTTTGGATGTAGGATTACCGACTTTTTATTTGAATCAATGAATTTGGATAGCGATGGACTTAATTCTGTTTTAGAAGAAAAACCAGAATAAGTTGCTATTTTCCTCAAAGAATTGTTGCCAATATTGAAGTGCTTTTCAAGCAATTTTAAATTTAATTGAGATTCGTGTAAATCACTTTTCTTTCGGCTAAACATAGGGCGTTCATTGCAATACAACCAATGAAAAGCTCGGTTAGCAACTCCAATTCGTAAAGGTATATCTGCCTTTAAGCACATTTTTGCCAGCGCTTTATTAGGTAGAGCAAAAAAAACAGCGTCGGCATTAATCAAATTTATCTCTTCAGCCCCCTTTGCGAAAGGTTGATTTTGTAGTACGTCCCAACTTATAAAACGGTCAATATTTTCTGAGCATGCGATAACATCTTCTGTATAATTTTTACCGATGAAAATTATTTCACAGTTTGGATTTTGAGCTTTAATAATTCCTGCCATTGGTAGAGTTAACATTACATCTCCAATGCTGTCGGTTCTGGAAATAATAATTTTTTTAAACTCTGTCATTTCTTGTAATATTTCTAAGCACTTGGTATTTGTAATGATTCGATTTTGCAGAAATCCAGGCAATCATAAATCCCATTTTACCATCGAGTATCCCCATTTTTATGAAATACATTCCAACAAATCGAGCAAATGCACTAAGCAGTGGCTTTAACGGTCCCGCTTTTTTTCCTGCCTTGTGCATTTTTTCAGCCGTTAATTTCGAATATTTGTCTGCACGTTCCTTGTGGTCCTTATAGTTGTAGTAAGAGTAGTGAAGTAAATCACCCTTAATGTGTTGAAATTTCATTCCATCAGGAAAAACTAGTTCCTCATGAACATACTCACCTTCCCACTTTACTCCTTCTTTCGGAAAAAGTCGAGATTTCACATCAGGGTACCAACCGCTATGTTTTATCCAAGAACCACAATAGTTTGTCAGGCGATTAAAGGAATAAGTAGATGACAATCCCGTATTTTTTATTTCTAAAATGCTTTTCACCAATTCATCACTTAGAACCTCATCGGCATCTAGAGATAAAATAAAGTTATATTGTGCTTTTGAGTTAGCTAAATTCTTTTGCTCGCTATAGCCTAGCCATTTTTGATCAAAAACTTTACAACCTAAGCTCTTTGCAATTTCAACTGTTTTGTCTTGCGATAAAGAGTCTACTACAACTACTTCATCAGCCACTTTAAAGGCAGACAAAACACACCTTTCAATGTTGTCTTCTTCATTGAATGTGATGATAGTGGCCGAAATTTTATCCATTCTTCTGTAATTGATGGCAAATATGCTGAAAATAAAACTTTAAAAATAGCCCTTAAGAATCCAACTATGAGCATGCTTACAATCTATAAAATTGTAATTTTACCGTCCTAATTTGGAACTGGATTCATGGATAAATTTTCATACGTAGGAAATGGTGATGTAAACGCCATTGAAAACCTATACGAAAGCTACCTGCAAGACCCCGAAAGTGTTGATTTTGGTTGGAAAAAATTCTTCGAAGGCTTTGAATTTTCTAAAGCCAATTTTGAAGATGGCGGTGAAATACCGCAAAACGTTCAAAATGAATTTAAGGTCATAGACCTTATCAACGATTACCGTTCTCGAGGCCATTTATTTACACAAACAAACCCGGTTCGCGCTCGGCGTAAATATTCACCTACTCTTGATGTTGAGAATTATGGTCTTACTAAGGCCGATTTAGAGGTTGAATTTAACGCCGGCTCTGAGATAGGTTTAGGTAAATCTAAACTAAAAGACATAATTGCTCATTTAGATCAAACGTATTGTACTTCTATTGGTATTGAGTACACCTATATCCGTCAACCCGATGTAACGGCTTGGATAAAAAGCAAGATTGAACCTAAAAAAAACACACCTGATTTCGGTAAGGAAGAAAAACTTGAAATCCTTAAAAAACTAAATCAAGCTGTAGGGTTTGAAAGTTTTTTACATAAAAAATTCGTTGGTCAAAAACGGTTTTCATTAGAAGGTGGAGAATCACTGATTCCTGCCCTTAACGCATTAGTAGAACATGGTGCCGAAAATGGGATTCAAGAGTTTGTTTTGGGCATGGCCCACAGAGGGCGTTTGAACGTTTTAGCAAACATTTTCAACAAATCTTACGAAGCTATTTTTACCGAGTTTGAAGGTAAAGAGTATGAAGACAATTTATTTGATGGCGATGTAAAATATCACTTAGGTTACTCATGTGATGTAACTACGGATAGGGGGCAAGATGTTAAAATGACCTTGGCCCCAAACCCTTCACATCTTGAAGCTGTTGATCCAGTTGTAGGAGGTATTTGCCGAGCAAAAATTGATGATTATTTGGATGATGAATCCAAAATTTGCCCTATTCTTATTCATGGTGATGCTTCTATTGCCGGACAAGGAGTGGTGTATGAAGTGGTGCAAATGGCTGGCCTAGAAGGTTACAGAACCGGAGGTACAGTTCATATTGTTATCAATAATCAAATAGGGTTTACCACAAATTATGTTGATGCCCGAACAAGTACATACTGTACGGATGTAGCAAAAGTGACGCTTTCGCCAGTTTTTCATGTAAATGGAGACGATGTTGAGGCTGTTGTTCACACCATAAAACTAGCTTTAGAGTACCGTCAAAAATTTAATAAAGACGTTTTTATTGACCTATTATGTTACCGTAAATATGGCCATAACGAAGGTGACGAGCCTCGTTTCACCCAACCTTTACTTTACAAGGCTATTGCAAAGCACGCCAATCCGAGAGACATTTACTTGGGAAAATTAATTGCCGAAGGAGTAGTTGGAGAGGACGAGCAAATTAAACTCGAGGCAGATTTTAAATCAATGTTAGAAGATGATTTAAGTAAATCTCGTCAAAACAAATTGGCTGTTATTACCAGCTTTTTGGAAGATGCTTGGGTTGGCCTAAAAGAAGCTGATCTAGACGATTTTAAAATATCACCTTCTACAGCTGTTACCAAGAAAAAGTTCATTGAACTAGGTAATAAAATTACTTCACTTCCTTCTGATAAGGCATTCTTCAAAAAAATGCAACGTTTAATGGGCGATCGTCAGAAAATGATTTCTGAAGAAAAACCATTGGACTGGGCAATGGGCGAATTAATGGCCTATGCCACTTTACTCGATGAAGGTTTTAGCGTTAGAATTAGCGGTCAAGATGTTGAACGAGGAACCTTTTCTCATAGACATGCAGTTGTTAAAGTAGAAGACTCAGAAGAAGAGTACATTCCACTGAAAACCGTTAGAAATAAATCGGAATTTAGCATTTACAATAGCTTGCTTTCTGAATATGGAGTTCTTGGGTTTGAGTATGGTTACGCGATGGCTATGCCAAATACATTACCAATTTGGGAAGCTCAGTTTGGCGATTTCTTTAACGGAGCACAAATTATCATTGACCAGTTTTTAGCCGCTGCTGAAGATAAATGGAAAACCATGAATGGTTTAGTGATGTTGTTGCCTCATGGTTACGAAGGGCAGGGAGCTGAGCATTCTTCAGCGAGATTAGAACGCTTTTTACAGGCGGCAGCTGAAAATAACTTCCAAGTGGCTAACGTAACATCGCCCGCAAATTATTTCCATTTGTTGAGGCGTCAATTGCACCGTCCAATTAGAAAGCCTTTAATTGTTTTTACGCCTAAAAGTTTATTGAGATACCCAAAATGTGTTTCTTCAGTTAGTGATTTTACCAAAGGCGGATTCCAAGAAGTGGTTGACGATCCATTTATAAAAGACCCTAAAAAGGTTGAAAGAATTCTTTTCATGACAGGAAAGGTTTATTACGACTTGGTTGAGGAAAGAGAAAAAAGAGGCGTTGATAATGTTGCTTTTGTTCGGCTAGAGCAAATGTACCCAGTGCCTTATCAACAAATAGACGAAGCAATAAAAAGGTATCCAAACGCAAAAAAACGTTTTTGGATGCAAGAAGAGCCTGAAAATATGGGTGCTTGGTCATTTGTAATGAGAAGATTTCCAGAGGGGAATTTAGATTTAATAAGTAGAAAAAGTTCAGCTGCACCAGCTACTGGATCAAGTAAACGCCACGTGGCAAGACTTGCCCAGTTAATGGATGAAGCTTTTAATAACTAGAACAGAGAAAGAAAGACGATGGTAAAAGAAATGAAAATCCCAAGTCCTGGGGAGTCAATTACCGAAGTAGAAATAGCATCTTGGTTAGTTGAAGATGGAGAATATGTTGAGGTTGATCAACCGATTGCCGAGATTGATTCTGATAAAGCTACTCTAGAATTAAACGCCGAATTTTCAGGTGCTATAAAATTATTAGTTGAAGATGGGGATGCTGTTGAGGTAGGTTCTGTAGTTTGCTCAATAGATACTAGTGCAAAAGGAACTCCCAAAGCTGCTGCTGCTCCTAAAGCGGCTGCGGTTGAAAAGACTGCTCCTGCAAAAGTTGAAGAGAAAACGGCTCCGGTGGCAGATCAAAACGCCGATGCGAAAGCAACCCCTTTGGCTAAAGAAATGATGAAGGACAACAACATCAGTGCTAGCAAAGTTGCTGGAACTGGTGCAAATGGCCGCATTACTAAAAGCGATATTGAAGCATACATTACGGCTGGCGTAAATGCCGGTGAAATTATGCAAGGTTGGGGCGGAACTAGAGATCAAGACCGTGTTAAGATGTCTATGTTGCGTCGAAAAGTTGCACAACGTTTGGTTTCAGTAAAGCAAGAAACAGCCATGTTGACTACTTTCAACGAAGTTGACATGAAACCAGTAATGGATTTAAGAAAGCAATACAAAGAGGCATTTCGTGAGAAGCATGGAGTAAACCTTGGGTTTATGTCTTTCTTTACTAAAGCATGTACCGAAGCTTTACGTCTTTATCCTTCTGTAAATGGAATGATTGACGGAAACGAAATTATTCACCACGATTACGCTGATATTGGAATTGCTGTAAGTTCACCAAAAGGTTTAATGGTTCCTGTTGTGCGTAATGCAGAACAAATGGCTCTTCACGAAATTGAAGCGGATATTAAACGTTTGGCTATTAAAGCTAGAGACGGAAAATTGGCTATTGATGAAATGACCGGAGGAACGTTTACCATAACTAATGGTGGAGTTTTCGGGTCGATGTTGTCAACTCCAATTATTAACCCTCCGCAATCTGCTATATTAGGAATGCACAACATTGTAGAGCGTCCAATGGCGGTTAATGGTAAGGTTGAAATTCGCCCAATTATGTATGTGGCTCTTTCTTACGACCACAGAATTATTGACGGAAAGGAATCGGTTTCATTTTTAGTAAAAGTGAAAGAAATGATTGAAAACCCATTGAAACTTATGTTCGGAGCAAAATCTCCTGAAGAGGTTTTATTAGGACTTTAATTTAAAGGTAAAATATTGATTTTAAAAGTCGGCTTCGGTCGACTTTTTTGTTTTTAGTATGTTTATTTTAGTGAGCTAATTATTGAATGTAATTACCAATAACCTTTCGATATGATTATGCCTATTGAGAAACTTAATTCTGACTGGTACCTAAACAACGATTGTTGTATAATTAAAGGCATAGACTGCAAATCTGTGCCAGCTGGGGTAACCCCCAACTGCGTTAAATATGAATAAGTTAAATAAAGTAGTTAAAGTTGTATTTGTTTTTTTAATTTATTGCACGGTTTCTTGTATGAATGATAAGGCCAATGATAATCGGGTATATGACAACGAAGTCATGAAAGCATTGCGAGGCAATGGGCAAAAAGGCAAATGGGAAGGCATTTTTGTAGATTATTATTCTGAAGGAGGCGTCAAGAGATTTCGAAAACTAATAAACGACAAACATTTTGGTTTATCTAAGGAGTTTTATAAAAATGGAGAAATTAAAAGCATCTGCTACTATTTCAATTCAATGGATGTCATGTACGCCAGGTTCGATTCGTTGGGGAATCACCTAAACTCTCCTGAGTTCTACATAGATGTTTCAACTACCGATACAATTTCTATGACTCAAGAGTATCGATTAAAGGTTGATCTTTTTAACTCTATATATGTGACGGATATATATTTAGAGATAGGTGATATGGATACTAATTTTATTTTTAAAAATCCTGAAAAAAATAAAATTATTAAACCAGAAAATGAATCAATATCATATTCAATTAATGGAACCCGACAAGGGTTGAATTCCTTGACGGGCAAAATTATTTACATAGATAATTATCCTGGTATTGATACTCCACTTGTTATGATGATCCCAATTTATGAGGAGTTTTATGTATTAAAATAGTTAGAAATATCATAGGCAATGTACCCCAACTGTCGAACGTGTAAGAGTAAAAGAGAATGATTTTAATTAGAACTAATTTTGCCATTAAAAACTAATGAACCAATGAAGATTATCTTAAATAAATATCTTCCAATTATTTGCTTGTCTATTCTTTTATTATCTGGAAAGAAGAAAAGCACTGAGCCATTATTTGATATAATCACATTTGAAAAATCATTTGTATTTATCCCTTCAGATACGCTCACTTATTATAATTACCACGAAGTAAGAGCAGTAGAAAGAAACTTCGAAAAAAAAGCGGATACATTATTAAAATCATTTTACCTGTGCGATCATGAAGTAACTAACGGTGAATATTTGTTCTTTTTAATGAATATGAAAAAAGAGAATCAAAAGTTGTATGAATCTATGTTGCCTGATACTATGGTATGGGAAGAATTTTTTTCAAATTGCCAGCCTTTGATAATTAACTATTTAAGGAGTGAACGTTTTCGAAAGTATCCTGTGGTTGGTGTAAGTTATTTTCAAGCAAATTATTACTTAAAGTGGTTAACTAATTTTTATTCAAATTTTAGTGATGCTAAATTTAAAGATGCTAAGTTTTCTTTACCATTAAATGTAGAGTGGAGTTTAGCTTATTCTGGGGCTAGTAAGTTTAATGAGTTTCCTTGGCACGGACCATTTATTGAAAAAGATAAACGAGGAAATTGGCCGGCTAATTTTTGGGAGGTACCTCAGCATTCCATTTATTTTCAGAAAGATTCTGTTGGGGCTAATGCAAGTAAAGCATGGCGCGTGGGGCAATTAAGTGTAACTGGTGAGAGAAGTGCTTTTTCTTTTTCAGAAGTTCCAACAAAGCCAGTTAAATCTTACAAAGCGTATCATGGTCATTATGATATGGCGGGCAATGTGGAAGAAATGGTTTTAGAGCAAGGAGTTACAAAAGGCGGCAGTTGGATGACGCCCGGTTTTTCTTTGAAGAGACACAGTACTGGTAACTATCAAGGATTACATTCCTCTTCTAGAACTCGAGGCTTCAGAGTAAAAATGACTGTTAAATCTACAACACCGTAAACTCCACCCTTCGGTTTTGTTTTCGACCCTCTTCAGTATCGTTAGTTGCAACCGGATTAGATTCTCCGTAACCTTTACCAACCATTCGGTTGGCTGCAATCCCCTTTTTTACCAAGTGTGCCTTTACTGCATCCACTCGTTTTTGAGAAAGGGTCAGATTAATCGCTTCCCCTCCTGTGTTGTCGGAATGGCCACCTAGTTCAATTCTAAGACTTGGGTTCAGCTTCATTAGTTGATATAGTTTATCAAGTTCAACCTTTGACTTGCTCTTGAGTACAGCTTTTCCCAATTCAAAATAAATGTTGTTTAATTGAACGGTTACACCTTTTACAATAGGGTCTAAAAATATATCGAGCTTTATCGGATCAAAATCGGTTCTTTCTTTATAGTCGAATGAAACACTTTTGAAAAGATGTCCTTTGGCTTCCACATAAAACGCGTATTCGGCTCCTTCAGTTAGCATTATTAGGTAGCTTCCGTTTAAAATGTTCGAAGTTGTGATGGCAACCATTTCTTCAGTTTCCAAGTTGATTAATTTAATATTTGCCTCAATAGGCATTCGAGTCAAATTATCAAAAACCTTCCCTTTTACATAGTTACTTCTATGTCCTAATTTGAGTTCTTTGGGTACTTCGAATGTCCAAATTCTAGATTGATTTGGAGTTATCGACTCTTTGGTATATTCTTCTTTACTGAAATATCCTTGTTTGCCACTTGCATTAACAAATAATGAAATTTGGTTGTTTTGGTCGTTGATGGGGTATCCTAAATTCCTTGATTCGCCCCATTCATTGCCTTCAAGTTCACTCAAAAACAAATCATAGCCACCCATTCCTAAATGGCCTTTGCTAGCAAAGAATAATGAAGATCCATTTGCATGAATAAATGGTGAGCCTTCGCTTTTAGCCGTATTAATTTTATCACCCATGTTAATCGGCGAGCTCCACTCATTATTTGCATTTAGTTTACTCATCCAAATATCTAAATCGCCGATGCCGCCATCTCTATCGCTTACGAAATATAGGGTACGTCCATCAGCAGATAATGAAGGTTGAGATTCATACCCCTTTGTGTTTATTGTTGGGCCTAAGTTCTTTAGCGCACTCCATTCAACTCCTTTTAACACCGAAACATAAAGGTCGCAGTTGCCAAAGTTTTCTCTAACGTTACTACAATAACTACATATTATAGTATTGCCATCAGCACTTATGGTTGCTGTGCCTTCAGCTTCTTGACTATTAATAGTTCCTGGTAATTTATCTGGCTCTTGCCAGTCTCCAAGAAATAGACTTATATATATGTCTTCATTTTGACTGCCTTTTGGCCGTCGTGTAAAAATCATTTTTTTCTCATCTCCGGTTAAAATTGGAAAGTATTGTAGCGAATTTGCATCATTAACCCAGTCATGTAAGGGCCATGGGTCCATATTTAATGGATGAGAATAGGAATTTGCAGCGAATTCTCGTTGGGGTAATTCTTTTAAAGCTCTCTCTTTCGACTTAAGTAGTGGGTGGTTTAAGTAGGTTTGAAAGTAAGTTAACGAAGTATCGAATTTTCCTTGTTGATAGTAAATTCCACTTAAAATACTGTTGGCATTTAAGCTGTTTTTTGAAGTGCTGTCTAGCTCAATTGTTTTTATAAAGCCCTTTACCTGGGTACTTTCTTCCTTTCCTAGTTTTCGTAAACAATTGGCATATTGATACCACCCAGTTGAATAATTTGGGTCTGTTTTAACCGCTTTTTGATAGAGTTGACAGGCCTCTTCAAAATTCATGGTGCCTTCCATGAGCATGCCCTGATTTATTAATTCTTTGGCTTTCAGGTTTTTCTTTGATTGAGAAATAAGGGCGTTTCCTGAAATAATAAAAAGGGCCAAGAGAAGATATCGCATGAGTCGAATTTTGAGTGAAAAGTATCTGACTAACGGTTTGTGTACGAGGGGTTCATTGATTTAGTTATACCATCGTATTGTTTATTTCAAATCTCCGATTATGTAGGCTTGTAAAGAACTGGCTTGCATGGACTTGCATCGTTTTCAAAGCTAGCAAAACCAATATTAAGTAAATAAAATCCGTCTTCAATTGAATTTGGTACGTAAATAAGCTCTGTAATTGAACAGTCGAAACGAGGGCTTTCGGGTACATTCCAAAAGGCATGATGGGCCAAAAGTTTTCCTCCGTCTTCTTCGCGATCTACGCTAGGCGTATCAATTAAAATGTGTTTCACATTTCGTTTCCGCAATTCAAGAGCAACGTCCTCACTTATATAAGCAGGGTTGGTTGCAGAGTACTGTCGAGTTAGTTTTTCATCTGTGTTTGGCAATGTTCTAATAATAATCGCCTCGGGCGTCTTGTCTCTTAGTTTTTCTTCAAGTTGAGTCAGCGTAATTACTCTGTCGCCATTAAGGTTTTCGGGGTTGAAAGTCACTAATTCGGCAGTAAAAAAGAAGGTAGTAATGTTTTTGTTTACTGAGTAAACCTCTTCAGTAATATGTCCTAGGCATTCGGTGTGGGTGCCATGTCCATGAGGGTTAAAATTTATAGTTCTAAAATTTACTGCCCCGCCACTTTTAACAGCCCCTACAAATCCGTCACCTTTTACTGGTTCAATCGACAATGGGTCAAGATACCAAGCCTTCATGTTTTCTTCAGTGGCCTTCATAGGTATAGAAATATCAATTGGAGTAGATAAATCTACATTGAATTCAATGTCTGCATGAGAAATTTTAGCGATCATAATTGCCTTTGCCTATAAAATGATTGGTAAAAATGAGCATTTATTCTGGGAACATCTCTATGTTATTTTCAATATTTAAAAACTAACTTTACCGCCCCTCTTTAGAGCAGTTATTATGAGTGATTTCATCAAACATGAGTGCGGTATAGCACTAGTTCGCCTTCTTAAACCACTTGACTTTTACGCAAAAAAATACGGAACCCCATTTTATGGCCTAAACAAGATGTACCTGCTTATGGAAAAGCAGCACAATCGAGGTCAAGATGGAGCCGGATTAGCAAGCATTAAACTAGGTATTGAACCAGGTAAAAGATACATTTCAAGGTATCGATCAATTGACAAGCAGCCCATTCAAGATATTTTTAGTCATGTACATGGTAGAATTGCTGAGCGATTAAAGGGTAATGAAGATAAGGGGAAAGATCCTGAATTTTTAAAGGCTAACGCTCCTTTTACGGGTGAGTTGTTTTTGGGTCATTTAAGATATGGGACCTACGGAAAAAATTCAATAGAGTCTTGTCATCCGTTTTTAAGACAAAACAACTGGAAAACAAGAAATTTAGTAGTTGCTGGTAATTTCAACATGACCAATGTTGACGAACAATTTGATTTATTGGTCAATTTGGGTCAGTTTCCGAAAGAAAAGGCTGATACCGTTACAGTTTTGGAGAAAATCGGTCATTTTTTGGATGTTGAAAATGATGAGCTTTTCAGAAAATACAAGACTTTAGGGTATTCAAATCGTGAAATCACCGATAAAATCACTAACGAATTAAGCATTGAAAGTGTATTAAAACCATCGGCAGAAGATTTTGATGGTGGATATGTAATGGCTGGTTTAGTTGGTCATGGTGATGCTTTTGTTTTTAGAGATCCTAACGGAATTCGTCCTGCGTTTTATTATCAAGACGATGAGGTAATGGTTGTTGCTTCTGAACGTCCAGCCATCCAGACGGCATTTAATTTAAAGGCTGAAAAAATTCAAGAAATTGAACCCGGTCATGCACTTATTATTAAAGCCGATGGGCAAGTAAGTCAATCAGAAATTGTGAAAAGCGTTAAGAAAACTTCTTGTTCTTTCGAGCGCATTTACTTTTCTCGAGGTAGTGATACAGACATTTACAAAGAGCGAAAAGATTTAGGTAGAAGTTTAACGCCTCAAATTCTTAAAGCGGTTAATCACGACATTGATAACACGGTTTTCTCATTCATCCCAAATACAGCCGAAACGTCCTTTTTAGGAATGGTTGAAGGTATGGAATCGGCACTGAACGATTGGAAGCAAAAAGAGATTTTAAAGCTTGGCAAAAACATCGAAGATGCAAAGCTTAACGAAATTTTGAGAAAGCGACCAAGGGTTGAAAAAATTGCGATTAAAGATGCCAAATTAAGAACCTTTATCACTCAAGATGACGATAGAGATGACTTGGTAACTCATGTATATGACATTACCTATGGGGCGGTTCAACCTAAAAAAGATAGCTTAGTTGTTATTGATGATTCTATCGTACGAGGAACTACTTTGAAAAAAAGTATCATTCGAATGTTGGATAGGTTAGAGCCAAAAAAGATTGTTGTGGTTTCTTCAGCACCCCAAATTCGATATCCGGATTGCTACGGAATTGATATGGCTAAAATGGGCGATTTTATTGCTTTTAGGGCAGCGATAGAATTGTTAAATGACCGTGATGAAGGTTATAAAGTAAAAGAGATTTACGAAAAAGCTGTAGCTCAGCTTAAGCTACCAAAAGAACAACAAGTAAACGTAGTTAAAGAAATTTACGCCCCATTTACCGCAGAAGAGGTCAGTACCAAGGTTGCGGAGTTAGTTACGCCGTCTGATTGTAATGCTAAGGTTGAAATTATTTTTCAGTCTCTTGAAGGTCTTAACGACGCTTGTCCTAATCATACAGGTGATTGGTATTTTTCTGGAAATTATCCAACACCAGGAGGAACTAGAGTCGTAAACAAATCATTTGTTTTGTACTACGAAGGAAGCTCTGAAAGAGCTTACTAATGAGCAAATTAGTAGTTTGTCGAATGAGTTAGAAAGGTGTGTGTTTTAAACAAATGGAACCTTTTATTAACATTGTTAGTTTTCTTCTTTTTTGGTCGTGTTTAGGCCACTCTTTATTGCTAAAATTGCATATAAGGCATTCCTATTGAATTTGCTTTTCTCTTGGTTTTTAAAATGCTAATTATCAGGAACTTAATTTGAATCCGGAAAACGGGTTGGGGATGCTTATTTGTTAAAGTTTAGAATAAAAGATCGAAGTGAGTACGAAGAAGATAAAAAGTGCACTAATTTCTGTTTTTAGTAAAGAGGGTTTAGAGCCAATAGTTGAAAAGCTAAATGAGCTGGGAGTAACTATATATTCAACAGGAGGCACTCAAGCTTTTATTGAAGGTATGAACGTTGAAGTAAATCGCGTCGAAGACCTTACTTCTTACCCTTCGATACTTGGAGGAAGAGTAAAAACGCTTCACCCAAAAATTTTTGGAGGAATATTAGCTCGTCGTGAATTAAATGAAGACTTGCAACACTTAGCTGAATTCGAAATTCCTGAAATAGATTTAGTAATTGTCGATTTATACCCTTTTGAAAAAACGGTTGCATCTACTGAAGACGAACAAACCATTATCGAAAAAATTGATATAGGTGGAATTTCTCTGATCAGAGCTGCTGCGAAAAACTTTAAGGATGTTGTTATCATTCCTTCGGTTGATCAGTACGAGCCATTTTTAAATGTGTTAAACGAAGGAAATGGTGAAACTTCTCGCGATGAGCGAAAGTTATTTGCTTTAGAGGCCTTCAAGGTATCGTCTCATTATGACTCAGCAATTTCGGCTTATTTCAACAGACAATTTGATCAAGACTTTTTGCGCTTATCAGATTCTCAGTCTCAAGTACTTCGATACGGGGAAAACCCTCACCAAAAAGGAGTTTTTCACGGAGATATGGATGCCCTTTTTACGAAATTAAACGGCAAGGCTCTTTCGTACAACAACCTACTTGATGTTGATGCTGCGGTTTGTTTGATGGAAGATTTTACTGATTCTGACCCAACATTTGCTGTTTTAAAACACAACAATGCTTGCGGACTTGCAACACGTTCAACAGTGCTCGAAGCTTGGAAAGATGCTTTGGCTGGAGACCCAGTAAGTGCATTTGGTGGTGTGTTAATTACCAATGCTGAAGTTGACGAAGCAACAGCCCAAGAGATAAGCAACTTGTTTTTTGAGGTAATTATTGCTCCTGGATACAGTGAGGCTGCGGCAGAAATATTAAAACAGAAAAAGAATAGAATTGTATTGATTAAAAAACCAGTGGTTTTGCCAAATACAGTTTACAGATCAGCGCTAAATGGAGTTTTGGAAGAACAACGAGACAACAAAACTGAAGTTGCGGGAGATCTTACTCCGGTAACAAATAACAAACCCAACGACACAGAAATTGAAGATTTATTGTTTGCTAATAAACTGGTAAAACACACCAAATCAAATACGATTGTATTGGCCAAAAACGGTCAATTGTTAGCTAGTGGTACTGGTCAAACAAGTCGTGTTGATGCTTTGAAACAGGCAATAAACAAGGCTCAAGCCTTCAATTTTGACTTAAACGGAGCTGTTATGGCTTCTGATGCATTTTTTCCATTTCCCGATTGCGTAGAAATCGCAAACGGAGTGGGCATTCACGCAGTAATTCAACCGGGTGGTTCAATTAAAGACCAGCTGAGTATAGATTACTGCAATGAAAACGGAATGGCTATGGTCATGACCGGAACAAGACATTTCAAACATTGATACTGGATAACTAGGAGGAATATTTCGATGGGATTATTTGATTTTTTTACGCAAGAAATTGCAATTGACCTGGGAACGGCCAATACCCTTATCATACATAATGATAAAGTGGTTGTTGATGAACCTTCTATTGTGGCTCAAGACAGACTTTCACAAAAGTTTATTGCTGTGGGAAAGCAAGCTATGCAAATGCATGGTAAAACCCACGAAAACATAAAAACGATTAGACCTCTTAAAGATGGTGTAATTGCAGATTTTCATGCTGCAGAACACATGATTAAGGGAATGATTAAAATGATCAACTCAGGTAAAAGGTGGTTTCAGCCTTCGCTTAAAATGGTTATTTGTATCCCTTCTGGTATTACTGAAGTTGAAAAACGTGCGGTAAAAGATTCTGCTGAACATGCTCACGCAAAAGAGGTTTATTTAATTTTTGAACCGATGGCTGCCGCAATTGGAATCGGCATTGACGTTGAAGAGCCGATGGGCAACATGATCATTGATATTGGCGGTGGTACTTCTGAAATTGCGGTAATTGCACTTGGGGGTATTGTTTGTGATAAATCAATTCGTGTAGCAGGTGATGAATTTACTTCTGATATTGAAGATTACCTAAGAAGACAACACAACATATTAATTGGTGAGCGCACTGCTGAGCGAATTAAAATTGAAGTAGGTGCTGCATTGCCAGAACTTGATGATCCACCAGAAGATTATGCCGTACATGGACGTGATTTAATGACGGGTATTCCAAAAGAGATTCACGTTTCTTATGTTGAAATTGCTCACGCATTAGACAAATCAATTTCTAAAATCGAAGAAGCGATTCTTTCCGCATTAGAAATGACTCCTCCAGAATTATCTGCTGATATTTTTAAAACGGGTATCTATTTAGCTGGTGGCGGTTCTATGTTAAGAGGGCTAGACAAAAGAATTAGTATGAAAACTAAGCTTCCGGTTCATGTAGCTGAAGATCCGCTAAGAGCAGTGGCTAGAGGAACTGGTATAGCGTTAAAGAATGCTGAGAACTTCAGCTTTTTGATTAAGTAAAAGACAAGATATAAGCAGTGCGTAACCTAATACAGTTTTTATGGCGTTACCATTTTGTGCTGCTCTTTCTCTTCATTGAGTTTGTATCATTTACCATTCTTGTTCAATACAATTCGTTTCATAGGGCCAATTTTATGGGTTCGGCAAATGAAGTAAGTGGAAACGCTTTTCAATTCGTAAATGAAACCACTGAATATTTAAAACTAAAAGAAGTAAACGAAAAAATTGCTAGTGAAAACGCCAAACTGCTAGGCGAAAGCAAAGAGTTTTACCGATCTCTAACTCCCGAAGTAATTTATTTTGCAGACTCTGCGCATTTAAAAACCTATGAGTTTTTATCTGCTAAAGTTTTGAATAATACGGTTAACAAACGCAATAACTACCTAACACTTGACGAAGGTTCTAGAAATAATGTTGCCCCTCAAATGGGTGTGATTAGTGAAGACGGCGTTGTGGGAATTGTAAAAGGAACTTCCGAGAATTTTTCTTCAGTAATATCCATTTTGCATAAAAACACACAGATAAGTAGCAAGCTTAAAAACAATGATTATTTCGGAATTCTGACCTGGAATGGCAAAGACCCTAAGGTTGCACAATTGGATGATATTCCGTCGCATGTATCCATTGCCGTTGGTGATAGTGTGGTTACTCGAGGAAGCGGAACAATATTTCCACCAGATATTATGGTTGGAACAATTAAGAGTTTTGAAGAAATTAAAGGAACCGATTTTTATAGTATCGATATTGAGCTTTCTGTTGATTATAAAAAGGTAACCTATGTTTATGTTGTAAGAAATCAGCTTAAAATTGAACAACAACAATTAGAAAACAAATCGGAAGAGAACGATGGGTAGGCAGATTGTAAATATTGTCATTCGCTTTGTGTTTTTGATATTGCTTCAAGGGCTCGTTTTAAATAACGTTGATCTATTTGGATTTATAACTCCATACTTATATGTTTCACTAATTATTTTGCTTCCACTGGAGTTTAACCCATCAGTGGTTTTGCTATTTAGTTTTGTGGTTGGCTTATCAATTGATATGTTTACCATGACCTGGGGAATGCACACGGCAGCTTCGGTTTTTGTTGCCTTTTGTAGACCACTAGTGTTACGAGTTTTGGCGCCGAGAGATGGCTTTGTGACCGGAATAACCCCGAGTATGTCTTACATGGGAATTAACTGGTTTTTGCTCTATGCATTTGTAATGATTCTGTTGCACCATGTGTTTTTATTCTACACCGAAGTATTTCGTTTTTCAGAATTCTTTTTTACGCTAGGTAGAGCATTAGCAAGTGTATTCTTTACCTATTTATTGGTGTTAATCTCCGAGTTTTTAACCTTCAGACAAATTAGAACATTATGAATCCTTTCGAGGATCGAAAATTTGTCATTCTAGGTATCTTTTTTACAGTTGCCTTTATTTTTCTAGGGCGCTTATTTTACATTCAAGTAATTGACGATACCTATAAGCTATCAGCTAAAAACCAAGCACTTAGATACGTTACTCAATATCCAGTTCGAGGCTTAATTTATGATAGAACCGGCAAGCTATTGGTCTATAATGAAGCAGCTTATGATTTAATGGTTGTGCCTAAACGTACCAAGAATATAGACACCCTTAGCTTTTGCGAAATGCTAGGAATAAACGATTCTATTTTCGTTGAAAAATTTACTAAAGCAAGCAAGTACAGTAGATACAAAGCTTCAGTTTTTCAAAAACAAATTCCGGCTGAGCAGTGGGCTTCAATTTCCGAACGATTATACCAGTTTCCGGGATTTTATGGAGAAAAACGAACGCTAAGAAAGTACCCAACAAATATTGCCGGGCACGTCTTGGGCTTTATTTCAGAGGTAAGCCCTGGTGACATGAAAAAAGACTCGTATTATCAAAAAGGTGATTATGTGGGCAAACGTGGCTTGGAAATGGAATACGAAGAGGATTTGCGCGGCAAACGAGGCAACAAAGTTCTTTTGGTAGATGTGCATAACCGAGCCAAGGGAAGTTATGCGAATGGAGAATATGACACACTGCCCGTTAGTGGAAAAAACTTGGTGTCTACCATTGACAGAGACTTGCAACAATATGGCGAAAAGTTGATGCAGAATAAGCGAGGTAGTGTTGTCGCAATTGAACCTCAAACCGGTGAAATATTGGCACTTGTTTCATCTCCGGGTTATGACCCAAACTTGTTGGTAGGCCGAGACCGATCGGTGAATTATAAAAACCTACAAGCAAACGATTCTTTGAATCCTTTGTTTAATCGTGCGATTAATGCTCAATATAGACCAGGCTCTATTTTTAAATTGGTGCAATCACTCATTGCTTTAGACGAAGGAGTCATCACTACAAATACTCGTTTTCGTTGTAATCGAGGAATAATTGGCTGCCACGGATCGCATACCAATGATGATTTAGAGGGAGCGATACAGCATTCGTGTAATCCGTATTTCTGGAATGTTTTTAAACGACTTACTCAACGAGGACATTACACAAGTATTTTTAAGGATGCGGCTTATGGGCTAAACATTTGGCAAGAGCGGGTGAAACTATTTGGTTTTGGTGTTAAATTAGAAACCGACCTTCCCAACCTTAAAAAGGGAAGTGTGCCCGATGTAGCTTTTTACGATAGATGGTATGGTCAGCACCGTTGGGCGTTTTCGACTATTTATTCGATAAGCATTGGAGAAGGAGAAATGTTGGTTGTGCCGATTCAAATGGCAAACTTGGCCGCCATAATTGCCAACCGAGGTTATTACTACACACCTCATTTAATTAAATCAATTGGAAGTGATTCAGTAAAAAGAGAAGCTTTTACGGTAAAGCATGAAACCGAGGTTGATGCTAAATATTTTGACCCTGTTATTGAGGCCATGTACAAGGTAGTAAATGAAGATGGAGGAACCGCAAGACGAGCAAGAATGGACAGTGTGATCGTGTGTGGAAAAACGGGAACGGTTCAAAATGAACCCTGGCCAGATCATTCTGTTTTTATTGCATTTGCACCTCGTGATAATCCAAAAATTGCAATTGCTGGTTATGTTGAGTACTCTGATTTTGGAGGAACTTGGGCGGCACCTATTACCAGCCTCATGATCGAGCAATACTTGTACGGTGAGGTAAAACGCAAGAAAAAAGAACAACGAATTTTTGACGCATCATTCTTAGAAATCTACGATGGAAAGAAGAAATAGCAGCCTCAAAAATATCGATTGGATGATCGTTGTCCTTTTCAGCATTCTTGTATTTATGGGGTGGTTTAACATTTATGCCGCGACCTATAACGAAGCGCATCAATCCATATTTGATATGAGTCAATTGTATGGAAAACAGTTGTTGTGGATTACCACTTCTTACTTTTTGGCTTGGGTAGTTATGATGCTAGACCCACGTTTTTTTAGTCGTTTGGCATACCCCATTTATGTGGTTTGTATGCTTTTATTGATAGGTGTTTTGGTGTTTGGAACAGAAATAAAAGGTGCAAAATCGTGGTACACGTTTGGCGGATTTTCCTTTCAACCTTCTGAAGTAGCTAAATATGGAACCGCTTTGGCTTTGTCATTTTACTTAACCCATTTGGGTAAAAAATTCCAAGGTTTTTTCACCAGTTTAAAAGCACTGTTGCTTTTGTTAATTCCAGCAGCACTCATACTTATGCAACCCGATACAGGTTCTGTATTGGTTTATGCCAGCTTCATATTTGTAATGTACAGAGAAGGACTTTCGGGCAACATATTGCTCTTGGGGTTAGGTGCGGCGGTATTGTTTGTGGTAGCGCTTTTGGTAAATGCAACTCGAATTGAATTGCCCTTTGATTTAATCATGTCTGGCCAAACCATGATGGTGGCTGTTATTGCTTTAATCTGTTTGTTTTTGGTTTATGTATTTAAACGAAACAAAGGGGTTAAATGGGTATTGTTGGCCGCCTTTATTTCATGTGCGGGATACATTTATGGAGTAAACTACGCATTCAACAACATTCTTCAAAAACACCAACGTGCAAGAATAAACGAACTGTTAGGTATTGAATCGGACCCTACAGGTGCGGGCTATAACGTTCATCAATCAATGATTGCTATAGGATCAGGCGGAGTGACTGGAAAAGGATTTTTGCAAGGAACTCAAACCAAATACGATTTTGTACCAGAGCAGAGCACGGACTTTATATTTTGTACTGTTGGTGAAGAATGGGGCTTTTTGGGAACCTTTACTATTATCATTTTGTTTTTGGTCCTCCTTTTTCGACTCATTATTGTGGCCGAAAGGCAACGTTCTAAGTTTTCTAGAATTTACGGGTATTGTGTAGCTTCTATTTTCTTTTTTCACCTAGCCATTAATGTTGGTATGACGATAGGTTTAGCGCCTGTAATTGGCATCCCTTTGCCGTTTTTCTCTTATGGAGGTTCGAGCCTTTGGGCGTTCACCATTTTGCTCTTCACGTTCCTTAAAATGGACTCCGAGCGTATGCACTATTTGGGTTAGTTTGCGAGCTTATTAAGCTCTTTACCCTTTCCTTTGCGAAGAAGGTACGACTGAAGCAATCTCTTCCATGAACTAATAGTTTGCTTCGCTACCACTCGCAAAAGCACCACCCGTCATTACAATAAGCACGTCATTCCTGCGAAGGCAGGAATCTATTTAATTTTTACATACTTAACGACCCCTTCCGTCGCTACGCGCCACCTTCCCCATGGGGAAGGATAAGCGACTATTTTACCACCTTATAACTCTTTTTGACCGGCCCATGTTGCAACTGCAAAACATAACTGCCTTTTGCCAAACCACTTACATCCAAGGTTTTTGTTTGACCTATTTCTCCACTTTGTAATACCTGACCATTGAGGTTTAAAAGCTGATATTCCCAAATGGTTTCATCAGTTGTTTGCTGAACTACATTTAGCTCGCTTACAACTGGGTTTGGAAATACCTTAAACTCAGTGTTTATCTGTGGACGGTAATCTATACCTACCCTAATATCATAAACCCGGCTATCGCAAGCAGGGTTGTTGCAACCGTTGCTATCTACTTTTAAAAGCCATAAATCTTGTGTGGCTGAGCCTTGAGGAATAACGTTCCCGGCTAGAAGAAAACCTTTATCTGTTGTTTGTATAAAATCCCACAAGTAATTGTCATCTTCTTTTGTTTTATAATAATATAAGTTTTTCCAGATTGTATCCCCTTCGGCAGTTACTTTAGTTAAAGTACGAAATGGGTAATTTCCCTCAAAATATTGACCAAATACAACTATACTTTTATCATTTAACTCAATTAAGTCTCTGTAACTGCCAAAACGTCTTGGTTTGTCGTGTTTTTTGTCCCAAATTAAATTACCACTTTGATCTATTTTCGTTAAACGATAACTACTTAATTGACTACCTGAACTATAAAGTGAATCAGAAGTGAACAGGATATTAGAGTCCTGTAAAACTATTGCTTTTGCGGCAGTTCCATTTCCAAAAGGATAATACTCTGCCCATATGATATTGAAGGTTGAATCAACCTTTACAATCCATGGATCGTAAGACGGGTGTAATGAATTACCGGTCCCCGACAAGATATAGTCGCCAGTGAAATTATTGACAATATCATAAATAACTTCAACATTAAAAGTTTTAATCTCCTTTCTAAACAACTCATTTCCATTTTTATCCGTTCGGATTAATACCGGGTTATTGTTACCCACCGAAACCTCTTTATCGCAAACTAAAACAAAGCCAGAATCGGAAGTTTGAATGATGGATTGAGCGGCAAAACAATTGACAGTAGAATCCATAAATTCGTTAGACCAAAGAGTGTCTCCTAATTGGTTAAGTTTTATAAACCAAACGGCACATTTTATTACTCCATTTGAGTCAGAGTAACCAACAGTTCTGATGTCAGCTATGTTATTATCTAACAACAAAATTGCTTTACCACTTCGAACCCACTTTGTACTATGAGCATAACTTTTTTTATGCCGTACTATCCCTTGAAAATCAGTAATCAAGTAGTTTAACCCCTCAAAACCACTTGAATTTACACCGCCAGAATTAACGAAGTATCCTCCGTTAATTTCCAAAACACTTAAACCATATTCACTTCCTCCGCTAAAATCATACAATTCGTTAAAATATTGAGCCTTTAGTAAAGGCCCCATAAATAGAAATAGTATTAGTACAAGGTGCTTAATCATTTACCAATATTTTTTGTGAATAAATTGAGTTTCCATCTTTATCAAACAATATAAGTTGAAATAGCCCAACCAAATTAGACGGCAACACAATTTGTGCAGAACCTTGTTGCCCTATTTCTGTGACAAAAGCCTCTTTGCCCGACAAATCAAACAATTTTACAAAACTGAGGTTGGTATTTGCCCACTTTAAAGTAAAAACACCTGAATTTGGGTTGGGGTAAACCTGAATATCGCTATTGATTTTACTTTCTTCAACATCAGTTTCTGATTCTGAACTACCTCTTGGTCCACCAACTATGGTATCGCCAACAACTAGAGGAAACGATTTATTCTGTAACACAAACAAACCCGTTTGTGCCCAAGCTTCGCCAATTATTGTGCTATCGGTGGCTAGGCTATCCATAAAGGTAGTGTCGTTTAAAAACTCAGTGATTTCTTCATTGGCATCCAAGCGGTCATTTATTTTTTGCAACAACTCAGCTAATTTATCATGAGTTTCGGTTTGTGCCAATTCATCAATGGAGTGTTGAGCGTTAGTAAAATCTTGTTTTTCCCAATAGAGTGGCACTAACATTTCCTGGGTTTCTAAACTTCCCCAATCGGTTAAATAAGCAATCATTGAATCGAGTGGGTTAACGGCATTGGTATCCATAGTAAACGAAACTAATAATTCGTTTAGGGCTAACTCCGATTGGTTTTTATAATAGCTAGTATCAGTACCAATCGCTACAAAAGAGATTTTGAATGGTTATCACAATGAGAAGTAGAGCTTCATTTTCAACTACGGCACCGGTATGACGATATACTTAAATGCAGAAAACAAAAATGTTTCTAATCCTCTAAAGCAACAATCTCTTTTACTTCAGGCATCATAGAATCAAACAAACCTTGGATACCATTTTTTAAAGTAACCGTTGACGAAGGACAACCCGAACAGGCACCTTTTAAAACCACGGTAAGTTTGCCTTCTTCGTATTTGTTGAAATGAATAGCTCCACCATCATTTTCTACAGCTGGGCGAACATACTCTTCTAAAATGCCAATGATGCGTTCTTCAACATCATTTGAAGGTGGAACGTGATCAATAGTGGCTGTAATTGCTGTTTTTTTCTCTTCGCCAGAAGATTCGATAATTTTTTCACCCTCGGGTTCAACTGTAAATATATCGTGGCCAGTGGTTATGTAGTTGGTGATGTAATCGCGCAATTCGCCAAAAACTTCTTGCCATTCAACCAAGTCGTTCTTTTTAATTGAAATAAAATTGCCGGCAAAAAACACACCGGTTACAAATGGAAATGAAAACAAACGAGCCGCTAAAGGAGCATTTTCAGTTTCTTCAACCGAATTGTACTCAACGGTTCTACCTGCATTAACCAAAGTTAAATTGGTTACAAACTTCATAGTGCCCGGGTTAGGGGTGCTTTCAGCGTAAACAGATACGGGTACTTTTTTAGTCTCTTCCATAGTTTCCAAATTATTCTGCAAAATTAAGAGGAGTTAAGACATCAAAATTCTTTTCGAATTAAAAAGTGGTAATTTTGTCGGCTTGAAGAAGTTAAACCACATAAATGCATTTGTACTTGGCCTAATAATACTATTGGGCGCTTTTGGTACTTCTTTAACTCGCGTAGAGTGTTTAAAATCTTCACACGTTTCTTATACCATTGGAGAGCACACTTGCACTAATAACTCTTTTGACGGTGAATCCATATCAGAGCCTTGTTGTTTAATTGACCAATACAAAGTGGGCCTCAATGAATTTGTGTCATCTGAGAAGTTGAATATTAAACCGCCTGTTGATTATCCGTGCGTGACTGTTGTAGCTAGTTTTTCGGAATTGCTTCCAAAACTAAAACTGACCCTTACCAAGCTAAATTTACCACCGCCATTAATAAAGAATTCAAGAACCATTCTCTACCAACGTTTTTTGTGTTAGATAGTTAAAAGCCAACTTACACCGACTTTTTAATTTCTATCTAAAACAATTTTCATGAAAAATATTATCGTCATTTTACTCTTTCTGCCTACCCTTATTGTGGCTCAGGTAACTGGAACAGTAAATAGTAAAAGCCAAGAAAACCTTTTGGGAGTTAACGTTTATTGGAGCGGAACTACCCAGGGAACTTTTACCGAGGAATCGGGTAAATTTTCTATTCCTGAACCAAAAGAATACCCAGCTGATTTAATTTTTAGTTACGTAGGGTTCGAAAGCGATACCATTCAAGTTTTTACTAAAAATCAAAACATAAATATCAAGTTAAAACAGTCAATCGAGTTAAAAGCCGCTGAGGTAGTTGAACGACAGCAATCGACTTCTTTCAGTTTGATAAAACCCATAAATGTTGAGTCAATAGGCGCTGAGGAATTAACCCGTGCTGCATGTTGTAATATTTCGGAAGCTTTTGAAACCAATGCTTCTGTAGACGTGGTTTCGTCTGACGGAGTAACGGGAACCAAAAAAATTCAAATGTTGGGTCTTGATGGAATTTATACCAGTTTACAATTTGAAAACATACCCTTTTTAAGAGGATTGGCCAACCTTCATGGGTTAAGTCACATTCCAGGAACATGGGTAGAAAGTGTTCAAATATCAAAGGGAACCGGTTCGGTTGTTAATGGCTATGAACCTATGACGGGGCAAATAAATTTGGAGTTATTAAAGCCCGATGAATTGAACGAGTTGCTGTTTGTTAACCTATACGGGAACAACATGGGGAGAGCAGAAGCTAATGTTCATTTTGGAGGAAAGATTAACGATAAGTGGAGTTCTCTTTTACTGGTTCATGCCAATACCTTGCAAAACAAAAACGATAATAATAACGATGGCTTTTTAGACATGCCATTGAAGGAAAACATCAATGTTTTTAATCGTTGGAAATACAAGGGTGAAAAATACAGAGCTCAGTTTGGTATTAGACTTTTAAGTGAAGAAACCCAAGGTGGGCAGGTAAATTTTGATCCCAATTTAGATTATGGAACTACCAATTTATATGGTACAGGCTCAACCTCAAATCATGCTGAGTTGTTCTTTAAAAATGGAATTTTATTTAAAGGATGTTCTCAAAGAAGTTTAGCTTTAATTGTACGAGGCATGTATCATGAACAAGACATGTTTATGGGGTTAAAAACCTATAATGGAACCGAAAAGTATGGTTACGCCAATTTAATTTATATGGATAAAATTGGAACCCCGGCACATAAATACAAGGTTGGGTTAAGCTATGTTTATGACGATTTTGAGGAAGTGCTTAATGGGGTATCATACAATAGAACTGAAAATGTTCCCGGTGTTTTTGCAGAGTACACTTACAAGGCTGATAAATTTGGAGCTGTAATTGGAGCAAGGAATGATTTTCATAACCTTTACGGTAATCAGTTTTCTCCAAAATTGAATTTCAAGTATAATTTTTCGGACCGAGGAGCTTCTCGGCTTTCGTTTGGAAGAGGTTTCAGAGTTCCAAACTTGTTTGTAGAAAACGCTTCTACTTTTGTTAGTAGCCGGTTGATTACCATCACCAATAATGTTGAGCCCGAAGTGGCTTGGAATGGAGGAGTAAGCCTCACTCAAAAGGTATCTCTATTTGAAAAGGATTTGACTCTACACGGAGAGTATTTTTATACTTGGTTCGAAAACCAGTTGGTGGTAAATCGCGAAAACCCTGGGGAGTTGAAGTTTGATAACTTGAATGGTGAATCATATTCGCATGCGGTACAAGTGGAATTAGCTTATGAACCCTTTAAAGTGCTACAGATAAAATTAGCCGGTAAATATTTAGATGTTAAGTCAACTTATGAAGGCGATTTAAAGTCGGTGCCTTTGGTTCCCAATTGGAGGGGTATGTTTAGCATCGGGTACAAAACGTTGAATAAAAAATGGCAGGCCGACTTTACATCTCAGTTTGTTGGAACGAGTCGAATACCAAGTACTCAAGGTAACCTTCCACAGAATACATTAGCAATAAAATCAGACCCTTATGTTTTAATGAATGCTCAGGTAACTAGAAGGTTTCGCTGGATAGAGGTTTATTTAGGCGCAGAGAACTTGGGCAACTTTAAACAGCCTAATGCAATTGTATCAGCGGATCAACCTTTTAGTTCTGAATTTGATGCTTCTATGATTTGGGGCCCGGTAAACGGAAGGGTGATTTATGCTGGGGTAAATTTGAAATTCTTTAAGAAGTAAATGTAATTTCACGTCGATTATGAACATCGAAGACTATAGAAATCATTGCATCAATAAACCGGGAGTTACCGAAGAGTTTCCATTCGATGAGAAGACATTGGTGTTTAAAGTAATGGGCAAAATGTTTGCGCTTTGCGACGTTGATTTATTCGAGTCGTTTAACCTCAAATGTGATCCAGAAAAAAGCATTGAATTGCGCGAAAGGTATCAGGGTATTATCGCTGGTTATCACATGAGTAAAAAGCATTGGAATACAATAACTTCAGATTCTGATGTTCCTTATGAATTGCAAATTGAATTGATTGATCATTCTTATGATTTGGTAGTTTCTGGGTTAACTAGAAAGCTAAAAACCGAACTCAGTAATTTATAATCGATGAATTCGTCTTGGTTTCAGGAGTATCGCCACCACATTTCATTACATGCCATTATTTTTATTTGGGGGTTTACGGGCATTTTAGGTAAGCTAATCGAGGTTCCTTTTTATTCCATTGTTTGGTATCGAATGTCTCTTGCCGCAATTGGATTATTAGCCTATTTCATTATGGCAAAAAAGAAGTTTGAAACCGACCCAAAAAAGATCGTAAAGTTCATTTTGGTTGGGATGATTGTGGCAGGGCATTGGTCGGCCTTTTTTCAAGCCATTAAAGTTTCAAATGTTTCTGTGGTATTAACCACTTTAGCTTCAACATCATTGTTTGTTGCTTTTTTAGAACCCTTGTTGTACAAGCGTAAAATCATTGCTTATGAGGTGGTTTTTGGAGTTATTGTAATTATAGGGCTCTCTCTTATTTTCAATTTCGAAAGTCAATATCAACTGGGTATTTTACTCGCTTTATTAGCTTCTATTTTGGCTGCCATTTTTGGAACTGTAAATGGTGTTTTGGTTCGTGATTCGGCTGCAGGTCAGATTACTTTTTGGGAAATGATTGGTGGGGTAATTGGCATTTCATTGTACACCTATTTTTTCGAAAACCCAACGATTACTGATTTTTCACCTTCTATGTTGGATATATTTTACCTGCTTATTCTAGGGTGGATTTGTACGGCTTTGGCTTTTGTGGTGAGTGTTCAGGTAACTAAATATTTGTCTCCGTTTACGGTCAGTATTTCTATTAATATGGAGCCAATTTATGCCATTATTTTAGCTTTGATTTTCTTTGGCGATTCTGAAAAAATGACTCCAGGGTTTTACCTTGGAGCTGTCCTTATATTGGGAACTGTTTTAGGGAATGGTTTAATGAAACGATTGAAAAAAAGCAAAAAACTGTCGAATGAAAAAGGGTAAAGTATTATTCATTGACTCGGTTCACCCCATTCTTAAAGATTCATTGGAAAATGAAGGGTGGCAGTGCGATTGGTTCGTTGACTATTCGAGAAGCCAAATTGAAGCCATTATTAATGAATATGACGGAATTGTCATTCGGTCGAAATTTACCATTGACAAACATATACTTGACATATCAACTAATTTGAAATTCATAGCACGTTCAGGTGCTGGTTTAGAGAATATTGACTTGGATTACTCAGCTGAAAAGGGTGTGCGTGTGTTTAATTCACCCGAAGGGAATCGTGATGCCGTAGGCGAACAAGCCTTGGGAATGCTACTTAGTTTGTTTCAGAAATTAAAGCAGGGTGATGCTCAAGTTCGGCAAGGAAAATGGGATAGAGAAGGCAATCGAGGAATTGAATTAAAAGGGAAAACCGTTGGTATTGTAGGTTATGGAAATATGGGGGCTGCCTTTGCTCAGCGGTTATCTGGTTTCGAATGTGAGGTTATTGCTTATGACAAGTTCCATCCAAAATTTACGAATTCATTTGCAAGGTCTGTTTCTCTTGAGGAACTTCAGCAGAAATCAGATGTGATAAGTTTCCATACCCCTTTTACCAAAGAAACTCATTATTATTTGAATGATGACTTTATTGATAATTGCAGAAATCCATTTTATTTGATAAATACTGCTAGGGGTAAAGTGGTAAATACTGAAGCTATGGTGTCCGGGTTAAGGTCGGGTAGAATATTAGGAGCCTGTTTGGATGTTTTAGAATACGAGAGCTCTTCTTTCGAAGAGGTTTTTGCTGGTGAGTTACCGGCCCCCATGAAATACTTAGTAGAATCTAATAATGTAATTCTAACTCCACATGTGGCCGGCTGGACAGTAGAGAGTTACGAAAAGCTATCTACCTTCTTATTTGAGAAAATTAAGGCGGAGTTCTAAACCTATTTTAACTTAAGCTTTTGACCAACGTTAATGGCACTAGGGTTTTCAAGGTTGTTGCGTCTTGCTAGTTTTTTAATTTTCACGCCGTACAATTGACTGATACTCCAAAGCGTTTCTCCCTTTTTCACAATGTGATTACCACCGGGTTTGAACTTTCCTTTTTTTGGTTGTAAGTAAATTGGTGTCCCGGCCGGAATTTTGGCATTTCTTTTAACCTCATTATAAGTCAGTATTTGCCAATGACCGAGATTGTAACGATCAGCAATTTTTTTAGGCGTATCGCCTGATTGGGCATAAACGAATTTGATGTTGTTTTTAGATATTATTATGCCGGTTCCTTTAGTTGTAGGTTTTGCATTAGTTGTGGTTTTTCCTTTATTGGTTTTCTCCACGGGTTTACTTTCATAAGTTGCGTTTTTGCCTTTGTTACTTGGTCCTAGTTTTTTCAGATCAGATTTGGTCATTTTATCAAATTTTGCCAAATCGTTTTCTTCAATTATTCGAATAAGCAAGTCGGGATATTTTGGATTGGTAGCGTAACCGGCTTTTTTTAGCCCTTTCGCCCATCCTTTATAATCGGTTCTTTTGAGGCTAAATAGAAAACCGTAACGTTGGTTTCGTTTAAGAAAATCAGAATGGTCTACATAAGATTGATAGACGCTTGAATAGACTCTAAAACACTCGTGTTTGGCGTCATCGTCCATGTAATAACCCTTACCTTTCCAAGAGCTGTGGCATTTAATGCCAAAATGGTTTTTGGCCTGTTTAGCAAGCTTTGAATTACCATAATCGCTTTCCAGCATTCCTTGGGCTAAAGTGATGCTGGCAGGAACTCCACTACGGAGCATTTCTGTTACTGCATCTTGGTCAAATAGATTTATGTATTGGCTAGGCGTTTGTCTCGTTTGAGCCCAAGTGAATTGGTTGAGAACAATTCCCAAAACAATTAATAGCAGACTCTTTTTTAAACTCAACACCTTTAATGATTATGGTAACAAAGGTATTTCTCAGCAATGGGTGAGCCAGAAGTTATGAAGCCCTTTGCAAACAGAATAGTGTTAGAGAAGAAAGGGGCTAAAAAACCAGTTCAATTCCCAACCGTTCTTTCATGCCTTTATTGCCTTGTAAACCTCCGGTATGAACGGCCATTATTTTGGTACCAACAGAGAAGTGGTCCTCTCTAATTAATTCGAATAAACCAAACATCATTTTTCCGGTGTAAACCAAGTCAAGCGGGATATTAAACTCTGAGTAGAAACCATTAACGAAATCAACTAGCTCTGGCTTTACTTTTCCGTACCCTCCAAAATGGAAGCTGGTTTCAAGACTCAATTGGTTCATTTTATCAGTTATCATTTCGTCTTCAAACAGTGAGTATTTTAACAAATGATTGACATTGTCGCGAATAAAGTCACCACCTTTCAGGGCTGGAAAGCCAAGTACTTTCTGATCAGTTTTTGCAGAGAGTAAAATTCCTGCAAGTGTGGTTCCTGTTCCGTTTGCGCAGCAAACAATGTCAAAATTGTTTTGGTTTTCAGGAAGTATTTCCATGCAACCCATCACTCCGTAATAATTTGCCCCCCCTTCTGGAACAAGGTGGAACGTACCGTATTTTTCTCGCAATTCTTGGATAAACCAATCCTGATCTTTGTTTTTGTAATCTGCCCGAGAAACGTAATGGATTTCCATACCCAGCTTTTTTGCTTTCGCCAATGTTGGATTTAATGGAAGCGTTTCCTCTCCTCTAATAATTCCAATAGACCTAAGTCCATTTAATGAACATGCAGCGGCCGTAGCTAGAATATGGTTAGAGTAGGCGCCACCGAAAGTGAGTATTGAATTTGTTTTTTTTTCTTGAGCTTTTAAAATATTGAATTTGAGTTTACGCCATTTATTCCCGGAAATTTCAGAATGAATTAGATCGTCCCGTTTCATCCATAAGTCAACTCTTTTTTCAGTCAGTAAAGGACTTTCGAGTTTTTGTAACGGCGAAGGAAGTTGGATATTCATAGCGGTAATTGGGCTATATAAACTAAGGGTATGCTTAAGTTTAAAAAAAGGCTGAAAGCAAATAAATGCGATCAGCCTTTCCGTAGATTTTGTGTTTTAGTTATTTAATTGGGTAATAAATTTCAGTTACAAAGGCATTTACGTCTTCGGTATCCATTGGTCCAACAAGATAGACCTCCCACGGCGAGCCGATTATTTCTTTTCCGTTAGTTTCAGCAAATTCTCCCATAGCCATATGAGCTTCCTCTGAATCGGCATAATCGCCTTTATAAACTAGTTTTAATGCATTACCGGCCATCATGGTTTTAGCACTAATTTCTTCGCTTCCATCTGCCGGTTCATCAGTTGGGAAACAAGCTTCCATTACTGTGCTTTTGCCATCCCATGTATGGTAAAAAGTAAAAGGTGAGCCAGATATTGAAATGTTGTTTTGCCCACAATAAGCGCCTAATTTAGTAAACATTTCTTTTGATTTAGTTCCAATTTCAGCAACAACACAGCTATCAGTAATGGATAAATAGGATAAAGGTTCAATGACAACCTCTTCAATGCCAAAATCAACTTTAGTCATAGAAGCGTGCTCTTCAACGTGAGCTTTTAAGCTTGCTAAACCATTTTCAAAATCGGGCCCAATCATTGCGTCCATCATTTTACCCATTGGTCGCATCATAAAGGGTAGCTCACCTGAGTCATACC
>JBMYOI010000002.1:0-111649 GCA_049599135.1 Salibacteraceae bacterium
GGGCTTAAACTAAACACGGTGATTATAGAGCTATCTATTCCTCCAAAAATTGATGTCACATTTGGAAAAGACCTGACGGGAATTTTACCTGAAGCAGTTGCCCAAAAAAAGAAAATTGGCCCTCCCCTTTCAGACGAAGAAGTTTAGCTTCTTGCACTATGAATAAAGGAATACAAACCAACTGAAACGTAACCCATAAATAGCATGATATGGAATGGCAACAGGCCAAAATCTCCTATTCTTATACTGATTCCTATAGCCAGCATAAAGTAGATTCCCAAACCTATTTCCAAGTAAGTTAAAGGGTTCACATGCCTTCTCAAATAATTGTTTTTATACCAATTTCCGGACGACTCAAGTAAGTTAAATTTTGGTGTACGAACAAATGGTGTTGCTCGACCTAAATACCCTTCGATTACAGCAATGGAATTATGCAATGACAACCCCATAAATATGGAAAGGAAAATTGGGAAATTGAGAATGAACTTCACAAGCGTAACCGACTCATTGTATTTATTGTATTTGACAGATGTCCAATAAAAAAACATTAAAAAGAAAAAGCTGATTGAAAATAAGCTTGCTACTTCAAAAATGAAATCATATTCTGGAAACCCATTTTTAATTAACAACATAGGCACACTAAGCACGCCCGTTAAAAAAATGCAGATAAACACAAATGAATTAAGCAAGTGGAAAATGGAGTGGATTTTCGTTTTCCAGTCCAGCTCTTTGTTTTCTAATACACGAGGTAAATTTTTAACGGCACATTCCGCTCCACCTTTTGTCCAACGATATTGTTGAGTTTTTAATGCGTTCATAACAGGAGGCAATTCCGCCGGCGAACCAATATTTTCAATGTATTTAAATTGCCAGCCCTTTAATTGCGCACGGTAACTTAAATCTAAATCTTCGGTTAAGGTATCACTTTGCCAACCACCAGCATCTGCAATGGTTGTTTTTCGCCATATTCCAGCGGTTCCGTTAAAATTGATAAAATGCCCACCCAAATTCCTTCCTTCTTGCTCTACGCTAAAATGTGCATCAAGCCCAAACGCCTGAAGTTTGGTAAGAAGATTATAATTCTTGTTCAAATGTTCCCACCTAGATTGAACCAAACCAACTTTTTCATCAGAAAAATAACCTATGGTATCTTTCAAAAAAGATTTAATTGGAATAAAATCGGCGTCAAAAATGGCTATAAAACCACCTTTAGCCATCGGTGTAGCGTATGCCAAAGCTCCCGCCTTAAAACCAACTCTATCCTCTCGTCGAATTATTGAAATATCAATTCCTTTTTGTTTAACAACCTCTACAGCTTCATCAATTATAGTCACTGTATCATCACTTGAATCATCAAGTACTTGAATCTCAAATTTAGAAAGCGGATAATCTAATTCTGCTACTTTTTGGATGAGTCGTGCAGCTACATATTTTTCATTATAAATAGGCAATTGAACTGTAACGTGTGGGAACTTTAAATGGCTAGGGTATTCTTTATTTTTCTTTTTTCTATTCTTAATATAGGTTATAGCTAGAGTAAACTGAACGGATGAATACATCAATACAAACAACAACAAAAAGCCATAAATAAATATAAGAAACCAGATAAGAGTGTGCATTATTACAAATATTTAAAAATGGTTTCTATTATTTTATATCCGGCCAAAATAGTTCCTTTAACTGTTCCCGAAATTTTTGAAACTCCTACTCGATTTCTGTAATCAACCGGTATTTCCGCACAACGCAATTTATTCTTCAAGGCTTTTATTTGCATTTCGGCAGTCCAACCGTAGGTTTTATCTTGCATCTTAATCTTCAGTAACGAATCGTATTTGATTGCTCTGAATGGCCCCAAATCTGTAAACGAATATCCAAAAAACAAACTGATTAAGCGAGTAGCTAACCAATTTCCAAACACTTGTGGAATTGTCATTGACCCAGCTTCTTTATTGCCTCGGTTTCGACTTCCTATTACAAGATCTGCTTTATCAGAAAGAATTGGGGCTATCAGCTGAGTTAATTGTTCAGGATAATCAGAATAATCGGCATCCAAAAAAACTACAATATCAGTTTTCTCTTTTATTTCATTTAAGTAAGATATGCCCTTAAGACATGAGGCCCCATATCCTTGAAAAGATTCAGAAATAACTGTAGCGCCCGCATTTCTAGCATTAGTTATTGTTCGATCCGAAGAATTATTATCAACTACAATAACTTCACTCACTACGTTTTTAGGAATGTCATTAATCACGCTAGCCACAGCGTTTTCCTCGTTGAACGCCGGTATAATTACCCGTACAATTTCATTCATTCGTAATCCTTCTCTTCAACTATCTCTCCATCAGAGTCGAGCTTTGTCCACACACCCACTTTATCTCCCAACAAATATTCTCCTGATTCAACCAACTTTCCTTGGTTATAATACTTCCAAAACCCAGACTTTTCACCTTGTGCATATTGCCCCAATTCTTTGACAGATCCTTTTTTATCAAACCATTGCCAAGTTCCTGTTTTATCTCCGTGGTAATAATACCCTTCATTACTCAGGTTACCATCCTTTTCAAAAAACTTCCAAAAATCGTCTCTCTTACCTTCTGCAAACTGACCAATCCAATTAATCTGACCTGTTTCATAATAGCGCTTCCACCATCCTGACTTTAAATTGTTTTCAAAATTACCTTCCAATTCTAATTGACTGTTTTCGTAATAACGATACCAAACCCCAACTTTCTGCCCTTTGTTATAATTTCCCAGCGATTTTAATGTACCGTTAGAATAGTAGGTCTTCCAATACCCCGTTTTCGATTCAACGACCAAATTCGAATCATAATGACCTTCTTCCTTAATCGTACCATCACTGAAATAATACTTCCAGTAACCAGTTTTGATGCCATCATTATACTCACCAATTTCAATTAGGGCTCCATTCTCGTCATACTCTTTCCACCAGCCAGTTTTATTATCTTTTATTTTCCAACCTTCCGAATTTATGTTACCGTTAGAAAAGTAATTGGTGTTATAGTTTGGTGTAGAATCCCAATTTGTCACCCCTAACTTACTTACATCCAATTCATCAGGATGATAGACAAATCCAATAACAACTACTATTATCAAAATGCCCTGAATAATAAATAACAAACGGTTTAACACTTATCAGTTCTTTATTGAAATGCCATCATTGCCAATAATAATTGGGTTTTCATTAATTCGACCTTCTTCTGGACCGTTTTCAAGTTTTAAAACTCCACGTGGACAAACAGCACTACAAACTCCACATCCTACACATGAAGAACGTACAATATTTTGTCCTCGTTGGGCATACCAACGGACATCTATACCTTGTTCGCAATAAGTTGAGCAATTACCACAACTAATACATTGACCTCCATTAGTTGTTATTCTAAATCGAGATTTAAAACGTTGAATTATTCCCATATATCCAGCCATAGGACACCCAAATCGACACCATACTCTATTTCCAAGCATTGGATAAAATCCAACACCAATAACTCCTGAAAACATAGATCCAATTAAAAACCCATATGGTTTTTGGAAATACGTGTATATATCGAGTCCAAAGAATGATCCTGTTCCTGCAAAGTATCCGTAAAGAGTTACAGCAGTCATAATAAAAACCAAAACCATAACCGAATGAATCATCCAACGCTCCAATTTCCAACTTGAAACTGACTTACTTGACAGTTGACGAAAAGAATCACCAGCCGTTTCGGCCAAACCGCCACAACCGCAAACCCAACTACAATACCACCTTTTACCTACGTAATAGGTAACAATTGGAGTGATTATTAAAAACAAAATCAATCCAAAAACGAAAAAGAACATACCCAAATTTCCGCCATGCTCGACCATGTTATCAATATGCCAACCGTTGAAGAAATAATAGTTAAGTGGCCATACATTTTTAATGTCTTTGGCAAAATAATGCCCTGGGTCGGTAAACCCTTCCAGAATTTCGGGAATCAAATAAGCCAAAAATAATTGAGCTATAATTACTGAAATCGTTCTAATGACTTGGTATCGATTGTGACGATATTTATAAATAAATTTTATTCCCAACCCGATAATAGAAAGGGTATAAAGGGTGCCATAAACAAACCATTGACTTGCGGGCTGACCTTTAAAAAACATGCTTAACGGATCAAACAAAGCAACTAATCCCGTATTCGCTCCACCATCAGCGCCTAAACCTATAGATTGAGGAAACCAATATAACTGTACATAAAACCCAGTAAGAACGATCCCTGCTATCACAGCCAATACACCTCTGTTCGAAAGCGAATCAAACCATACCCCGTTGTTTTTAATTCCCACAGGTTCGCCAGCATAAGCGCTTGCACCGTAAAGAATCATTCCAGATAAAAGCCCTCCAATAGTTAACCATAAAAACACTGGCCCTAAACTAATTCCTGCCCACGCAAGAAGTAAAATAAGCAGTCCTCCTAATGACAATATTAGCCCGACTATTTTCCCGTAATTCGTTGTTATCGAGCTCACTATTTCCTGTATTTAATTTTGTAAATAAAGGCTGCACTTGCGCCAATCGATTGACCTACGTTTCTACCCGAGATAACAGAGTAGGCACCAAAGGCTAAACCGGCCTTTCCTTTTAAAATGGGTTTATAAAAAGTTCCACCTAATTTATGGTACGACACTCCTAATGTTGTAAACTTACTATTAGACCCATCTAAGTAATCCGTACCACCAAGTGCATATTGAAAGTCGTAATAGAAATCGAAGTAAAACTTATCTTTTGCCAAACCTACTTTTATTGCTGCCGGAATTGACGAGGGTGTTGGTTCAGAACGCAACGTATAACCAGTTTGAGCCATAAAAAACCAACCCGTTTTTAAAAAGTATTGAGCAACTAAACGACCATCAAAAGCAGATGCCTGTTGACCAATTGCATAAAGGGACTCTGTATTATAATTACTCATTGGAGTCCCAAATCCAGCTGTGGTCATAAAAGACAAAGTTCCTTTATCCGTTGATTTGTTTAGAAATCTCCATTTAAGGTAAACCGACATATCTTGAAAATTGGTAAAATTCTTTTTAGTGATAACGTACGGAACACTTACCTGAACATCTAAAAATGAAGTTAAACCTGCCGCCACAAAAAGAGATGCACTTTGTGTAGTTCTAGAAATTGGCACCTTACCGGTAGAGGCAAAGTATTTTGAAAACGTTTCAAAATTGTAACTACCAACAACATCCATATTCCCCTTGCCTTTCATAAACCCATCAACAACAGGCTGCGAAAACGCCGACAAAGAGGCTAGTAAACAAATGGTTCCAACTAAAGCCGAACTTCTAAACGTCTTTTTCATGATTCTATCAAATTGGTGTTAAACTTTTCTTGTACTTCAGGTAAATAAGATTTGTATAGCTCTGGGTCAAACCAAGCATCATTTAAGTGAGCCACTACAAAATCAACGGTTTTATGATCATTTAGCCAAGCGTCAAAAACATTATGACGCATCCGTATGCCAAAAACATTAATCCCAACAAATAATCTAGAATCAGGTTCATAAACCATTCTCACAGCAAGGTCTTTATTTTCATTTTGCCAATAAAACTCAGATTGATTCGAGTTTAATACCGGCAATGCTTTGCCATATGTTTGATATTCGATATCAAAGAATTTGGCGCTGTTGAACCAATGCCCAGGATTGTATTTTTTAGGTTGATTGATAATGGTCTCGGCAACTGATTCGCCCATCATACGCCCTGTATACCAAACCTGTTCAATATTTCTTCTTCCAATAGGTGCAACTTCAAATTGAGCACAATCTCCAATGGCGTAAACATTGTCTTTATTGGTTTGTAAGTATTCATTTACTACAATACCCCTATCCACTTTAAGTTCACAGTTCTTTAAAAAATCTACATTGGGTGAAACACCAGCTGTAAGTCCAACAACCTGTGCGGGTATAACTTCTCCTGCTTCAGTAACAATTTCTTTAGCCCGGTTGTTTTCATCGGCCTTAATCTCAGCTAAGCTAGAATTCAACTTTACTTGCACCCCATGCTTTTTCATGTGCTGCATTATTAAATCAGATTCTTCATTTGAAAGAACATTGCCCCAAAAATGGGATTCTCTAATTAAAAAGGTGACCTCCAGGTTTCTAGACAATAGCATTTCTGCCAACTCAACACCAATAAGTCCTCCACCAACTATTACCGCTTGTTTAGCTTTTTGAACGTTTTCTTCAAGAAGAAGTAAATCCTGATAACTGTAAAGTCCTTGCACCCCATCCAAATCTTGACCTTTCCAACCAAACTTATTTGGTTTTGAACCAAGGGCAAGAATTAAATCATCATATGCGAGACTATCTCCCGACTCGAAAACAACTTTTTTTTCTGTAAAAAGTATTCTAGATACAACACCTAGTTTGAGGTCTATTCTGTTTTTAGGCCAAAAAGAGTCTTCGTAAGGTTTAAGGTGTTCGAATTTCATATGTCCCATAAAGACATACATAAGTGCTGTTCTAGAAAAGAAGTATTTAGTTTCTTTGCTAACAACAACAATTTCTACATTCGAATCCTTTTTACGAATGTTTCTCGCAGCAGTGATACCAGCAATTCCGTTTCCAATTATTACAATTCTACGCATATTCTTAGACAAAATAAGGGAATTGGCAATATAGTCGTTGTCTTGAAATCGACATAGATTCGATTTATAATAAATTTAAAAATTACTTTAGTTGTCTTTTTTGAGTAGAACCTATGGTAATTAAAATTTTTAAGAGCTTTTTCCTAATAATCAATTGGAAAACCATCGTCACATCAATCATTTCTTTGATTAGCACATATTTGTGTATCCACTTTGAAATAAGAGCTCACTTTCCAATATACCTGCTGAGTATTGCAATAGTATTTCCAATTGTCTTTTCAATTGATAGCGCCTATAAACGTCGTGAATTTGCACTTCAATATTATGCCGACTTAAAAGCTCATGCCCTTTCTTTCTATTTAGCAACAAGAGACTTAGTGGACACTAATGAAAAGAATGAGTCTGAGGAAATTAAAACGAGACTCAAGTCGTTGTTTCACAACATTAGCAGCAACTTTATGTTAGCCCCTGACGATGCTAAAGAAAAAGAACATGAAATTTACGAGCAAATGAACCAATTAAGCGAACGCTTAAAGAATTTTTCTGATGGTGGATTAAACCCCGGTTTAGTTTCTAGACTACACCAATACATTAGTAAAATGGTTATATCATATGGTATTATTCGAAACATTTTTTATTACAGAACACCCGTGACATTAAGGGCTTATAGTAAAATTTTTATTTACGCCTTCCCCGTTCTTTTCGGGCCTTTTAGTGCAAGTACCTATCAAGAATATACCCACGGAATTGTATACATTATAGCGGTTTTATACAGCACAATTTTAGTAAGCCTTGACAATTTACAAGAACATATAGAAAATCCTTTTGATCAGGTCGGAGAAGATGACATTCGATTTGAAGTTGACGAATTTGATTTATCTATGAATAAAAAGCGACTTAACTAAAAAACTATCCATTTATCGGAATAACTTTATAAATCAATTAGACAAAGTTGTCTTTTGAATGCCAAGAATTCAACAAGCTGAAACTAAGCACTGCCATGAAAGACCCATTTGAAAAAATATCATACAACAAAAAAAGCCTTTTGGCCATTTTTGTTCAACTTGCTAAGTCAGATAATGACATTGATGAATCAGAAGAACGATTTATAGAAGACATTAGAGAAAAACTAGGCGTTTCAGTTGAAGACTTAAAAGATATTTGGGAAAACCACGACCAATACCCTCTAGAGCCACCAAAATCGGAAAGACATAGAATGACTATTCTTTACCAACTACTTTATTTAACCAAAATTGACGGAGTAGTTACCCAAGAAGAAGAAGATTTTGTTCACACAATAGCTTTGAGATTGGGGATTAGCGGAGATCTAACTTCCGAACTACTTACAATCGTAAAAAACCATATTGGCACTAAAATAAAACCTGAAATGCTTTTAGACACCATTCGAAAGCACATGAACTAGACATTAAGTTCTAGAGACAATTTCGTTACTTATTTCAATTTTATTTACTTCTTCTAGCCATTCTAGAGCTTGAATCACCTTTTCGTCGCTTGTTTTAGCGAAGGCAAACACTTCTTCAACAGATAAGTCACCTTTAGACAATAAAACAAGAATCCTATCACCAATAATTTGAAATGATTCGTTGTTTGATTTTTTACTCAAACAATAATCACAAACTCCACAATCAGGAGCATTGACTTCACCAAAATAACCGAGTAGAAACTTGGACCTGCAATGATCGCCAAGAACATAACCAATCATTTGATGCATTTTCTCAATAGCACGGTCTTTCCTCCACTCGTAATTCTCTTTAGATATTACTAGATTTTTAGCAGGAAGTTTTTCTACAACAAAAGTCAACATCGGCTTATCAGTGGTTGGCTGATAATCAATTAATCTACGCTTATCCAAAGCAGAAAGCTTTTGCTTTAAATTGTAAACAGACATTTTTGCTCGTTTCGACAACTCATATTCGTTAATAGTTACGTAGTTATCCAACAAACCTGAATATGACCTTAAAAGCAATCGTAGAAAATCACCGGTTTCTTTTTCTTTAATTTCAAGGTTATAAAACGTGGATTTATCTAATTGAAATCGAATACGAGAAGGTTGATAAATAGCCTCACTTAGGGTTAGTAACCCTTGTTGTTCTAAAATTTTAAAAGCATTAAAAGTTTCTAAATAACTAAAGTTATATCGCTTAGTAAAAGCTTTTAAATCAAACGAGTAACTTTCTCCCTTACCTGAACCATCAGCCAATTGGTAATAACTACCTAAAGCTTTATAAACCCTTTTAATAAGCTCTTTATCAGGAAAAGCAATTTTTGTTTTTCGCTCTAGTTCAGAGATGTCTTTCTGTTCATATAGTAAAATTCCAAACGCTTTTTCTTCATCTCTCCCTGCCCTTCCAGCCTCTTGAAAATAAGCTTCTAGTGTATCTGGTAAATCAAAATGCACAACCCACCTAACATCAGGCTTGTCAATTCCCATCCCAAATGCGTTTGTTGCAACAATAATTTGAATCTCTCCTTTTATCCACGAAGATTGTCTTAAGCTTCTTATTTCACCGGAAAGCCCAGCATGATAGCATTCGACAACAATATTTCTAGTTTGCAACTCTTTAGCAATTTGCTCAGTTCGCCTTCTGCTCCTGACATAAACGATTCCACTGCCACCAACTTTACCAATTATTTTCATGAGTCGCCCGAGCTTATCCTCTTCTTTTCGAACGATATAAGCTAAGTTCTTTCTTTCAAAACTTTTTGCAAAAACATTGGACCTATCAATCCCCAGTTTTTCTTGAATATCAACAACCACCTCTGGAGTAGCTGTGGCAGTCAATGCTAAAACGGGCACCTTTGGAATTTGTTCTCTAAGTTCCGAAATATTCAAATAAGAAGGTCGAAAATCGTAACCCCATTGCGAAATACAATGCGATTCATCAATTGCCAATAAATTGATTTTCATCTTTTCAATCCGCAATTGAAACATTTCAGTTTGCAATCGCTCAGGAGAAACGTAAAGGAATTTATACTTTCCAAAAACAGCGTTATCTAGAGCAATGTCAATTTCTCGCTGACTCATTAAAGAAGTAATGGCTATTGCAGGAATATCACGGCTTTTTAAGTTTTGAACCTGATCATTCATCAATGCAATAAGAGGCGAAACAACAATGCACATACCTTCTTGAGCCAATGCCGGTACTTGAAAGCAAATGGATTTACCTCCACCAGTTGGCAACAATGCCAAAGCATCGATTTGAGCAATAGCCGACTCAATTATCTCTTGCTGAAGAGGCCTGAAGTTATCATAACCCCAAAATTTTTTAAGTACATCATGAATGTTTGCTGACATGGCGAATCAAATGTAAGCCAGTAATAGTGTTGAGAAGAGCAAATAAATTAAGAATTTCCAACAGAGATTTTAGCTTCACAGATGTACTTTTGAGGCCAATGCGAACTCTTCTAACTCTTGTATTTATTGGTATTCTGACTGCCACTCAAGCCCAATTGAGTGCCGATAAATACATTTCATTAGCCAGAAATGACATTCAAGACCTGAATTATACTCTAGCTATTCAAAGGCTCAATTTTGCCATTAAGACGAAACCTTACAGCGTTGAAGCTTATTTCCTAAGGGCGATGGCCAAATACAGCTTAGAAGACTACAATGGAGCTGTAATTGATTATTCGCACTGTTTAAGTTTAACTCCTAATAATTCTGGAGTGTATCAAAACAGAGGGTTGGCCAGAGCCAAGGGAAATGATCACTACGGGGCCATTGACGATTTTGAGAAGTCAATTAAATACGATCCTGGCAATTACTTTTCTTACCTCAACCTTGCTTACAGCCAACTTCAAATAAAACAATTTGAAGAAGTGATTCCAACTTGCGACAGAGCAATAAGCCTTAACGAATATCTAGATGGCGCCTACTTAATAAGAGGTATAGCTTATGGAGAACTGGAGAAATACGATCAGGCCATTGAAGACTTTGGCTGGGTTATTAAAATAGACCCGAACAATAGCGAAGCCTATTTACGCCGGGCTATGGTTTATAACGATATTTTAGAATATTCAAAAGCAATTTTGGATTGTGACAGCGCTATTTCAATAGATTCTACCACTTCCATGGGATACTTTGTAAAAGCTAACATCTATGCTGAAAGACTTAAATATAGCGAGGCGATAAGCTTTTATGACAAAGTGATTGAATTAAATCCTCAAAATGCAATGGCCTACTTCAATCGCGCTAATGTAGAAACGAGAATGGATAACTACAAAAAGGCAGCTTATGACTACAAAAGAGTTACAGAGATAAATCCTAATAATATTATTGGTCACTTCAACCTAGCTCTCACCTACCATAAGTTGGACAGGCTAGACTTGGCATTGGAATCATATAACCGAGTAATAGAAATCTACCCTGACATGGAAGACGCTTGGTTTAGTAGAGCTTTTATTAAAAAAGAACTCGGAGATGAAAAAGGTGCTCAACTCGACTTTAGCAAAGGCAACCAAATAAGAGCCAAGAACAAGTCAAAAACTTTTGATTACGATGAAAAAGAATTACTCCAAAAATTTACTGAAATGGATGCTGATTTTTACCGACCTAATTTCAATGAAGAAGAAGAACAAATAGCCGTGTTTACTTTTCCATTTTTTGAACTAAAAGAAACTGAATATAAGAATGTTAACAATAATAACTTATACTATAACATTAACCAATTAACAACCTATAATGAAAAACAAAACAACTCCCCTTTCTTCTACCTTTCAACTCCACTTTTGAATACGGGAAACCAAGTTTTCAGTTCAAAAAAAGACTCCTCACTAACCAGTGAATATGAGTTTTTACATGAGGCAATTGTTTTAAAATCTGAGTTTGACTTCAATGCATCAATAGCCACTTATAACTCCCTAATTTTCAAATATCCAGATTTTTCATTCGGTTATTTCAATAAAGCCTCTACAATGCTTGATTTACTCGAACTCATGCTCAAGTTAGAAGCCGGAACCGGGAAATTCATGAAACTAGGGGAAGAGTTTTCAGCAATACAACTGAGCGATGTTCAGACGCTTAATGTCCAATTGGACGAAATAGAAAAACTGTACTTAAAATCACTTGAAATTGATCCGGAGTTCTACTTTACCTGGTTTAACATTGGAATTGTACGAGCTGAAAAGCGAGATTTTGAAGGATCTATCGACGCGTACAACAACGCCATTAAAATTAATCCAGAATTTGCAGAAGCATACTACAACAAAGGACTGACTTACCTATACCTAAAAAACAATAAAAGGGCTTGTAACGAACTCAGCAAAGCAGGAGAACTTGGTATAAAAGACGCCTATTTAGTCATGAAAAAATATTGTAAATAATATCTAAACCAACAATACACTTAACGCAAGTCAATTCGCTAAATACCAAACACTTAAATTAGACTTAACAACCTAGCAAAACACAATCAATTATAGATAAATTAATCCTTTACTCGAGTCAACCACATAGCTTTTAGCATCCAGTCGGGTAATGGCTTTTCAGGGTTTCGATTTTTGAGGTTTTTGTACCAACCTATTTTCTTAATTATAGGTAGTTTATGCGTTTCAACAAACTCAATTAAAGTACCGTCTGGATCCTCTATGTATGAAAAACGACCTGCAGCCTCTCCCATATCAAAGCTATTTGCGCTATCTACAGTAAAAGGGAAACCTTTTGATTCACACAGAGCTTTCATTTCATCCATTCCATGGATATCAAAACACAAGTGAATGTATCCTCTATCACCCCAATCGCGTCCTTCAAATATCTTTTTAGGAGACCTGTCGATTGATTTAACCAACTCAATTTCTGTTGGCCCTAACATTCTACTAAAAGCGCCTTTACGAGGCTTAGAATGTCTTAATAATACTCTTTGATAAGTAGTATCACCTCCGTTTACACCAACAAAATCGTCAAATTTGGCCGTTTGATCATAAACTACCTCATCGTAACCTAAAATATCACAATAGAGTTTTTTTGCCTTTTCAATATCGGTAACTCCTATAGAGCAGCCCATTGGCCCGCCAGTTGGAGCACCCACTTCTTTAAAAGCATATGAATCTTGAACCATTTGAAAAACATTTCCCCAAGGATCTTCAATAAAAAAAGTAGGTTTCCCCTCCGGGTCAACCGTAAGTTCAGTAAGTATCTTTACTCCCCTTTCTTTAAAATCGGCATAAACGTTAGCTACATTGTAGGTTCTAATTTTTCCGGCGTTCATGCCCAAATCGCCAAAGCTTATATCAAAATCAGGCAAAACAGGTGTCCTGCTAGTGTACTGCCAAATTTCAAAACCACCACCACTTTGAATATTTAAGGCCAAAATTGCGTGTCTAGCCCGAACTTCATTCTGAGTATAAGGCAACATCAAAGCCGCATCGGCTGCTTCTTCGAAAACTTTTATAGTCATTCCGAAGTGTTTTCTGTACCAATCGAAAGCAGCCTGAACATCAGGAATACCAATACCTATTTGCTGAATTCCGTTAATTACTATACTCATTTTAAGTGTGTTTTATTCGGGCGACAATTTTATAAAATAATGAAGGAATAAAGCGCCTAATCTGAATCATTAAAAGCTCCTTCCCTCCTACTTCTATTTCTCTTTTGTTTTTCAATAATCCTTTTGCGATAATTCTTGCCGCTTTTTCAGATGAAATTCCTTGATCTTGCCCCTCATCCATTTTACCATGCTTTGAGCCATCAGCTTCAACAGCATTTACGCTAATTTCAGTTTTTACCCTTCCAGGAATTAAAATTGAAATATAAACTCCATCTTTCTGAACTTCGGTCCTCAACGATTCATAAAATCCTTGAATTGCATGTTTGGATGCTGAATAAGCTGAACGTAATGGAAAACCAAATTTCCCCACCAAACTACTCGTAGCTGAAATATTTCCACTCCCTTTTTTTAACATCATTGGAAGAACCAATTTGGTAAGCGTTACCGCTCCAAAAAAATTAACTTCAAGCACTTTTCGATCAATGTCAACGGGCGTATCTTTCACCAATCCTCGCTGACTAATTCCGCCGTTATTTACCAAATAATCAACAGAATCATATTTCTCAACAAAAGCTTTAAAACCTTCATTTATTGAGTCGGAATTTGACAAATCAATAGGAATAAGCAAAACATCTGTCGCGCCTAAAGACAAGCACTTGTCCTTAACCCTATTCAACTGTTCTAAACGCCGAGCTGAAAGTACCAAACGAGCACCCGACTTTGCCATTTCAAATGACAAAGCCTCACCAATTCCTGATGAGGCTCCTGTAACCCAACAAACTTTATTTTTAAAGGTCATTAATCTTCGTCTTTTACAAAGACAAATGTATCAACATGTAAAACAGAAGCAGCATTTCCATGACTAGAACCTGAAGAAGACTCTAATTCATACCCTTCTTTTGCCAAACGATTAAAAACATCTACAATTTTACTTGTGTTGTTTTCATGATGTTCAGAGTTTAATTTTTCAATAGGAATGCGCTCAGATTTGTTATTGCCATACGAAATAACAATTTCACCACTTTGACTAATTGGCTCATATACCCTAACAATTACGTGCGAATCTTGCGCAAACAAAGCCCCACTAGACAGTGAAAACCCCACCAAAGCCAAAGAAATAGTTAACAGTTTTAATTTTCTCATTTAAAAAGTTTTAAAGTGAACCCTTCAAATATAACATTTCTATGAAGGTTTTCTTCTTGAAAACTCTACTTTCCAACACCCCGTACCACTTGCATTATATTATCTTTGCAGCCAATTTTTTTGAATGATAAACAACAAATTTCGAAGAACTTTAGCTATAATAACCCTGTTCTGTTTAGGACTTGTAACCTTAGCGGCATTAACAGTTTTACCAAAAGTTGGATTTGATTATAAATTCGAAAAATTTCTTCCTCCTACCGATTCTGATCTCCATTTTTACTTTGACCACATAGACAAGTTTGAATCTGACAACGATTTTCTTTTAGTGGGAATTGGAAATAAGGGGTCAATTTTTGAAAAAGACTTTTTAACCAGACTTGACAGCATAACAAACGTTTACGAATCGAAAGAATTTATAGAAAAGGTTGTTAGCCCTATTAACATTAATAATCCTGTTATTGGCCCAATTGGAGTGGTCAACACGGCCTACATTCACACCGAACGCCCCGAACTTTACAAAAAAGATTCAACGAGAGTTTACAGCTCACCCGGCTTAAAGGGATCATTATTTTCTGAAGACGGCGAAAAGGTTTCGTTATTTTTAAGCATAAAAGCCAGTTCGGACCGAAAAGAAAACGACAAGATTGTTAGAGAAGTTGAAGAAATTGGAGAGTCCTTTCAATTTGAAGAGTTTCATGTTGCCGGCAAAATAAAAGGAGCTAGCTACTTTATCAAACAAATGGAGTTTGAACTGATTTTGTTTATGTCAATTTCAGTGGTTTTACTCATCATTTTCTTATTCATATCGTTTAGATCTCTTTGGGGAATTTGGGTACCAATTAGTATAGTTGGTATTACCATTATTTGGATGATATCATTTATGACCTTAATAGGCCGCCCTATCAACTTTATGACCACGCTATTACCCACTATTCTATTTGTGGTTTGTATTTCAAACGTGGTTCATATCGTCGAAAAATACATGGACGAATTGCGCAAGGGTTACGACAAGTACAATGCAATGTTTACCGCATTTAAAGAAATTGGTTTAGCAACGTTTTTTACTGCATTTACTACTGCTGTTGGCTTTCTTTCGCTTTACACTTCAATGATAGTTCCTATTAAAGAATTTGGCTGGATTACCGCATTAGGTGTTTACGTTGCATTCTTTTTATCATTCACTTTATTGCCTGCTTTATTAATTCTACTTCCAAAACCTGAAGTAAAAGGTGAACATGCCGATGACTCATTTTGGACATTGAAACTTCACCGTTTATTCTTATGGTTAGTGCCGAACAGACACAAAATATTTTCAGGAGTTTTGCTTTTAATGGTACTCTCCTTTGCAGGGCTATATCAATTAGAATTTGACAATAAGTTTCTAGAAGATTACGCTAGCGATGACGAAATGCGTGAAGATTACGTGTTTTTTGAGGACAACTTCAGCGGATTTCGACCTTTTGAACTTTCATTAAAATTAAAAGATTCTACAAAAAGTTTTTTCGATTACGATGTTATCCAAGAGGTTGATAAAATTGAAAAGGGATTGGTTGAAGTGTATGGGTCTGGTTTCATGGTTTCCACAAATACTTTTATTAAAGGAACTAGAAGGGCTTTAAACGGTGGCAGAAACGTTGAATTTACTCTTCCTGAATCTGAAAAAGAATTAAAAAAGATAAAACGAAGTATTCGAAGATTACCAAGGGTTAACTTGAGAAGTTATTTGACTGACGATAAAACGGAAGCTCGAATTAATGCTAAAATAAAGGATGTGGGTGGCCGCCAAATGAGGCTGAACAACAAAGATTTCGACAAATACATGACGGCCAATATTAACACCGATTTAATTGAATACCGTTTAACAGGAATGCCCTATTTGGTTGATAAAACCAATGAATTTTTAGCGAGCAGCATAGTTTTAAGCTTATTAATTGCATTCGCCGTTATTTCACTAATTATGGGTCTGTTGTTTCAATCGTTTAGAATGATAGTAATAGCGATTTTGCCTAACTTACTACCCTTGGTAGTGATAGCAGGCATGATGGGCTTCTTAGGGATTGATATTAAAATTTCTACTTCAATAATATTTGCCATTGCATTTGGAATTGCCGTTGATGACACCATTCACTTTATGAGTAAACTGCGGATTGAGTTAAACAAGGGCAAATCGATTGTTTACTCCTTAAAGAGAACCTACCTTTCTACGGGTAAAGCTATAATTGTAACTAGTTTAATCTTATGCTCAGGGTTTATGGTATTGGTAAGTTCTAATTTATCAAGCACCTATTATATTGGCTTGTTGGTATCTTCTACTCTATTCTTTGCGGTGCTTAGTGACCTGTTCTTTTTACCGGTATTGGTACTTATATTTTACCAAAACCCAAATAAGAAAGGAAAGAAATTTGAAAAATTAAAAAAAGCCCAAGAACTAGAAAGTTCGGCAGTAGTATAAATGATTAAAGTTTGGCATATCGATTGCTTGAATCGGTGCAAACATTAATTTCGTAATCTAATTTAAAACTATGAAAAAGATATTCACTTATTCGGCGATTTGTTTAGCAGCCCTTACCTTTTCTTTAACGGGATGTAAAAACAAAAAATCTACCCCTAAAAAAGAGGGCGAAGTATTATTAAAACAATACTGTTCAGGAGCTGATTACTTCTCGAACAACAAATACTTTAGAGCCAATGCAATTGGTGAGAGTATTGACCAAATGACTGCTCGTAAAAAAGCACTTTCAAATGCTAAATCTCAATTAGCTGGAGACATTAACACAACTATGAAAGTAGTTGGCGACAACTATGTAAAGTCTTCTGAATACAACAACAAAGAAGAGGTTTTAGAGCGTTTTGAAGAAAACTCTAGAACAGTTGTAAATCAAAGTTTAACGGGAATCAAAACCATTTGTGAAGAATTCACTAAAACAAGTGAAGGTAAATTCAAATGTTATATGGCAATTGAATTATCTGGTGATGATATCGTAAGCAAGTACAACGAAAGACTTTCGAAAGACGAGTACCTAAAAGTTGATTACAACTACGAAAAGTTTAAAGAAACTTTTGACAAGGAAATGGAAAAAATGGAATCGGGCAACTAGTTCCTAATCCATAATTGAATTGAAAAGGCTGTTTCATATGAAGCAGCCTTTTTTTATGCTTATTTTTCTGATCTATCATATCGCTAATTTGACAAACCTAATTCGTATATTAGCTCCAGTACTCAAGAAAACGTGTTTAACCAAGAATATAAATCATACAAATTAACCAATCATTTAGGTGAAGTTTTGAATAGTGCTTCGGATATTATTGAAGAGGATAAATAAGTACTATGACTTTTTTCACAAAGCTAAAACCCTTACTCTACCTAACACTATTAATATCTTGTTCGACTCGTACCCCCCTTCTTGTTCAGCCAGGTGAGAATGTTGGCACATATGTAATTGAAGAAACTACTATTAATGATGTTTTAAACCTTAATGGTAATAATTTCACCTTTGAACAAGGAATAACAGAGGGGGTTGATTGGAGTGTTTATACAAACAGATATGTTTACGATCAAATTGGTAAAACATTCATTACAAGAACGAATGAAGATGGAAACGAAACCCTTGAGCGAGCGAATTTGTCTGGAATTATTTTGTTTTCTGGAAACTATAAAACGGCTGATGGGATTATTCTTCAAGTTAGCAAATATGCTGATGTCATAAAACGATATGGCCAGCCAGAATTAATACGTGAAAATATTAATGGGCATGTAATAGCTTACAAGTCTAGAGGGATTTCTTTTCTTATAGAAAGAGAAACGAAAACAGTAATTACATTTGAGATTTATAAGAAAAACGGCATATCTGATTTATTGTGATCCACAGCTACCGCACGATTAAAATTAACGCTAGTTCATGAACCAAGCTTACGCACTCAGTTTTGCAAAACCTTTCGTGGACACCTTATCAAAAGAAAGCTGCTCAATTCTTTATTGAGATTCCGCATAGAAGGTTCATAGCATTTTCGTTCCTCAAATGATTCACCTATTCTTACGGAATGACGTCGCGTGTGTAGAAGAGCTGAAATCAGATAACTATTAAGCTTGAGTCCTCGCGAATGTGACATACAATAAAAATCAAACTCAATTTACATGAGTTTATTAACTCCCCACTTGCAGAGCAGCCAAAGAGGATTAGTCAACTTTTAAGAATATTTCAATATAATGTTTTGTCTACTTTTCGATACTATCCTCCTGCGGCGGACCACTCAAGATGACAAACCTTTATGGCAACCCTATGCTATTTCATGCTCCGATAGTTATAAAAAGCATGGTGGACTACTATAATAAAAGGATAGGAATTATATAAAAATAGATGCCCGATCGTAGCCGGGCATGACGAGCTAGGAGTACCAGAAATTATAACAATGAACATAAAGTTTTGAAATCGATAATGATTAAATTGGTGGAGAACCACACGAAAGGATGAGTAGAACTGGACTCCTTGGTCAGTTCATGCGGCAACGTCGGGACCACTCAACTAACCATTATTACAACCCACGATATCCTTCAACAACCTTTTTTTTATGCTTATTTTTCTTATTCGCCCCTAACTCTATTGTAACTTCGCACGCTGATATGGTAAAAACAATTCCAGAACTAATTACCGATTACATCACGTATTCGAATCCTTACAAGATATCGCATGCACATGGTGTTATCATTGAACAATCTGGGGTTTACAAATCAACCAAAGCTAGCTCAGCTAAAAAGGCTACTCTAACCTCAAAAATTGAATATCCACACATTGAATTCTATCAAGAGTTATCTCATTTTGGAAAATCAATACAACTTGGTATTGAAAGCGAAAACTGTTTTTACAAAGAGAAAAAATTTGGATTCAACAGTCTATCACTTGACCATAGCAACGAATTATTCAGGAACCACATTATCTACTACCTCTCTACTTTACCTTGGATGCCATGGACTTTTGGAGCAGACCATATAATATTGCAAGAATTAGAGCCAAACATTATTGAAGTATGTCTCGCACATTATCCCGAGATAAAAGGCGTTTTTGTATTTTCAGATGAAAGAAAAATTCACAGTTTTCATTCTAGCTACAACTCACTTACTTCGCCAAAAGAAGACTGGACAGACTGGCTCGCTGTTTATGGTAAATACAACATAAAAAAGACTTACAAAGTACCAACTGACGTTAAATACAGCAAACTAAATGACGCGGGAGATGAATTCATGTACCTGCATTTAGAAAAGATTGTTGGCTATACCGTTTTATAAATTCAGCTAGATTTATCTCGTATTTAACCCATCAACAATTTTAACTACAGCTGGACAAACCAAAGTGTTCTCTAACGTCAAGTCCAATATTTCGCTCATGTTTTTTCTATTGGTATGTGGATACTCTCTACAGGCAGCTGGCCGAATTTCATAAATACTGCATTTGTTGTTTTCCAATAACATTGGGCAAGGCGCTGACTGAAACACAAAATCGCCATCTTCATCCATTTCTAAGTATTTCTGAATAAACTCACCCGTTGTAATATTTAAGTGAGTTGCAATCCGATCCATATCTTCTTGTAAAATTATTGGACTCGTAGTTTTACAACAGTTCGCACAATCTAAACAATCCAACTTTTCAAACACTTTACCGTGTTCAACATGAAACATTGCATCTAAACTTTCATCAGATTCAATTTTCTGTAAAAATTTCGCATTAAGATCTTTGACTTTTTTAGCTGACTCTAAAATATCTGTAACATTCATTTTAATTGAGTTCAAATGTTTTTAAAACCTTTATTACTCCATTTACACGAATGGATAAATTATGGATCCCCGGATAATGTTTGCGCGTGGTCATATCCTTAAAAGATTGAGTTTTAGTAAACGTCCTCTTTGAATTACCTTCAAGTTCAAACTCTGATATTTGAAATACCTTAGCTGAACTACCTAACTTCTTTTTGTAATCTATCAAGTACTCGACCCTCAGTTTTGATTTTTGTTTACCGAGGTTTGAAAGGCTAAAAGAGAATTTTAAACTATCACCTATGCTAATCGACTCCTGCACAATAGTTAAATCGGTCACCTCAATTTGACTAACATTTCCATAACCAAACAATTCAAGTGCTTTTGGGTGGGGTTGCTTCAATAAAGAACGCAAAGCATGTTTTACAATCCAAGAACTGTGTTTTTTATTTTCCTTTAGCCAGCACTCTGCAATTCTCAATACGGTTTCAGGGTGATCTTTTGAAATGTCGTTTAAATTATTGGCAACACTTTTCCGAACGTAAAGACTTTCGTCGTTTCTTAATTTTTTTAGAATGGGGAAAATTGGTTCTGGGTCTTTAATAAAATTAGGTAAATTCCCACCCCATGGCAGACGAGGTCGGCATCCTTCACTAGAAAATCGCCTTACATGCTCGTTTTTGTGATTACTCCAAGAAAGCATTTGTTTCATTGTCTTTTCGGGAAAGACTTTTATAAATGGCCGAATTGCAAATTCACCAGTAGAATACTGAGTCAATCGCTCAAGAGCTAGCATGGACCTTTCAAAATGATCTAACCCATACAACTTTACAAAAGCAGGAAATATGATTTGCTCAAATCCAGTTGGTAGGTTCGGAGCCGCTTTCTCTAGGCCTTCAACTGTATCATTAAATGAGCCGTTCGAAACCTTCTGAATTACATAAGCTACATGGTGAATCCTATCCATTAACTCACGTTGTCCCCATTCTTTATCCAGAATTAAATGTTTGAATTGTACCGAATCAAATCCGTTTAGGTGTTTATTCAATTCATGAGCGTACAACTCAACAATTTCTTGATTGACTAAGTTTTTTAAAGGCTCCACTATTCTTTAATAATTTTGGTTTTAAACATTTGAGTCTCTCCTACTAATTCCAATATATAGAGACCGTTTTCAATAGTTGAGATATCCAAATTCATCTTAATTGCAGATTCAAGAACCTGCTTACCCGAAATATCCAAGACTCGCATCGCATTATACCTAGACAAGTCACCTTTTAACTCAATAAAACCGTTGCTTGGGTTAGGAAATACTTCAATTTCAATTTGCGTTTCTACTTGCTCAATGTCAGTAGGTTGTAATGCAGTTATTGCCACGTTATCGATGTAAAGGTTGTTTCCAAAACCATTGGTTCCAACAAACCGAACTTGAACGAATTCTTCATCGTCGAATTCAAATAAATCAATTGTTGCACTTTCCCATTGGTGACTTGAAGGAATAAACACCGAAGTGGTATCGGTAGTGGTAGCAAGTTCTAGCCCGTTTTTAGCCCAAACTGATTTCCAATTCGAATTACATACTGAAGTTACTTCAACCGATAGAGAATCTTCAAAAACCGCTAAACTCTTTGAAGCATATGCATAATCAAAAGTCATTTGAAGTTGTGAGTTATCAGCCACTTTCAGCATTGGTGAAATCAGAAAATCTTGCTGATCATTTCGTTGATTCATAGAATAAAACTCAAGCTGAAGGGCTTCATTTCTAATTCCTTTATCCTCCCAAATTCTTACGTTCCACAATTGATCGTTATCTGGGTTATCTACAATCCATTTGTCAGTTTTATTAGTAAAGTCATCCATGAAAGGAATTGTAGATTCGGGAATACTTTTCCATAAACCGTAGGCAGTATTATTTAAGTGATTATCATTTAAGTTTTGCAACAACCCAATTCTCGCAAAAAACTCAGTTTCATTTTTTTGCGACTTATTAAATTTGAAGTCAACATCAACTGAATCTCCCACTGAAATATCATGTTGCAAGGTTTTAATAATGTCAGAACTTGATCCATGAGTTAGATTACCAGTTATATTAATTGAATCTTTTAAAACAATCTTATTGCTATTGTTATAAATCCGAAATGTTGCAATGACTTCATTTTTACAACTTATCCCCTGCTCTGATACAGAGACTAATTCAATGTTTATATCTTGATTAAAAACCACCGGTAGTATTGCTGTGTTTGTTAAAGCTAACCACTTAAATGCACTGTCCACATTTATCATCCCATTGCCATAAGCATTATCTTCTCCTACTGGCCCAAGGTCGTTTGCAGTTTTATACAAAGCCTCTAAAATATCTTGCCCAGGTAAAGTTGGAAAAGCTTCTTTCAATAGCAACACAGCCCCCGCTACGTGTGGCCCCGCCATTGAAGTACCTTGATAATTGGCGTAGCCATCGGCACCTACGGCAGATCGAACATTTACTCCGGGAGCAACAACTTCTGGTTTAATGCTATCAATTCCTTTTTGAGCACAATAACTCGGCCCTCTACTACTAAACCCAGCAATAGGAAAATTTGGATCATTCGCGTTAATAGCCCCAACTGTAAAAACCAAATAAGGATTTTTGGTAATGGTTGCAGGAGCGCCTAATGTTTTAGCACCCGGACCATTATTTCCGGCACTCCATACAACAGCAATTCCAGCCAATTGACAAGCTGCCACAGCATCTCCGAAAGGATTAGTGCAAATGTGTTCAGACGTATCTATTTCATGTCCCCAAGAATTATTGATTACGTCGGGGAAATCATATGTAGGAGCTGGAGAATAATTATAAGGTTTTAGCGCCCATTGATATGCTCGAATAATTGAATACAGTCCTTTTCTTTCACTGGGCTGTGATGCCACGGGGTCTGAAGCCATAAAAGCAGCGTCAAAAGCAACACCAATAGTATCATTATTTGCAGGATCTAAACCTAAAATAGTTCCAGTAACATGCGTTCCGTGGCTATTGCCCTTGTCTTTTGGAACAGGGCTATCAAAGCCATACCAACTTTGTAGAGCTGGTTCCCTATTTCCTATCCAAGCATCAGAAATAGCAGGGTGATCAGGCCAAACGCCGGTATCTATAATTAATGCTTTTCTTCCTTTTCCGGAATAGCCTCTTGCCCACATTTTATGAGCATTAATAGCTTTTAAACCTGGTTCAGCACCATTTACTGCATCCTTTTCACTTGAAGATTGCTCCATTTCAACATCTTCTACGGTCACTTGATGTTCGCTGGTTAGTTCCATCCACCTTACAGATTGATTTAAACTCAATGCTAAGGCATCGTTTTTGTCCAATATCACAATTACAGAATTTCCTAACCAAAACTCTTCTTGAATTTGACGAGCATTTATCAGTTTCTTTAACTGATTCATAGAATTTAAGTGTAAATCCTCCGAAGCTTGAATAACAGCTTTTGCTCTTTGCTCTATGGTGAAATCCTTTGTCCTAAACTCTTGGTCTAACTTTTCATAGTCAAGCTGAGCATCAAATTGCAACCAAACTTCTTGGTCTGAAACTCCCCTTTCAGATGACCTAGCCCAATTATTAAGTTGGGTACTCATTTTATCTTGAGCATAAACCGAAATATTTAATAAAAATGAAAGAGATATTAATAAAACAGTGGATACTCTTAACATAGGGTATTGAATAAAGAATTTTTAAAATCGAAGGTTAAAGGTAAGTGTAATCTACCTTTGATTCTGACAGAATTTGAATACTTATGGCAAACGATAGAATTACTGAATCCACATCCAATCACGATAACTTAGAAAACCTTCCAATTCGTGATTTAATTGTTGGAATAAATCAAGAGGATCAGACCGTGCCCAACGCCATTGCAAAAGAAATGGATGCTATTGAGAATTTAATTTCTAAGGCCAGCGAGCAACTAAAATCAGGTGGACGTTTGTTTTATATGGGTGCTGGAACCAGCGGGAGATTGGGAATCGTTGACGCCTCAGAATGTCCACCAACTTTTGGGGTTGATCATGATTTGGTAATTGGAATTATTGCGGGCGGTGATTCTGCAATTAGAAAAGCGGTTGAGTTTGCAGAAGACGATACCCAACAAGGCTGGCGAGATCTCAAAGAATACAATATTAATAGCAAAGATTTTATTATAGGAATAGCTGCAAGTGGTAAAACACCTTATGTAATTGGAGCTTTAAAAACATGTCAAGAAAAAAATATTCCAACTGGTTGCATTTCTTGCAATCCAAACTCTCCACTCAGCCAAGTAGCCGATTATCCAATAGAAGTAGTAGTTGGACCTGAATTTGTTACAGGAAGTACACGAATGAAATCGGGTACTGCACAAAAATTAGTGCTTAATATGATTTCCACTGCTTGCATGATTCGATTGGGACGTGTAAAAGGAAACCGAATGGTAGATATGCAATTAAGCAACGATAAATTAGTAGATCGAGGAACCAAAATGGTTATGAAAGAACTTAATAACAGTTACGAAGAGGCCGAAAGTCTGCTAAAAATACACGGTAGTGTTCGTAAAGCCGTTGAAGCAGGGAGTAATTAATATCTACTTATGGCCTTCGGTCAATAAATCGTTTACTGTTTTTACAGGATTAAAAGTATGGAGAGGAACTTCAACAAACTCAGTTATCCAATGAGCCATAGCCCCATTCCACAAACCTGGTAATTCTTGAGCTTTTAAGATTTTTCCTTGATTTGATTTTTCAGAAATAAAACCAGTCGATTCATCACGATATTTCGACAAATCAAACTTCACTCCTGAATGATCTTCAACCCAACAAACTACATCTACCGGATTAAAGTGAGTCGAGTTTTCAAATATTGTTTTTTGGGTTTCGTCATTCATGTCAATTTGAGATGACTCTACTATTTGCATACTTCTTGAACCATCACCTTCTTCAACCCAAAAAGGTCCTCCACCTGGCGCTCCAGTATTTTTAACCATTCCGCAAACTCGAATTGGTCTATCCAAAACTTCTTTAATTTCTTTTTCCGTTTGAACTTTTAACCCCCAACGCTCATAAATAATTTTACTCGCTCTTTCGCGGCCACTTTCATGAATCAAACCATTTAATAGGTTGTGAATATTCTCGCGCATTTCTAACAGTCTTCCTGCTAATAATTCTTTGTAAACAGAATTACTTGCTTGTAAACTTTGCTTTGATACATTATCAATATTCTTAATAAAAATCAACTGAGCTCTTATGTCATTTAAGTTATCAAGCAAAGCACCGTGACCACCCGGGCGAAACATCAAAGAACCATTTTCGAGTCTTACTGGAGTGTTATCAGAATTTACCGCAACTGTATTCGTCGATTGCTTTTGAACACTGTATTCAACCTTGATTGTTATTTCGGACGTATACTTTTCTTTAAGTGCCTCACACTTCGCTTTAATTTTATCCAAATGTTCTAGCGAAGCCGTAATATGCAACCTTCCTTCACCATCTGATTTCGCATAATCTCGTAACTCAACAAATTGCTCTTCAAGTGATGTAATAGAGCTATCATTTTCTTTATGAAATTCTATTAGAGCTTTTGGTAGATTACCATAACCCAAACCATCTTCATATATAATGGCTTCAAGAATTTCTAATTGTGAATTATCATTGATCAGCTCGCCTATCGTTTTTCCCTTTTTCTTAAAATGACTCTCTAAAAGTTCATAAAAAGGATAATCAGTAAGGTTGTTTAATAAATCGTTTGCATCACTATTAAGAGGCTCATTATTTTTTAACTCTTCAATACCTTGAAATAGTTTTTTAAACATACGAGTTGCAGCTCCAGAAGCGGGAACAAATTTGACAATGTCTAGTGAATCTTTAAACCGACGATATAGAGTTCTAAGTTGATCAATCTCGTCTTTTGTGTAACTTAAAATGCCATCGCCTACAACTGATGCCTTTATTAAAGGCAAGGGTTTTATACCTGTTTCAAAATTTTCAAGTTGTTTTTCAAACTGTTTTTCAGAAATTCCTAAATCATTTAATTGACGCACATCTCTTTCTTCTATCATACTCACTATCATACTCGCTTCGGTAAGGGCGGCCAAAAGTAATGGTTTAATTCCTGTACTAACTATTCAGTATGTTGTCAAATTCTTAATAGATTTAAAACTCTAAATAAATAATTACCAGAACATTTTCTACATTCGCCGCAAAAGGTCAAAATTCATGAAAAATATTTTTTTATCCTGCATTATCGCAATTGGAATAATCGGTTGCGAAAGTGCCCCAGAGAAAGGCACTAATTCTACTGTTGAAAAACCTGTAAAAGAGAACAAAATGAAATTTAACGATTCACACTCGTTTTCAGAACCTGAAAATGCCAGAATAACTCATCTTATTTGGGATGCTAACATTGACTTTGATTCAAAAATTATTTCAGCTACAGCCAGCTATGATATAAATAACCTAACAGGTGGCAATAAAATAATACTTGATACCAAAGACGGTTTAACTGTTTCCAAGGTAACTCTAGGCGATGGCGAATCAACCCAATATGAGATGGGAACTAAAGACGATTTTTTAGGCACCCCCCTAATTATTAGCATTAAACCAGAAACAAAACGAATAAATATTGAATACCAAACTAGCCCAGATGCAGCAGCTGTTCAATGGCTAACTCCACAACAAACCGCAAACAAAACGGCCCCTTTCCTATTTACCCAGTCTCAAGCGATTTTGGCTCGTTCATGGGTTCCGGTTCAAGATGGCCCAGGCATTCGTTTTTCTTATGAGGCAACTGTTAAAGTAGCGGAAGGCCTGATCGCACTAATGAGCGCTGAAAACCCCACAGAAAAATCTGTAGACGGAGTATATAAATTCAAAATGACTCAACCTATTCCAGCTTACTTACTTGCTCTTTGTGTTGGAGATTTAGATTATAGAAGATTGGGAGATCATACAGGAATTTACGCAGAAAGTTCTATGATGGAAAAATCGGCTTACGAATTTGCCGAAATGGAAGACATGCTTGTAGCAGCCGAAGACCTTTATGGGAAGTATCAATGGGAAATATATGACATGGTAATCCTCCCTCCTTCTTTTCCTTTTGGTGGGATGGAAAACCCAAGGTTAACATTTGCAACTCCAACTATTATTGCTGGAGACCGATCATTAACTTCACTTGTTGCTCACGAATTAGCTCACAGTTGGAGCGGAAACCTAGTAACCAATGCTACTTGGGATGATTTCTGGTTAAACGAAGGTTTTACCGTTTATTTTGAAAGAAGGATTATGGAAGCACTTTACGGAGCTGATTATGCAGAAATGCTAGCTGATTTGGGCTACCAAGATTTACAACACACGATTGAAGATTACATGAAAGGTGGCCAATCAAAAGACACTCATTTAAAACTCGATTTAGAAAACAGAGACCCAGACGATGGAATGAGCGATATAGCTTATGAGAAAGGTTATTTTTTATTGCGATTAATTGAAAAAAATGTTGGTCGTGAAAAGTTTGATGATTTCTTGAAAACTTATTTCACAACAAATGCATTTAAAGTAATGACCACCGAAGCTTTTCTTGAATACTTAAAAAAGAATCTTTTGAGTCAAGAATTTTACGAAGAATTACAAGTTGAGACATGGGTATATGGCCCGGGACTGCCAGATAACTGTCCTGCCCCAGAAAGCGATCGCTTTGAAAAGGTTGAAGCACAAATTACAGCTTGGACTAATGGAAAGCCTGCGGCAGAATTAGAAACAGCTGAATGGTCTTCACATGAATGGTTGCATTTTGTTAGAAATTTAGGGTATGATTTAAGTATTGATCAGCTTACAGATGTTGACAACACTTTTAAGTTTTCAGAAAGTGGAAATTCTGAAATTTTAGCGGCTTGGTTTCAACATACTATTAGAAGTAATTATACCAAAACAGACCCCGTTATGAAGAGCTTTTTGATTAATGTGGGAAGACGAAAGTTCTTAACTCCTACATATCGTGCATTAAAAGAGTCTAATAAATTAGAACAAGCCAGAGAAATCTATAAAGAAGCTCGTCCAAATTATCATTCAGTTAGTACTCAAACTATGGATGAATTATTAGAACTCTAATTTACTTTTGAGTTTTTATAATAGGTAGCAAGTGGCAGTCGATTTTAACAATACAGAATTAGGTTTTAAGCACAAATCAAATGGCGAATTAAAATTCACCAAACTGATTCTTCAAATGCTTGGAAATTCTTCATTAACTAATGTAATGACTGGGTTAACTGGAATTGCCTTAAACCTCAAACTACCTATTGCTTGGGCTGTAAAACCAACTATATTTAAACAATTCTGCGGAGGGACATCCATTCAAGACTCTGAAAAAACTTTCAAAATGCTTGCTTCGCATGGTATTGAAGCGATCCTTGATTATTCAGTTGAAGGAAAAGAAAATGAAAAATCATTTGACGACACCCAAGCTGAGCTCCTCAAATTGATTGAAAATGCCAAGCAGTTTTCCAAGGTACCGACTACTTGCCTAAAAGTAACTGGATTGGGCCGATTTGGAGTTTTTCAAAAAGTTTCAGAAAATGCAAAACTGAATCAAGCGGAAAAACTTGAATACAATAAAATAATTCAACGTTTAGATTCTATTTGTAAAAAAGCCAACAATTTAGGTGTCAAAATATACATTGACGCTGAAGAAAGTTGGATTCAAATTGCAATAGATAGACTCGCAGAAGTAATGATGCGCAAATACAATAAAGAAAAAGCTATTGTTTACACAACCCTTCAACTATACCGACATGACAAGGTTGCCTATCTAAATGATTTAATAGGAATGGCTCGTGGCGAAAAGTTCATTTTAGGTGTTAAGCTAGTAAGAGGCGCATACATGGAAAAAGAAAACGAACGAGCAGATAAATTGGGTTATCCAACCCCGATTCAACCCGACAAAACATCTTGCGATAATGACTACAACAAGGCTTTGTCAATCGTGGTAGATAATATTGACGTCGTTGAAGTTTGTGCTGGTAGTCATAATGAAAATAGCGCTTATCATTTAATTTCAATTATGAAAGAAAAAGATTTGGATAACAACCATCCTAATATTTTCTTTTCGCAGTTATATGGTATGAGCGACAACATAAGCTATAATTTAGCTCATGCTGGTTATAATGTGAGTAAATACTTGCCCTACGGTCCTGTTATAGACACTGTTCCTTATTTGATTCGAAGAGCCGAAGAGAATACATCTGTAGCCGGCCAAATGGGTAAAGAACTGAAACTAGTGGTTCAAGAACTGACACGTCGAAAATCATAGAATATCCCAACCTTTATTTTATCTTGTCGTTTTTGATTTTGAGAGAGTTACATGAAGTATTCTCTTACTAAAAAACTTATTTTTACCCAAAATCTGAATTTATGAAAAACTGGTTAGGTGCTATTACCTTAATATTTACAGCACAATTACTTGTTGCCCAATACTGTACACCGGTAGGAAACTGTTCTAGAAGAGATTATATTGACAATTTTAGCTTTAATACCATTTCAAATATGGGCTCTGGAGGTTCTAATTGTGGCAGCTTTCAAAACCCAGGTATATCTTACACTAATACTGGCCAGAGTACAAATGTTACTCAAGGAAATGATTATATCATTAATGTAAAAGGACGGAATAACGGTGCGGCCCAAGGATTTGGCGTATGGATTGATTTTAATCACGACCAAGACTTTAATGATATTGGGGAGTTTGTTTCTTCTACTTTACAACCAACAAATTCAACTTTTACTGACACGATAACCATTCCATACTTTGCTTTAACGGGTCCAACAAGAATGCGAGTAAGAAGTCTGAATAGCTCTGTATTGAATTCGACTCAATCTTGTGACACACTTAACCGTGGAGAAACTGAAGATTATACGGTTAACATTGCAGTAGCCCCTATTGCACCGTTAACTGATTTTAAATCAAACGTTACTACAAGTTGTCAAGGAGTGATAGAATTTAGTGACCTTACCCCTAACTTGGTAACTTCATGGGTTTGGGAATTTGGAGATGGGGATACGAGCCATATGCAGAACCCTATTCATACATATACTACTTCAGGAACCTACACGATAAAGTTAACTGCTACAAATTCTTTTGGCAGTAAGTCAGAAACCAAAACAAATTTAATTACAATAAACACTGGTAACACTCCGGCAAATGCTCAATGTACACCGGTTACTTCAAGTACAGCTGCCGGGTTTGGGATCACCTCTTTTTCGTTTGCTACACTTTCACAAATTAGCGAAGATGCTACTAAAGGATACGAAGACTTAAGTTGTAATCAAACTCAGGTTACCCAAGGTAATATTTATAGAATGAGATTTGGTTCTGTAACAGCTCCTGCAAACCAAAACTTTAGAGCTTGGATAGATTACAACAACGATGGAAATTTTTCTAATCAAGAACTTGTATTAAGTCAAGACAACACTACAGAGGCTGACGATATGATAACAATTCCTTCAAGTAGTAGAGTAAATAAATTGCTTAGAATAAGAATTGCTGCTGTTTATTATCTCAATTCGCCAATTGGATCAAACTTTACTGGTTGTTCAAGCTTACAATACGGACAAATGGAGGATTACAGCGTCACTATTTCTGCTAACACTTCTATTCCAGTTGCAAAATTTGAAGCTTTACCAACAAAGAGTTGTGACGGAGTTGTTCAATTCAACGATAAGTCTGAGAACTTACCAAATGCCTGGGAATGGGATTTTGGTGATGGTAATACTAGCGTGACTCAAAACCCATTACACACTTATACCACTAGTGGAAGTTTCACGGTTAAACTTAAGGTAACAAATAGCTTTGGATTAGATTCAATTGCTACAACTTCTGCAGTTACGGTTGATTTGGCGTCTAAAGTCACTAAATCATGTGTTGTAAAAACGACTTCACATACTGATGATTATGGAATTCATTATGTTTTGTTTAACACCATCAACAATATAACTACAGATGGATCGGAAGGATACCAAGATTACAGTTGCACTCATCAAACTATAGTTAATGAAAACACTGATTACATCATGGAAGTTAAAACTGGAACTTTAAATAAAGAAGACGTAAAGGTTTGGATAGATTATAATAACGATGGCGTATTTGATGTTACTTCTGAACTGGTTTATAATTCTGTAATTAACAATTTGCACAATGACACCATTACAATCAGCTCTGTTTCTTCAAAATACCAACCATTAAGAATGCGTGTTGGTTCAGATATTTCTGGAACAAATTTCGGACCTTGTGATGACCTTACTTACGGGCAATTTGAAGATTATGCCATTATAATTCATGGTGATACTACATCAAACCCCAAACCAGTTGCTGCATTCACGTCAGACAGTACTCAATCATGTACGGGAGTTATAAAGTTTACAGATCAATCAACGAACACCCCAACTAGTTGGGATTGGGATTTTGGAGACGGAAATACAAGTAAACTTAAAGACCCAACGCATACTTATGCCAACTCAGGTAAATACTCTGTTACATTAAAGGCTAGCAATGGCTTTGGCAACGACAGCGAAATAAAAACTAATTTTATTGATGTCGACGAGCTTTATTGTAATAAAACTATTGGTGTACAAGATTACCTTTCTAATTCATTGAAAATATATCCTAACCCAAGTAATGGAACGATTTATATAGATTTTACCAATGCAGATGTTAAGAAGTATCAATTGAGACTTTTATCCCTTCAAGGTCAAGTAATATCTTTGAAAGAATTGAATTTAGAAAATGGTCCAATTTCAGAAGTAAATTTGGGCGGAATGTATAAAGGGGTTTATTTTATTGAATTGAAAAATTCAGATTTTCAAATTACAAAGAAAGTGACCTTCAATTAAAACAATATTCATGTTCCAAAGACTAGTAAGCGTAATATTTTTCATTGCTTTATTCTCCTTCTTTCCGAGTAAAACGACAAAAGCTGTGCATTTATACGGAGGAAATGTAAATTACATTTACATGGCTGACACAACAGTTTCAGGAGTTCCAATGCACTTGTACACTGTAGCTCTTACACTTTATTTAAAGTGTGATGATGCTCGATGGCCTTTTCAAAACGATGGAAATAGAAGAATTGCTGTTTACGAAGGAGGCTTGAATGACACCATACTTCCCCAATCTACTCGTCTTGCTGTGGTTCCTATGATTTGGCAATCTGCAGATCAAATTTCCAGCAATTTACCTAACGCCTGCGTGGACACGTCGTTAACTTGTATAGGAAAAGTTATTTATACTAACACCGTTCTACTTCCGTCTACGTTTATTGGTTATCATTTTGTATACGATGAAGGTGCAAGAGTGAATTCAATCACTAATTTTAATTCACCTTCCAAAGGAATGCTTCTGCCCGCCTGGTCTGCAGGGCCTGCCACTAAAAACAGTTCTCCTGTATTTAGAGATTTAAATCGTTCATTTTTATGTGTTGGACAAACCAAAACGGTTGTAAACCTTGCCTTAGATATTGATGGAGATCAACTTAACTATGAATTCTATCAACCTTTTGTAGGAGAGTCTGGAGGAACAACAAGTCACATTGGAGGGTACGCCAAATTCCCATCTGATACAATGCCATTTAACCCCACCTACAACCTTACTCAGTTATTTGGGCCATCAGGTTCTGCAAGTATTAATGGATTAACCGGATTGGCAAGAATCAAAGGACCAAATATTACTGGCGATTTTATTGTTGGTGTGAAAGTAAAAGAACTTGACCAAAATGGAAATACAATAGGTACCACACACAGGGAATTTCAATTTCCTGTACAAGCTTGTAAAGATACCAATACCCATACCCCTAATTTAAAACCAGGTTCTCAGACAGATTTTACTATTGAAGCTGGTGATTCACTTTGTTTTGATATTGATTTTACCAGCACGGGTGCAGGGCTAGGGTTTGAATATGAAGTTTTTGGTGAGCCTTTTTTACCTACAACTATACCTGCAGCAACGAAAACAACTCCAGTTTTTTCTGGAAATACGTCTAATCAAACAATTTGTTGGACACCATCATGTAGCCAAGCGCGACCTACCAATTATTACTTTACAGCAAGTGTTGCTGATAGCGCTTGTTTACCTGGCGATACAACTGTAGCTTACTCTATTAAAGTAGATCCTTTTGAAGGGCCAAAAGTTTTAACTGGTCCATCAGGAAGTTGCCAAGGTGGAAACGCCGATGTTTATTCGACAGATACAATTGCTGGCGCCACTTACAACTGGACAGTTGTTGGAGGAACAATCGTTGGTGCTAGTAACGGACCTTCAATTGTTGTTGACTGGGGAATAAGTACTGGGGGAAATGTTAAAGTAAGTGCTGTTAGTCAGTTTGGATGCCCAAGCGACCCATTGGACTTATCCGTATTCTTCTCATCAATTGATATAGTAACTGGTGCTGACCGAACTATTTGTTTTGGGGATACGACTACCTTAGGTTCAACTCAATCTGCTCCTACTGCACCCAACGGAACGACTATAAAATGGACTCCATCGAATTTGGTAGACAATGACACTTCCCAAAACCCACTTGCATTCCCTACTCAAACTACTGTTTTTTACTTAACAGTTACTGACACTGCAGGAACTTGTACGGCAGTTGATTCTGTAGTTGTAACTGTACTTCAAAATACCAATGCAGGAATATCTAATAATGATACTACTATTTGTGAAGGAGACCAAGTTCAGTTAAATGCATTTGGTGGAAGCATTTACAAATGGACTCCTTCCTCTGGTGTATCTGATGACACATTAATCAATCCGTTTACTACAATTGACTCTACTACTACCTTTATTTGTGAAATAACAGATACCGGAGCAGCTTGCCCGGCTTTTGACACCGTAATTGTTACTGTAAATACTAAAAAAGAAATTAATGCTGGACTGGATAGTAGTATTTGCTTAAACGAAACTTATACTCTTGGCGGAAGTCCTACAGCTCCCGTTGGTTCAATATTTAAATGGACTCCTAATACCAATCTTTCATTTGATACGGTAGCAAACCCTGTGGTGACTCCAACTAATTCTGGGTCTACTAGGTATATTTTAGATGTAACAACTGCTGCTGGATGTCAATTCAAGGATACTGTAACTATACAAGTGGATACCGTTCCTACTCTACTTTTCGATGCAGCAAAAGACACTATTTGCGCTGGTGAAATGGACACTCTTAGTGCAAGAGGAGCTAATACTTACACATGGCTACCGGCCTCTCTGCCACAGAATCAATCCTTTCAATTTATTTCACCAACAGTGACTACAAAATACACAGCTACCGGAACTGACCTTAATTTTTGTTCTTCAACAGATTCAATAACAATTGTAGTCAACCCATTACCAGAAATAACGATTCCACATGATTCAATTTTCTTGTGTTTGGGTGATACAGTTCAATTGACAAGTACAACAGGTGCATCCTCCTACAAATGGTCTCCTAATACAGCGCTAATTCCTGCTGACACGGTTGAGTCGCCTTTTGTTTTCCCGGGTTCTAATATTACATACACAGTGAACATTACAGGACTTAATGGTTGTGATAACATTGATTCAATTTACATATTGGTAGATGACACGATCCCAACTGATGCTGGGTTATCGCAACTTATTTGTTTCCCAGACACCATTGCAATTGGAGGCAATCCAACGTCGCTTTCGTTTAACACCACATATTCTTGGAGTCCAGGAGTATTTTTGAGTGACAGTTTAATTGCCAACCCAAATTCATTTACTGACACCTCTACTTTATATACCGTTACATCTAAAAATGGAAGTTGTATTGGTATAGATTCTGTGAAAATTAACGTTTCTCCTAAACCTGTTTTAACCTACAAAAAAAACCCGTATGAAATTTGTAAAGGAGATACAGTCCAGTTGGATACTAACGTAGGTGTTTCAGCTGTAGCCTTACCTAAATGGTCTCATACTAACACCCTTTCAGATAGTACTATTTTTACACCTTTAGCTTTCCCTGACACCACCACAACCTACACTATCAATTTTTCTGATGGCGTTTGCAATGGAACTACAAAAGTGACTGTTTTGGTTTCAAATGGCGCTTCAATCGATGCCGGAAAAGACACCATTGCATGTCAAAACATTGAAATAGCATTAAAAGTCAATGGAGCAAATACTTATTCTTGGAGCCCTGGAGTGAATCTAAATGATTCCACTATTTCTAATCCGATTGCAACCTTGGATACAACAACAGAGTTTATTGTTACAGGAACAACAACTCTCGGTTGTATTGGTACGGATACGATTACGGTTTCGGTGAAGGCAGCTCCAGTTATTGACGCTGGTGGTCCTTTCATTATATGTAGTGATTCAATAACGAGCATTACTCTTGGTGGAAACCCTACAGCCCCATTAAAGTCGACTTATGCTTGGAGTTCTCCAAATGTGTTAGACAATCCTACTATTGCAAATCCAACTACCTCATTTATTATACCTAGTACCTATTATTTAATTGTGACTGATAGCAATGGTTGTGTTTCAACTGATTCAGCAGTTGTTAGAACTTTTTCTTTTGAAACACTTGCGGGGGTTGCCGAGTGTAACGGTGACAGCGCTCAACTTTCGGTAGTCAATATTAATGGAAACGGACCTTTTACTTATCGATGGAGTCCAGATTATGGGTTAAATGCTACTGACATACCAAACCCTGTAAGCACAGCAGACAGCTCTGTTATCTATCAAGTAATAGTTGAAGATTCATTAGGTTGTAGAGATTCAAATGACGTCATTTTAAACCTAGAAAATGTTGTTAAAGCAAGTTTTGACATAAATATTGTTGCCGGTTGTGATAATGCTATTGGAGAAACAGTTAACAATAGTATTGGTGGTTCTAGCTTTAAATGGTATTTAAATGGCGAATTGGTCAGTGAAGACTATGATATAATAATACCCATGGATTTCAATGACAGTAAGTCTATCAAGCTAATTGTAACTGATGGTGGTAATTGTGTTGACTCATCAAGCACTGACAGACAAATCAAAACTTTTGTTGATTATTTTGACGGTCAAATACCAAACGTATTCACACCTAACGATGATGGATACAATGATGTTTTTGATGTTCAGGTAGGACAACGTCTTCAAGGTTGTACTTCAGTCAAAATTTATAATCGTTGGGGAGCTCATATATTTGAGTCAAGAGAAAATAGCCACAGCTGGGATGGACGAACATTCAGCGGTGACTTATGCCCACCGGGAGTATATTTCTATCTTTTAGATATAAATGGAACTGCCTACCAAGGATACGTTACCCTAATCCGTGATTAAAAAATATTGGTTAGATTTGGGTAAACGATAAGTATTCGTTTATTCAATTTAACTGCTTTATTGGTGATGGAAGAGAAAGAGACTAGGGAGGATTACAACGATGGGGTTTATGAAAACGTAGTTCGAGCGGGTAAAAGAACCTACTTTTTTGATGTGAAATCAACTCGCAATAATGACTTTTACCTAACGCTTACTGAAAGTAAAAGACGCTACAAGGAAGACGGGTCTCATTTTTACCAAAAGCATAAAATTTTTCTTTATAAAGAAGATTTTGAAAAGTTTACAGGCGCACTATCCGAAGCAATCAAAAAAGTTATTGAACTAAATAATCAAGAAGGCGAAGAACTTGAAGAAACAGTCAATAATAATTTTTCGGATATTCAATTTGAAGATTTAGAATCATAATTCAACATTAGGCCAATCTAAATTCACCAACACTCCCCTGCTGATTTCCACATATAAACTGGGAGATTTTTCTTCGACAACAGCTAGCATTAATGGTAATTCAAGTATTCTTTGCTTAACAAGGTCTACAAGATTTTCAAAGCTATAAATAGAGTTTTCGCTGCCTATAAAACCAGATAGCCAATCCAATTTGTTTAGTACCGAATACATTTGATTAGATTCAGTGTTATTTATAAAATCATCCAAATTACACCACCAACCTTTTAAACAATATTCATTTATTTCAGTTAGATCTAACTGTTCGGGTAAAAAGCGATTTACAAATACATACCCCTTCATAATTACCGCTCGTTTACCTATTGAAACATCCCCTAATTGTTGCATTGATTCTTCACTATTTGACAGATCAATTTGTCGGTTGATCAACTTCTTCTTTTTTCTTCTAAAGGTGTCTTTAGAATTAGGGCCAATAAAATGAGTGGTTCCATTTTTAACAAAAGCTAAATAAAACTTAACAGCTACCTCCAAATGAATCCAATCAGCATATCCTTTAGGCTTTATTAAAAAATCAAGTTCTCCTAATGTCCTTTTATTGTATTGAATTTGAATTCCCTTTTTTACTTCACAAATACCAATGTCATTTAAGAAATGATAATTCAATAACAATTCAAAATATTTCCCTAACCTTTTGCTCTCTTTGTTTAATTCTAGGTAATCGAGTAGTTCGCTTGGGTCAGCATCAAGCTTTTCGAGGTAATTTAAAGCTCTATTATCAGTATTAATGGAATACTTGTAGCCTTCAAAAAAAGAAAGCTCAGGTGATTGAATCACCCAAGCTAAATCCCTTACTTCTTTGGTATTAAATTCCAATTAATTTAAAACTGTTACTCGAGAAGTATCGACAGCAACAGCACTAAAAAAGCCCAAAGCACCATTTGACACATTACTTGGGATATTTGCGGGTGGCCCGTCAAAGAAACCTGTTCTGTCTGTTTGTGCTTGCATAGCATATAGAAAATCAATATATATAGTACTTACTCTATACGACTCCATCCTTATTTCGGTTCCTTTAGGAAATTCATCTAAAGGAATGTACCCAAATATTTCCCAACCATCATCAGGTCTATTGCCATCAATGAATTCATCATCGGTATAAGCCCAATCTAAAAATCGAGGTGTCATATCTTTCCATGCTGTATCAGGCTTCTTTATCCAATATTTCCAAACATATCCATCTCCTAGCCCAGATGGTTCTTCAGCAAAAAGAAAAATAGAGTAAAACGGTAATTCTTCGTTTTCCTCAAAATCAAATTCTAAATCCTTTTTTACATTAATTGAGTCTACTGTCAATGTTGTTTCCATATAGTCACTTGCTGTATAAGTTTCTCCATCGGAAACTATATTTAACGAATACGTTTTATTTGGTATAGGTAGAATATAAGGTGTATAGTAATGACCCGGTTTTTCTTCAACCAAAGACCATGTAGTATCTCCATCAGAAATAGTAATTAAGGCATCCGTAACCAAAGGAGCTTCTTCATCATTGAAATAACTCGTAGTTTTTGTAAGTTTTACTAGGTGTTTAGCTCGAGCAGTGGAGATTTCCCCCTCAACTACCAATCTAGATGCTTCGGTATTTAAATCAAAATCAATTTCCTCCGTGCAACTCACTATAAACAAAGAGAATAAGAATATGTATAATGTATTTTTCATAATTACTTCCAAATAAAATTCCAAGTGATTGAGGGAAGAATCCCAAATAAGTATGTTTTCTCAGCTATTGTAGTCCCTACATTATCTGAATCTTCAACAAAATTTATTGTATAGGCATTATGCCTGTTGTAGACATTGTAAATTGAGAAGTTCAAAGAGTGTTCAAATTTCTTTTTTGGCTTATCGACACCAAGTTTCCAATCTAATCCTAAGTCTAAACGATGATAATCTGGCATTTGTGCATCATTTCTATCAGCATAAACCGGATTAATTTGACCACCATACTCAAATCTACCTGTTGGAGTGGTAATGGCTGCACCAGAACTATAAACCCAATTAGCGGCTAAACTAAATTTATCATTGAGCTTATACATGGCTACAATAGCCAAATTATTATTTCTATGAGCTGCAGAAAAATACTTGTTACCATTGTTTATGCCATCAGTCTGACGATAGGCCCATGAAAGTGTATATGACACCCAACCAGTTAAATCTCCTTTATTCTTTTTAACGAAAAATTCCGCGCCGTATGCCCAACCTTTACCTTGTCTAATATCAGATTCTATGTGTCGATTTAATAAAACCTCAGCATTATCAACAAAATCAACTTGATTTTGCATCCACTTATAATATCCTTCCACAGAGGCTTCATAGGTATTCTTTTTAAAATTTCGGAAGTATCCTAATGCCACTTGATCAGCAATACCCGGTTTAATATTATTACTTGAAGGCATCCAAATATCAAGTGGTGCTCCCCCTGTGGAGTTAGTAGCTAATTGTAAATATTGTTGCATTCGGTTATATGATGCTTTAATAGAACTCACATCATCAAGCGAGACTTTTAACCCTAAGCGCGGTTCAAAACCAGAGTAAGTATTATACATATCACCTTTACTATAAGCCTTCGCATCTTTAATCTCTCCATCAGCATCATAAGTAAAGGTCGAATCAGGTCCTACATTAGTAAATGAAGAAAAACGTACTCCATATTCTGCTGTTACTCTAGAACCAAAACGTTGTTCGTTCGCAAGGTATACACCGTTTTCCCATGCGAAACGTTCGCTAAAATTAATTTCATTAAACCCTTGATTTTCGTCCCCGGGCTTTACCTCGGCAGGTTTAAAATTATGAACGGTACTAATAAAACCAAATTCCACGGTGTTCTTCGCATTTAAATAGTAGGTGTAATCGTTTTTTAAAGAATAGTTTAAAATACTACTTGTCCACAAAAACTCGTTAGGCCCAGATGGCACCCCAAGACTATAATCAAAATTTGAAAACACAAATGAAAGGTTCGAAAACACCTTCTTAGAAAATATATGATTCCAACGGGTTGTCAGTGTAGTGTTTCCCCAGCCAATGTTAAATGCATCACCAGCGCTAAGATTATCTCTACCAAAATAACCAGATAAATAAACCCTATTATTATCGTTTACTCGCCAATTTATTTTACCGTTTAAATCATAAAAATACAGCTTCGAATCTCTCCTAGCATCGCCTTTAGGCAGTACTTTTAAAAACAAATCAGCATATGTTCTACGTCCCGAAACAATAAAAGAGACTTTATCTTTTACAATTGGCCCTTCAATAGTAAGCCTACTAGCCAAAATCCCGATTCCACCTTTTACAGTCAGTTTTTTTGAGTTTCCATCATTCATTCGAACATCTAACACGGAAGATAATCTTCCTCCATAACGTGAAGGAATTCCACCTTTGTATAAATCAGCAGACTTGATAGCATCCTGATTAAAAACAGAAAAGAAGCCAAATAAATGAGCTGGATTATAAACAGGCGCTTCGTCCAACAATATCAAATTCTGATCAATTCCACCTCCTCTTACAAAAAAACCGGTAGAACCTTCTCCACCACTTTGCACTCCTGGGTACAATTGTATTACACGGAGAACATCAACTTCGCCCATTAGTGCCGGCACTTTTTTAATGGTTTCCATTTTCATGTTAATAGTACTCATTCGTACATCTTCAACATTCTTATTTCCGGCTTCGCCAAAAATTTCTACTTCCTGCAACTTTGTTGAACCTGAGCCCAATTCTTTGTTAACTACTTTATCAGTTGTAAGGTCAACTAACATTGTATCTGTTTGGTAACCCAAAAATGAGTACTCAACAGTATAGTTTCCTGGTGGAACAGAAACCGAATAAAAGCCATAAACGTTAGCGGCAACTCCTGTTTTAAGTTCCCTAATAAAAACTGTAGCTCCAATTAAATCTTCACCAGATTCTTGATCTCGTAAATTCCCACTAAGGGTAACTTTACTCTTTTGTGCAAACAAAGCTGAACTCAACAGCAGCGATGCCATTGTAATGGTCAGCAAAATAAATTTATTCATTCTAGATATTAATATTTGGGTGTGGTTCGACGTCTAACAATTTACATGCCAAAACAAATAGCTGACTAATTGGTTCTAAAATTAACGTTTTGGTTAATAATTGTATCATTTGTTTCTATAAGCAGAACGTATCTACCATCAAATTCTCCGTTGTTCAATAACACATAGTTATATTCCAAAATATTTTCGATTTTCCGAACAATTTTTCCATTTAAATCTATCAAACAAATAGATTTTATTAAAGATTCAGTTTCAATATTTAAATTATTAAAAGCTGGATTTGGATACACCTTAACTTGCCTAATCGGAAAGACGCTGACACTTGCTGTAGCAGTATCTTTTAAAGTAGTAATAACTTTTTTCGTGACAGAATCTATCGCCGTTCCTGAATATGCCTTTAACATCACACTAAATGTATCCGCAACTCCGTAAATATAAGTTTCATTCATATTATTTCCTTTTCCCCCGTCACCAAAAGACCAAAAAACGGAATCAGCAGGACTGCCTGTATATAAAAACATAACCGTGTCATAATTGGCGGAAAAACTAAAATCTGGAACAATTGAATCACCCTGAATTTGAGTAATAACTGTTTTTGAAATTATTGACCTTTCACAACGTTCATTTACTCTCATTCTTACTTTGAAAGTATCAGCAACTCCATAATGATGTGTAACAACTCCACCTGTATCGGATTGTCCATTTCCAAACTCCCAGTAAACATCAGCATTTATAGGCCCCAAGTAGTTAAACGTAACCATATCGTTGTTTACATGAAAATTAAAATCAGCATTAAATGTACTGGTCTCCATATTCCAAGTGTGAAGACTATCAAACACTATTTCTTGAACAATTTGTTGTATGCTGTCTGCTTCAGCTGGCCAAAGAGTTCCGTTATATGTAGCACCAACAGGTGATTTTCCAAAAATTGCAGCATAAAAAGTACATGCAGCCACGTAAGTTCCAATCTGACTTGGATGGCTTTCATCAGGATCATATAATTTCATTTGCGGAATTCTCCTTCGAACTTCTCTCCAAACCATTCCCACCGGACTAACATATGCATCATTATCCAAACCCATTTGAAGGTAATTTTTCCGAAGTTCTAATTGCATGCCTTCATACGTGCATAAGGGCGGATAAAACTGACAGTTTTGTTGATCACCATTCTCTCTACCCCATGTCATAAAAAACATAGGTTTTGTACAATTCGGTAATAAATGAACTGAATCACACAATTGTTTTGCGTAGGGAAAAACATCTGTTATTACTTGGCTCGCAGGAAACGAAGGCAATTGACTTTGTTCCTGAAAAACAACAAAATCCCAAGGTGTCATTTGCATTGACATATACGAATTTGGGTCAGAAGCATGCCCGCTTAATCTTTGTCCACCTCTTGTACTTGCCATAGCATAGAGAGAGTCACCTAGGCTATTCGCTAGAAGTTGAGTTGTTCTTGGCAAGTCATTTGCATCCGTATAGCTATTTCCAAAGAATAATACAGATTTAATTTCTTGACCGAAAGTTAGAATCGAAATGAATATTGAAAGTGTTGTAATTATAATTCTCATTGTGACTTATTATTGCCATTCAAAAGTACGCTATCAAGATATTCTTCGCCATAATATTAAAAAACTGATTAACACTATTTACAAAATCACAATCAAGCTTAAAAGCCTTGCCTATAAAGGTTTTTATATTTGTTCAATCCGTAATTACGCCTATGAATTATAAAAGAATTGCAACAGTCCTACTTCTCTTCATATCGACTTCGATTTGTAAAGCTCAAAATGATGTTCAACTTGCTATGGATAAGTTTAGCACCATGCTTAATATTATCTCTCAAGTTTATGTGGATTCAGTTAATGAAATGCAACTTACTGATGATGCAATAAAAAAGATGCTTGAAGGCCTTGACCCTCACTCGGTATATATTCCTAAAAAGAATAAAGAAAAAATGAATGAGCCACTGGTTGGTAATTTCGAAGGAGTTGGCATTCAATTCAATATAATGAATGATACAATTTTGGTTGTTAGCCCAATTTCTGGAGGACCAAGTGAAAAACTCGGAATTTTAGCTGGTGATAAAATCGTTTTCATTGATGGGGATACTGTTGCTGGGGTTGGTTTTACCAATGGTGATGTTGTAAAAAGACTTCGAGGAGAAAAAGGAACAATTGTGTCTGTTGGAATCAAAAGAAATTATGTTACTGAAATCTTAGAGTTTGATATTAAAAGAGATAAAATTCCAATTTATAGTGTAGACGAAGGATATATGTATGATGAGCAAACAGGATATATTCGAGTCAACCGATTTGCTAGAAACACAACCGAAGAATTTTCTAACCAGTTAAGTAAATTAAAAAAGGAAGGTCTAAAAAACTTGGTACTTGATCTAAGAGGAAACTCGGGCGGGTATTTAAGCACAGCCATTAGTCTTGCTGATGAATTTTTAAAACAAGACAAATTATTAGTTTATACAAAAGGACGATCGTTTCCAAGAGATGATGCATTTTCTACTACCCGAGGTGGGTTCGAAAAAGGGAAACTAGTTGTTTTAATTGATGGGGGTTCTGCTTCTGCTAGCGAAATTGTTTCAGGCGCCATTCAAGATTGGGATCGGGGAATTATCATTGGTAGAAGATCATTTGGTAAAGGATTGGTTCAAAAACCTTTTCCACTGCCAGATGGCTCAGAAGTTAGACTGACAATAAGTCGATATTACACGCCTAGTGGAAGATGCATTCAAAGGCCTTACACTGACGGAAAAGGTAAATACTATGAAGAATTAAGCTCACGTTTTAAAGATGGAGAATTAACGAATAAGGATAGTATAGAATTCCCTGACTCATTGACTTATGAAACACTAGTAAATAAACGTACTGTTTATGGCGGCGGCGGTATTATGCCAGATATTTTTGTTTCGCTAGATACTTCAGAACGTTCTGATTATTACATCGATTTACTTAGAAAAGGCGTTTTTAACCAATATAGCTTAGAAGTTTTGAATAAAAAAAGGGAGAAAATGCTTGTTGAGTACCCTGACCGCTATGCATTCAACAAGAATTTTATTGTTACTGAAGATATACTTGAAGACTTTTTAAAGTTTGGAAAAAAGAAAAAAGTGGATCGAAATGATGATGACTTAACAAAGTCAAAAAGGCAGATTACAAATTTACTAAAAGCATATTTCGCTCGTGGATTGTATGATAGCGGTGCGTACATGCAGACTTTAAACGAAATTGATCCAGCTTTTCTAAAAGCTATTGATGCAATTAATAACAACACTTTTGATAAACTTGCAATAGATTATAAATAGAATAGAGATGAACAACGAAACTAGAGATTACATTAAAATTGGACTATTAGCTATAATTTCTGCGTGCCTTGTGTACGGAACATTCTTTAAGAAAAGTAAAGTTAAAAGGAGCATTAAAAGTACAGTTGCTTCAAATCCAAGAGTAAACAACCAGAATCAATTCAATGATGATTTATCTGTAGCCATTGATCCTGAAAAAGACCAAGGAAGTAGTTCAAACTACAATTTCAAAAAAACGACTATGGCTTGGGATAATGAATCTCATAATTTTGGAACAGTTAAACAGCACACCGAAAACACGCATGTTTTTACTTTTACAAATACAGGTTCAGAACCTTTGATAATACAAAATGCCCAAGGGTCATGTGGTTGCACAGTTCCTGATTACCCGAAAGAACCAATTATGCCGGGCAGTTCTGGGGAAATAAAAGTTAAATACTCTCCAGGAACTCAAATTGGAGGACAAACAAAAACAGTAGCTATTACATCAAACACCGAACCTGGTGTAATGAACTTATACATTACTGCTGATGTAGAAGAAGCTCCAGACCCCATTATAGGTGAATAAGAAAGATTTAAATCCTCAGTTTATTTTGGGGATTTTTTTTATACTTTTTTCTCCTTCTATTTTCGCACAGCACGAACTGAATAGAGATCTCGTATTTAAACATGGGGAAAAAGTTTCCTACGAAATTTTTTACCAATGGGGTTTTATTTGGGTTGATGCTGGAGAAGTCTCGTTTTCAATTAACGTGAAACAATTTCAAGACTCTCAAGCAACTCAATTTTATAGCGAAGGTAAAACTCATGCTAAATGGGATTGGATGTACCGAGTAAGAGATATTTATGCATCAACCGTTGTGAGTGATGATAAATTATCACCAATTAATTTCGAAAGAAAAGTTAGCGAGGGCGGTACCTTTATCCATAATAAATACGATTTCGATGTAAGAAATAAGGTAATATACAGCCAAACAAAAACCAAGGAAAAAAGTGAGTTTAATTTGGATACTCTAAAATACCAAGATGGCGTATATGATGTTACTAGCATGATTTACCGAGCACGACAATTTGATTATGAGAACAAAGTAGTCAATGAAAAAATTCCAATTAAACTTTTACTCGATAATGAAATTCATGACACCCATATAGAGTATTTAGGAATTGAAGAAATATCCATCTCAGGAAAAGGAAAAATAGAATGTTATAAATTCAAACCACTTTTAATAGAAGGAACTATATTCAGTGCCGGGGATGAAATGACTGTTTGGGTTTCAAAAGATTTAAACCGGGTACCAATAATGGTCGAAACTCCAATTCTAGTAGGTAGTATTAAAGTATTTATCCGTGAATATGAAAATTTAGTTCACCCATTACAATTCAATGAATAACCGGCAACTTTAGTTCTAATTTAATTCTATAAATCATGAAATAACTTAATCACAAATGCCCGCTAATAAATACGCACTACTTCGATACAGAATAATTGATAAATCAATTAGAAACAAATACAAAACTTTTCCCTCAAAGGAAGACTTGCGCTTGGCATGTGAAGAGGCATTGTATAATAGTAGTCATGAACGTATTTCTGAATCTACAATTGAAAAAGATCTTTTCGCGATGCGAAAAGAAGAAGGCCTTGGATATTTTGCACCGATAAAATTTTCAAGAGAATATGGAGGGTATTATTATGAAGACCCTGAGTATTCAATTGATGATCTTCCTTTGAATGACGAAGATGTAGAAGCTATTAAGTTCGCTGCAATTACTCTTTCTCAGTTTAAAAACATTGAAGTATTTGATCAATTTGGGTCTGCTATTGACAAATTAATCGGCAGGGTGTCTATATCAGGTAATCTACAAGATAAGGATGTAACGCGATTTGTGCAATTTGAGGATGCTCCACCGGCTAAAGGAAATCAATATTTAAGTTCACTATTGGATGCAATTAAAAACAATATTGAAGTTCGGTTAACTTATAAAAGCTTTGTGGTTGACGTTGAAAAAATGAGAATTTTTCATCCTCATTTACTAAAAGAGTATCGAAACCGTTGGTATGTGATAGGTGTAGATAAAGGAGATGGGAAAATTAAAACTTTCGGACTTGACAGAATTACGTCCGCTGTTCATATGGAATCATTGTTTAAACCGCTTCCTAATTTTAATACAGACGCATATTTTAAATATTCAATTGGCATAACGGCTAAGGATGAAAGCCCAGAAAAAATTCGACTAAAATTCTCACCAAAACAATCAAACTATATAAGGACATTACCGATTCACAGTTCACAAAAAATAATAAGCGACTCGGATGGTATTGAAATTGAGTTAAACCTAATTGTTACGCCCGAGTTAATTATGGAATTAAGATCTTTTGGTATGAATGTAGAAATAATCTCCCCCATTCATCTGAGAGAGACAATTACAAAAGAGTTAGAAAATAATCTAAAAGTCTATAAAGACAGTTGATTTGTTCTAAGCAGTAGCTTTTACCGCTTTATTATAAGCAGGAACCTTGCCTTCTCTAATCAACCTTTTCACTTTTCTAGAGTGCTCCTCAAAGTCCCCAAAACACATTGCATCTAAAGCATCTTCTCTAGATAAATCATCTTGACCAAGTGATTTTCTAATTTCGGGCAAACATCTATCAACAAACAATTCAAATCTTTCAGGAGCCCAGATATATTCTTTTTTATGCCAATCTGGTTCCGATCTATCAATTTGAAATTCTTCCGGCATGTCGCCAACAAATCTTCCTTTAATTTGAATACCCTCAAATTTTTTAGGAACTAATCTACTATCAAAAATGAATGGTTTGCTAACCGAAATTGCATTCTGTCTTCTAGCATGATCTACAACAACCATCCCTTCAATAATGAGTCCTTTCTTTTCAAGGCTTTTATATTTGTCCTTAAATCGTTGAAGAATTTGAAGCATAATAATTATAGATTAAATCTTAGTTGTTTTTTTTTAACAAAGGAGTACAAATTTATTAACATTGTGGCATTATACAAGATATTTGGCTATAAATAACAAAAATCACCATTAAGACATACTTTTGAATATGTTTAAAAAGGACGCTTTTGGGAACTCTCTTCTTTTTAAAAGAATAATGATTCTTGTGTTTGGTAGTGTAGCTTTCTACAGATTTATTAAGGTAAATAAAACCACAATAAAAGGCTGGGAAATTTTACATAAACTACCAAAAAACAATGTTTTATTTGTGAGTAATCATCAAACCTATTTCATGGATGTATTTCTTTTATACATCACTTTAAGCGCTGTGAAAAATGGAAAATCAAGCCTAACCCCTTTTTGGTATGTACTAAATCCTGTGCTTAATTTTTATTATGTAGCTGCGGTTGAAACCATGAAGGGAGGATTCTTACCAAAATTAATGGCTAAAACAGGAGCCGTTATGATTAAAAGAACTTGGAGAGAAAAAGGTAAAAATGTAAATCGACAAGTAGATTTAAAAGACCTTACTAATATTTTCACTGCGCTTGACGAAGGCTGGGTAGTCACCTTTCCACAAGGCACAACTACACCTTATGCAAAAGGAAGGAAAGGAAGTGCTCATATTATTAAACAAAGTAGGCCAACCGTAATTCCTGTAAATATTGAAGGTTTTAGAAAAGCCTTTGATAAAACGGGTTTAAAAATGAAGAAAAAAGGAACCGATATTTCTATGACTTTCAAAGAACCAATGAAAATAGACTTTGAAGCCCCTGCCGATAAAATATTAGAACAGATTATGGTCGAAATAAAGCAACATGAAGATTTTGTACCAGATCTAAAACCTGAACCAATAAATTAAAATGGAATTTAATCAAACTTTTTAAGTCAATTCTACGTTTTCTAATAATAGAATACAGACCTTTGTTTAAATGCAGATTTACTAGATTATAATGGCAGGAGATAGAATTCCAAGCACAAGAGAAAAAGCACTTCAAATAAATCTAAGAAGAGACATTTATGGATCTTTTGGTGAAATTGGTGCAGGACAAGAAGTTGCCAATCATTTCTATAGAGCTGGTGGTGCTAGTGGTACAATAGCTTTTAGTTTATCAGCATACGATATGAAAATATCAGATTTCATTTATGGAACTTCTGATAGATATGTTTGCGAACCGCGTCTGGTACAAATGTTAAACTTTGAGTACAAGCTTATTACTCGAAAATTATCACATAGAGCTAATAATACTCAATTTTTCACCTTCAGTAATACAGTTGAAGTTCTGAACTATAGAAAAACCAATCAAGGTCACGGTTGGTTAGGCTTGCGTTTTCAGCTATCTCCCGACTCCCCTCCTAATGATTGTATTATTCATGTAAACCTGCATGATAATGACCAAAAATTACAACAGAATGCCCTTGGTATTTTAGGGGTTAATTTTCTTTACGCATGCTATTTCTATTCTCACGACCCTAAGACAATGCTCAAGTCATTGCTTGACAATCTGTCCAGAAATAGAGTCGAGATTAACATGATTAGACTTAAAGGCCCCGATTTTAAACATGTTGACAATCGATTAATGGCCTTACGATTGGTTAAATATGGCATGACCGAAGCCGCTTTATTTGGCCCTTCTGGAGATGTTTTACAACCTTCTGAAGCTCTTTATAAAAAGAATGCACTTTTACTTAGAGGGCGTTTTAGACCTGTTACTCATGTAAACATTGACATGCTTGATAAGGGGCTTGAATTATTCAAAAAAGAAGAAGGCATTGTTGAAGAAAAAGTTAGGGTAATCTTTGAATTAACCCTAAAAGATTTAAGTGCGGACGGAACTATTAGGGATAAAGATTTTCTTGATCGAGTAGATATTCTATGCAACCTTGGACATACTGTAATGATCAGTAACTACGTCAAGTATTATAAAGTTGTTCAGTACTTATCTACTTTTACAAGAAAACAAAGAATAGGACTCATTTTAGGTATTGCCAACTTGCAGACCATATTTGAAGAACAATATTACGACAACCTAAAAGGTGGAATTTTTGAAGCATTTGGTGTCGGTTTTGGAAATAACGTAAAAATGTACGTTTATCCAGCTATGACTGGAGAAGGTAAGGTATTAACAAGTACGGACAACTTTCCTATCGACCCAAAACTAATTGGTCTTCTGAATTATTTAAAAGACAACGATAAAATAGAAGATATATCCCATGCCGACTCTTCTATCATGCACATTTACTCTGACAACGTTTTGAGCATGATTAAAAACGGTGAAAAAGGATGGGAAAAATTAGTTCCTAAAAAAGTCGCTGACTCAATTAAAGAACTAGAGTTATTTCACTACAAGCCTGAGTTAGTTTAAACAACTACTTTCTTTTTGCGTGATTATTATTTGAGTTTATTACTGAGATAAATCTAGGTTTTAGATTGATTAACTTTGTGAGGCGTGTTAAATTCAAGAAGAATAGTTTTAATAATTGCTCTAATTTCAATTGGCTTATTAGGGTTAGAAAGTGGTGTCTTTAACTTTTCCAAACACGATGTTGGAATTGTAAATGGAAAATTAAAAGGAGACTGGAGTTTTTTAGGTGCAATAAACCAGCCTGGTAGTATTCGATGTGTCACCTATGACAAGAACAACAACATTATAAAGGCCGTTTCTTCAAGTGGAATAATTTGGGAAACAGAATTAGACCAAGTTAAGTGGCGTCAAATCAACCCTTTTGCACGAGTAAACGATGTTTTCTTTTTGGGAGAGTATTATACCAGCACAAAAAATATTCTTGTTGTAGGTGCATCAACAAATAAAGTTCTTTACTCGAGTGACTCTGCAAAATCTTGGAGTACTTCACTTGGGCTTGAAGGATTAGCGAATGGCGGCAAAATAATTAAGGTAGTACAAGCCGCCGATAGCTCATTTATGGTTCTTTGTAATGAATGGGATATTACAGTAGCAGCACAACGGTCTACTGTATATTTTTCTACAGATGGAGCTAGGTCATTTAATAAAATTAAGAGCTTAGATCCTAATCAATACGGGCCAATCGAAAACCTAGACATACATACCATATCCCATAACAGTAAACAATGCTTCCTATATTATAGAGATTCTTTGGCCGAATATGACGCCACTACAGGTTTATTAAATTTTGGAGTTTACATTAATCCATTATCGTGGGCAGAGTCACATTTAACTGGAGGAAAAATTGGCGACAGTCTTAATTTAATAGTTCATGTTGCCCCTTTCTGGTATCAAAGTAATGGAGACGCTACAGTATGGACTCGAACGGCAAATTCTCCTCTAGAAGTTTTAACGCCCTATAGTTACTCTTTCAGTCAAACAGATACAAACGCTGTTTTTGTTGGCAAACAAAACGTTTATACATCGAGAAATAGTGGAAATTCTTGGAGCATATACAACAATTGGCAATCTTACTTAACATCACCAGTTGACAGTTTTCATAAGGACATTTATTCAATCGAACGCTTTGAAAAATCCGACGGATCAGAATTTCACCTAGTTAGTACTGGAGGTGGGCTATATTTAACCGAGGACCAATTTAACTCCATCCGTAACATTTCGTTGGACGGACATATCAACGGTGAATATTATAGTAGTTTGACTTGTAAAGGTGATTCATTGATATTTTTGGGTAGTAAAAATCAAGGACTTCAAAAAACCACTTCAAACCCAAAGAGTGATACCTCATTATTATTCAATCAGATAATTTTAGGCGATTTCGGTAAAATTTTAAGTTCGGACAGTGGTAATACAATTTGGGCTATAAACACGGATTCTATTGGTATATTCTTGACACCAAATTCAGACACTTCTTACAGTAAGACCTATATCTTTTCAGATTCTTTGATTTTAAATCATCAAATCCCACCAATTGTTGTTGACCCTAAAAATTCTAATAAAGCATATATGGTTAGTCCTTTTAAAAAAGGGGACCCCTTAAAAGAGTCATACATTTTTGAGTTTGAGCTTATTAATGGAGAGATTGAAATGTCACATAGAAATTTCAATTTTAATAATTCAGTCTTTGATAATGAATATATATCGGCGTTAAATTTTTCAAATTTTAACGACAGTATTTGGTATGCACTAACAGACCAAGGTGACTTTTACTATTCGATTGACGCCGGATACCAATGGATTCGATCTTCGTTTTTTACTGGTCCTGGACCTATAGAAGTAACAGGCGCTACAATTTATGCTTCTAAATCTAATCCTGAGCATGTATATGTAGCTGGTAATGGATACACAAACGACCCAATTCATTTTTCGTGGAACAATGGAAAAGACTGGAAAAACGTATCAAAAGGATTACCAGTAACCAATGTATATGACTTAGAAGGGAATGATTCAGATAGTTTACTATTTGCCGCAACTGAGAATGGCCCGTTCGTATTTAGTAAGGAAGAAGACCAATGGTTCCATTTACAAAATGATATCGCTCCGGATCAAATTTATTCTTCAATTGAGTTCTTATCGAAAAAAAACACTGCACGTTTTACAACTTTAGGTCGAGGCGTTTGGGATTTTAACGTTGAACGATTTATTGACACCACCGTGGGTATTAACGAAACCTCAATTGTTAAACAACTTATCCTCTACCCCAACCCGTGCGTTTCACAAATTCATTTCGAAGTAAATTCTAATGAGTTTACATCCCTTTCAATAATTGGAATCTCTGGTAAAACATTAATTAAGGAGCCATTGGTTAAGTCTTCAATTGATGTTTCAATGTTACCTCAAGGAATTTATTTTTTAGAATTGAAAAAAGACAATGGCGAAACAATAATCGGCCGATTTATAAAAACCGGTAATTAAATATTAAGTTCTTGCTTAATTTCTGAAAGCGCTTTAATACAAAGGCGATTCTCTTCTGGTAGTCCAACACTAATTCTTAAACAATGAGGTAAACCAAAAGCTCTGAGAGCTCTTACAAAAACACCTTTTCTCATAAGACTTTCGGTAACTTGATTAACCATTTCATCGTTACCAAAGTCAAGCATTATAAAATTGGCATAACTCGGGATATATTTGTAGCCCATTTTGTGTAATTCACGGTAATAATAATGAAGCTCGTGTGTATTGTTATTCACTGTTTTATGCAAATAATCCTTGTCACGTATAGCACCGATACCCGCTGCCTGTGCAACATTTGAGGGCTCAAATGTTAACTTAACTTTCATCAAAGCTTCAATTAGCCTTGGGTTACCTAATGCATAACCAATTCTGATAGCAGCAATTCCATAAGCTTTCGAAAAAGTTCGAAGAGTCAATACATTATCCCACCTAAATCGAGTACTATCTGGATAATCTGATGATAAGTCTTGTGCAAATTCAAAATAAGCTTCATCAACGATTACCATTATGTGAGGAGGAACCTTTTCAATAAAACCCTTCAGTTCTGATTCAGTAATCATTGACCCCGTAGGGTTATTTGGATTACTTAAATAGATGGCTTTTGTATTGTCATCTATATTCTTTAACAAAGCATCTAGGTTAAAGTTATAAGTTTCTGTTAAAGGAACTGTTCTAACATTTACATTGTTCGCCTTCGCCCAGATATATACTGCAACAAAAGTTCCTTCGCATGTCAATAATTCATCTCCCGTTTTAAAAAATGCGTTGAACATATTATTAAAAATGGACTCAGAACCATTTCCGACAGCTACATCTTCAATATTCAAATTATTTGCTTCAGCAATTAACCCTCTCAGTTTTAAACAAGCTGGATCTGGATACAAGTGACTGCTAGACATAGAAGCTTGCAATTCTTCCATAGCCAATGGAGACGGGCCAAAATTGTTTTCATTATTCCACAACACGGCAACTTCCTCTAAACCAAACTCTTCAATAATCTGGCTTATTGGTTTACCTGGCTTGTAACTTTTTAAATCTTCAATATTCTTTGGGATTCCAATCATAGCTCATCTATTCTTGCCCAAATATAAAGCAGCACATTAGTTTAATAACACAGAAAAATCATTCGAATTAATATTAAAAATCATTTATCTACACAATCTCACAATAAAATGTAAATTATTGGACAATCTCGAGCTTATTATTGGATAATCTTTGTACTATGAAACAATTCATTCTTATTATACTATCTGCAATTGTAGTTTTAAATGGCTATGCGCAAAACTTAACGGAGTTTACCGCAAAGTCAAATCAGTTTTTTTCAACCGTAGTATCTAATGGAAAAGTAGATTATGCATCTATCAAGCAATCTCCTGATAAATTAAATGGATTGATAAAGCAGCTATCAAACCAAAAACTGGAAAGTGCTAGTGCTGATCAGAAAAAAGCTTTTTACATAAACAGTTACAACCTTCTGGTAATTAACCAAGTAGTGACTAATTACCCATTAATATCGGTATTGGATGTGCCAGGTTTTTTTGATAAGAATAAATTTTTGATTGCCAATGAAAAGCTTACCCTAAACGAAATTGAAAACAATAAGCTTAGAAAAGAATACAATGACCCTAGGTTTCATTTTGTATTGGTTTGTGGTGCGAATGGTTGTCCTCCCATCATTTCTGAAGCATATACTCCAGAAAAACTAAACTCACAGCTTAATAAGCAAACTAAGCTAGCGGTAAATAATCCCAACTTTATTAAAGTTGAGTCAGCAAATAAAAAAGTGCTACTCTCAGAAATTTTTAAATGGTACGAAGGCGATTTTACTCAAAATCAGACGGCTATTGAGTTTATTAATAAATACCGAACCTCTAAAATTCCCAATGAATATAAAAGCAGTTACTACCCTTACGATTGGAATTTGAATTTTGGAGTAAAAAAAAAACTAAAAAATAGTCCTGAATTAAATTCAGAAAAAGCCCTTAAAAATGGAAGTTTACCAAAAGAAAACAACCAATCAATAGCTGAAAACACGAACAGCAATTTACCCGGCAACAAAAGTGAAAAGACATCAGAAGTAGAGACAAATAAAATAACGAATCTGCAAGAATACACTCCTTCAGTATTACTTGATAAAGGTAAATGGGAGTTTAAATCCTTTCAAAATTTATACACTCAAACCGGTGGTTTTAACGAAAATCAAAAATTTACCGATTATGGTAGCCGAAGTACTTTTTTCACTTCCATAAATCAGTTTACATATGGTATAAACAAACGATTTAACGTTGGACTTGATTTATGGGTGAAAAGCGTTCTTTACCATGAAAAAGAAGATTCTCCTTTTCAATTATTCCAATTTAAGTCAAACCCTAAAAGCAGAACTGAGATAAGTACAATAGGGCCGCGTATCAGAATAAACCCATTTAAAAAGCTCAGTCATTTTGCTATCAACACCTCTTTTCTAATTCCGGTAGCAAACGATCAAAATGCAAGCTCAAACCCACAAGAAGCTTGGCTGGCTAATGATGGTTATTTATGGATAACCCAAATTTATTATGACCAAACTTTTGGTGATAAATTTCAAATGTTCTTTCAATTGGCTCCTTGGTACACCATTCAAAAGAAAGGCGAAGCTGGACCAAACAAATTTGAATTACCTCTTGATATTTTCGCGAGCTACTTTGCTACAAAGCGTCTTAGCTTTTATGTTCAACAAGGGTTTTGGACTACATTTAACATTGAAGGTGATGTGGCTAGTTATTTTTTACAAGGTGGTGCGGGAACAAAATATCAGGTTATTCCCGGCTGGTTAGAGTTTGAATTAAGCTATACCAATTTTTATTATGGTATGAATTCAGGCGCAGGACAAACTTTTAATTTCGGAATTAGAATCTTGAGAATTTAACTCATTCTAAAAGGGAATCAATCAACAAATAAATTCCCTAATTATCAATTGCTATTCAATTATGCCTTTCCGAAAGGCCTTTTCAGAAAACTTATATTTTTCAGTATCAATATCAAAAAAACTCTCGTCTACACTTATTTTGGAAATTGCCCGAACCTCATAAACTACGTTTTCATTTCTTAACCTCATCACTAATCCTCCCACATTCATAAAACCAATAGGTGAAATTGCAGCTCCAATACTGTGGTCTGCCCAAACCAGATAGTTCTTATTGTTTACGTCATCATAAACCATGACCTTCTTGGTATTTCTTCCAATAATCTTTTCGACTACAACCGTACTTTCATAACGATATCTGTTTTTCATTGAACTGTACATGATGCAGCAATTAGTGTCTTTATATTCATACTTATAGCTTGTTTTTCCTTTCCGCCAAAATATTGATTTCTCATTTTGTTGGTAATCCTTCCAAGTCTTACTGGAGTCCAAAGAAACGTAAACCGCCCTTTCGTTATAAATGTACATACGGTTATAAAACACAATGGGGCTCTGCCTTACTTCAGGTCGCTTTGGATCTCTACCCGATTCAATTTCTATTCTATAATCTACCTGTAAGGCCGTTACTTCTTTTTGTGCCAATACTGATGACGGAATAAAAAAATAAAGTACCGTCGCTAGGATAAAAAAATGTTGTCTCATAAATCACAAGTGTGGAAAATCAAAGATAACCATGAATAGTTATCTGACGATTGAGAAAAAGCCTTCCTTACTAATTACTTCATCTTCATAAGAAATCACCTTTACATAGTATACATAAGTTTCAATGTTTTGAAGGTTGCCTTTATAGTATCCATCCCAGCCAGGTTGTTGCGGTGTTGCTTCAAACAGCAACTCTCCCCAACGATTAAAAACTTTGAATTCTAAAACTGATTTAATACCCCAGCCATTCGGACTAATAACATCATTAATCCCATCTCCATTAGGTGTAAACATTTCAGGGACATCAACAGAAAACTTGGGTTGAACTTCAATGGTAAAATACTGAATAGCTTCAAAACAGCCCAAGCTATCGCTCAAGTACAACGTATATGTTGTGTTTTCCAACGGCTGAGCAATTGGATTAGGACAATCTGAACAAGACAGGCCTGTACTGGGCTCCCAACGATAAACCGTTCCATTTTTACTGTTCGGAACAATTTCAAATTCTTCACCGATTATTATTACTTGGTCAGACGGTAAAACCACCTCAGGAATTTGCTGAACGACAACCCAAACGTCATCCGAATTCACACATTGATTACTATCTACCCCAAAAACTTTAAATAATTGGTTTTCTTGTGGCGCAGCCTTAGGGTTTTGAATTTGAAATGAATCCACATAATTTCGGGGAGCCCACTGATAAAACCTAGCTCCGTTTGAATATAGTCGAGCACTATCACCAACACAAATTGAAGTATCTCCAAAGCCATTTACAATAGGTAATGGCAAAACATTCACCTCTCTACTTACAGTGTCCTTACACTGATTTACAGAATTTTCGTAAACCAATTTTACTTCAAATTTTCCGGGCGAATTAAAAGTGTGGATCGGGTCTTGTGCATTCGATTTCTCGTTATCTCCAAAATCCCAATTCCATTGATTTCCTAATGTTGAGTTGTCTTTAAAACTGGCCTTAAATGGAACGCAACCAATTGAATCTGGGTTAAAGCTAAAATCAGCCAAAACTTCTTCAATCAATACTTCTTGAGAGTAGAATTTTCTGCATGTTCCCAATGAATCTTCAAAAAGTAATATGGCTAAAATTTTACGTGCTGTTCCATATTTATGCTTTAAGGTATCTACGTTAACATCAGTTGTGTCTACTCTTCCATCGGCAAAATCCCATGTGAGAATTTTGGAATAAACATTACTGGTATCGTGAACAAAAGTGATTTCATCGTACTTGCACAATGTATCAGGATATACTGAAAACTGGGAATATGGCCCCTTGATATGAATGTAATTTTGGTATGTAATTGAGTCGAGACAACCATTACTTGTTTCAACAATTACCTTAACCGTAAATTGGCCAGGATATAAAAAAGTTTTGGTTAACGAATCTTTTAAAGGGGAACGAATCGGAACTATACCGTCTCCAAAATCCCACGTTCTCCAAGAAATTGAATCACCGGTTGAGTAATCATCAAAATAAATAGTAGCGGGGTAGCAATTGGTATCGGTAATGCTTGCGCTAAATCTAACACTATCAACTGTCTGAACAACAATAGGTACTATTCCAGTATCAGAACAATTATTAGCTGAAACAATATATTGTGAGTTAAAAATACCAGATTGAGTGTATGTGTACCTCGGTTCTATGGTTTTAGATGAGTCGCCGTTACCAAAGTACCAAACATGATTCGCATTTGAAGGTAACCGATCATCTGTAAATATTACCTCATCGTTTATACACAAGGTTGAGTCCGTAACGGAATAAAGTGCCTTTAAATCGTGAATAATTACATTTTGAATAGCTGAGTCTCTACAACCAAAAACATCTCTTAAAACAAGGCTAAACCTTATTGTATCCGCATTATACAACCTACTAGTATCTAATAACGAGGAATCTACATTGAATTTAAAACCAAGAGAATCACTAGTCCAAATGAGTTGATTATCCAAGCGCCATTGGTAAGATGTAATACTAGTATCGGGTGTAGATAAATCCAAAAGCAAAAGGCTATCATTACCACAAACATTTCCAGGAACGTTAAAATTAGGATGTATTCCTGATACATCTATTATGGTACTTGTTGTGTCAGAGCAGCTGTCAAGTGAAAACACAATTAACTCTACAGTAAAAGTACCCGACTTGGTAAATTTATGTTTCGGTTTTCTTTCGTAAGACCTTGTGGAACCATCTCCAAAATTCCAAAAATACTGACCATTGATATTTCCTTGTGATCCAATGGCGTCAAATTGAACTATCGAATTTTGACAAACTGTAGCTGGCACGGGATCAAAATAAGCCACTACAGGATTGGCATCTATTATAAAAGTAATAGAGTCTTTACATTGTGTAGTATCATTAAAAGCAACCAAACTAACATTATACCTATTGGGTGCAGTATATGTATGCGAAACATTAATATTGCTTGAATCGTTAGGAGAACCGTCACCGAAATTCCAACTGAACCAATTATAGCCGCCAATTACATGGCCTTTTAAAGTTTGATTAAACCGATTTGCACAATCAGAAACAGATCCTATAGAAACCCTTGGGCCACTTACATATAAGAACCTTGATGTTGAATCCTCACAACCAAAACTAGAAACCCACAACCTTACTTGCAACCTTCCCAATTGGGTATATGGATGAGAAGGCTCAAAGGTTTTACCAAAATAAGAATCGCCAAAATCCCAAGAATAAGCATCTATTTTACTTGTATCATTACTGGTATTGATGAATGTTACTGTATCAGCATAACAAATCGTATCACTTGGAAATTGAAATGAAGCCGTTTGTTTTTCACCAACCTCATAAGGTACATTGTGTGAATATTTACAACCTACTGAGTCGGTAACTAAGACACTGGCAAAGTGTCTACCTGCCTGTGTTACAGAAAAAGTGTTAGGAGGATTTTGCAAATTACTTGTATCGGCAGGATTGCCAGTATTAAAGTTCCATTTCCAGCTTACTGGCTTAAAACGCAAACAATGACTAACCCCAAAACTGACTGTTGCAGGCACACATGGAACTCCCATATTTACAAACCCTGTTAACCGATCATTAAAAATTTCTACTGCCTTTGTTTTTACAGATTTGCAACCATTATTGGTAATTACTTCGTGATTCACCAAATAGTACTCAGACTTGCAGTAACTTTTTAAATAAGAATGAGAAGCCGTTAACCCTGTTTTGTAGACATCAATTTGGCTTGGCCCCATATCGAGGTGATAATTTGAAGTTTTTACATTTCCAAGGCTAGAATCTTTAAAACTTACAAAATGAGGAGAGCAGATTGAGTCATAGGTAATGACAAAATCGGATGTTATTTTTTCTACATAAATGGTTTTTGATAAAGTGTCTGCACAATTTGTTCCTGCACTTGCAATTAACGTGATGGTTACGTTACCTTCTTGATTGAACGATACAACTGGCTCTTCCAAATTACTACTTCCGCCATTGCTAAAGCTCCATAAATAAGTTGTCGCTCCCGTAGATTCATTGTTCAAAGTATCGCCCAAACTATTGATACAAACTGTATCTGGAAAATTAAAAACAGCCACAGTTTTACCAATTGAAACGTACTTCTTTTTGACTAACGTATCTGAACAACCATTAGCATCTGTAGTTATTAGCTCTACATCATAGCTACCCGGTAGGGTATAATTACTAGCCGTATTTGGAAAGGTGGAAGTCGAACCATTTCCAAATTTCCAAGCAAATGACAAAGGAGCTTTTCCAGTACTAAAGTTATTAAACTGGACATTCAATGGAGGGACACAAGCAGCTCTTGGAGTTCCTGTAAATATCGACTCTGGAGCGTCTACTGATATATTTTTAGGGTTAGAAGTACTTGTGCAACCATTTGTATCAACAATGGTTAAAAACACCGAATAAGTACCATTAAAGTTATATGTATGGCTCGAAGCGGAAGAATTTCCAAACGGAGTTAAATCACCATAATCCCAAGCGTAGGATAAAATTGGAGCATCTCCTAAGGCAGAGCTATCAGTGAAATTTACGGGTAAAGGCTTACAATTAGATAGCAACGAAAACGAAAAATCAGCCACCGGGCTTTTGAATATCTCAATGTATTGAGTGTAAACTTTTGTATCTGAATTAACACCGTCAGAAACAGTTAGGGTAACCGTATATTTTCCTGGTACCGTATAAACCCTGCTGGGATTTTTAAGATTTGAAAAACCACTATTTCCAAAATCCCATTGCCATGACGTGATTGCGTTTGGACCTGTGCTTAAATCTGTAAATTGAATTTGATAAGGTGCACACGCTTTGGTTGTATCGGCCTCAAAATCACTACTTATTTGACCTTTTGAAAAGTAAGTAAGTAAAGCAAAAGTTAAAACTAAAACGAGTGATTTCATTGACATTGAATCAAAGTTAATTCAGTCACAATACTAATGAGCTTAAATGATTGATGAAAGTGCAGTTTGATTTTACAAATAACCACTCAAATTAAAAAACGACACCTTTAAATTTCTTTTATTTGAAGAAATGAATATTCGAAACAATTTCACATTCCTCTTGATTTGCTTTATCATGGTACAATTACCAGGATTTACACAAGATGTTCATTTTACCCAATTCTATCTAAGTCCTCTTACAACCAACCCAGCACTAACTGGTCATACTGAAGGAGATTGGAGGTTAACTGCCAATCATCGTAATCAATGGAATGTTGTAGGTAAGCCCTACTCCACTACTTCTTTTGGATTTGAACACAACTTTTATTATTACAACGAAAAGTTTAGCGGGGGAATTATGTTTCTTCATGATCAATCTGGAGTGGTCGACCTCAAGTATGATAAAATAATGTTGAGTGGTGCGTACCACAAAAAACTAGGAAAACATATTTTTCATTTTGGTGCCCAGCCTGGTTATGTTATGAAATCGGTGAATATCAATGGTGCTAGCCTTCCCGAACAATACGACCGAAATACGGGAAGTTTTAATTCTGATTTAGCCAGTTCTGAAAGCTTAACCAATGAGCAAGTCAACTATTTTGATTTTAATGCTGGTATTAATTATTCGTTGAAACTTAAAAAGCTAAAAACAGAATTTGGATATGCTTTATTTCATATTAATCGCCCAAACGAATCGTTTTTTGGTCAAGAAAACATCCTGCCTACACGACATATTTTAACCATTGGGGCAGAATATAAACTAACCTCAAAATTGGTTCTCTACCCGCATTTCTTGCACATGAATCATTACAAGGCCTCTGAAATGCTTTTTGGCTTTAACATAATGACTCTTTTACAAGAAAATAAAGCAAAAGCAACTGGTGCCTATGCTGGCGTAATTGTTCGTAATGGAATCAATAGAAATACGGATGCCGTTGTTGCAGTGGTAGGGCTAAAATTTAAAAACCTTGAGGTTGGTTTTAATTATGACTTCAATGTGTCTGGGTTAAAATCAGCTACACAATCGAGAGGGGCCTACGAATTTTCAATAGTTTACACTGGAGCCAGCTCAGTACTCAACAAAACCGCAATTCCCTGTGATCGATTTTAGAATATTAATTCTCATAGCATTAATACCGGTTTCACAATTGTTTGGGCAACATCAAGAGGTAAAATCACTTTCAAAATCACAATTAAAAAAACAATATAAAGGTGCAGAAAGAGCAAACGACCATTATTCGCAAATTGATTTTTTAGAGGAACTAATTCTAAGAAAACCCGAGAATCTCAAATATAAATATCAATTGGCTAGAGCCTATGACGAGTCAAGAAACTACCAACGTGCTTTAGAAGAATATTCAAAAGTATTTTATGCAGATCAAGAAAAGTACGCTGTAGCCATTTATCATATGGGCCGGATAATGAAACATCGTAAACAATACAGACTTGCGAGACTTTATTTTAACCAATTTCTTGAAAAACACAATCATTCTAAAGAAGCCAAATACTATAAAAAGCGAGTTAAAATGGAACTTATGGGCTGCGAAATGGGATTAACTAAAGATCCTGAAAACGAACCAAAAGCTACTATTAAACCGCTCACAGGAAACATCAATAAATCTAACATTGAGTTTTCGCCAGTTATATTAGACAATAAAACTTTTTTATATGTCAGTTTACCAAGTGACGACGTAGTTTTTCTGGAGTCAGACTCCATGCCTTTAAGACGAGTATATATAGCTTCACTAGCTCAAGACAATTGGCAAATGCAATCGAAATTCGAGCATCCGGCAAATAATTCCGAAGAACATATTGGAAGCTTTTCATTATCACAAGATAAGCAAAGAATGTACTTTACCCTTTGTAGCCCAAATTGGCAAAATAGAGTAACGTGTAAAATCTACCAATCGAAGCAAGAAAATGGCGAATGGTCTGAACCTGTTTTGCTGCCTGAAGAAGTAATGTCAAGCAATCATACGTTCACACAACCTTCTGTTGGTTCCTCTACCAAACAAGGCCGTGAAATAATCTATTTTGTAAGTGACCGCAAAGGTGGAAAAGGCGGTTACGACATATGGTATACTCGATATAGAATTGAAAAAGACCGATTCGAAAAAGCCAGAAATGCAGGTTCAAAAGTGAACACTCTAGGTGACGAATTAGCCCCAACATTTGATTTTACAAGTCACAAACTCTATTTTAGTTCTGACGGACATGCAAGCTTAGGTGGATTCGATATTTTCGAAACAATTGGAGAACGTTCTCGGTGGATGAACAAGGCAGTGAATTCTGGTAAACAAATAAACTCACCCTACGATGAATTTTATTATTCCCCTTTTCCGGGTGATCCAAAGAAGGCTTTATTAGTTTCAAATCGAGAAGGTAGCATCTCACACAAACACGCCCACTGCTGTGACGACATATTTGAAGTTACCTGGAAAAACCAAGTTATACTCAACTACAAATTGACTCTAACTGATTATGAAACAAAAAAGAACATTCCAAATTCAAACGTTTTAATATCGGTAAAAGACTCACCAGAGGGAGAAATTTTGATTCTACAGAGGATAAAATCAGATAGTTTGGGCAAGGTAAACTTTAATTTAGATCCTTCATTAGACTATGAAATAATAATAGAATCGGAGAAACATTTCAATTTCGAATTCCCAATTAATGCTAGAAAAATTGAAAGGTCTACAAACGTTTCAAAAAAGATATCGCTCACCCCCATACCAGAAGGAGAAATTATTATTCCCAATATTTATTACCCATTCGACAAAGCCTATTTAACTCCCGAAGCACAATTGGCAATTGACACCAGTATTTATAAAACTTTGGTAGAAAACCCTTTATTGATAATCGAAATAAGTAGCCATACCGACAGTAAAGGAACTGATAAATACAACGAACAATTATCTCAACGCCGAGCAGAATCGGTTGTAAACTACCTATTAGAAAAAGGAATTAATAAAAAAAGATTAAGCGCCAAAGGTTACGGTGAAGGTTCACCTATTGTTTCTAACACAAACCAAGACGGTACTGACAACCCAACAAACAGAGCAAGAAACAGAAGAACCGCCTTTAGAATAATTGGTCAGCTCGATGTTGATATTTACTACGAAGAGGAATAAAAACTTTTAATCGTTCTTCTATTTTTGTTACAAATGACACCCAAATTATGAAAAAAGCCATTCTTACACTATTAATTATGAGCGCTGCGGTTGTTTCCTTTTCGCAGATTCACGACCACATCCCAAACTCTTTATTTGATTATTGGGACCATACTCCAGAAAAAAAAGTTGGTGGTTTAACTTATCCAGAATACGATATTCCTGCACCAGATCATTTTTGGACTTCTGGTAATCCTTCAACAAGAACAATCTCATACACTCCTCCACTTTCAAAAACAACCGATGCCTATGAAGGCAAATACGCAGTATTAATGCGATCAGAGAAATTTGCTTTTGGTACGGCAGCAGGAGCATTGATGACCGGAAGATACGCTGGTGGATTAAACCCTGACAAAGTAATTGATTGGGGAGTTGCATGGAATGGAAGACCCGAGAGATTTGTGGGCTATTACAAATACATTCCAGTTGATAATGATAAATGTAGAGGTTGGATTATGTTTACTAAATACAGTAACGGGAAAAGAGATACCGTTGGTGAGGTCCATTTCCCTGCAGCTATGGAATCAACTACGGTTACAAATTATACGAAATTCGATCTTCCCATTGTTTACCATTCTACCGACGACCCCGACACAATAATAATGTCACTTACATCAAGCTTTGATGGTAATAACTACAACGGTGGAATAGGTTCTTCTTTATATATCGATAAATTATTGTTGCTCTACCCTGGTGAGACTTCTGTAAATTATACAGACAAAGAAAATGCTCATTTCTGGGTATACCCAAACCCAGCGGTATCTAAAATAAATTTTACCATTGACCCTGACTTTGCAAACAACAGTGAAATAATTATCATTAACTCTTCAGGACAAAAAGTAGATACCTTTCTTACTCAAGGGGAATTCAATGAATTTGATATAGAGCATTATCCAAATGGTACTTACTTCTTTGAAGTTTTACATAATGGCAACCAAGTTTCAAAAGGTAAATTTCAAAAACAGTGAGAATAACCCTAAAACTTTTAATTGCGATTGTATTCATTGGATTTGGACTTAGTTCAAAAGCACAGCTTCATTCTTTTTCGTTAGGTCCTAAAATTGGTTTAATGGCCGGGGCACCAATTCCTCATGGAGGAAGTAGCTCAATTGATAGCAGTGGAGGGATTCCGTTAATTGGCCCAAACCTAGGAATGTTTTTTTTAGTACGCTTTGACGAAAAGTGGAGTTTTTGGATTGAAGGAAATTATAATCGCAAAGCAACCGAGTATTGGGCAAAAGCTAACGACTTATATTATGTAGACGAAACTTGTATCCCACTTTCAAATGGAGGTGAACGTTGCGCGGAAATTGAAACCATTTTTAATGGAACTACTTGGGGTAAATTTGATAACCGATACTTTGAAATAGATGCGCTGGCCCGTTATTCCTTTAATGAAAAATGGCACCTGACGGCTGGTGGTTATTATAGTGTTCTTACAAAAAGTGAATCAAAAGTTCAATATGATGGATATGTAGGAGCGAGTTCGACTAAAACGAAAAGCACAAAAGATTTATCTCTTGAAATGAACTCGCACGATTACGGCGCTATATTAGGTTTTAACTATCGCTACAAACCTGTTTTAGTTGATTTTAGAATCAGTTATGGATTAAATTCAATAGTTAGAGAAGATTATACGCCTATTGATTACCCTATCAGAAATGTATTTACTCAACTAACTGTAGCCTATCAATTCTTTGTAAAGAAAGAAACTACGAGTAAGAGCGATGACTAGCTCTACCAACTACCCTAGCCTAAAAAACATATTAAACATAGCTACTCCACTTATGATTAGTGGCTTTGCTATGACCATAGTAAGTTTAACCGATACAATATTTTTAAGCAAGTTAGGCGAAGCAGAATTGGGCGGAGCTGGAAACGCCGTTTTACTGTTTACCGCATTCATGCAATTGGCCATGGGATTCAGTACTGGTGCTCAAATCATTTTATCACGCAGAAACGGTGAACACAATTATTCAGAGATTGGTTCCATTCTCCAACACAGTATTTTGTTCATGCTGGCTTTATCTGTTTTAATAATCGTTTTAATAGCTGGGTATATTCAAGACTTTACTTCAATTTTTGTTGAAAGTGAGTCTGTTAGAAGCATCATTCACGAATATTTAGAAACTCGATCATGGGGAATGATTTTCGTATCATTCAATGTAGTATTCATGGCATTTTACGTTGGAATAACTAAAACACGAATTATAGGAATAATCACCCCAATTACTGCATTCGTTAACATTCTTCTAGACTACGGTTTGATATTCGGAAATTTGGGATTACCTCAACTTGGAGTTGAAGGTGCAGCATTGGCATCTAATCTATCTGAAATGGTTGGAACAATTATCTACATAGCTTTTACACTTCTTGTTTTTGATCATACTAAATATCGAATTTTTAATATTCACAAAATAAATTGGAATCGATACAAAAGCTTATTGAACATAAGCAGCCCGGTAATGATTCAAAACTTTATTGCATTAAGTGGTTGGTTTATTTTCTTTTCCATTATCGAACATATGGGTGAAACCGAATTAGCCACATCCCATATTGTACGCAGTATATATATGGTATTAATAATACCTGTATTTGGTTTAGGAGATGCAACTAACTCATTAACTGGAAACTTAATGGGCGAAAACAAATCTGACAAAGTTTGGTTACTCATTAAAAACGCACATTTAGTTGGCATAGGATATTGCCTATTGCTCCAGCCTCTTTTTTATTTCTGGGGCGAATGGTTGTTTATGCCTTTTACTGATAACCCCGAGGTTTTACTCATTGGACTTCCAACTATGCAGGTGGTTTTTACTGTTCTGTTTGTATTTACATCAGTAATAATAGGTTTTAGAGTAATATCAGGAGCGGGTAAAACTGGTATTGGTCTTATCATGGAATCTTCAACCGTATTTATCTATTTGATTTGTGCTTGGTGGATATCCAATCTTGCAAATGTTGAGTTATACCAAGTATGGACAAGTGAATTCATTTACTTTGTATTGTTTTTAATGATGATTTTCCCTTACCTAAAATGGGGGAAATGGAAAGAAACTAAAGTGTAATGAGAATTGTTTTTTTAGGTACTCCCGATTTTGCAGTTGGAATTTTGGAAGCATTAATAGATGCTAATAAAAATATAGTAGGAGTTGTAACCGCTCCAGACAAACCGGCTGGGAGAGGAAAAAAACTGCAACAAAGTGCGGTAAAACAATGCGCGATAAAACACTCGTTACAAGTATTACAACCTACCAACTTAAAAGACGAAGATTTTTTAGAGGAGTTAAAAAACTTGAAAGCAGATATTCAAATTGTTGTGGCTTTTAGAATGCTCCCTGAAGTTGTTTGGAATATGCCTGAACTAGGCACTTTTAATCTACATGCAAGTTTATTGCCTCAATATAGAGGTGCCGCTCCCATAAATTGGGCTATTATAAATGGCGAGACCAAAACTGGTGTAACTACCTTTTTTCTAAAACACGAAATTGACACTGGAGATGTTCTAGATCAAACTAAAGTAGAAATTGGTAAAAATGAAAATGTTGGCAGTCTTTATTACAGGCTGATGGACATAGGTGCTAAAAAAGTAGTGGAAACCTTAACTAGGATTGAAGCTGGGGATTTAAGTACAACACCTCAAAGCGAATTGGCAAAAGGAAAACTTAAAGAAGCTCATAAAATTTTTAAGCCGTTTTGTAAAATTGACTGGAACGAAACAGCGAATAACATTCATAATAAAATAAGAGGTTTAAGTCCTTACCCATGTGCATTTACACGAGTAGTTACTAATAGTAAAGAACTAGGTCTAAAACTTTATGAAAGTTCTATTGAGCACAAACCCAATACTACCCCAAATCAAGTAGTTCAAGAAAAAAACAAATTAGGTATTGAAGTTTCTGATGGAGTTATCTGGTTACATGAAATTCAACTTGAAGGAAAAAAGAGAATGAAAACCGAAGATTTTTTACGAGGATTTTCTGATCAAATTCTAATAGCTTAATTCTATTAAAGATGAAACAGGGTATTATTTTCGTTTTAATTCTATTTGGATCTGTCGGCGCATGTTTTTCCCAAGAAAAGATAAACTTAAACAATACTATAGCCGATTCATTAAAACCAAACGTTACCGTTCAAAAATTAATGAGCGATCAACATCAATCATCGTTTTTGATTTGGGTTAATGATACAGTTAAACCACATTATCATAAAAGACATTCCGAAAGCATATATATAATAGAAGGAAGCGGAATCTTTTATATCGGTAAAGAAAAAATGCATTTGAAGGCTGGCGATTTTTTTCTGATTCCCCAAGGAATCATTCATTCTTATAAAAATACAGGAACAAAACCCAGTAAGGTTCTATCAATACAGACGCCTGAATTTGCTGGCAAAGACCGTATTTGGGTCGAAAAACAAGAATAAGCCCCCTTGTTTCCCCCTTTTTAGCTTACAAAAAGGGCCTAATCTGCTTCATTTTATCGATTAAAATGGCAAGAATCGTAGAAATAGCGCACATTTCAGGCGCACTTATTAACAATCACCCATACTTTTCAACAAAATCAGGCATTTTCATTCGCTAGCCTTGACTGGGCTTGATTTTCGTATATTTTTGAGGAACGAATTGATTAATTATTAACTAAAAAGAATTACTAAGATGAACAAGTCGGAATTGATTGAAGCAATGGCTAATGGAGCTGGAATTTCTAAAGCAGATGCAAAAAGAGCTTTAGATTCATTTATTGATGCAACTTCAGGTGCACTTAAAAAAGGTGACAGAGTAGCATTAGTAGGATTCGGTTCTTTTTCTATTTCAAATAGATCAGCAAGAACTGGACGTAACCCACAAACTGGGAAAGAAATCCAAATTGCAGCTAAAAACGTTGTAAAATTCAAAGCAGGTGCTGAATTATCTAGTTCAGTGAACTAAGAGATCGCTTAAAAGCTTTAAAAGCCCTATTTTCTTTTGAGAATAGGGCTTTTTTTATGTTCAAATTTTATGTTTCCCTCTATTGTATTATATTCGGAGGCACTAAAACAAAAATTATTCTAGTATGGGAAAAGGAGATAAAAAATCGGGAAAAGGGAAAAGAGCCAGAGGAACTTATGGAAAGACTCGTCAACCGGTAAGTAAAAGATTAAACCAAGTAGAAAAAGAAAACCTAAAGAAAAAAGCAGCATCAGAAAAAAAGGCAGCAAAAAAAGCTGCAGCTAAACCTGCTGAAGCCAAAGAAACTAAAGTTGAAGCTAAAAAGGAAGTAAAAAAAGCAGCTCCTAAAAAAGCAGCGGCTAAAAAAGCTCCCGCCAAGGCCAAAAAAGCGGCTAAATAATATTATTCCATTGGTAAAAAAAAGGGGCAATAAGCCCCTTTTTTTTGATTAATCAATTCATATCCTTCTAACCAATTCTATCCAGCGCTCTATACTTTTCAAGCATTTCAATCTCAGTTGTGGTGTCAATAGAATCTGATGTTGAGGCTAAAACCTGCATACACTCATTCAATAAATCTCCATTTGGGTAAAAATGATCGCGCGAATAATGAACAAATTTTAATACCCTGAAAGCATTAAACCAGTTGTAAAAACGCTTTGAAAAGGTAACCTCATTTTTTCCATATTGACGCAAGTCCTGACTGCGAGTTCTAAAGTCTGAATCTTGAAGAAAACTTTTCATACAAGCTGACAAATTTTCAATAAACGAATCACCAAAATCACCACCTTCTCTGTATTCACGAAAAATAGCCTCAATAAAATTTTTAATTTCAATAAAAGATTGGAAACTGTAGGCACTTTTCAAATCTCTTCCGTCAATAAATTCTAACAATGCCCTACCCGTTCCAAAAGGAACTCTATCACTTGTTCTTGGGGAAGGAATAACTCTTGTTGTATTTATTTCAATAAAGTTTCCGAGTTGAATAATCTTTTGTAAGAAGTAAAAGTCTTCACCAGCTTTGCGCTTATTCATCCCTGTTTGCATCTGATAAGCCTTAGTGGTTACCGCCATACTAGAACCAACGGTATGGTATGCTTGAGGATGTTCAGTATATTTAAATGCTTGCCTGTAATACCTTAAAAACAACTCGTATAGCACAATGCCATCATAAATTTCTCTACTAAACTCATCACCCTCAATAGGATGTTCAAACTGAATTGAGGCTCCATTTGCTTTCGGATTTACACTAAAATGTTTCTGAATTTCGACTAAATAATTTGAATCACACTTCGAGTCAGCATCAAAGCAAACAATGATACCTTTTTGATTATCAATTTGCTCAAAACGGTCTACCGCCTCATCCATACCAATTTTACGTGCGAGGCCAACTCCCGCATGTTTTTTAGGTAAGTCGTTATTTAAATAAACTAAAAAATTGATCCAATCATTTGAGTTTTCTTTCGCCCAAATTGTAGCTTCGTTAAAAGTTTTCTGATTGAGTTCTTTGATTTCATCTGTTTCAGTCTCGCTGGCATTGACAACAACAATTACCTCAACACTATATTCCGATTTATTCTCACAAGCCAATAAAGCTTCAAGAGAAGCAATTAAACTAACCTCATTATAACAAGGTATAACTACAATTAATTCGGTATTTGTTTTGGGAGCAGACTCAAATAAACGACCTCCAAATCTATAATTTGATAAATAATGATTCATCAAGGGGCTATTCGCTTAATTGACCACGAATTCTCCTTCAACTCATAAACCAACCGGTCATGAAGCCTGGCAGGCCTTCCTTGCCAAAATTCAAACAACTTAGGTTTGATTAAATACCCCCCCCAATGAGGTGGTCTAGGAACATTTTCACCAAATTCAGTTTTATATTTTTCGAGTCTCTCAGTCAAAACATTTCTACTGTCGATAGCACTACTTTGCTCTGAAGCCCAAGCCCCCAATTTACTTTCTAATGGCCTTGCGTTAAAATACGCATCTGATTCCTTTTCCGAAAGTTTTTGAACCGTTCCTTCAAACCTGATTTGACGTTCTAATTCAGCATAAAAAAACAAGCCAGAAATTTTAGAATTCGCTTCAATATCTTTTCCCTTACGGCTATTGTAGTTTGTATAAAACTTTAGTCCACTCTTTTCAATACCTCTAGCATACACCACTCTAGAAGATGGCATTCCATTATCGGCAACGGTTGAAATAACCATGGCATTGGGTTCCAAAATTTGGGAATCTACTGCTTCTTCAATCCATTTTTCTAACTGTTTAATTGGATCGTCTGAAACAGATTTTAAATCCAATTTTTGAGACGAAAATTCGTGTCGAACTTCATTTAAAAAGTTGTTTACTATGCTCATATTGCGAAGGTAATTTTGTTCTTCTTTAATTTAAAGAAACACCAACTAAAAATGCAATAATTTACCATTAACATTTGTAAACTAGCAATTGTATTGAGTCAAGCAAAATCAGGGCAAAGTGCTTATTTTTGTTTGGTTCAAAAAAGACTACGAAAAAGAGTGCCTGAATTCATAAAACTAAATAGAAATAAGAGATTTAATTTTAAAACTCGATACTACGATGCTGACAAAGAAGAACTTGAAAATCGCATAGCGGTTATTAAGTCTGAAATGAAGCACGAAGCGAGCATGCAAAATTCAGAAATTACTCGCTATAAAATGGCTAAGGAATGGAAGCTTAACCGAACCCGTCAAGGCCATTTCAATAAAAGTAACTTGAGAATTGCCTTTATAGCTGGTATACTAATAATGTTTTTCTATTACTTTTTGTACTTGTAACACATGGGCGATTTCATTAAACTTTTGCCCGATAGTGTGGCAAATCAAATCGCTGCTGGTGAGGTTGTTCAACGACCAGCATCAGTTGTTAAAGAGTTGGTTGAGAATGCCATTGATGCAGGAGCCGATCACATTCAATTAATTATTAAAGAATCGGGGCGTACCTTAATTCAGGTTATTGACAACGGTAAAGGCATGAGTCCAACGGATGCAAGATTAAGCCTAGAGAGACATGCAACTTCCAAAATACAAAGTGCTGATGATTTGTTTCACATTAAAACCATGGGATTTAGAGGTGAAGCACTAGCATCTATCGTTGCCGTTGCCCAATGTGAACTTAAAACTAAAACCGAAAAAGACGAAATAGGGACTTCAATTATCATTGAAGGAAGTGACATTAAAAGTCAAGAGCCATGTGCTTGTGAACGTGGCACTTCCATTTCAGTTAAAAACCTTTTCTACAATATACCTGCGAGGCGGAAATTTTTAAAATCAAATGCAGTTGAAAACCGCCACATCATAGATCAATTTGAAAGAATTGCGATTATATATCCAGACATTCATTTTACCTTTCACCAAGATAATGTTAAACTTTTTCATTTAGAATCAGGTTCTTTAAGACAACGAATCGTGGCCATTTTTGGTAAAAAGTATGATGACCGGTTAGTTCCTTTACAAGAAGAAACCAATATGGTAAATCTCAGTGGGTTTATCTGTAAACCTGAGTTTGCCAAGAAGAAAAAAGATGGCCAATTTTTGTTTGTAAACAACCGTTTTATAAAAAGCAACTATTTACACCACGGAATTTTAGCCGCTTATGATGAGCTACTTCCAAGAGGAATGCACCCCAGTTACTTCTTACATTTAGAGTGTGACCCTGAGAGTATTGATGTAAATATTCACCCTACCAAAACTGAAATAAAATTCGAAGAAGAAAGGTCGATTTATGCCATTCTTAGAAGCACCGTTAAAAAAGCCTTAGGAGAACATAACATATCACCTACCTTAGACTTTAATCGAGAAACTGCTTTTGATGATATATTACCTAATCAACCTATCGTAGAACCTAAAATTCCGGTAGACAAAAATTTTAACCCTTTCACATCAAATACCTCAACTCAATTTAAATCAAAAAATTCAGGGTCTCAATACACAAAGCCAATAACTCAAGGCTGGGAAACATTGGTGAGTACTCCAGAAATTAAACCTCAGCAAAACATTTCTTTTGAGCCGATTAACGAGGAAGAAGATGCAGCCGGGAACCATGAGACAACAACATTAGCACCGCAAAAACATTTTTTTCAAATTCAGGGCAAATACATCTTTACACCTATTAAATCTGGTGCAATGATTATAGATGTTCGCAGGGCACACGAACGTATTTTATACGAAAGAAATTTGCGTGCTTTGGCTATGAATCAAGGTATTAGCCAAAAGAGTTTATTTCCTGTTAATATTGATTTAAAAGCAAGTGATTCAGCCCTTTTGAATGAACTCATGCCCCAACTTCATTTATTGGGTTTTGAAATTGAAGAATTTGGAAACAATTCTTTCATTGTACGTGGACTTCCTGCAGAACTTTCAAATTACAATTGCAACGAGCTAATTGACGAACTGTTATTTAATTTCAAAGAAAACGAGCAAAATCTCGAATTGAAGACACACATGAACTTGGCCTATTCACTCGCTTACAAAGACAGTATAGGTCGTTCTCGTATTTTAGAAAACGAAGAATGTGCCACTTTGATTGAACAATTGTTTACCTGCGAAAATCACCAAACAACTGTTACCGGCAAGCCAATTGTGTCGAGAATTACTATTGAAGAACTTCAAAAAAAGTTTGATTAAATGCAAGGATTTGGTTCATCAGGATTCGATTCTATTCCTCCAGTAGTTAAAAACTTACTGATTATTAATGGCCTATTTTTTATTGGGACATATTCAGTTGGTGCTTCAATGAATATTGACCTAAGTAAGTATTTGGGGCTGTATTACTTTCAATCTGACAGCTTTCAACCCTTTCAAATATTCACTTACATGTTTATGCATGGTGGCCTTAGCCACATTGCCTTTAACATGTTTGCACTTTGGATGTTTGGTCGTGTTCTTGAAACTTATTGGGGACCAAAAAAATTCTTAATCTATTATTTAGCTACTGGAATTGGCGCTGCAATTATTCAGCAAATGGTCCATTTTATTGAGGCCGAAATGGTTTTAACCCACCTCACCAGTAACGGAATATCGATGGAAACTATTAACCAACTTATGGCAACAGGACAATATGATACCGATTGGCTGAGCTTTATTTCTTTGGACCAATTGCGTTCGTTATTCGCAACATACTCCACTCCCACAGTTGGAGCTTCTGGGGCCGTTTTTGGATTATTACTTGCCTTTGGAATGTCATTTCCTAATACAGAATTGTACATGATGTTTATTCCAGTACCCATTAAAGCCAAATATTTTGTGGCAGGCTATGGAGCACTTGAATTGTACAGCGGTTTCCAAAATAACCCAGGTGACAACGTGGCTCATTTTGCCCATTTAGGAGGAATGCTTTTTGGCTATATTTTAATTCGTTATTGGCGAGCAAACCCAAGCAAATTTTAAGATGAGTAATTTTTTGGTTGAAGACTTAAAACGAATAATTAAAGGAGACAATCCACTTACCAAAGTAATACTGGTAAACGTTGTTGTGTTTTTAGTTTTTAATCTTTTAGAGCCCCTTTTCAGCTTTAAAAGCTGGTTTGGTTTACCGGGCGATTTAAGTGAACTCATTTGGAAACCCTACACACTGGTAACTTACATGTTTTTACATGCTGGCCTTTTCCATTTATTCTTCAATATGATTTGGCTTTATTTCGTAGGCCAAATAATTCTGGAATACATAGGTCCCAAAAGGTTTATCAGTATTTATTTTTTGGGTGGTATAGCTGGTGGTTTGTTTTATTTAGTAGCATACAACCTGTTTATTTTAAGCGGATCTGATTCAATTGGTGGTGGTTTAATTGGAGCCTCAGCCGGAGTTATGGCTATTGTTATTGCGGGCGCTACTCTTGTTCCAGATTATCGTGTAAAACTGGTGTTCTTCGGCACGTTTCCATTAAAATACATTGGTGTTGGTATTTTTATACTAACCAGTTTACTCAATTTAACGGAAAACACAGGCGGCAAGCTGGCTCATGTTGGCGGAGCAATAATTGGCTATACATTTATTCGAATGCTGCAATCAGGCAATGATTTGTCGCAACTATTTTATTCGTTTGTAACTCCACTTTCTAATCTTTTTAAGAAAAAGAAACCAAAAATGAGGGTGGTGAAAAACGAACGCAAAGCTAAACCTACTCCTAAAACAGCTGCAAGGCCTAAAGCTGAACAACAAAGAATAGACGCCATTTTAGATAAAATATCGGCATCAGGTTATGACGCCTTAACTGCTGAAGAAAAAGAAATTTTATTTCGAGCCAGTAATAAAAAGTGAGAAAGCTAATCAATAGAATACTTTTTGGAATCAACGTTTTTGTTGGTTTGGCCTTGCTAATTTCTTATTTAGCACCTTATGCAGAACCTGAACAATTTTGGTTCGTGTCAATTATTGGCCTAGGCTACTTCTTTCTTTTATCGGCCAATGTCTTATTTGCTATTTATTGGATTTTCAGATGGAAGAAATATTTTTTCTTTTCGATTGTAGTTTTAGCCCTTGGTTATGTTCCTGCCGGAAAATTCGTTCGCTTTAACGATCAAGTCGAATACCCTCCAATTGAATCAGTAAAATTGCTTTCACACAACCTAAGAGCATTTGGACTTAATGGGCCTATTTTTCAGACCGAAGACGGAAATAAAATATTTAAGTTCTTAGATCAAGAACTTTACGATATATACTGTTTCCAAGAGTTTTTTAGTAGCTCAAGAAAAGATTTTTCACCCTATGATAGTGTAAAACAAGTAACTCAAGCAAAGTATCGTCACGTTGAATTTTTAATTGAATTTAGGGGTAATTATTTTGGCATGGCAACTTTAAGCAGGTACCCAATAATTGAAAAAGGAATTGTGCCTTTTGAGCAAGAAGGAACTAACATGTGCATGTATACTGATATCGATATTAACGGAAATATTGTTCGGGTTTACAACATGCATTTACAAAGTCTTGGGTTTCGAGAAAAAGACTATGCTTTTGTAAAAAACTTAGAAATAACCAAAGAAAAAACCATTGCCGGTGCTAAAAACATCACAGGACGACTTAAGGATGCATTTATTAAACGACAAAGGCAAGCCAAATTAATCAGAGAACATATTGAGAATAGCCCTCACCCTGTAATTGTATGCGGCGATTTTAATGACACTCCCCTATCCTATTCTTATGAGCACATAAAAGGAAATTTAGAAGATGCTTTTGTAAATAAAGGGCGAGGAATTGGTAGTACATACAATGGGATTTTCCCACTTTTAAGAATAGATTATGTCTTTCATAGTCCTAGCTTAAATAACGTTTATTACAAACGAATAAAAGAAGACTTGTCAGACCATTATCCTTTGGCGGCTTATTTTACCTTTGATGAATAGTAGATGATAAACGCCACGCACATAACTAAATCTTACGGCAATCTTACCGTTTTAAAGGATATTAACTTGAATATCAAAAAAGGTGAAATTGTTTCTATTGTTGGGGCTTCGGGTGCAGGCAAAACTACCTTGCTTCAAATATTAGGGACACTTGACAAACCTGACGGAGGGTCATTGATAATAAACGACCAAGAGCTAACCACAATATCAAGCAATTCAATTGCCAAATTCAGAAATTCGGAAATTGGTTTTGTTTTTCAATTCCATCAACTGCTACCTGAGTTTACAGCACTTGAAAATGTTTGTATTCCGGCTTTCATTAAAGGCGTTTCTAAAAAAGAGGCAAGTGCCAAAGCATTAGAATACCTCACTTTTTTAGGCTTGGCCGATCGTGCTAATCACAAACCGTCAGAATTAAGTGGTGGTGAACAACAAAGAGTGGCTGTAGCCAGAGCATTAATCAATCAACCGGCAGTTTTATTTGCAGATGAGCCATCCGGAAATTTAGACTCTGAAAACAGCAAGGAACTTCATCAACTGTTTTTTGATTTAAGAGATAAATTCAACCAGACTTTTGTAATTGTCACACACAATCAAGAACTAGCAGAAATGGCAGATAGAAAGCTCACCATTGTTGACGGCCAGATTCAAGAATAAAGACTGTATTTTGTTATCTCAATCAGAACTTAAAGACTTTTTAGATTCGAAATCTAACCAATTCAATCATCCCGATTTTATTACAGATGACCCCATTCAAATACCACATCAATTTTCGAAAAAAGAAGACATTGAAATTAGTGGTTTTTTAGCAGCTACAATCGCTTGGGGACAGCGCAAAACAATAATCAACAATGCCAATAAAATAATGGACATAATGGGCCACGAGCCACATAGTTTTGTTTTAAATGCAGGTTTAAAAGAAGTGCTAGAACTCGAAAAATTTAAGCACCGCACTTTTAATGGAATCGACTTACAATTTTTTATTGGTTCCCTTAGAAACATGTACTTGTTTCACAATGGATTAGAAGGAGCTTTTTCTGGTCAAAAGAACGCCTTTAATGCTATCAATCAATTTCGAAATATAATGTTGAGTGTTGACCACGAAAAGCGATCAGAAAAGCACGTAAGCTCTCCTAAGAAGGGGTCGGCAAGTAAAAGAATCAATATGTTTCTGAGGTGGATGACCCGTAAAGACCAAGCGGGGGTAGATTTTGGAATTTGGAATGTTTTACCCATGTCAGAATTAATGATTCCTTTAGACGTTCACACTGGAAATATGGCCCGAAAACTAAATCTTATTCAGCGTAAACAAAACGATTGGAAAGCTCTTGAAGAGTTAATGTCGGTTCTAAGAAAATTAGACCCTAAAGATCCTGCTAAATACGACTTTGCCCTTTTCGGGCTTGGTGTTAACGAAGATTTTTAATTTACTTCACATCACCAATTCGGTGAGAATTCAAACACAATCCTCTTTGGCAATGCTTTTCGTATGTGTGAACGTATTTGTATTCAAATGACGCTACACAATCTTTCATGCAATCTTTTTCCGCGCCAATTATCGGCCATTGGTTTTGTATTTCCTCGTCAATAAAATCACATAAAAACTCATTAAAAGGCAAGTTAAATTTCCATTCTCCAATGATAACGTCATTTTTAAAAGCACCATTTAATTTTTCAGATCCATCCTCATTGTATTGAATAAAATTTCCGGTGAGTACTCCGTAAACAAATGAGAATTTAGAATGGGGTTTGCCATCATTAAAAAATAATTCGTGGTCCCCATGGCATAAACCTAGATCAAAAGACTTTTTAGACATTATTGCCCCTCCTTTAAAATAATCTGTAATAACTCCGTCTTTTTTTCCTTCAACTAATTGCCCCTCTTGAGCTAAATCTCCATTATCGTAATACAATTTGAAATTTCCTACGGCTTTTCCTTTACTAAAATTAAATTGAGCCCTAAGCTTGCCATTCGAATACTTCAATGTCCAAAGACCATTCATTTCTCCTGCCAAAATCTCTCCTTTAAGCAACTTAGACTTTGCCAATTTACCCTTCTTAATTTTCATTTTGGGCAAATCATTTTTGAATTGATTTTCCATATTTGCCAATTCAAAAGCACAGTTCAATTCCGTATTATAGATGTCATACCTTGCTTGATCTGGGTATTTAGAATATCCACTTTCCACATTTTCATAAATGAAAGGTCTGTTTTGCAGGTATTGATCAAACGGAATTTTTTTACCTGCTGGGGTAATCACCATAATTCGTTTCAAAACGGCTTCATCGAAGTATCGCATATCAATCCAAGCCACATAATTATTTCCTTTTTCTTCTTTGGCAATAAGGCCTATGCCTCTAATAATTGGCACGAGACGCTGACTATCGGTATCGTAATACCAATAATCATGAAACATAATTCTTTTACTTTCAATCAATTTGAAAGTTTTTTTAATGGAGTCTGTTTCTACATCAGAAAAAAACCGTTGAAGTTTTGGACCTGCATACAATTGAGCGTATTTGTCGGCCAAATAATGGATCGATTCGGCAAATGTCGCTTCACTTCCATTACCAAATTTCATATTAAAATGGGGCTTGTTTGCTGGGTGGTCAAAATTTACAATGCTATATGCTTCCATGTAAAACCCATTGTAGTTATGAAACGCATGATGATTAACAGATAGGTTATTATTTACATACTCTTCATTGATTCCTCCCTTTGCAAATGCACCAATACCCGTGCTTAAAAACATATTAATGTTTGCGTTATAGAACGTCCAATTTATGTCATCATACTTTTTAGGAATATTTTGAGAAAAAGCAGCTAACGAAATGGTTACAGAAAGAACAAAACAGATAAAAATTTTCATAGACACAAATGTATTCCTTGAAGACTTATCAGATAAGTCTCCTGATTCTCTTAATACTTAAAAATGTTATAAAGGTTGCTTGAGCAAGCAGAAATAATCAATATTCAGTTCTATCTTTTAAATGCACTTGAAATAATCAAATGTCTCTCCACAGCTGTTGCATTTATATAAGGCTTTACAAGCTGTTGAACCAAACTGACTTACCAATTCAGTTTCTTTTGATTTGCATTGAGGACATGCAACCTCTTTCGGACCGGATGCAAACAATACTCCTTTGTCATTGGTACCTTTTTGAGGTGGAGCTATACCATATTCTAAGAGTTTTTGACGAGCTTCTTCCGAAATCCAATCGGTAGTCCAAGCAGGAGAATAAATCGTTTTTATTTCAACTTTTGGATACCCTTTTTCTTCGATGGTTTTTATGATATCGTCTTCAAAAACTTTCATGGCTGGGCAGCCAGAGTATGTTGGAGTAATGGTTATGATCGTTTTGGTTGTTGTGGCTTCAACTTTTCGAATAACACCCAATTCAACAACAGAAATAACGGGAATTTCAGGGTCTGGAATAGACTCTAAAATTTCCCAAATCTGCTTTGTATTTTCGGAAGTCATTATTTTTAATAAAACATTTAACTACAATTATTGCGTAATCCGAATTATATTAATCGTTATAAATTACCACTTAGAGTTAGGGTATTCCCTAACAATAGATTGAAATTCAGCCAAAATGTGCCCTAGGTATTCGCTATGGATTCCTTTTCGTCCACCTGTCGCTTTCCAACCTTCAGCTGGGCTTTCTAAAGTTGCTCTATCCAAAACCTCTTTAATCGAATTTTCAAATGCATCTTTAATCTTAGCCGTATCAGGAATTATTCCTGCTTCGATTAGTGTGGAGTCTACTTCATCTTTCTCGAACAATTCATGTCGATAACTCCAAATATCATTAAAAGCATCTTGAATTTTCCAATGAGATTCTTCTGTACCATCTCCCAAACGTACGACCCATTCCCCTGCATGACGTAAATGATAAGCCGTTTCTTTGATTGACTTAGCCGCAAAAGCAGCTAATTTTTCATCAGGGCTAGTTGCCAACTCCTTGAACAAATGGTAATAAAACGTAGAATATACCAACTGACGAGCCATGGTGTTACCAAAATGTCCGTTAGGTTGTTCGGTTAATAAGGCAGATCGAAATTCGTGCTCATGTCTTTTGTAAGCCAAATCGTCTTGCGTTCTTCCTTCACCTTCAACTTCGCAGGCATAATCAAATATCGTTCTAGTTTGACCAAATAAATCCAACGAAATATTCGTCATTGCTATATCTTCTTCTAAGTAAGGTCCGTTAGAGCATAATTCACTCAAACGATGTCCCAATACCATAGAATCGTCTCCCAAACGAAGGCAGTATTGAATTAAAGCTTCTTTTACATTCATAATCAGAAATCTTAAATATGCTTAGCCCCTTCAGGCATTTTGTAATAAGTAGGAGTTCTGTAAATTTTATCGTTTGATGGATCAAAGAAAGACTCTGCATCACTAGCTGTAGAAGCTACAATAGAGTCTGTAGGAACCACCCAAATAGAAGTTCCTTCCATTCTTCGAGTATATAAATCTCTTGCATTCTGAAGAGCTAATTCGCCATCGGCACCATGAACACTACCTACATGTTTAAATGGCAATCCTGTTTTACTTTGAATGAAAACTTCCCATTGTGGAAACTGATTATCTGTACTCATATCCTTTAAAATTATTATGCTACTTTTTTTCTTTTTGCTTGCTTCTCAGCATATGCATTTGCCGCTTCTCTAACCCAAGCACCTTCTGCATGAGCTTTTTTATGATGGTCTAACCTTTGTTTGCTACAAGGGCCTCCACCTTTAACGGTTGCCCAAAACTCATCCCAATCAATTGCTCCAAATTCGTAATGCCCAGTTTCTTCATTCCATTTTAAATCTGGATCTGGAACGGTCAGTCCAATTACGGTAGCTTGTTGAATCGTTTTGTCAATAAACTTTTGGCGCAATTCGTCATTCGTTTCTCTTTTAATTTTCCATTTAGTGGCATTACCAGTATTTGGAGAATCAGCATCATGCGGACCAAACATCATAAGAGACGGCCACCACATTCTATTTAATGCTTCTTGAGCCATTTGTTTTTGTTCAGGCGAACCCAATGCCATATCAGCAACTATTTCGTATCCTTGACGCTGATGAAAACTTTCTTCTTTACAAATCCTTACCATTCCACGGCTGTATGGGCCGTATGAAGTTCTTTGCAACGAAACTTGATTTACAATTGCAGCTCCATCAACTAACCAACCAACAGCGCCCATATCGGCCCAATTTAAAGTTGGGTAATTAAAAATTGACGAATATTTTGCTTTACCAGAATGTAATTGTTCAATCAACTCATCTCTAGTAATACCCAATGTTTCCGTAGCAGAGTATAGATATAATCCGTGCCCTGCTTCATCCTGAATCTTCGCCAATAAAACAACTTTAGACCGTAAAGACGGCGCTCTAGTTATCCAATTACCCTCAGGTTGCATCCCTATTACTTCTGAATGAGCATGTTGAGACATTTGGCGAACCAAATGTTTTCTATAATCATCAGGCATCCAATCTCTTGGTTCGATTTTTTCTTCTCGATCAACCTTTGCTTGAAATTCTTCTAATTTTTTTTCACTTTCCATATTTCCAGCGATTTTTTTAGTGATTACAATTTTAATCAATAATTCGACCCACAGTAATGGTAAAAGTGAGCTTTTATATTGACATTAATCAATTCTTGCTAAAATTTGTTGAAGTCAATCAACTGTCAATCGATTTACTCCTTATCTGTACTATTTTTGCAACTTCAAAGTAGAAGACAAAAACAAATATTTTATGTTCTATAATCTTACCGTAAAAAATGTTACAAGAGAAACCTCAGATACCGTTTCTGTAAGTTTTGACATCCCAAATAACTTAAAAGAAATTTTTGAATACACTCAAGGTCAGTACCTTACATTCAAAAAGGATATTAACGGTGAAGATGTAAGACGTTCATATTCATTGTCTTCGAGCCCAGTTAGTGATAACGATTTAACCGTTGCTATTAAACAAATTGAAGGCGGTAAGTTTTCAACTTATGCTAACCAAGACCTTAAAGTTGGCGATGTATTGGAAACAATGGCTCCAACCGGTGGATTTTTTACTCAGCTTCAAAAAAATCAAACAAAACATTATGTGTTTTTTGCAGCAGGTTCTGGAATTACGCCAATCATTTCTATTATCAAAACGATTTTAGCGACCGAAGAAAATTCTACTTGTACTTTATTCTACGGAAATAAAAGTGCCGATTCAACTATTTACAAAGCGCAATTGGATAATCTAGCTTCAGAAAATTCAAGTCGTTTTTCATTGAACTATTTAATGAGTCGTGAAAATGGAGCTAGTGAAGCTCTGACTGGAAAAATCTCTGCTGCTAAATGTGAAGCACTTAGCTCAATAGACAGTAACCTTTATGGTGCTAATGAATATTTTTTATGTGGTCCTGAAAGCATGATTTTCGACGTATCGGATCATTTAAAGGCAAAAGGAATAAACAAGGATAAAATTCACTTTGAATTGTTCACTGCTCCCGTAAAGAAATCAGATAAGCCCGCACCATTAGATAATGTAACTGCTCAGGTTAAAGTTATTATGGATGACGAAGAATTTGAGTTTGAACTTTCGAGCAAAGGAAACTACATTTTAGATGCAGCTATGGATGCTGGTGCAGATGTTCCTTTCTCCTGTAAGGGAGCCGTATGTTGTACTTGTAAAGCTAAAGTTGTTGAAGGCTCAGCTAGAATGGACATGAATTATGCACTTTCTGACGAAGAAGTTGAAGAAGGTTACATTTTATCTTGTCAAGCAAGACCCACTTCAGAAGTTCTCGTTGTTGATTACGACGTGGTTTAAATAGTAAACATTTAATATTTCTAACCACACGGCCTCATTTCCTTTATTTAAGGGATAAACTCTGCCAGGAATCTCTTTTTGAATCCCCACATGTATCTGAGACATTTGCGAAGGATACTTCAGAGGCGCGGACAAGCCGCTACACTCACAAAAGCATTATGTAGTTATGAGTGAGGTACGAACGAAGTAATCATTCGATCAGACAGTGAGATAGCTTTTCTCTGGAGAAGGGCTTTACAAATTCCTCATATATATTTACCAGAGAATTCTCCGGAGGCTGATAAGATTGACCAAAGCAAACTCCTTAATAATCTCCACTTTCTTTTTTTCCAGAAAAAAGAAAGTTCGCAAAGAAAAACCTCTCGGCTAGATTCATTCTCTTGAAATCCTGCAAGTTTTAAAACCGTCAAACCCAAACTCACACACGTTTTCTTCGAAAACCTGCGCTTCAAACATGGGTTCTTTGGATTTTTAAACTCTTGATTTCTACGTTCACGACTCTAAAGCCGAAACCCAATGATTTAAAATTGCGTTACATATTTGCGAGTGAGGCAGGAACCAAGTAATCTCTTTGTTATTACCTCTATTAAACAGATTACTTTCCTCCAACAGATTGCCTCACTGCACTCGCAAATGAGAAATATCAAAACACTTTTAAAACTTAGGACAAGGAATAAACAAACGGCTACGTTTTCTTCGTTGGCGTTGGCTTTTTTTAGAGGCCATTTCTAAAGACATAGATACTTCATGTGCTCCGCCAGAAGTTGCTGCTGATAATTTAGAAACTGTTAGGTCGTAGGTATACCCAATTCTAAAGCCGTTTTTATTAAACCCTACAAGTACAATAATAGCATCATTATTTGGTAATCCTTTTTCAATGTTTTTAACCGGTATACCGCGATACCAAAGCCCAAATACAATGGGGACATAACTAAAATATCCACCTACATCCAATTGATCTCGTTTGCCTTGTGACTTGTAATTCGCTGTTAAGGTAAGAGCCGAAACGATTACTTTTTTAATGCTTTTCTTTAAAGGGATTTTATATCCAACATGTCCCGAATACTTAACTTCAAGTCTGTCTCCATTTCCAATAAGTGAAATGTCGGGACGATTTAAATGATGCAGTGAAAAACCAAACCACATGGCTTTTGTATACCCAATCGCACCTGCATTTAAATCTAAATAATAACGAGATTTATCATTGTATTCCTGAGAGACTGCTGATGTACTTGATCCTGTTTGAAGTTGGTCGTTAAACACTAATTCGTCGAAATTTATGTGCCTATTGCCTACCCCAAATTGAACGGCTGGTTTGATACTGAATTTACGATTCATTCGAATTTGGTAAGCATAACTAAATAAAACAGCCGTGGTTTGAAGTTGTCCAGTTCCTGCCCTATCGTGAATTACCTGTAGTCCTAACCCAGAATTAAAGCTAGCAAAATTGTGATCATATGAAAAAGAAAAGGTGTTGAATCCCAGTGAATTAGGAACCGCAGCCCACTGATTTCTATAGTTAAGTGTTACTCTGCTTTGGGTAGTGTTTCCTGTAAACGCCGGATTCATTAATAATGGCGTTGCATAAAACTGAGAAAATTGAAAATCTTGAGCCAACACAAAAGTAGTACTCATAAAAACCAAGGCGATATGTAAAACTATTCGTTTTATCATCTCAATAAAGTAACCTCCCCAGCTTCTTCGAAGTTTGCTCCATTTGCAAATTTACCAATGGCCTTCCACACATAAACGTCTTGGGGGCACATAGTTGTTGTTCCTCTATAGTACCCATCCCAACCTTGGCCAATTTCATCCGAAGTAAAAACGATTTCACCCCAACGATTAAACACAAAAAACTGGAATTCAATGATCCCTTCCTGAATTGGAAAGAATATAGTGTTATCAAGTGTATTTGGGTCGTAAAAACCTCCTGAAGGTCCATTTGGGTCCGGTGTAAATGCTGTCGGATATACAATTTCACCAACTTCAATGGCCTCTACTGCATTTTCTACTGAGAAGGTATCAGCACAGCCGTATTCGTTGTCAGCAATAAGAGTTATGGTATACGTTCCACCTTTGGTGTAGTAATATTCAGGGTTTTTCTCAGTGGACGTTGAACCATCACCAAAATCCCAATTCCATCTATCTGAAGCTTGGCTTATGTTATAAAATATTACAGGGTGTGAAGGTACCGACACTTCTAGTGGCCTGTAATCGAATAATGCTATTGCGTTATCAAACACTTTTACGCTGTCGGTTTTAAACACATTCTCAATTCCGTTATCGTAACCAATAACCGTTAAAGTAACGCTATAAGTACCTGGAGAATAATAAGTGTAAGGTGCTGGGTTTTCAAGATTACTTGTTCCTCCGTCACCGAAATTCCAAACAAAATCTTTCCCGTAAATCGTGCTGTTATTAATGTATAAGGTTAATGGGCGACAGCCCGCAGCAGACGCATTAAAATTAACCACAGCTTTTGGCGGTTCAATGGTTATGGTTTGTTTAGCTGTATCGCTACAATGGTTAGTAGAAACAATGAGCTCAATATCAAATTCGCCCCAAGTGCCATAGGTGTAATCAGCGGGAGTTCTTACCGAACTTGTTGATGTATCCCCAAAATTCCAAGCATAATTCCAAGGGCCCACATTACCGTTATTTGTAAAATTAACGGTTGCATCAGGATATTTCTGATTAATCGGAGTTGGAACAAATGCTGCAACAGGGGTAGGATAAACCGTTACATTCTTAGTAATGCTATCCTCACAACCGTAGATGGAAATCACTTTTAATTGAACATTAAAAACTTTGTCTACCGTATCTGAGCTACTAAAAGTATGCATGGGATCACTTATACGTTCAATTCCCCCATCTCCAAAAGTCCATTCGTATTGGCTTTCTCCATTACTTTGATTAATAAACTGCGTAGTAAAATCGGAACAACCAGCCGAATCTGGCAGATTAAAATCAGCCATAATACTTGGAAAAACTTCAACCTGTTTAGTCGAGCTATCTCGACAACCATTTACCGTTTCAGAAAAAAGCTCAACGGTAAATGTGGTAGGCACATTAATACTATGTGTGAATGAATAAGTGACGTTACCTGTTGAATGCGAAGTGTCTCCTGTTCCAAAATCCCAAACATTTGATGCATTTAAAATGGAATTATTGGTGAAATTAACGGCCAATGGCTGACAGCCACGTATTGTACTAGTATTAAAGCTACTAATAGGTAAAGGATGAACCACAATGTTTTTGCTTGATGTATCTACACAACCATAACTAGATCGAACAACAAATTCAACTGAATAGGTTGTGTCAACTAAAGTTTTATTTAAATAAATGTGATTCGAATTTTTATTACTACTCGAGTTTCCGTCACCAAACAGCCAAGTGAAAAAAGTTGCTCCGGTTGATTGGTCTGTAAAGTCAACTTCCAAATCAGCGCAACCGGCAGTATCACTTAATTGAAAATCTGAAATAATGTTTGGATAAACATCTACCGTTTGAGTCGTGCTATCTAAACAACCATACTGGGTTTCGGTAACGAGTAAAACCGTGTTTAAAACCGACGTTGCCCCAAAGTTGGTATAAGTATTTGTAATGTTTGAATTATTTGAACCTAACATGGTTCCGTTTCCAAAATACCAATAATTGGTATCTGCAATTGCTGAAGTATTTGTGAAGTTTACCAACAACGGGTGGCACCCATTGATTTTATCTTTGGTAAAACTAGCAATTGGCAATGGGTGAATTTGAACAGTATCTTGAATACTATCTGTACATCCAAACGAACTGGTGACTACCAATTTTGGATAAAACAAAGTATCGACCAACGTGTTATTGAAATAAGTATAACTGGGAGAACTATTAATGCTTGTTGCCCCATCACCAAAATGCCATTGGTAGAATTGTGCACCTGCCGAATTGTTTGTATAATTCACTCCTAACGGAGAGCAACCGATAGAATCATTCATTCCAAAATTGGCGTGAATTTGAGGATAGGTAGTTATTGTTTTTGATGCTGTATCAAAACATCCCTCTTGTGATTCAACTATTATTTGCAAGTTAAAATTAGTCGGTGTAGAATTATTGTGCGTGTATATGTAAGGAAAGAATGCTGCGCTGGTATCACTCGTATCGCCGTTTCCAAAATCCCAATTGTATTTAATTGCACCAGTAGAATTATTAGAAATATTTAAGGAGTGAGGTTGGCAGTTTATTGAATCGGACACACTGAGCGCCGCTGTAGGATTTGGATGAACCACAACTGTACCGGTATTTGTATCAGAACAGCCAAAACTGCTGGTTGCAATTAAAGTTGAAGTAAAAACAACGTTGTTGGTAGTTGAGTTTCGATAAACATGGGTCGGGGTTGAGCCCGTTGCTGAATCTCCATCACCAAAATACCATTTATAAGCCACTGCACCTGTTACTGCAGGAAAAACAACTTGCAATGGGCTACAACCAGAATCTGGATTAGGTTGGAAGGTAAAAACAGGTTCAGGGTAAACGACAATTACTTGTTGGCTAGTATCGGTACATCCATTATTTGAAGTAACTACAAGTTTGGAAGTATAATTCTCAATAAACAGAGTTTGGTTTTGATAGGTATGTGACGGATTTGGTGCAATACTGGTATCTCCATCACCAAAAAACCATTGCTGCCCTACTCCGCCAGTGCTTGTATTAGTAAAGTTTACTGTACTGGGCCCACATTGTGGTAGAGCGTTTGAAGTAAAACTGCTATTGGGCACGTGAAATACATGAACAGAATCTAAAGTGGTGTCACTGCAACCAAAAGCTGTACTAGCAATCATTGTTATTTGATACCCTACCGTTGCACCGGTTGAATTTAAAAAAGTGTGATTTGGAGAAGTTTGAGTAGAAGTGTCTCCATCACCAAAACTCCAATAGTAACTGGTAGATACTAATGAATTATTGGTAAAAGAAGTGACTAATGGTGAACAACCTATTGAATCGGATATTGTAAAAATAGCAGAAGGTTTAGGCTCAACTATCAAATTAAAACTATCGGTACTTGTACAGTTTGCAGTAGTTACAGTTAACACAAGCGTATAAGTTCTAGAACTGTCGTATTGATGTGTTGGGTTTTGAGCAGTACTTCCCGTTCCATCACCAAAATCCCAAGTCCATGAGGTAAATGCATCTCCCCCAGGAGAGGTTGAATTATCGGTAAAAGAAGCGGTTACTCCTTCGCATACGTTTTTGGGTGTAAAATCAACAACTGGCGATCCAAAAACATCGACCGATTTGGTAATGTCATCGGTACATCCGTTTGAATGAGTTACTACAAGTTCTATATCAAAATTTCCTATGGTATTATATTTATGGTTTGGTGGACTTGAGACAGTATCAGTGCTTCCATCTCCAAAGTCCCAACTCCATTGGGCTGCATTGCCCGAATTTTCAGTAATTATTACTTCTAACGAATCGCAAGCACTAGTTGGGGTAATTAGAAAATCGGCTGTGGGCCCATCCAACACAAAAATTTGCTTGCTAATGGTATCCGTACAGGAACCGGTTCCACCAGTATTAAAAACAGCAAGGTAAATCGTATACAAACCAGGGGTATTGAATGTTCTATTTTGATTACCCATACCTCGAGTTCGCCATACACCATCTCCAAAATTCCAACGACTTTGGTTACCTCCACCTGTTGAATTATTAAAGAATCGTATTCGACCGCCAGCACAAACAGTATCTTTATCTGTACTAAAAGCCGCAACAGGAGGGTCACCAATTACAACAGTTGTATTGGTAGTATCAATACCGCACATATTGCTATCATAAAGGGTTATGGTATAAGAGCCTTTACCAGGAAAAGCCAAAGGTTGTGCTAATGAAGGCGGATTAGAAAACGGAATCCAGCCTTTTAAACTATCTCCCCCTTGTCCCCAATAATTACCAAAATTCCAATATTCGTAACGCTGGGTGGTGTTTCCTTGAGGGCGACAGTTAAGATCTGAGGAATTGATCACCGTTAATTCAGTATCAGGATAACATAAAAACGTGGCAGAAGGTGTAATTGCCGCATCGTCTAAATCATAAATATTTATTGGGCCAACCGTAGCAAAAGAAGCAACAACGGTACAATAGTTTTCAGCTTCGAGTCGAACAACTGTATTACAGTTCACCGTGTTTCTTTGGTAGGTGTGTGTGTTTGTTTGTCCTGAATCGGTGTAGTTTTTATTCAAGATTGGTGAGCCATCACCAAAATCCCAACGAAAGGTAGTATTGACGGACACATCAGTACTTGAATTAATAAACCCCAAGTCTCCTGGCGCACATATGGTAGTTGCCCCTCCCGACCCTAGAGGTCTTGTTATTGATGCATTTACGGGCCTCTCAACGACAAGCAAACCTGTAACAGTACATCCTGAACCAGTTTCGGTAAAAGTGATTGTATAATTCTGAAGTGTTGCTGGATAGTTATGTGAAATGGTAGCCGGAGGATTTAAACTAGCACCTGCACTTGAATTCCCATCTCCCCAATTAATGGTGTAGGCTCCAGTAGGCTGATTTGTTTGAATGTAAAGTGTGTAAGGTGTGCCATTACAATGAATCCAAACAGGATTGTTACTAGCCACTCCATTTCCGTCTAATAACCTTGGACATTGGGCAAAAGAGCTCAATGAAATCAATAGTAAAACAAAAGTGAAATAAACCCCTGAAGCAATTTTCATATCTAGCCTAAAAAGATACTACGTTTAAATGCAAGAATAAAAATATTTTGCATCAAAACTGAACGAAATCAAATAACTAATTATCTCCTAATAATAGTTAACGTAACAAAAAAGTAAACCGTTTGGGTTTTAGCTATTTATTCGGGTCTGAAAAGTCCGGATTGGTAAGAAATTGATTGTCTGTAAGTGATTTAAGGAAAGCGATTAGGTCATCTTTTTCATCATCAGTTAAATTAAGACCATCTGCAATACCAACTCCCCCACCACTGTCTTCCATAATTGAAGCTATGTTTGGTGAATTGGCGTTTACACCTGAATTGTAATAATTAACTACATCTTTCAATGTTTGAAAACGCCCATCGTGCATGTAAGGACCAGTTTTTTCAACATTTCTAAGAGTTGGAACTTTAAATTTACCAATATCTGTAGACAAACCAGTTACATCCGCCAGTCCTTGTTTGGGGTTAACATCTAGACCATTATTCATGAACTCATTATTGGTAAACAACAAATTATCTACAGAATGACAGTGATAACAGTCGCCACCAGCAACACCAGAAACACTCTTAGGTTCACTTGTGAAAATTCTATACCCTCTTTGAACTTCAGGACTTGGCCAAACAATCTGAGCTCCTCCATTTTGCTCCCAAATTGCATTATATTCATCATATACACTATTGCCACTTAAAAGCGTTTTTTCAAATTGAGCAATTGCTTCAGCTGCGTGGGTTGAATCCCAATCATTTGTACCAAATGCTTCGTAGAACTTAGCAATATAAAATGAATCTCCCTTTAACGTGTTAATTGCACTTTCCCATGTATTGTGCATTTCAATTGGGTTTATCACTGGTTCAATTGCTTGAATTTCTAACGTTGCGCTTCTACCATTCCAAAAGAATCCATTTGCCCAGTTCAAGTTAATTATTGCCATGGCATTCATATCCCCTTTTAACCCATCTATTCCTTCAGAAAACTGGTTACCATAATCAGAAAAACCATAAGCTTGGTTATGACAACTTGCACAAGACTGAGTGCCATCACCTGATAGTTTCTTTTCATAAAACAAACTTCGACCTAGAGAAACAATTTCTTCAGTAAGAATAATCTGTTGTGGAAAAGGCGGGAAATATGCAGGAGGTTGAAGGGTATATTCTGTGCGTTTGTATTCTGGACCTGTTGGTTCACAATCTTCTTCATCGTTATCCTTTTTACAAGAAGTTACGAGCAAGATTATCCCAAATAATATGACACTAATTTTCTTCAATTTATTGTTTTACTATCTTTTTCACCTCAACAAGGTTCCCTTCCAAAGATAAACGCAAATAATACACTCCTTTGTTTAAATTTTGCAAATTAACTTCAAGAGTTTCTGAAGACGAGATTTCATTTCCTAAAATGCGTTGTCCAGTTATTGAGAACAAACTCAAAGTATATTTTGATTGATCTAGATTATTTATCTGAATCGAAACTATATTATTAGTTGGGTTCGGGTAAATTGTAATTAAATCATTTTGAAAATCAACAACTCCATTTGACGCAGAAACATCGTTAAAACTAGAAGCTGCTAATACTGAACGATATAGGTTTAACATTCCTCCCGTGGTGCTTTTATTTTCTAGAGTTGGAATAGCTTTAGTATTGTCAAGTAACAATGTACGTACTTTTTGAGCTAACTCATCTGGTTTATTCTGATAGTACATAATCGTATCATAAGGAATTGCAGAATACATTAAACCTATTGCTGCCGACACCATAGGCGCAGCAAAAGAACAGCCTGTAACTTTACCAATAGAGTTTGAACCCACAAGCGATATTACATCAATTCCGGGCGCTCCTATATCCATGTTTTCAAATCCATAGCCAAACCTAATTTGATCATTGATATTTGTAGCTGTAACTGAAATCAAATAATCACTTGCACATGTACATGGAATATCTCCAACTATGTCAATATTAACTAGAGAGTTTGGACCAGCACCTACACTTATTATTCCTTCATCTCCCATAACATCAAATAAATTACACAAAATGGGATAATCATTTCGACTGCCTCTATCAACTCCAAAAGAAGAATTTGCCGCTACGACAAAAGCTCCAGAATCACCCCCTGTTCGATTGTATTTTATTCGTTGACTCAAAACGTAATCGTAGGCCTTTATTACTAACGATTCAGTTACAGAATTACCCATTTGAATTGGCATAACTTTTATATTCCAGTTAATGCTTGCCATGTCTTGAGAGTTATTGGTAGTAGCTCCCATTAAGCCCATTACCTTGGTTCCGTGGTGGGCATTCGAAAATGGGTAAATAAAACCTGTATCCATAAGTGAGTTCCACCCATGGTAATCATCAACATACCCATTATTGTCATCATCAATATTGTTATTTGGTATTTCACTTTCGTTTTTCCAATACCTGCCTCCCATGTCATCTTGATTTAATACAAACCCATCGTCAATAACTGCAAGTACAATTTGCTGATTGTCTTTAGTGAATCCTCCAGTACTAATATCCCAAGCTTTTTCAGCTTCAATGGCTTTCAAGCTCCATTGTGCAACAAAAGACGGATCGTTAGGTGATTTTCGAAACTTTATATTAGTATGGTTCCATTGAGCAAGCAAACAACTTGGAAGTTCAGTGAATTTTCGCAAGGGACTGTTTTCATAACCAACTGTTTCATTAAAAGATATAAGGTGCAGATTTAAGTTATCTGAAAGTGTCTCTTTAAATTCAGCAGAAAGTTCTGGAAACAACTGGTTGACTCTCTTTAAATAATCTTCAACTTCAACATTATCCAGTTTAATAATAACCTCATTTTGGACATGACTATTTTGTGCATACGCTTGTGAACCAAGTAAACAAAAAACGAGTATTATTAATGGGTTAATGAAAAAGCGCACATCCAATAACGAATTGAACATGTAATTATTACGAACTATTAATTCTAATTTTTTCAATATGTGTTGTCGGCTTTATTGAATAAAAATTCTATAGTTTAATTATTCTTTTTACATCTAAAGGAGTTCCTTTTGCAGAAATATGCAAGTAGTATATACCGGCTTTTACCCCTTCTAAATCTAACTCTAAACTTTGAGACGAAAATGACTGATCTTTGAATAAATACTGGCCCGTACTTGACAGAACATTAACATTATATGTTTCTGAATTGTTTTCATTTAACCTTAAAATGACTTTATCCGAAACGGGGTTAGGATAAACTTCAAATAGATCTAATTGAGAATTAAAGTCTATTTGTCCAGCAGAAACATCGTTAAAATTAGAAGCTGCTAATACTGAACGATATAGGTTTAACATTCCGCCAGTCGTGCTTTTATTTGTTAAGGTTGGAATAGCTTTAGTATTGTCAAGTAACAATGCACGCACTTTATGAGCCAATTCATCTGGTTTATTCTCATAAAACTTCATCGAATCATAAGGTATTGCGGAATACATTAAACCAAGAGCAGCCGTTACCATAGGAGCGGAATAGGACGTTCCCGTTCCGGTTGTAACTGAATTAGTGGCGGACAAAGACAAGACTCCAACACCGGGAGCACCCAAATCCATATTTATGGGACCATATCCTCCTCCATTTAATTGATCATTAATATCCGTTCGAGTTACACCTATCAAATAAGTACTAGGGCAATTACATGGTACATCTCCGGCAACATCAATGTTTATTGTCAAGTTAGGACCGGCACCTACACTTACAATACCAGCATCCCCCATGGTATTAAACATTTCGCACCAAGCGGGGTAATTTTCTGGTTTTCCGTTATCCACACCAAAAGAGGAGTTTGCACCAACAACATATGCTCCTGAGTCTCCAGAAGTACGATTGTAAATCAACCTTTGAGTTAAAACGTAATCATAAGCTTTTAAAATTACAGATTCGATAATGGTTCCACCACCGAGTATGGGCATAACCTTCATATTCCAGTTAATACTAGAAATGTCTTGTGAGTTGTTTGTGCTAGCCCCAATAATTCCACTAATCATAGTTCCATGATTGGTTGCCTTTCTTAGATGTACATAACCAGTATCTTCAAATGCGTTCCAACCATCGTAATCATCAATGTACCCATTGTTATCGTCATCTATGTTATTATTTGGAATTTCATTTTCATTTTTCCAATACCTATCTATCATGTCATCATGGTTTAACAAAAAGGATTCGTCAATTACAGCAAGTACAATTTGATGAGAATCTTTTGTCATGCCACCTGTAGTGATATCCCAAGCCTGTTCTGCCTCAATATTCTTTAAACTCCATTGTGCTACAAATGATGGGTCGTTAGGTGCCTTACGGTATTCAATATCTGTATGATTCCATTGTGCAAATTTACAAGTAGGCAATTCGCTGAACTTTTTTAATGGACTAAATCCATGCTCAACTGTAATATCATAAGTTAAAAGGTGCAAGTTTAAATTTATAGAAAGGGGCTCCTTATACTCTGCAGAAAGCTCAGGAAACAATCGGTTAATATTTTCCAAATATTCTTCTGCCCCAACATTTTCAAGCTTGACGATAACCTCACCTTCTACGTGGTTTTGTTGCGCTTGGCTAAAAAAGCATAAAAGACAAAATGTAAGAAAGGCTATGAATTTCATTTAATGAGTTTAATATTCAAAAGTGCATCCAATTTAATAAACGCCGAAAAAGTTATGTGGTTAGTTATTTAGCGGCTTTTAAAATATCCAATAAATGCCAGAGAAATTGCCACCATTCCAATAATCAATACAAACCACCGAAACCCAGTATTGGGAATAAATTTATTTCTGTATTGCCCAATGGCCATATCATTTAATTTCTCTACCACTTTTAAATCAGAGCGTTTAATGGCAAAATAATGAACCATTCCTTTCTCCTGTGGATCATCATCCCGTTCGAACCCAATTTTTTGTTCCACGAGCAAATTTTCAAAGAAATTAGCTTGATCCTTGCGAACAAAATGAAACACCTGGTATTCTTTCTGGGTAGGGTGCTCTCTGTAATTGGTAAAATCGAAAAGGTTTTCCATGTTATAAGATTCTCAATTTTTGCCCCACTCTAAGGGTAGAGTTTCTGTTGATGTTGTTAAGATTGCAAATTTGAGTACAGTCAGTTCCAAACTTTTCTGCAATGCCATATAAATAATCACCGGACTTTACTGTATAATAAGTAACTCCATCAGGAATGGCGGCGAATCCCCATTTGGTTTTCACCAAAGTAATTTGTGCATCAACCAATTCTTTTTCTTTAAAATCTATTATTTGCGCCGGGTCAAATGCCACACCTTTAAAACGACATTCGAAATGCAGATGACTACCAGTAGATTGACCAGAACTTCCGCCCAGGCCAATTACCTCACCAGCTTCTACATCATCACCAATAGCAACTTTGTAACGATGCAAATGGGCATAAAGAGTTTCTAAACCGTTATGATGCCGTACTACAATCACTCTTCCATAACCTCCATAAAAACCAACATAGCGAACTTTTCCCTTAAATGCAGATTTTACAGGGTCCCAAACCTGTAAATCCAAATCAATTCCACGGTGCGAACGATTCCAACGGTGCCCATAGGTACTCGTAATCACAATTTTTCCAACTGGAGAAACGTATTCTCCAAGATCCTTACTCGTTAACAATAGCCTATTTGACGAATCCTTTTCCCATAGTGAAGTAGGATATGGGTGTGGTTTAGTCGTGTTCCAAATACCATAAAAATTATGTGCAGGATATTCTTGATTCTCTTTGGTATATTCAAATTCACTAGGAGCATTAAAATCGTGGCTTTCAATAAAAATGTTGATTTGATTGATTAATGCATAATGCTGATCTCCTGCCTCAAACAATGAATCGAGCATAAACGCCAATTCCATTTTTGTAAGCGTTTTAATAGACATAAACATGCCTATTTGACCAAGTAGTTCTTCTGGTGGATTCGGAAGTTTTTTAATCGAATCGTAATATTCTTGTATTCTTTCATCGGTTAATGATTCAATAGAATTAAATAAAGTGGCCTCACCGTATAGGACTACAGCCTTTTTAACTGGTTTTTCTTTGCTAGCAAGACTGTCACTTTCAGAGCATTCTGTTCTTGCAGAAAACACTTGAATTGTCAAAGTCAAAAGAAATATGGTTAATAAAAACTGCCTCATTTTTAGATAGCGCTAATATATGGAATTGCAAATTTTAAAATTTGCCTGAACAGTTAGTATAACAAAAACTTTGTTAGCACAATTGTTTTTACTTCAACACATTTGATCGGCAGGTCATTTACTTTTGCAGCATGACTTATTTTAAATACGTACTTGTAGGACTATTGACTGTTGCTGTAGCCTATTTAACACTTTGTTTATTTACTCCAAACAGGTTAGTTATTTCTCAAACAATAATTATAAACGCACCTATTGATTCTGTATTTAGGAACGTAAATGAAATAGAACAATGGCCTCAGTGGCATCCTTGGTTTTTAGACATGGATACCGCCAGGTATTCAGTTACTGCTGTAACAAAGCCAAAAATCAAATGGTTGTCTGAAAATGAAAAAGGAGGACGAATTGAAATTATAGGATTTGAAAAAAACCAAAATATTCAAACGAGTTTGACCTACGAAAAAGAAGATTACGAAAAAGTTAATCAAGGAGAATTTTTATTTGAGGTTCAAGGTAATCGAACCCTCGTAAGTTGGATTCTAGTTGGTACCGAATATCCCTTTTTACTAAAACCTTCAACCATTGTTCTCAAAGGGATATTTACCTCAAACTATGAAAAGGGCCTCAAAAATTTAAAGGCATATTCTGAAGGAGTTCCCCTTCCTAAAAAAAGAAGGATTGACCAATAAAAGGCTAGTTTTTTGGCTTGGAGTTTTCACCTTGTTTGGTTTTGGTGGAATTGGTCTTCTATTGATTTACTGGTTTATTGATTCCACTTTTTCTATACTCTTTACAACAGATTATTCTTTTTCTACGCAATTAACAGCTGGAATAGTCACTGGAATTTTAAGTGCAGTGATAGCTCTTTCTATAATTAGAACCAAATGGGTAGCAAAAAGCGCTAGTAAGTATGAGGTAATACTTTCTCGGTTAGATTTAAGTATTCCGGGAATTCTGTTTATCAGTTTTTGTGCAGGTTTTGGAGAAGAGCTTTTCTTTCGTGGGTTTGCACAACACTATCTAGGTATAATTATTACATCAATATTATTTGTGGCCATACATGGTTACCTAAATCCAAAAGATGTTGGTATAAGCATTTACGGACTGGTGATGGTTTTAATAATTATTGTTTTTGGTTGTCTTTTCAAAGAAATGGGAATTTTAGCTCCAGCAACAGCACATTTTATATTTGATGTCATTTTGTTGGCTTCAATACGTTTTAAGTCTATAAAAAAGTCAACGTTTGCAGAAGAAATAAAAGATTATGAAAAAAATTAGTTGGTTATTTGTTATTCTCGTTTTAATAAATGCGAGTTGTAAAAAAGAAGAAACAATTGAAGTTCCCGTTGACTCTCAAATGTACAGTGTAATTGTAACTACAAATTGGAGTTCAAATACGCATCCAACTGACTACCCAGATAACGCCCATTTCAGCACGTTTGTTGGAATGTCTCATAAATCTTCGATTAACTTATTTAAGGTTGGTGAAAAATCGAGCCCTGGAGTGAAGCTTATGGCGGAAACTGGCAAAACTGAAATTCTTAATGAAGAAATCACAGAATATGTTTCGAATAAAACCTCTCTCGCTAGCCTTCAAAACAGCAGCGGAATTTCAACTGGGATTGGAACAATGGAAGCTACCATTTTGGTAAGTAGCGAATTCTCATTGGTTAGTTTGGTAAGTATGATTGCGCCCTCTCCCGACTGGTTTGTTGGAATTGAAAACGTAAATCTTTATTCGAATGGTGAATTTTTAAACGATGTAGTAATTGATCTTGAAAGTTTTGATGCCGGCACAGACAAAGGTCTTTCATTCAAAACACCAAATGATGCTAACGATCCTGCTGAAGCTATTTATGTAATTAATGATGCGCCATTAGGAAATGGAAGTAGTGTAAATCCTAGTTTAGGAAGCGTACGGTTTATTAAACTAGCTCAATAGTTAGGACTCGACCCAATTGGTAAAGTATTCAATTGGTCTTCTTGGTGTTTTTCGCGGCCAATCCCCTTTGGGGTACCCTAGATATATCAAACCTAAAACCAAATCATTTTCACCAAGGTCTAAGAAATTTTTCATTTCATTGGAGTAAACAAGTCCACCGGTTCCCCAATAGGTTCCAATTCCGTAAGCAGTTGCTACCAGAGACATATTTTGAACAGCAATTGCCACAGAAGCTATCTCTTCTTTGGTTTCAATTCTTTCCTCTTCGTCTCTTTTCATGGAAACTGCTATTACCGCAGAACTCATTAAAGGTCTGTTTTTAAGTCCATTAAATTTCTTTTCACGAAAATCTTCACCACATGTTGCTTTGTAGGTTTTTGAATGAAAATCTGAAAGCTTATTTAGTCCCTCATCAGTAAAAACTGTAAAATGCCAAGGTTGAGTGAGCTTGTGTGTTGGTGCCCATTTGGCAGCATTTAGCATCTTCTCAATAATCTCTTTGTGTACTTTTCTTGTCGAAAATTGTTCTGGGTAAACCGTTCTTCGGTCTTCAATTACTTCAACAATCTCACTTAAATTATACCTCATTTGAAATAGAAATTACTCTAAATTCTTTTAGTTAAATCTTGTACCAGTTTAAACTCCGATAAAAATTCTTTCGCTATTATTCTTAAAACGGTATATCCCGGAATAGCCATTATCATTAAAGGGATACCGCCTAAAGTACCACCTATAGAAATTACTAAGAAAATTTCAAGTGGATGGGCTTTAACGCTATTTGAAAAAATAATAGGTTGAAAAAGAATGTTATCAATTAACTGCACGGTTAAAAACACACCTGCTACTTTCGCCATCAGAAACAAAAGCTCACTTGACACTCCAAATTGCAACCCAGCAGTTAACGTTATTAGCATACCAACTGCAGCACCAATGAATGGCCCAATGTATGGAATAAGGTTTATAAACCCAGCAAAAAGGCCTATGATAAATGCGTTTTCCACACCCAATATTAACAGACCTGAAGTAATACAAGTAGTAATTAACGCAACTTGAATAGTTATACCAATAAAATACCTCGCTAGTAATTCTTTTGATGCCATTACCACGTTTAGCACTTGATTCTCGATTGGTCTTGGAACAAATTCCAACATCATTTTTTTGAATAATCCACCTTCTCTGATAAAAAAGAATGTTATAAATGAAATTGAGAAAAACGCCACCCCTATGTTTCCTACTCCACTAAAAAAAACGGAGAACAATGAAGTTAAATCTGAGATATTAAAAAATCCTTGAAGCTTATTTTGAAGAACCATTATACTTGAATGGTCTTCGCCGGTAAAGACACCAAAATCTTTCATGAACATATCAAATTTTGTAACAACACCTTCAAATGCAATCCAAATTTGATTGTAGTCAATCTTACTTAACACCCTCATTTCAGCCGCCACTATTGGTATTATAGCCGCCATTAATCCTATTATAACAAACCAAATTGTAAGCAATACCAAAAATGCTGAAAGTCCTGATGGGATTTTAAATCGTCCTATTTTGAGTTTACAAAGCAGTTGGGTTAAAGGTTTAGCAATTATTGATATGATGCCAGAAATCAAAATATAGATTACAAGGTTCCTCAGGTACCAAATAAAAAACAGCAATATTAGAGTGAACAACCCACCTAATATCCAACGCCAAGTATTTGAAATCGTTCTCATTATAATAATGATCTTAGCACTTCTTCATTCATTACATGCTTTCCTTCAAATGTAACCAATTGGTAATCGATTTTAGCTCCATCTAGCAAATCTGTATTTGATTTGATTTTTTCTGGGGAAAAGAATTCATCTTGTTCTCCAAAAACATAGGTAAGGTTCATCGAATTGAAAAATTTCCTGTTTTTCACATAATCAATTTCTGGAGGTATTGAACCCGCCCATAAAATTGCTTTCGAAAATTCAATGGGAGAATCTAACATCCATCTACAGGCTGTTGCAATGCCTTGTGAAAATGCGATAATATTAATCGTTAAAGTTTCAGATTGTATGTTTTGCAATACACTTTGCATCAATAAGTCCAAATAGCGATGATTGTCAGCAATATCTTTTTCACGATCTTCACTTGTCATCCAATTCGCACCTACTCTACCACTGTATCCTTCCAAGTAAAAACGATTAAGCCCTTCTGCAACTACAATAAGGTTTTCACCATTATCAAGTGATTTGACTTTTGAAACAAAATATTTGGCTTGTTGACCATAGCCATGTAGTGCAATCCAAATGTTTTTAGGGTTAACTGTGTTGCCAATCAAATAGTAACGGGCAGTCTTAGGAACTTCAATAAACCTTTTTTCCATCAGAAGATTCTACGTTTTACTATTACTAATGAAACTTATAGAATTTCATTAATTATTCTTTCAACATCAAAACCTTCAGCTTCTGCTTTATAATTTCTTACAATTCTATGTCTCAGAATAGGCACAGCAATGGCTTTTACGTCTTCAATATCTGGTGAGAATTTTCCGTTAATTAGTGCGTGGCATTTAGCGCCAACAACTAAGTACTGAGAAGCTCTGGGGCCTGCACCCCAACTTAAATATTTTTGAACGATTTCTGGAGCATTTAAATTTGGTCGTGTGCTAGCAGCCAACCGCACGGCATACTCAATTACATTGTCACTAATCGGAATTTTACGAACCAACTGTTGATACTCTAAAATTTCCTCTGCCGACATTACTTTGTTTACTTGTTCTTTGTGATCGGCCGTCGTTTTTTTAACTACTTCAAGCTCTTCTTCCAAGGTGGGGTAATCAACCCACACATTAAACATAAAACGATCCAATTGAGCTTCAGGAAGCGGATAAGTACCTTCTTGTTCAATGGGGTTTTGAGTTGCGAGAACAAAAAATGGCTCATCCAATTTAAAATGATTTCCTGCGGCAGTTATGGATTTCTCCTGCATCGCTTCCAATAAAGCTGCTTGAGTCTTAGGCGGAGTTCTGTTGATTTCATCAGCTAAAATTATGTTGGCGAAAATGGGGCCCTTTAAAAATTTAAATTCTCGTTTTTCATCCAATATTTCTGATCCAACAATATCTGAAGGCATCAAATCTGGAGTAAACTGTATTCTACTAAAAGAGAGTCCTAATGCTTCAGATATGGTATTAACCAAAAGTGTTTTTGCAAGCCCAGGAACCCCCATTAACAAACAATGACCTCTACTAAAAATAGAAATCAATACTTCATTAATAACATCGGATTGCCCAACGATTACTTTACCAATTTCTTTATTTAACTCTTCGTATTGCTTTTGAAATTTAGCAACTAATTCAACGTCTTTACCTGTACTCATTTGACTTTTAATTGTTTGATTTCACTTCAGGAATCCAATCATATTTGAACTCACAGGTTTTATAACTCTCGTCTACTTTGATGAAAAAATCACCAACTTTACTCCCAATCCACTCATTAACAAACTGGTTTTGTTTATTGACCAATGCCATGTTTTGAACCAATTGATAGTCTTGTTTTAAATTTGCTTTATGGGCTTCTACAACAGAAACCAATTTCACTAATCGATATGCACGTGAACCATCTCTCAATTGGGCTATTTCAGGTCCAGCAACTTTACCAACCTCAAGCTTGTCCATTATCAAATATAAGGAAGGGTCAACCTGAGAGATTTGATCCATTTCAAATTTTGCAGAACCAGTCATGGGATTAATAATTAATCCACCGTTATTTCTAGAATCCTTGTCTTCACTGTATAGAATTGCTGCATTTTCAAAAGACAGTGAATCGTAAGTAGTAATATTTGTGTAAAGAGTATCTAAATAAGTTTTTGCCGAAATCAAATCTGCAGCTTGAATCTTTGGACTCATTAATATGTGACGAACATTAATTTGCTGCCCTTTCCTATCAATCATTTTAATAATGTGGTAGCCAAAATCTGTTTCCACAATTTCCGATACTTCATCCTTTTCCAAACGAAATGCAACACCAGCAAATTCAGGTACCAATTCTCCCCTACCCATATATCCTAATTCGCCATTTTCACGAGCAGAACCAGGATCCTCAGAGTATAAATAAGCCAATGTTCCAAAATCTTCCCCATTTACAACACGTTCTCTAATGCTTTCAAGCTTACTCCTCACTTTTAATTTTTGCACTTCACTCACGGGTGGTTTGCGAACTATTTGAGCAATTTCAAATTGAGCATTAACTTCTGGTAAACTATCTCCGGGAATATCAGTATAAAAGGTTTTCACCTCTCCTGGAGAAACCTCAACTTGCCCCATGATACTTTGTTGCATAGATTGAATCATCAACTGCTCCTTGATTGGATCCTGAAATTCAATCTTTATCTCATCTATTGATTTCTCATAAAATTCCTCCAGTTTATCTACACTACCAAACTGATTGATAAAATAACGTAGCCTTCTATCAATTTCATCGTCAATTTGACCTTCGGGAGGATAAAGTGAATCGTTCTCTGCCTGGCTCAATAAGAGTTTATTAAAAAGCAAATTTTCGAAAACCTCACATCTCGAGTTCGAAGTTACAGGTGTTCCTCCGGTTAATAGTTCTTGATATTCGGCCTCAATTTCGCTTTGCAAAATCATGGATTCACCAATAACGGCAACAACCCCGTCTATTTGAGTTCCGCTTGGTTGAGCGAAAGCCATTACCGGCAATAGCGCAAACAAATATTTTAGTTTATCTATCAATTTTCAATAAAATTCGACGTTGTTTTTAGATATTCCTTCTTCTAATAATCCATTTCTTATGGAGCCTAAAAGTTGAATTTTTCGCTTGTTCAATATGATATTTTTTACTCTTGGAATTTCTAATTCTAAAGGTGAAATACTGTTTTTAAGTTGATATTCGTATATGTTTACCACATACAAGAATTTTTCCGATTCAATTTGAAACGTTTTGTTGGCTTCTAAAAACTTTTCAATACTAATAGTTTCAATCGGAATTGTTTTTATAAACTCATTATAATAAATCCATTGACCATCTAATTGACATTGATCAGCAAACTGATAGCAATAATCTTCAAGAAATTTTAAATCTTTTTCATCGTTAGATTGAATTGCCTCAATAATCTTTTTGATTTTCGGTGCGGTTTTATCAACTTTTATCCAATTCGCTCTTAACACATAATCCTTCAATTCAAAATTTTGGCTATTCATTTTATAATATGCCTCAATTTCCTCATTGGTGATATTTGTATCCAATTTTTGATCAACCAAAGCTTGCTCATAAGCATAGATAATCAAGTTATTTCTATACTCATTTAATTGGTCTTCAAAATTCAATTGGTTAGCATTCAGGTTTCGCTTAGCCCGATTCACCAATAACTGAGTTTCAATCCAATTTTTAACGTAATTACTCGCTAAAATTGTACTGTCTACAGAATCTGTACCCGTTGGAATTATCGCCTCTAGTTCAGACTTATCTAAATAGGTTTCAAATACTCTCGCTACAATTTGATCTTCGCTAGGTTTACCTTTTTGATTCAGTAACTCGCAAGAGCTGAAGCCCAAAGCAAAAATGCAAGCTGAAATTAAGAATGAAACTGGATTTTTCAATAGATTATTTAGTTCAAATTTTCTTTAAATACTTGAACAGGATATTTTGTTCTCAATTCTTTCAACCACTCTTTCTCTAAATAATCCTGATAACCAGAAATTACACTTCCACGAGCCTCTTCCAAAGTTTTGTTCTGAACTGGAAGCACTTCTTTAATATATACAAACCAAAGTCGATTGTCTTTTTCAATGACCTTAGAAAACCCAACTTTCCAATCAACTTGATCAATTATCGAATTTTCTTCTGCTTGAAATTTTTTCTCATTTATGTTAACTGATAATTGAGATTCTTTATTCAATGCTTCACTAATTTTCACTGTATTTATTCCAGAATCAAGCTGAGCCTTTAAAATAGATTGAGAGCGTGAAACCACTAATGAGTCAGAACAGGAGAACAATATTGCATCAGCCCTCTTGTTCCATTTATAACTCTCCTTATTATTTTCAAAAAAGTTAGCCAAGCCAGTTGAGTCAGAAACAGCCTTTCCCCAAACCTTTTGATCCATTAAATCAAAAAGCAATATCCCATCATGGTATTCTTGGACTAAAGCTTTAAACTTGGGATATTTAAACTCTAGTCGTTCATCTTCAAATTCCGTCAGTTTCTGATTTACATATGCATCAAACAATTTGTTAATCACAACCGTTGAATCAACAACTGGAAGCCTTTGGAAGGTTTTATCGTTTTCAACAAATTCGGCAAAATCCCGTTGAGTCCATGACTTTTTTTCTTTTTTGTATTTCTTATCCGTTAATGAAAAAACAACTTTGTTTTTAGCCATAAAATTATCACCAACCTTCCATGTTCTTTCAAAATAAGAACGGTTGATAAGAGCCGCAATAGCAGCAATAGATTTAGCATTTGACTTAAAAGCATATTCTTCTTTAGCTCTCATAAAAAAGGCATCCTTACTTTTGTTGCCTCTTCCATCTTTTTCAACTTTTGTCTTTAACTCATCTTTCAAGTCTTCATATTCACCAACTTCTTTCTTATCTAACCTTTTAATAATATGCCAACCAAAACGTGTTTTTACAGGGGCGCTATAATCTCCGTCATTTTCAAGCGAAAAAGCTGCATCCTCAAAAGACTTTACCATTCTACCCGTTCCAAATGAAGGTAATTCACCACCTTTGGGTGCAGAACCTTTATCATCGGAATACTGACTAGCCAAGGTTTCGAATTTTTCGCCTGCCTTCAGTTTTTGATAAATTTCATTGATTTTCTGTTCATTTTTTACAGATTCTTCAGGAGTATCATTCTCGTTATTTTTGACCATTATATGGGCAACTCGTATTTCTCCTCTTGCTGGTCGTTTGTCTTTTATCCAAAGTAGGTGGTAACCAAAACGAGTACGAACTGGCTCAGAAATTTCGCCTTTAGGAGTGTTATAAGCTGCAGTTTCAAATGGGTAAACCATTTGAAAAACATTAAAATAACCTAGGTCACCACCATTCTGAACAGCTGACGGGTCTTTAGAAAACTCCTTCGCTTTTTTACTAAATTCTTCACTTGGGTTGGTAATACCCTCTTTTATTTTTTTACACTGAATCCATGCATCAAAAGTATCTTTCGGTGCGGCGTCAGCATCACACGCAATTAGAATATGCCAAGCGTTTACATCTTCTTTTTTTCTATCGTATGCCTCACGAATGAGAGATTCTGTAACATTATTATCCGTAAGATAAGGAGAAGCCAGTTGTCTTCTGTAACCTGACAATTCTTTAACGAATCCTTTCGCTGTATCCATTCCTAAACTTTCAGCCTCTTTTACTTTTAGCTTAAAGTTTATATACATATCAAGGTATTCTTCCTTTGTTTTAGGGTCAATTGCTTGAGCTGAAGAATTGTTTTTATTGTATACTAGATTAAACTCTTCTGTAGTTACAACTTCACCAGAAATATTTAACAGTACATTATCTTGAGAAAAAAGTACGCTTGAGCTCAGTAATAATACTACCAGTATGGTTAATTTATTCATCTTTAAATTGAGTGTTATTTTTTAGAATAATTTGGAGCCTCTCTTGTAATAGCAACATCATGTGGGTGACTTTCATAAACACCAGCCGCTGTAATTCTGACAAATTTGGCATTTTTCAGAGCCTTCATATTTGCAGCACCGCAATAACCCATTCCAGCTCTTAATCCACCTACCATTTGATAAATCACTTCTTCTAAACGCCCTTTGTAAGGTACTCGGCCAGAAATACCTTCAGGAACCAATTTTTTAATATCAGCTTCAGCATCTTGAAAGTAACGATCTTTTGAGCCTTTTTGCATGGCTTCTAAAGACCCCATTCCGCGATAAGTTTTAAATTTTCTTCCCTCATAAATAATGGTCTCACCAGGTGATTCCTCAACACCGGCAAACAAGGAGCCTGCCATAATGCTATCAGCACCGGCAGCATAAGCCTTCACCAAGTCTCCAGTAAAGCGAATTCCACCATCAGCAATAATGGGAACACCGCTTCCTCTTATACCTTCAGCAACATTTAAAACGGCAGAAAACTGAGGCACACCAACACCAGCAATTACACGAGTTGTGCAAATAGAACCCGGACCAATTCCAACTTTAACCGCGTCTGCTCCAGCATCAACCAACATTTTAGCCGCTTCAGGAGTTGCTATGTTTCCAAGTATAACGTCAATTTCAGAAAATGAGTTTTTTACTTGTTTAAATACGTCAATTACGGCTTTTGAGTGTCCGTGAGCAGTATCAACAATGATTGCATCAACCCCTGCATTTCTTAAGGCAGTAACTCTATCTAATGTATCTGTAGTTACACCAACAGCGGCTGCAGTCCTTAATCTCCCAAACTGATCTTTACAAGCGTTCGGTTTGATTTTTAGTTTCATGATATCCTTATAGGTAATAAGACCTATCAAATGAAAATCTTTATCAACTACAGGCAGTTTTTCGATTTTATGCTCTTGTAATATATCTTCTGCCTTTGAAAGGTTGGTTTCTTCATCTGTAGTAATCAGATTATCGACAGTCATTACCTCACGAATTGGCCGGTTCATGTCTTTTTCAAATCGCAAATCCCGGTTAGTAACAATACCGCATAATTTGTTCATTCCATCTACCACTGGAATTCCACCAATAGAATGCTCTTTCATCAAGTTTAATGCGTCATTAACGATTGATGAATCCGGCATTGTAACCGGATCTTGAATCATTCCACTTTCAAATCGTTTTACTTTACGCACTTGAAGTGCTTGACTTTCGATAGACATGTTTTTATGCAACACACCTATCCCTCCTTCTTGAGCCAAGGCGATAGCCAATGCCGATTCGGAAACCGTATCCATTGCCGCCGAAACGATAGGAACGTTTAGCTCTATGTTTCTAGAAAATTGAGATTTAATTATTACATCCTTCGGAAAAACTTCAGAATATCCTGGTACCAATAGTACATCATCATAAGTTAAACCTTCACCAATTATTTTATCTGACATCATAAGAATTACAGGTATTTCCGGAAATTAAAAATTTCCCAAAAGTAAAAAATAATAAAGGGTAATTGGTGTTAAAGTCCTTTAAGAAATAGCAAGATTTTAACAGTAAAAATTGGCGTTTTGGCAAATCAAATGAACAACAATTCCAAACAAAAAAAAGCACTCTTGAAAGGTAATGTGGCATGAAAATTCAGCCTGTTTTGCAATTGTTATTCGATTCGAGTGATTTGTAGTCCTGATAATTATGCGAAGAATAAAATGTATTGATAAATAGACAAATGACCTACCTTTCTCGATACTATCCCGACACGCCGGAATCACTCAAAACGACAGTACAACATTATTCTACAAAATTGCGAAAATGAAGTTATCGAACTAGGTTAAAGTAGCCGTCTTTAGCTATTAAACTACCCGAATAAGTTATAATCTCCAATTTATAAACATATTGTCCCATGTTACATTCTCCACCATTATGAATACCATCCCAACCTTCTGAAGGGTCTTGGGTTTCAAACATAAGCTTACCCCAACGGTCGAATATTTTTAAATGATAATTATAAAACGGCACCACATAACTTGTTGTTGGCCTCCAGGTTTCATTAACACCATCACTATTGGGAGTAAACGAATTCGGAACAAAAACATCAGGCTCCATACTGAAACAAATCTCGTTTGAAAAAGCCGTATCGGCAGATTCAAAAATTTTACTCTTTGCTTGAAACAAAGCCAACTTATAGCAGAATGAACTCCCAAATTGAATTTCTGAGTAAATATCATCCAAATAAAACAGTTCGTTTTTAAGTTTTATTCCAACCGGATCTGCAGCATATCTATTATTTATAGCCTTATAGATTGCAAATCGATCTGCCTCTTCGGCTGTAGAATCAAAGGCCGTATTATTATTCCAACGAATAAAGTTCTCCATTTCAAACTTATCAGACTCACCATCTAAATATATAGTCCTAAATGGTCTACTTCTCAGAACTGCCTTACCACAATCATCGATTACCTCAACAAAATAGGTGTAAGCAAATTGGTTAGGCCTCGCTATATTATCGTAAATCTTAAAAAGAGTGTCTTTTAAACTTGGCGGTGGAGTAACCGAATTCAACAAAATAAAAGCACCACTATTATCTACCTGTCTGTAAATATTCAAACTCTTAACTGGTACTGAACGATCCAACAAAACCGTTAACTCTACTTGATTATCAGAAATTACACTAGCACTACGCAATTCACAAAATTTGGTACCATCTTTAACATTAAATCTAGTATTTAGTAAATTTGATTTACTGAAAAAACCACCAGTACCATCAATCGCTTCAACATAAAACCTATAGAGGTCAAAAGCATTTACATTTTTAATAATAAAAGTGGAGTCATTTTCTCCTACAGTACCCATTTTAATATAATTAGCACCTCCATCACTTGACATATAAATATTGTATTCACTTACCGAGTTCCAGCCAATATATGGCGTCCATTTCAACAATACTTCACCGGCGCAAGCATCATAAGTTCTATCTAAGTAAATGGTACAATGTTTTTCACCTGCTCCTTGGGAGTTGCCACATGAATCCAAAGGAATAATTTGAAAACATCGAGAACTTGACAAGCCAGGGTGTCTGTAATAATCATAAAATGTGCTATTAGCATCGGTAGTATCAAAAAATTCGACAGTCCCATTTGGGTCAATATAAACGATAATATACTGAGTAACAGACCCGTCAGGGTGCTTAGTCCAACTTAAGTCAATTTTTGAACCAATATGATCTATGCTAATTTGGTCATAGGTCATTTGTAAGGGGCCATTTACATCCTCAATTTTAGCCTTGACTGTATTTGAACGAGAAACACAACCGCTAACATCTTCTAGCTGCAAACGATATGAAACCTCACTTTCACAACGCACGACGTTGTCTACAAAACTGGTTGCATTGTAATTAGGAGTAGCGTAATTATCTGTCCACGGCCTAACTGTTGGGGGAGTTGTAACCTGAACCAAGTTTTGACCTAGGTTATATTGAGTGCCCCAAGTTGGCAATGGTACAGCTCTCATCGTATTCCATGTTAATGTTCCCGATTGATTAGGTGCTGTTAAAGTTAAATCCAAATTCATCACACTCAACGTATCCGAAGAGCCAGATAGTTTTGTACTTCCATCATTAAATTCGGTCAATAAATAGAATCGCACATCAGTTGCACCCGGAATGGGATAATTGGCCCCCACAATTGTAAATGTGTTTTGCAAACGATTTGAAAGTGCACTAGTTATCAAAGTTGCCGGAGAACCATTGACAGATGTATATAAATGATAATTTAAAAAATAATTATTTGGGTCGTTGGGCGGAATCCATGTCAAGGTTATGTCACCATTTTCCTCAACCGCAACACACCTTAAAGAAGGCGGATCCACTTGTGAAAATAGTGAACTTCCTAGGAAACACAGGAACAATAAAAAAGTACTTATTAGGAGCCTTTTTCGCATAGATATTAATAAGAACGCGAAATTATTCAAATATTGCATTAAATAAATCAACTTATTCATCATTAGATAATTGATTTCTACCTACTTATTACCAATACTTAGTTGAAACAAAACCTCTTTTATTTTTACTTACCTTTTTAAATTATTACTTTTGACGCAATTATGATTTCACCCAAAATGAAAAAAGCCATACTTACATTATTCATCCTTATTGGGGTTGTTTCGGTTCAAAACGCTCATGCTCAGGCAGTTGACTTTGGTTTTAGATTAGGCGCCGCATATTATGTTGGTGATTTAAGTGGCACAGGTGCTACGAATAAATGGGGACCTATGAATATCCAATTCAGCCAACCTGGATTTACAGTAGGTATAAATGCACGTAAATTCTTTACAAAAGCACTAGCAGCCCAGGTAGAATTAAATTATACAAGAGTTAGAGGAACAGATGCTTTATCTGAAAACCCTACCCACTATTCAAGAAACTTAAGCTTTAGAACTGGTATTAGTGAATTGGCAGTTCGAGGAGAATGGCACTTTTTTAATTTGGAAGATGTTGGGCGAACTTATCGATATAAATTAAGTTTTAGTCCTTATATTTTTGCAGGGGCATCTGTATTTCATTTTAATCCTAAAGCAGAATACAACGGTTCGTACGTTGCTCTTAGAGAATTGGAAACTGAAGGTGTTAAATACAGTCCAATTTCAATGTCTGTTTTGGCTGGTTTGGCATTTGAATTTAGAATTGACAAACAACACGTAGTTGGTTTCGAGATTACTGGAAGAAGAGCATTTACAGATTACATTGATGACGTAAGTACGAATTATTTGCACTATTCCAGCTTTGACGACCCTACCGCATTAGCATTACAAGATCGAAGTATTGAGTTAGAAGGTTCTGGAGATCCTCTTTTTATTGGCTCTGACCAATATAGCTATGGAACTAATAAGTCTGGAGGTGCCGTTAGAGGAAACCCAAAATACAAAGACTACTATTCTTGGACAGGTGTATATTATAAATATGCGCTTCGTGACAAGCGAAGAAACTTTAACCAACGTAAGTATTCGTTCGCCAGAAGAAAGGTTAGAAACAGAAGATCTAGAGCTAAGTTCTAAGACTCAGAACTCACCATTTACGAGCTTATTTTTATTATTTAAGGAATTGTGCGATTTTCGAAATCGGCTTCAATCCTAAAGTGTACCACTTTGGCTTAATACCGTTAATTTCCCAAGCTTTTCGGTCCTCTTTGTTTGCATTGATTCTATTTTTAATCGAATTGTTACTTACCCCTCCAACTCTCATTTTAATTATTGTTCTAGGTAAGTAAGTCGTTGATATTTTGTTTTTGTACAACATTCTTAGCATAAGCTCATAATCAGCTGCTGATTTCATGCTGGTTAGAAATAAACCAAATTTAGTATAACAAGATTTTCTAATAAAAAAGGTAGGATGTGGAGGCATCCAGCCTCTTAAAAAGTTAGAACGTTTATAATTACCCGACCTCCATTTCCTTTTAACGTTATTCGTTTCAACTGGATCAACATAATCCAAGTCAGCATAAATAGACTGTGCGTTATCCCTAGTTATTTTTTTTACTACATCAGATATCACCTTATCATCAGAATAAAAATCATCGGCATTCAAAATCCCAATTAAATCTCCAGTAGCTAGGTTTATTCCTTTATTCATCCCATCATAGATACCTTCATCTTTTTCTGAAAACACTTTTGAAACTCCCTCGTTCAGGTACTTCTGAGCAATCTCAACTGTTGAATCATTCGATCCTCCATCAACAATTAAATACTCAACATCTCCATAAGTTTGGCTAACAACCGATTGAATCGTTTCTTCAATGGTATCCTGTGCATTAAAGCACACAGTAATGATACTAACCTTCATGTTCAATTATTCGTTCTCGAATTTTGATGGCAGGGTTACCTTGATAGACGTGATAAGGCTCTAAAGCACCAGTAGATACAGAACCGACAGAAAGTATTGAATGAGAACCCATTTTGGTCCCTGGAGTTACGATTGCTTTTGCCCCAACCCAAGCTCCATCTTCAATGATAATTTCTTGAGTGATTAAATCAAATTCGATTTTCTTATAATTATGATTTCCAGTTAAAAGCAAAGCCCCTTGAGATAGACAACAATTTTTTCCGATTTTAACTTTTGCCAAATTATCAATCCAAACATCTTCACCAACCCACGTATTTTCCCCTATTTCAAGAAACCATGGATACTTGATATTTACTTTAGGTTTAATAACTACTCCCGAACCAATCTTAGCACCAAATAATTTTAGAATAACTAGTTTGACAGATGAAATAGGAAAAAAAGGGTTTTGAAAAAAAAGAATGTTTGTAAAATACCACAATATCCTTTTTAATGGATTACCGGGATTATACCAGTCATTATTGTATTTACTTAAATCGGTTTTAACCATTAATGCAAATGTAGCTTCAACTGAACAATTGAATGTACTCTTTTAATAAGTCCTCTTGTTTTAATTTTTCTTGGCCAAAAGACCATGCTTTTTGCCTAAGTATCGAATATTCTTTCTCGTTCATACCTGTAATTGCCTGTAAAGTATTCACCCACTCTTTCTTTTGACTCAAACTTATGGAATATCCAATTTCTTTCTCCTCCAGCTTGAGCCAAGGAGTATTATCAGAAAGTAATATTGGCAGACTACTATTCAAGGCTTCAAGAATAATATGCCCAAAGTTTTCGTTTAATGTAGGCAATACAAAAAGGTGGTAAGATTTTAAAGTACTTTGCAGCTCATCATGCTGAAGAACACCTCTATAAGCTACGCCCTTTAAGTTGTCCATTTTTGATTGACATTTTTTCCAATATTCAGCATCTTCCTTGGGGCCATAAATATCTAAAGTGATTTTTTCATTTTGAAAATATTCCAGTAATTCTAACAAAAACAAAAGGTTCTTTTTGGGAGATATTCGAGAAACAAATACCATTTTCAAAACTCCCACTTGTTTCGGATAGGGGAAATATTCAGAAGGTTTGCAGGCGGACAAGTTCTCTATGGCAATTAC
>JBMYOI010000003.1:0-105530 GCA_049599135.1 Salibacteraceae bacterium
GGCTGAAAATACTATTCCGTATTCAAAAATGCCATTGTGTCTTTGTAGCACAAACTGAATAAACTTTTCATTTTCAATAGTGACTTCACCTAAATATACAATTTCTGACTTGAGGAACCTATCACAGGTATATTTAGTATGGCTGTAAGGCTTTCCATTAGTTAAGCTAGCTAGTACCGAAGCTTTTGTTTTATTGTTTATTACATAATCAACCGATGTAATTTCTTCTGCATTGGTAATTAATAGTAAGTGTTCTGGAGAACTCAAATACGCTGAAGAGCCAGTTCCTATTGATGTAGGGAAGTGTTGCTCAAGAATTGGACTTCCGCCTGCGCGCGAATTTGAACTAGAAGATTTTTCAAATTTTGGGGCGGTCAAAAGACTAAATTTAGGCTTGCTATTTTTCATGTTTTGATAATTCATAGCAGAAACAATACCCTCTAAACTGTGGCTTTCTAATCCACCATCGTTACCTGATCCGCAGGAATCTTGTTCTACAGATACTAATAGACAGGTATTGTTTTGACAACCGTTGAAATCCGTAACATCTAAGTTCACGGTGTATGCGCCTGGCCCTGCATAACTATGAGTTGCTGAGCTTGATGTGCCAACATTTTGAGTGCTATCACCAAATTTCCAAGTGTAATTCTGAATTCCAGAAGTTTGAATTGCAGTAAAAATAAATTGGTTGTTTGTACTGTCTTGAACAGTATCATTAACACTAAAGTTAGCAAGAGGCATTTGGTGTACTGTAACCGATTTAGTTGAAGTGTCGCTACCGGTACTTGATGTTGTGATTAAAGAAACTTGATATGTTCCAGGAGCCGAATATGTGTGAGCGCTGTTTGTAGACGTACTTGTGTCACCGTCTCCAAAATTCCATTGAAACGACATAGGGGCATCTCCAGTTGAATTATTGAAAAACGAAAAATAATTACCAATTAAGCACATTGCTGAATCACTTAAGTTAAAACTACTAACGGTTGGAGTAGAGCTAGGAGCGCAACCTTGTTCATTAGGTGTAAAAGGAGCGTAGTGTAATTCTCCACCTTTATGATAAAAGAAAGTACCAATTACTTGTCCTTCGATATTGCTTTGGTTTACAATTTTTTCGATATAAGCTTTTGGTGCTAGAATAGTACCTTCAATAGTTGAATTCCCTTTGATAACTAATTTACTTGTGTTATAAAAGTTGTATAGAATATATGGGCAATCTTGTTGTCCAACACCCGCTTGATTCCAAACGTCCCAATTAAATGTACCAGAAGCATCAACATTAATTATTAGGTATTGGCTTGCACTAGGCTTTTGGTTATATGTGAAAATTTGAACGCTATTTAACTGGCTTCCAGTTAAGTTTAAAACATTCTTTCCACTCGCCAGATTGATTTTAACTTGACTAGGTAAATTGTTTACAGTTACTGCTTGCCCGTTAGCATTTGTCAATTGAGCATTGTGCGTACAAAGGCTTAAATTCGTAGAGTTTGTTTTAAGAGCAGAGAAAGCAGCACCAAAATCAATAACATTTGCTTGGCAAATAGGGTTATTGGTTGAACTAACGCCTAAGTTTTGAGCGTTTGCTTGTAAATGTAAGTAAGGAGTAGAATTGTAATTGTTGTTTTTTGTAACTCGAATAGGCGAGTATGCATTGTTTTGATCTTTGTACCAAACATTAGCTCCAGTACAATCTCCAATTTTCACATAACCATTGCTATTTACTTGAAGTGAGTTTCCTGCTTTAAATTTAACTTTATTACCCACGACTAAGGTTGTAGGTAAACCACCTACTTTAAAGGTTCCTTTTTGATTTGTGCTAACCTGATAATTCCCTTTAATCCAAAGGTCACATCCTATTGCTACGGGCCCTTCAGTTTCATTTGTAACTAAATAACCGTTGTTTTCAATAAACATATTAAAGTCCAATGCTGGAGCTGTCGGGCTTTGAGCAAATATCGATGAACTGATAAATATTAAAGCTAGAAAAATAAATGACTGTTTCATTTGTTGTAAGGTTTAGAATTCTAAATATCAAAGTGCAAAATTATTAATTAGTGTGAAAGTTTATGTTTCTATCAATGAATTTGCATTGTTATTCGATAAGCAGATGTTTTTTCTATTGCTAGACTTTAAAAGTGCAATAGATTATATAACTGGAGTGTTTTTGAAAGGTGTTAAGTTTTGATTATTAAATTGTTATGGTTTGAATTGCAAGTAAATTAACTTTAATTCGATAAACTATTTTGAGATAAGAGATGCAGAACAGTTTGATATTGCTCTTTCAGAATATAGCTCGGGTTGGTTTGTTCATGTTCATAGGTATTGACAATGCCCAATTCGAAAAAATGATTCTTGAAGGATAATTCAAATAGTATAGTGTTAATTATGGAAGAGTGTTTATTGATACAGCCTTAAAACGCTCTCTTAAGTTTTTTTGATACAACTTAGACTTTAAGAAACCACAATTGTTTTAAGGATTCAAATTCATTGTTGGTCAAGAGTATCTTATTGAACTACAATTTTTACTGAATATTTGTTGTTACTTGTCAAGACAGTAATAAAATGAATACCGTTTGAAAGGTTTGTAGGGAGTTTCAAGTAATTTGATTCAAGATCTTTTTCTAATTCAATAACCTGACCTGATAAACTTATTAATTGAATTCTACTTATTGTTTCGTTCAACGTTTCAACTTTAATCGACTCTCCAGGTTTTACGATAGTAGGATATATTTTAACCCATTTATCTAATTCAATTGAAGGAGTAGAGCCGGCAACAAATAGAATTTCAGAATAGTCTCTTTTACCATCAAAATCAACGTTTTTTAACCGGTAATAAAGGTCTATCGATTCAGAAGGCTGGAAGTCTTCAAAACTATATTTAATCAATCTGTTTGAGTTTCCCTGACCTTTAATTTGGCCGACTTTTTCAAAGTGTTTACCATCTTGAGAGACTTCGATTTCAAAATGATCATTGTTTATTTCACTTAGAGTTGTCCAGTTAAGTATAACAATTGTTTTTTCTCTTAGCGCTATGAATTCCCCCAGTTCTATAGGTAAAGGTCCGTTACAGTTTTGATTAAAAGTAATGTTTCCTTTCGAATTGCTATTGTTGTTATAATTATTATCATTATTCGTACTACAGGCACAATAAGTGCCATTGCTTGTAAAAGTTACCCCACTTTCGACATCAAAGTCGTTGTCACCCTCCGATCCGTCATCGTCGCACAGGTTAATTACACCTGATATTGAAATAATGGAATCATCTTTAAACTCAATATCATCTTCAACTGTTATTGTACCTCCGACGGTTAATTTAGCATCGTCTTTAACCTTTAAATCATTTGTAACTGTGACAATAGAACCTGCCTTAATGTCAAGCTCACCATCATCTTCTAATTCAATGTCTTCAATGCGGCCGGAACTGCCATTGTTGAAATCGACTATAGCGTCATCCTTAATTTTTAATTTATCACTCAATTCGACTGCTCCGTTAACATTCAAGACTCCGTCATCTTTCACTTCCAACTTTTTTCCAGAAAACGAACCGGAACTTCCAATTGTCAAAGAGCCATTGTCTTCAATTTTCATATCATCTGTTACTGAAACAGACCCATTCAAAGTAACTGTTCCTTTTACTTTATCAATTTTTTTTATTGATATTGTTCCGTTATTTGTGAGGCTTCCACCTGATTTTACTTCTTTAATCTCTTTGGTGCCCGTAATAGAAGCACCAGAACTAACAATAAAGTCACCTTCAATAGTTAAGTCTTTGTTCAATGTCATGCTGCCATTAACCGTAACTTGATGTGATGAGCCTATGGTGGTCCCTGGATATGAAGGTGACCATAAACTAGAGTTGTCGTAATTTCCAGGGCCGGTAAATGTATAATTGGTAGCGTAGGTAAATGAACAAATGGCGCTAAAAATGAATAAAATCAAAATTCGGTTCATAAGGCAAATTTACTATCATTATAAGATTTAAATAGAAAAATTCGTTGAAACAAATAAAATTGGGCGTGAAATACACAAGATATTCGATGAATGTTGATTCCGATCAATTTTAAATTCATAAAAAAAGGGCCGAGGCCCTTTTTTTATGAATTGTATATTTATTTATCAGATTAGTTTTGGAACGCCATCCAATTTCTATTTACAACTGCATCAGCTTCCATTAAACGAATTACTTCATCAGCAATGTCATCTGATAATTCAAGGTGTGTTGTAAATCCAACACAAGAAGCGTTAATTTCGCCAAGAACATAGGTGTCTTTGCCTGTTTTTTTGTCGTTATCCAAAATGAAATCCGCTGTCCAAATTAGTGGAATATCATAGTTCCCTAATTTTTCACGAATCATTGGAATACTCTTTTGTACAATAGATATTAAATCAGGCCATTTATCAGGAGAATCATATCTGTATTTTGCACCTGAAAACAAGGTTGCAGAAAATGCATCAGGACCAGCCGCTGGTTTTTTATGAACTACGTTCATAGCTTTGTCTCTTAGCATAAACACTCTGATTTCTCCTTCTGTAATCCTTTTAAGGAAAGGCATATCTAATAACATTCCAGATTCACCATCTAAATATTGAACACAAAAGTCAATGAAATCACCTAATTCCCATTCTTCAACGTGGTTGTCTTTTGCCTCTGTACATTTTATTTTTGCTGAAAGTGGAACTCCTTTGTTTCCTTTTACTTCTTCCAAAAGTTCAACCCTCCAGATACCTTCACCAGTTGAACCTCTATTTTGTTTCAAAACCCTAACGTTTTTCGAAAGCGTTTTAGGGAAATTAGATTTGAATGATTCAAAATCGTAATAAGTATAAACATCAGTAGGTACTAAGGATGTGCCTTTAAGTTTCTCTACGGCGTTTTTCGCACCATAATTAACCATAGCATCAGGATGAGGTAAACCTTCTAGTCCGTTTCTACACAATTCACGTAACATTTGAAAATAGCCAACTTCAGAAGGTAAATTACCCGGGTTAACACGGCTGATATAAGCTCCTGCATTTTCAATACAGTGACGATAAATTTCGCCTCTATCTTTATCACTGTAGAAAATGATTTCTGAGGACCAACCTTTTTTGGTTAAAGAATCAATAATCGGTTTTGAATCTTTTCTGTAACCATATGGTCCTTTGTCTGAGCCGCCACGAGCTTCAAAAATTACAACGTGTGTTTTCATGTTTTGATATTAATAATTACTATTTGTTATGCGATTTTTTCTATTATTATAGTATAAAGTAACAAGCTATTTAGCACGTAAATTATGATGTAGAAAAAGGTTGAAACTGATTTTGATTCATAAAAAAAACTGACCTGAATCAGTTCTATTATTAGGGTTACTTTTGGCGCCTAAATATTTTTTGAATAATGCGTAGATTACTTCTTTTAAGCAACTCATCAATTCCTTCAGAACCCTATTTTACTTGGGGTCGACCATTTGTTAAAGATTTCTTAGGGAAGAATAAAAAAACTGTGCTCTTTGTTCCTTTTGCTGGGGTAACTTTTTCATTTTCTGACTATACAGATTTAGTAAAGAAGGTTTTTAATGAAATGGGGCACAATTTGGTAGGCTTACATGAATTTGACGATCCTATAAAGGCAATTCGTGAATGCGAGGCCTTGGCCGTTGGAGGTGGTAATACATTTCAACTATTTAAGATTTTACATGAGAAAGGTCTTATGGATGTTATTAACGAGCGCATTGATTCGGGAATGCCTTATTTGGGATGGAGTGCAGGAAGTAATACAGCTTGCCCATACTTATATACTACCAACGATATGCCCATTGTTCAACCTAGCAGTTTTAAGGGGCTAGGACAGCTTTCTTTTCAGTTAAATGTTCATTACACTCAAGAAACAATTGACGGTCATGGAGGAGAGTCTAGAGACACTCGTTTAGCTGAATACCTTGTAGCTAATCCCAAAGTTCCGTTAATTGGTTTAAGAGAATGTTCTTTGATTGAAGTTGAAGGAGACAAACATTACCTAAAGGGCAGAGGGAATACAATGAAACTATTTAGAACTGGTGGTGAACATATTGAACTTCCGGAAGGAGAATTTGACCCAACTAGTTGGTAATTTGATCAGGGTTTCTTGTTCCGTATTGAAATAGGTAAGGTGTAATGGATTCTCCATTTTTGAAATAGTAAACACCACCCCAATCGTGTCTTACTTTAAAGTATTCGGTTCCATTTCCTTCTTTTACTACTACTTTACGTGTAACTACTTTTCGGTGACCCTTTTTTTGCTCTTCAGTTACTCCTTCAGGATAAGCTTTTCCTAATTCATTTTGGAAAGCAGTTTTATCCATTCTTATATCTTCATTTGTTAGTTGTTCTGTTTTAAACCCTTCTGCCCTTGGACGCGGTTTGTTATGTAATTTGGCAATTCTATATTGTTCAGCCCTGTCTTGTGCACGGCTGGCATTTCTGATTGATGATTTCACCTCTTCATTTAGCGGGTCTAACTCCAAACCTTCTTTATATTTTGCTATGGCTTTCGCATATTCACCTCCGGCGTAAAAGTCAGATCCGGCGTCCAATATTGCTTCTACTTTTCGTTGTTTTTCTTCTTCAGCCTTTCTCTGAGAATCATTTTTTGCTTCAGCTATTGCTATTTCGTCCAAATACTTTTGGATTGCCGCTTTACCCTCAAGAGCTTGTGAGTTGTTTGGCTCAAACTCAAGTACTTTGTCATACTTTGTACCCGACTCTTTGTAGTTTCGTTTGATACTCAATAGTTTGGCGTCTGACAAAAGAAGCGAGATTTCTTTTTGTCGTTCGGCTGTTTCAAGTTGGTTTATTCTTTTGTCTTCTTCTTTTTTAAGAGATTTTGCTCGTTCTATCCTTGATTTAATCTCGCTATTTTCACTATCTAAAGCTTCTGCTTTTTTGTAATTTTCAATAGCTCGAGAATACTGTTTCTCAGCTAATATTTTATCTCCCGTTTCTAAATAGCTAGCTATAAGTTGCTTCTTTTCTTGTTCAGATTTTAATGTCGCATCTCTTTCTGCTTTTCGTCGCTGAGCTTCGGCAGCTTTAAATTCATTTTCTTCTTGAAGCTTCTTTTTCTGTTTTGACCTTGATAGGCCTGCAATAGCCAATGAATTTCCTTCCTCTAAAGCAATAATTTCATTCCATTGAGAAATTGCTGCATCATAGTTCTCCGTTTTTTCCGATGATTGAGCAGATGCAGTTAGCGATTCTATTTTTGCTTTTTTATCAGCCTCGGCTTTTTCCTTGTTTTGAGCAGCTTTTAATCGTTCAGCTTCAAGAGCCGCATTTTTATCTGCTTCAATTTTTGCTAACCTTTCTTCCTCTTCTTTGGCAATTCTTTTTTCTAACCTTGAAACATTTGCGCTTGCTATGTTTATTGTTGCATCAATGGCTAAAACTTCTTTCCATTTTGCCAGGGCATTTTTTAAATCGCCTTTATTTTCTAAATCTTCAGCTTCATTGCTCAAGTTTTGAATACTAGCTAATCGTTGTTCTTCGGCTTGTTTTTTTGCAGCTTCTTCTTTTTGCTTTTTGTCTAAATCAGCGGCCAATGAAGCGGCGGCGGCCAACTCTTTTTTCTTGTTGTTTAAGCGAGTAATATTTGATTGAGCATCACTGTTTTCAGAATCTAGAGTGCGAATTTCTGTCCATTTTGAAATTGCACCATCCAAATCTTCAGATTTTTCAGCTCCTTCTGCTTCAGATTTTAAAGTTTTAATTTTTGCCAATCGATCGGCTTCTATTTGAGCGGCATTTTGAGCGGCTAATTTTTCTTGAGCCGCTTTTTCAGCTGCAAGTTTTGCGGCATTTGCCTGAGCTGTGGCATTATCTACTTCTTGTAGTTTTGATTGAGCTCGAGTATTGGTATTGTCTAGCGCTAATACGGCTTGATACCTTTCTTTAGCTACTTCGAAATCATCTCCTTTTAAAGCTTTATCTCCTTCAGAAAGTAGTTGTTCTATCTGGGCTTGTTTTTCTGCTTCCGCCTTTTCTTTTTCAGCTGCTGATGCTGCTGCTAATTCTTCTTCCTTTCTTTTTTCAATTCCTTTTTGAGCTTCTTGTTTTTTAGAAGTAGCTAAATTGTTTGAAGCATCAATGGCTAAAACTTCGTCGTAGGTAGCAATGGCGGCTTCAAATAGTCCTTTGCTCATTTGTCCGTCTGCTTTAGAATTCAAAGCATCTATTTTTGCTTTTTTCTCGGCGGAGGCTTTTTGAGCTGCTTCTTGAGCAGCTTTATCTTGAACCAGTTTTTCTTCCTCAGCAATAATGGCCGTTTCAATTTCTTTTTGTTTCGCTAATGCATTTGCGTCATCTGGAATAATGCTTAATGCCGAAGCAATATAGTTTTTCGCTTGGTTAAGTTCTCCGCTTGCTTGGGCAGAATTTGCTTTAGAAACGAAATCGGTGACTTGAGCTTCTTTTTCGGCTTGTTCTTTGGCTAATGCCTCTTGAGCCAGTTTTTCTTGTTTTTCTTTTTCCGCCGCAAGAATCAGTGTTTCTATTTCTGCAGCTTTACTTTTTGCGTTCTTGTCGTTTGGAAATAAAAGTTGAGCATTTTCAACTTTCTTTTTGGCTTGCTCAAGTTCTTTGGCAGCAAGGTGTGCGTCAGCTTCGGCTAATAATTTATTGAACTGGTCTTCCTTGGCCGCAGCCGCAGCAGCATTTGCGTCAGCTTCTGCTTTAAGTTTTTCGGCGGTTTCTACTTTTGCCAACCGTGCGTCAACAGTTGATTGCCCTTCGGCATATACCCCTAGTGCTGCTTTAAAATCTGATTTAGCTTTAGCAAAGTCTCCTGTTTCTAAAGCTTGATCGCCTTTTGAAATGTAATCATCAAATTCTTGCTTAGCAATTTCCTTTTCTTTTGCCCTACGAATTTCGTTAGTCTGTGCGATTAGTGTTTTGGGTTTAGTTTCGGTTGGAATAATTTTTTGAGCAGCTTCAAATGCAGCTATCGCTTCATCAAATCTATTTTCAGCTAATAATTTTTCACCTTCTTTTAATTTGGTGTTAAAGCTTTCCATTTTGGCCTGTTGCTCTTTGTCTGCTTTAAGGGTATTTACTTGTTCAATCAAATTATCTGCTCTGTGGTCAGAGTTCAAAATCAATTTTGCTTCTTTAAATTTTTCGATTGCAGGGTCGTAATTGCCGGCATGCATTAGCTCTTCACCCTCTTTCAGTTTCGAATCATATTGATCTTGAATTGCCTTATTCGCTTTTTCTAATTTTAGTTTTTCAGCCTCTGCAATTAGTTCATTGGTCTTGTTCTCTTCAGGCATGGCTTTGTGAGCTTCTTTTAGTTTAGTAATTCCTTCGTCAAATTTTTCTTGATGAATTAGTTCTTCTGCTTCTTTTAATATTTTTTCATAGTTCGCAAGCTTTTGGTCTTTAGCTTTCTGAGCTTTTAAATTTTCAACTTGAGTAATCATGTCTTTAGGATGGCTCTCATGGGGTTGAAAAGGAGCTGCGGCTTGATATTTAGCGATTGCCTCATCAAAATTTTCAGCTTTTAGCAAATCATCACCTTCAGAAATTAATGCATCATATTGAGCTCTTTGTTCAGCTTGAGCAGCGGCAAGTTTGGTGTCATCACATTCCTTCATTTTGGTTTTTGGGTAGGTTTCGTGAGGGAGGACGTGAGATGCGGCTTCGTATTTAGCTTTTGCCTCATCAAATTTGCTTGCTTTTAATAAGTTGTCTGCTTCGGAAATTAAATCGTCATATTTTTTTTGAGTTTCTTCTTGTTTCAACCTTTCAGCCTCATCGGCTTTCATTTTTTCGGCAGTTGCCATTCTTGATTTTGGGTCGGCTTCAGTTGGTTTTAGTTTTGATGCTGCGGAGTATGAGTTTATAGCACCATCAAAGTCTTTTGATTTCATGGCAGCATCACCACTGGCCATTGCTTCATTATACTTTTTATCTAGTTCAGCCTGTTGGGCAGCAAGTTTCTTTTCTTCTTCCTGTTTTGCTATTGCTTTTTTTGCTTCTCCAATTTGATCTTTTGGATAAACTTCGTCGGATTTAACCTTTACAGCTTCTTCGTACTGTCCAATGGCTTCATTGTACTTCTGGCCTTTAAAATAAGCATCTGCTTTGGAGATTATGGCTTTGTATTCGGCGTCTAATTCTGCGGCTTTTTCAGCCTCTTCGGCTTTGGTTTTTTCTTCTTTGGCTTTGTTTAATTGCTGGTCTGGGTATGCCTCGGAAGGGCCCCATTTTTTAGCTTCAGTATATGCTTCAATTGCGTCATCATATTTTTGAGCACGCAACAATGCATCTCCTTTTCGTACAGACGCTTGATAATTAGCGGCAAATTTCTCTTTGTTTTTGTTAGCTTTTTCTTGGGCTTTTTTTTGTTCTTCTTCCTTTCGAAGTTCAGCTTCTATTTCATCCAATATATCATCTTGAGCATAGGTAGTTTGGCTACTTAAAAGTAGCAGTGTCGTAACCAACACAACAAACCAACGACATATGCCTAGAACTCGCATTTATATTATCTCAAATGACTTTTGAAAGCTCGCGAATATAAGAATTATTCAAGCCTTTTTTTTCTGATATTACAATCAAATTCGTTAAGAATTCCTATGATAAAATTTAATGATTGTATTTGATTAACGTTAATCTTGTAAATTATTTTAAAGATATTTTTTTACCAAATGCACACATTAGAACCTTACTACAATTGGCGCAATTTATACACGGCCGAAGAGGATGAAAATTCTCCCTTTTATGGTAAGGAATATTCTGAATTTTACTTTACCGATAGAATATATGACCACATAATTCACCCCCAGTGGGATAACATCGGTTCTACAACATTATTTGCCAAGTTGCTTTTTACCGATTATAATGAAGGATGTTGCATTATAGAATTAATGGGAGAATGGAATGATACGCTTTACAACGATATCATGACATTTAAACGAAACATCATTGATTTGATGGTTGACAACGGAATAAATAAGTTTGTATTAATTGGTGAAAATGTTTTGAATTTTCATTCGTCTGATGATTGTTATTATGAGGAGTGGTTCGAAGATGTTGAAGATGGCTGGATTACATTGGTTAATTTTAGAGACCATGTAATAAGTGAATTTCAGAGTGTAAATGTTGATCAATATTTTTTACTTGGAGGCAGCTTGAATGATATGTCTTGGAGAACACGTTTGCCACTTGATATGTTTAATTTAATTGATGACCTAGTTCAAAAAAGATTAGAATTATGAAAAAAGAGTCTTTGTTAATAATGGTTTTAACCATACTAGGCATCTGCTCAATGGCGCAGCCGGTAAATGTATTGGTTAGTGTTTCTAACGATCCAAATGAACCTAGTATTTGCATAAATCCGAAAAATTCCAATGAAATTGTGGCAGGAACCAATTTGGCTAATGTTTACAGAAGTAATGACGGAGGTAATTCGTGGGATGAAAGTGTTATGAATTCATCTTTTGGTGTTTGGGGTGATCCAGTTATTGCTGCTGATACGGCTGGTGATTTTTATTTTTTTCATTTATCTAATCCAGCTAACGGAAGTTGGATTGATCGTATAGTTTGCCAAAAATCGACAGATGTTGGAAAAACATGGAATGATGGAACTTATACTGGCAAGAACGGAACCAAAGCACAAGATAAAGAATGGGTTTCTATTGATCCTAAAACCAACGCGATTTACATGACTTGGACTCAGTTTGATGAGTATGGTACGAGAATCGATTCGCTGAAATCAAATATTATGTTTTCAAAGTCGAATGACGGGGGAGATACTTGGAGCGCTGCCATACAAATAAATGAGGTAAGTGGTGATTGTATTGACTCATCATTAACTACTGAGGGAGCTGTTCCTGCGGTTGGACCAAATGGGGAAGTTTATGTTTCGTGGGCTGGTCCTGTAGGTTTAGTATTTGATAAAAGTTTGGACGGTGGCTTAACTTGGAAGCAGAATGATATTTTAATAGACTCTATGACGGCAGGCTGGAATTACAATGTTCCAGGCTTAAATCGATGTAACGGATTGCCGGTAACGGTTTGTGATTTGAGTGAAGGGCCATATAAGGGAAACATTTATGTTAATTGGACTGATCAGCGAAATGGACTGACCGATACCGATGTTTGGTTTAGTAAGTCTGAAGATGGGGGAGAAACTTGGAGCAAAGCTTTTCGTGTAAATGATGATACAACCCAAACTCACCAGTTTTTAAGCTGGATGACGGTCGATCAGACAACTGGTTATATTTATTTCATTTGGTACGATAGAAGAAATTTTAAGGATGCTGAAACAGAAGTATTTATGGCAGTTTCTTATGATGGTGGTAAAACGTTTTTAAATGGATTATTAAGTGAAAAATCGTTTACACCTTCAGCCGCTAAGTTTTTTGGAGATTACACAAATATTTCAGCAGTAAATGGAAATGTAAGGCCAATATGGACGAGCATGGAAAATAGTAAGACCGAAATTTGGACTGCTTTATATACCGAACAGAAATTGAGCACTGAACCCTCGGATGATTACAATTGGGCAGTAGATACCTACCCGAACCCGACCAATACAACTGTGAACATTAGGTTCGAGTTAAAAATTGGAGGTAAAGTGAGTGTTGCTTTATTTGATAACGAAGGCAAGCAGGTGGCAACTGTTTTGAAAAAAGAAAAATATCAATCAGGTGTTCATACAGTTAGTTTTAATCCTGTCGATTATAAAATGATACCAGGAACGTATTTTTATGTTTTAAAATGCAATGAAATGGTTGTGCGTAAAAAGCTGGTGTTTCTAGATTAAAATGCTTCGCTTAGCGTAAAATAAAACTCACCACTGTTTTCTCCTCTTGCATAATCGAGGCGAATATTTATTCTTTCTTTTCTGTTAAAAGCAAATCGGATTCCACCTCCGTAAGACGGTCTGAGGTTTCCTAAAGAGAAATTGTTAAACTCATCAGCAACTGCTCCCGTTCCCAAAAATGCAGCAAAACCTACATAACCCCAAATAGGCGATCGGTATTCTATTTGTCCTGTGGTCATATGCTGGTCTCTATATTGTCCTTTTCTGTAGCCTCTCATAATTTTGCTGCCACCAAGTTGTGCCATACGGTTAAATGGGGTGATTCCAAAATTAAAGTCACTGTAGCTTTGAAGTGCAATAACATGGTCTCCACCAAGGTTGAAATATTTTCGAAGATCGAACAAGAGGTGATTCCATTGGTATTCGCTGCCCATGAATTTGTCAAACCCCAATGCGCTAACTCTCATATAATAACCCTCAGTTGGGGCGTAAACATTGTTTCTACCATCCCAACGAACTTCCCAGCCAATTCCGTTCGTTAGCCCGCCATCAGAACCTGGGATAGTACCAGTTGCTAATAATCCGGCGGTGTCAATTTTTTCCATTACAGTATTCTGCATGTACAATCTTGGGCCAGTATAAATGCTTTTCAATACACGCCTCATCGCCACAAGTTGTATTCTTGGAAAACTTGCAGAATATCTTTCTTCGTAACCTTGGGGTATATCGTTTCCAACTCCAGAAAAGAAGTATGGATAGCGGAAATAATCAATATCTCCTAAAATTCGGTATTTGTCCTTGCTTAAGTACAAATTAAAAGGAAGTTGAAACAATATTTGATCGTTCAAGGTGTAGGCAAACGACATACCAGCACTCGAAATGGGGGAAATTGTATCTGTTTTGTCAAACCTAAAAAAGCCTAGGGCTACAGCTCCAAAAGCCCAACGGGTTTCGGGAGTGTAATAGATGCTAGGCAGAACGACGAATTTTCGATCTTTGGTTAAATCAAACAACCCTTTTGATTGGGTAGTATCAAGACCGCTCTGACCTTTTCCGATTAGAGCAACAAAAAATAATAAGAGAAAAACGGTTATTCCTCTTTTCATTTATGTTGTTTTTTTATTAGCTCAACCACATGGCTATCAATGAGAAACGAAAAGTCATTCGGACTTAAATCTTCTACAGTGCTCCAGCGAAAAGATTCTTGATCGCCTTCTTTATTAGAATCGAAATCGTGTTTTTTCGAAGACGTTTTAAATTTTTGATCACCAATTAATTTTACGAAGTAATAAATACAAATCACTTGCTCCCAAGGTCTGAAAGCAGAACGAACAAACTGATCAGTCGTGTAAAAATGTTCTCCAACTTCTATTTCTTGATTCATTTCTTCTATAAACTCACGCCGAAGGCATTCTATTGTCGATTCATTGAATTCTAGACCACCACCAGGGAATTTGGTAAAAAATTGATCACGAATAATTTCGTCAGACACCAGTAGTTCATTGTCTCTGTTAAACAAAAGACCATAAACACGAATATTGAATTTATTAATGGGTTGCGTCAAATCCGCCATTCAGCAAATATCAATTAATGATTTTAAATGCGCGCAGCATTTCTCTTTTTCCTGGAGGGCCAGGAATTTTTTCAATGGTAAATCCAGCTTTTATCATTGCCCTTTTAACGTCACCTTTACAACAATAGGTCACTAATATTCCATTAGGATTAAGCAATTCGAACATTTTAATAAAAATCTCTTCTGTCCACAAGTTAGGCTGTACCCTAGGGCCAAAAGCATCAAAGTAAATCAGGTCTACTTTTAAATCTGGACTCAAATTCTCTAAATCACCTTCAATTTTGTTCAGTGAAAATCCTTCATTAATTGGTTTAAGAGAATTCCAGTTTACTTCATGAATTTTTTGAAAAATGGATAGATTATTCTGTTCATTCAGTTCTTCTACATAATTCAGTTTCGACCAAATGGTTTCTTTTAAAGGGTGTTTTTCTAGTCCAAAATATTCGATTTGTTGCCCATTTTTAAGGTTTTCTAAATAGGTAATAAAGGTGTTTAGGCCGGTTCCGAAACCCATTTCAAAAATTCGAATATCATTTTTGCTTTTAATCAAATCTAATCCACTTCTAATAAAAACGTGATAAGCCTCTTGAATGGCACCATGCCTAGAATGGTATGTTTCGTCAAGATCTTCGTGAATCAGTGTGTGTGACCCATCTTTAGTGTTAGATAATGTAAGTTTCATTTTAGGGATTTACTCTTTCCAAGGTTTAAATTCTTCGTCTAATTCAACAAAAAAAGTTTCAAAGTTTGATTTTAGGGCTTGGTATTCACTTTTTAACGTTTCTACGGAATGAATTAGGTCTGATTCAAATTTGGTTCTTGAACTCATTCCTTGAAAAACCATTTCCAATTTATCAAAATATTGGTAGTTGAATAATATGTTGTGGCTAGTCATGAAATGATAAAAACGTTGAGAATTATGTGGGAGTAGGTCGTAATTGTCATCAATTAAAGCATAACGATCATCAACAAAATCTTGTAATTTTTGATTGGAGTATTCATTCCAGAATTTGGCTAAATAATGATCATTAATTACATCAATTGCCACAGAACTGTATCTACCTAATGTTGGTTTAAGTATTGAAATTGAATCTTTTATAATGGGGTGAGAATCAGTAAATGCGTCAATACTTCTGTGCATTTCTATTCCCTTTTGAATTTCAAGGGAATAGTCATTTTTCTTTTTTCCTTTCACTTGGTCAGCAATGTAATTGCCAATGCTAAGGTTCTTATCCTCGCCAGCCAAGTAAAAATGAGCTAAATGATTCATTTATTGTAGTGAACTTTAATTGAGGAATAAGTTAATCCTGCATCAAAATTGGAGTTCTAAAAATGTCGTTTTCACTTTTTACTTCAAGAATAAAGTAACCCGTTTTATTCAATGTAAAAGTGGTTTTTGAAGTGTTTGTAATTGAGTTTGTGTAAACGATTTTTCCGCTTAAATCTGTCACATGAATTTCCCAATTGATTAATGAGTGGGGGAGTTTAATGTTGAACGTTCCATTAGAAGGATTGGGGAAAACGGATACGTTTTTAGCGAATTGTGATTTCTCAATACCTACTGTAGAAATGGTGTAACAACTACTTGTGTCGGTGCAACCATTTGTTCCAACTACCAATGCAAAATTTCCATTATAAGTTGGGCTAAATTGTGATTGATTTGCTCCACCGATTTCTTGTTTTGTATCACAATCAATCCACTGGTAATTTGCTCCAATTGCATTTGAAATTAGGGTAAGTTCTTCAATAACCACTGAAGTATCTACAGGCACAATAGTTAAATCAATTTCTAAGAGACTATCACAACCGGCAACATTTAGTGTGCTGTCTTTATAAACCCCAGAGGTTGTCCATATGAATTTGCCACTTGGGCTGAAATACTTGTTGCAAGCAGTTGCTGAAACTTTGTGTTCATCAATTACAGTAGAGTTGTCATTGATAACGTAGTTGTATTCTATTTTTCCAGCGGTGCCGTCTTTAGCTCCATTTTTATCACCTACCGAACAACCTGATTGTGAAGAAGAAGCAATTGATCCGCTTGGAGCCCCTTGTACCATCTGAGTAATTTGGCTAGGTAAAGCTGAAAGACTTACTCCAACAAATCCGCCGCCACCACCTCCGCCTGGTCCACTACAATTACTTGTTCCAATATTATCGACACTGCCTCCTCGGTTTCCAAAGGCAGTAAGTCCAATATTAATAGGTTGTGCAAAATCACTAATAAAATGATTGAATTGGCATAATATGGTACCCCCCGCACCTCCACCACCGGCGCCTTCGCTCTCAGGGTTTACAGCATTTGAATTTCCATTTACTGCTATTGTGCTGGCCCTTGCTCTAATTGTATCACAAATTAATAGTACGATTCCTCCACCGTGTTGGCCCTCTTCACCAGCAATTCCGGCATTGTTTCCGTGTCCGGCACCACCACCACCACCCATGAATATTTTACCCATTGAGTATCCCATTGCTAATGATTTTGAATCTAAACCAACTACAGATCCGCAGGTAAAGGGAGATGTTTTTACACGTTGTCCTCCTGCACCTCCAATTCCGTAATTTGAACCACCACTTCCCCCGCCATTGTGGTTGTTTCCACCTCCGCCGCCATTAGCCAGTGGGCCTCGGCTACATTCTTTGGTGGCAATGTATTTAGCAATTCCTTCGCCCTTCATAGCGCGATCATCACCCGAATTTTTATCTGTGTAATAGGTTCCGAGGCTAAGAGGTAAACAATTCTGACCAGAAGGTAAGGCTTCTCCACCTCTAAAACCTATCCCAATAGCGTCAATTGACGAAGAAGACATGTCTAATGTTCCGTTAACTTTTAAGGCAATAACTCCTCCTGTTTTGCCGTTCCAAGGCTTCCCGGTTACCGAACTTGTGAGATAAGCACCATTATATTCAGGAATTTTAACCAACTGCAAACTGCCGGAAACATCGTAAGTATTTAAAAAACCATTGTGAAAATAAATTGTGTTTCCCTCTTTTCTACAAATCCTTTGAATTTCATAATTACCAGCGTTACCATAGCCAAGAATTGTCCCGAAATCTCCGCTTTGAGTTTCGTCAATTGTTGCTCCTTGCATTTGTATAATTAGCACTTTGTCACCAACAAAAAAACTGGAGGCTGTGTCAACAGTTATTGATTGATTTGAAGAATTAAAAACTGTTGCAGAAGCATAGTTGTTAACCACACCAGAAATTGGAGTTTGTCCAAAAGAATGGGAAACCAAAAAGGTGAATAAGAGAATAAGTACTTTTTTCATCACGGTTTATTATTAAGCGATGAATTTAAGGAAGAAATATTACAAATTTGAACTATTCCTTTTTCTTCTTTTTGCACTTAAAACAATTGTTAAAACGTATGTTTAAGTTAATGCCTACGTTAATTGATTGTGGGTTGTAAGCCATCGTTCGAGTAGATTTATTAAACGTAGTTGAGCTATAAGTAATGGTTTCTTCTGCATTATCTGTAAAACTAGCGCCATCAAATTCGCCAAAAACGGCAACCCCAAAGAATTTTGAAAAATTCCACTGAAGTCTTAATCCCGGAATGTAGTTAAGTCCTAAGTAAAATTGGGGGTCTTTTTCTGAGGTAAAAGTCGTGCTTCCGTCGTTGTATATCGATTTTTCGTAAGGCGATGTAAGTCCTTTAAATCCAATAAATACGTAAGGTTCAAGAGCCCATTTCTCACTCAGTTTAATTTGGTAAGATGCTCCTACTAAAGTCGAAAATGCTATGAATGCATTGGTGTACCTTAAATCGTAATTTCCTTCTGTTAAATTCAGCGATTGCCCAACAGCCGTTTCATATTCATTCTTATTTCTTAAATAACTCATAAAAGAGCCGCGGACTCCAAAGCCCAGGTTTTTTTTTGTATACATTATCTCAAGGTTGCTCGAGAAAGCGTAGTCTACAAATGCATTTGTGTTTTTGGTAAGGTCTGTTCCGGCCATATCGCCTAAAACAATTCCGTTACTGGCTCCAAGAGATATTTTTAAGCCTTGAGATTGGATATTTGAATAAATAAAAATGCTCATTAATGAGGCTAAAATCGGGTAGAATATTGTTTTCATAATGCTATTAAATTTGATACTAAGTTAACCATAAGCAATATTTTGCCTTGTATGTATCATTACAATTTTGTGATTAAATTGTTTGCTAATTGTCGAAGAGTTTAATCCAAAATGGTTGTCATTTAGCTTATTTTCACTTTTAAATTATGACTTGTGAGTACAAACGCTAAAAATCGTATTGAGGAATTAATAGTGGAATTACAAGAGGCTAATTATCAGTATTATGTATTGGATAATTCCCTGATGTCAGACTATGATTTCGATATGAAATTGAAAGAACTTCAACAACTGGAGGAGGAAAATCCGCATTTAGCTAATGAAAATTCACCAACAAAAAGAGTAGGGGGGAGTGTTACCAAAAAATTCAATACGGTTAAGCACTATATTCCTATGCTTTCGTTGGCCAACACCTATAACAAAGAGGAATTGGAAGAATGGGAAGCTCGTAACCGAAAATTAACCGATCAAAACATTGAATACGTATGCGAGCTTAAGTACGATGGAGTTGCAATAGGCATTAAATATAAAGACGGAAAACTGGTTCAAGCGGTTACGCGTGGAGATGGCTCACAAGGTGAGGAAGTTACCAATAACGTAAAAACAATTCGTACAATTCCACTTCAATTAAAAGGTGATTTTCCAGAAGAATTGGAAATAAGGGGAGAAATATTTTTTCCTTTAAAGTCTTTTGAAAAGCTCAATCAAGATAGAGAAGATATTGGCGAGCCTACGTTTGCTAATCCAAGAAATACCGCTTCGGGCACTTTAAAAATGCAAGACTCCGCTGTGGTTGCTCACAGAGGTTTAGATTGTATGCTTTATGGGGTTTATATCCGGAATAAAGTTTTCGCCAATCATTCCGATTCGGTAAAAGGTGCTTCAAGTTGGGGGTTTAAAACACCATCTTTCGAAAAGCGATACATTGAACAATGCTCAAGCATTGAAGGGATAATGGACTTCGTTAATTATTGGGATAAGGAACGTAAAAACTTACCCTTTGAAATTGACGGAGTAGTTATTAAAGTGAATGATTATCGTACACAAGACGAGCTAGGCTTTACTGCGAAATCTCCGCGTTGGGCCATAAGTTATAAGTTTAAGGCGGAAGCCGCCAATACCAAGCTCGAGGAGGTTACTTATCAGGTTGGACGGACTGGAGCCATTACTCCGGTGGCCAATTTGACTCCAGTTTTATTAGCAGGCACTACTGTAAGGCGTGCCTCATTGCATAATGCTGATCAAATTGAAAAACTCGATTTGCATAATCAGGATTGGGTTTATGTGGAAAAGGGAGGAGAAATTATTCCAAAAATTACGGGTGTTGATTTGGCTAAACGAGAGTCAAATTCTGAGAAAATTCACTTCATTGAAAATTGTCCTGAATGTCAAACTGCATTGGTGCGACAAGAGGGAGAAGCCCAGCATTATTGCCCAAATGATTTGGGATGCCCTCCGCAAATAAAAGGCAGAATAGAGCATTTTATTTCTCGAAAAGCAATGAATATTGACGGCCTCGGTTCCGAAACTGTAGGCCTTTTGGTTGATCAAGGTTTTATTTCTCGAAGCAGTGACTTGTATGATTTGACATTTGATCAGTTGATTGAGCTTGAACGATTTGCGCAAAAAAGTGTAGAAAATCTGCTTCAAGGCGTTGAAGAATCAAAGAAAATTCCTTTTGAAAAGGTGTTGTTTGGTATCGGCATCCGGTTTGTTGGTGAAACAGTTGCTAAAAAACTGGCTAAACATTACAAGTCGATTGACAATTTGCAAAAAGCATCTTTTGAAGAGTTGGTTGAGGTAGACGAAATTGGAGACCGCATTGCCCAGAGCATTCGAGATTACTTTGATGAATTGAGCAATCAAATGGAAATTGAAAAATTAAAATCTTGTGGAGTTTGTTTTGAATTGTCAGAAGAACAGTTGGCAAATACTACCGAAAAACTCAAGGGGTTGAACATTGTAATTTCGGGAGTTTTTAATCTTCATAGCCGTGAAGAATTGAAAAAAATGATTGAGGATAATGGTGGTAAAAATGTTGGGTCAATTTCCAAAAAGACCAATTATTTATTGCGTGGAGAAAATATGGGCCCTTCGAAATTAGCAAAGGCAGAGTCACTTGGTGTTTCCATGATTTCAGAAGAAGAGTTTCTTCAATTGTTGAATTCTTAATCTAGTTGTATAATAAATTTAGAATAAAGCTAAAAAAGTGTCGTCATTCTCGAGCAGCGAAGCGGAATCGGGAATCTCATAATACTTTTGTTTCAATATAAAGGTGGACAAACCTTTATTAGCATCCCACATTACAGTAAAACACATCCAAAAAATACTCGAATTGGCAGTTAAGTTAAACCTTTACTTCCCAATTCTTAAATAACTATAAACTGTCATTTTTCAACATTAATTGGCAGTAAGTTAAAATGTACTTTCGCCGCTTAATTATTTAATAAAAAAAAGAGATGAAAAAATTATCGTTAATGGTATCGACTTTAGCTTTTGGATTGTTCATGACATCATGTGGCGGCGAAGCTAAAACAACAGAAGCAGCTCCTGCGGCTGAAGAGGCAACTACAGAAAATGTAGAAGCAAAAACTATGAACATTGATGCTGCGGCTAGTACTGTTGGTTGGAGTGGTTCTGTAGTTGGTGGTTATTCGCACAATGGAACTGTTGCAATTAAAGAAGGTTCATTAGAAATGACTGGTGAAAACCTTACAGGTGGAAGTATTATGATTGATATGACTACAATGGTTCCTTTAGATTCAAATTATGGTGAAGGTCATACTTCTGAAGATTTAATTGGTCATTTATCTACTGCCGATTTCTTTGATGTGGCTAACAACCCAACGGCATTGTTCGAAATTACGGGAAGTGATTTAGCTGCTGGTACAATTTCAGGAAACCTTACTGTTAGAGGTAAAACAAATCCAGAAACAGTAACAAACGTTCAGTTTGATTCTGAGGGTGGTGCTGCTAAAGGTGTTCTTGTTTTTGATCGTCAAAAATACGATGTAGCTTATGTTTCAACAATGAAAGATATGGTATTGAGTGATGATATCGAATTGCAAATTATGTTGAAAGCTGCTATGTAAATAGTTGTTTTAAAACTTTATTGAAAGACTCGTTCCTCTTGGTTCGGGTCTTTTTTTTGCTCAATTTTAACTGTGTGTAAGTTCTGAATTCTAATTGTTTGAACTAATTATTCATTTTCTATATTTAACCTGCTAATAACGAATTATGAATCAAACATTAGAAAAACCGAATTGTTTGGAATGTGGATCTACCTTATTTGGTAGGTCGGACAAAAAGTTTTGTAACGATAATTGCCGAAACGCACATTACAACAAAACCCACAGAGCTCAGAGCAACTATATGCGAAAAATAAACCGTATTCTGTCGAGAAATCGAATAATCCTTAGTGAACTAAATCCCAACGAAACAACTAAAATTAGTAAGAAACGTCTGCTTTCTGAAGGGTTTAATTTTGATTACTTTACCAATGTTTACGAAACTAAAACGGGAAAGGTTTACTACTTCTGCTACGATCAAGGTTACCTCGATTTAGGCAACGATTTGTATGCATTGGTAATTAAAAAGGAATACGTATGAAAACAAGAGATTTAATTCAAGAAGTATACTTTAAAGGCTCTCCGCTTGAGTTGTATTCCTGTATTCTTGATAGTAAAAAACATTCAGATTTTACAAATAGTCATGCGCTAATTGACCCCGTTTTAGAAGGTGAGTTTTCTTGTTATGACGGTTATATAATTGGTAAAAATATTTTTCTTGAAGAAGGCATTATGATTATTCAAGAGTGGCGGGCAGCTGAAGAAGAATGGCCTGAATATCACAATTCTACCGTTCAGTTTAAGTTTAAAGAGTTAGACGGAGGTACTCATTTAACGTTTATCCATAAAGGTATTCCAGAAGTTTATTATGAGTCCATTTCAAATGGATGGTACGAGCACTATTGGGAACCTTTAAAACGGTTTTTAACCTAAGCGTCTTAAGTTTTTAAGAATCATCAGTAAGTCATTGGTTGGCTGATAGTCCTTTGCATACATTTCATTAAGTCTTGCTGCTTGTTCTTCCGTTAAGTTTGAAAGTGACTCTGAACATGAAATGGCTCCTTTTTTAATGCCTGGCAAATCGTGTAAATTGTTTCCTAAGCTGCTGTAACCAACCCAGCTTTTTTGTCCCAATAAAACATCAAATAAGTTGCCCAAAAATTGAGTGCCTTTATTAACCAGTAAAAATAGAATTGGTGAAAGTGGAATAAGCAAGAGAGAAACCAAAACATCCAACATTCTTTTGTTTCTGATATTTTTTGATTTGCCAATGGCATTTATATTCAAAACAGAATATAATTCACCAGAAGTGTTTATTGAATTGGATCCAATAACAAACATACTTTCTGGCGGCGCAATTTTATAGTCCAAATTGGCTTTGTCAAGCTGGCTCATTTGCTCAATAATGTCTTGACTACTGACATTTTCGGCACAGAAAATTACTTCTTCTATTTTAAAAATAGAAACAATTTCATTGAGTTGACGCAGGTTACCGACATACCCTTCTTCTTTTATTGACTCACCGTTAGGAGTAACCCTAGCAATAAATTCAGGTTGAATTATGGTTTGTTTAAGCAGATTAATAACTCGGTTAACTTCGCTGGGCTCTCCAACTATTGCAAACCTTTGCTTCGTTATACTTCCGATTCTGAATCCACCAATTTTTAACCAATGTAAAATGTATCGCAAACAAAGACCTAGTATTAAAGTCACTCCCGTACCCAAAATAATAATAGCTCTAGAAAATCGATAGGTTTCTGGAAGCAGAGAGTAGAGGATTAATATCAATGCTGTTCCAGCCAAAGTTCCGGTTAGGTAATTTTTAATTAAGGTAGGTTTGTCATATCCACCCGAAAAGAAAATACTAGCAATCCATATTAAACTATAAATCGGTAAAAGAGTTTGATACAATTCTGGCGGAGTTTGAATTCCAGTATAACCGTTGTGTAATTCAACCAAGCCGTACAAGCCTATTAGAACAATCAGGAAGTCGGTAATGGCCATATAACCTTGGCGAAAGAAGTTGGTTAATAATGTAATGGAAGCTCTAAAGTAAATGGCTAAGTTGATTAAAAAACCAAAGAGTTGCGCGTTTTGTTTGGTGAAGTGTTTTTGGGCAAATATGACCATAGCTCGGTAGAAAACGAAAACATAGTTTACACTCGTTTTTTTTGTGCTTTCTCCTTTATAATGAATGATTTTGGTTTCTGGAAAATAGTAGTTTTTATACCCTCCCAATTGAATTCGGTACGATAGGTCAATATCTTCACCGTACATAAAAAAAGTTTCGTCCAGCAAGCCTACCTTATCTAAGGTTTTTTTACGCATAAGCATGAATGCGCCAGATAAAACATCTACTTCGTGAGTTTCGTTAGGGTCTAAAAAAGTAAGGTGATAATGTCCAAACTCTTTCGATTTAGGGAAGAGTTGACTCAAACCAAACATTTTGTAAAATGCCACTTTTGGAGTTGGCAAACCTCTTTTAGATTCAGGTAAAAACTGACCTTTACCATCTATCATTTTCACCCCTAATCCACCTGCGTTTTGGTGTTCGTCCATAAATCGAACAACCTTTTCAAAGGTGTCTTCTTCAACTAAAGTATCTGGGTTTAATAGTAGAATGTATTCCCCTTTAGATTCTTTAATGCCCAGGTTATTGCCTTTTGAAAACCCAAGGTTTTTTTCAGAAGCAATGAGATTAATATTGGGAAATTTCTGCTGAATCATTTCAACAGAGCCATCCATAGAATGGTTGTCAACTACCCATATTTCGCCATCAACTTTTTCAAGTGCTTTTAGCGATGAAATTAAACACTGTTCTAAAAAGTGTTTAACATTATAGTTTACTATGATTACGGATAGTTTCAGACTCCCAATTTTCGGCGAAAATACAGTAACGGTTGGTTACTGTTATTATTTTGTTTCTTAAAGAGAATCGAAAAGTGCTTTTCTGTTCTTAGATCTAAGTTTTTCAAAAACAAAAACATTCCAAAACAGCATTACGTAGGAATAAACAAAATCTTCTATAGGAATAGTGCCAACTCGGATGCCTAGCGTTTCTAAATTGTTGTACCAAACCATGGGTTCAGTGGTGTAATTGCCAGTTATTGCACCATCAACTAAATAAAACGGAATCAAGGTTATCAAAAAGCTTACTAAAAAGTTACTGTACCATTTTGGAAGTTTAATCAAAGTGAAAATACAAGTTGCACTCCATATGAGTAAAACTACAGCAGTATAAATGTCGTCGATATTTAATATAGCTAGCGGTGTAAGAATGCTCATGAATAAGATTATTACAACCCGGCTAACCCAATTCCAAAAGTTGTAATCAAAATAAACGCGAATACATTCATAAGTAAATAGAAATGCAAAAGGTATAATCAGAAAGAATAAAATTTCTTCGAGTGGAAGATTAATGATTTCTAAACCAATTAAATAATCGTAGTTAAAGCCCCAAATGCCAAAATGGGTAAATATCATATCCCAAATAATAAAAGGGATGCCAATAATGAACGAAGCTAAAAAAGCACTTTTGAAATAAGAATTGAAATGAACTTTTTTGTCAAAACTTAAAGCGAGCGGACCACTTATTGTAAAAACTAAAATGAAGAAATAGAATAAGTTTAGAAGCTTCATTTTTCGCGGTTAAATGACTCGTGAAATAACAAGTATTCCAAAAAATAATAATTGAATAAAATAAAGCTGAAAGGCCGTTTTGTTGTTGGAAGTGTTGGTGTGTTTTTCCCATATAAAGCTAAAAATGCAACCAATAAAAAACCATGCTATGTAATTGTTAATGGGGATGTGGGAATTGTTCCAATTCCAAAAATCGAGTAGGGGAGCCACTTGTTCAATAAGTAAATCGAGGGAGACCATTAATAGGCCAGTAATTAAAACTTTAACATAAATATTCTTGGTAAGTTTTCGACTAATCTCAGAGCTTGTATAAACCATTATCCACCAGTTTACTCCAATTATTAGCGGAACCCCGAAAATTTTTGGTCCAAGGTTATTCCCATATTGATATGCGCCAAATGGAAAACCTGTGCTTATTCCTAATAGCTCCACTAAATAACCTCCACAAAAAATGAATAATGATGTTAGAATAAGTTTGGAATTGAACGATTTGGGCCATATAAGTGACGCAGCTATTATCAAATTTATCGGTGTTAAACTGGTAATGTAATCCGATTTAAATGCAGCAATACCTATCACACCCACGGTGTATAAGATTATTAAAACGGCAATTCGCCAGTTGTTTTTAAGCTGTTGCATTTGGAGTTAAAGAGTCAATTATTTTGGCACTCGATAAGCACAAAGGTATTCCGCCTCCCGGATGAACACTTCCTCCACAAAAATAAAGGTCCTTTATTTTTTGACTAAAATTGGGGTGTCTTAACAAACCTGAAAGCATTGAATTTGAAGCCGTTCCGTATAAAGACCCTTTGTGTGAATATGTTCTGTCTTCGATCATATATGGGGTTAAATACGATTCCTCTTCAATAAAATCATTCAAGTCAATACCTAGGCGTTTATTCAATTTATTGATAATGTTATCTCTTTGTTTTTTAATCCACTTATCTGATTCCATTTTGCCGTTATGAGAACAAGTGCTAATCATAATAAACCAGTTTTCTTTGCCCTTAGGGCAGTCAATTCCCGAAGCCTTGTTGCTAATGTGAACATAAACAGTAGGGTCGAAGTACACTTCATCTTTATTGAAGATGCAGTTGAATTCTTCTTTGTAATTATCAGAAAAAAAGATGTTGTGAATATTTAAGTTGTCGAATTCACGGTTAATGCCAAGGTATAAAACTAAGCCTGATGAGCTTCTAGCTTGTGAAAGTATGCTTTTTGGTGTTTTTTCGTTTGGTAACAAGTTTTTATAAGTTGGATATATATCCATGTCGGAAACCACCAAGTCATAATTTAGTTTATTTCCATTTACTTCAATTCCGCTCGCTTTACCTTTTTTGATGATAATTTCAGAAACGTATGAATTGATGTGGAAATTCACACCATTTCTTTTACCCAATTCAACAAGCGATAATGGAATAGAAATCATCCCATTTTTTGGGAAATAGGCACCCAAATAATACTCCAAATAAGGTATTACACTCATTATTCCCGGAGTCAAATAAGGCGATGAGCCATTGTAGGTAGCATAGCGATTAAATAGTTGTACCAACTTTGGTTCAGAAAAGTGTTTCTCGTTTAACTCGTTTAAAGTGGAAAAGACATGGAGTTTGCTCAGTTGAGCAACGGCCTTAATCAGTTCGGAACTTAACCAAGTTGATTTTTTGTGAAGTGATTTTTCAATGAACGGTGGACCAGCTAATTGATACCTTTTTTTTACACCAGATAAGTATTCAGTTATTTCAGAGGATTCAATTTTAAAAACCTCTGCAGCTTCTAAGGCAAATTTTTCAATGTTGGAGTAGGCCAATAGTTCTGTTCCGTCATCCCAGAAATACTTACATATTGGATCAAGTCGATCGTATTGAAAATGATCTTCACATTTTTCGTCGAATAAGTCAAATAATTCCTCAATTAGATTTGGTAAAGTAAGCAGAGAAGGCCCCATATCGAATCGATATTCACCAAGTTGTAATTCAGCAAGTTTTCCGCCCAAGAAATCTTTAGCTTCAAAAACATCAACATAGTACCCTTTAGCTTTTAATCTTAAAGCACTCGCAATGCCACCAACTCCTGAACCGATTACTGCTACTTTTTTCATGGAAATTATTCGGGAAACATCTGCTTTAGTTTTTGAGTGCGAAAATCGAATATTCCTTTGACTTTATTTTTCACAAATAACGAATTTGCTATTGAACCTAAAAATCCCATTCCAACTTTGTAAGTTAGAATGTCAGTCATCAAAACACCCGTTTTGGTTTCTTCAAAATGATGTTCATGATGCCACATTGCATATGGACCAAACCGCTGTTCATCAACAAAGTATTTATGATGCTCTACGTGTGTAATTTCTGTAACCCAATTCATTGGAATGTTAGCAATGGGCCTGACATAATATTCAATCAGCATACCAGGGTACATTTTTTCGCTACTTAAATCGGTGAGAATTTCAAAAGACATGTCCTTTGGCGTAATCTCATTTAAGTTCTTTGGAGATGAAAAAAAAGCCCACGCTTTTTCTATTGAAATTGGTAATTCTAGCTCTGTTTTTAAAGTATTTAATCCCATATAATCTTAACAAATACTCGAAACAAAGGTTCTTTTTAATGTTAATATAAAAAAAGCTGTTTTAAAGTGGATTTCAGAGTAGAATGGCTAATTGCCAGAATACTCCACACTGTTTCTTTCCGTTTCGTATAGGTTAATGCTTAGTTTTAAGTTGGAGGGTAAATGTGGCTTGAGTAGGTTGTAAATAATTACGGCAATATTTTCAGCAGTTGGATTTAAATTTTTGAATTCAATAATTTGTTCATTCAAATTTTTATGGTCTAAATAGCTCGTTACTTTTTCTTTTATCAAATTTTTGAGAATTTTCATGTCAAAAACAAACCCTGTTTCTGGGTCAATTTCACCTTCTAACTCAACAATTAAATTATAATTATGGCCATGATAGAAAGGGTTACTGCATAATCCAAAAATATCCTCGTTTTTTTCATCAGACCAATCAGATCTGTACAATCTATGGGCTGCATTAAAATGGGCTTTTCTTCGAACTTTGACTTTCATTTGGACACTTTCTGAGTCTGTAAATATGCTATTAATTTTGGAAAAACGATTCTAAACCATGGGGTATATTTTTCTGGTTTTTGGTTCATGTCCAATTCTATATTTTCTATAGATACGTAAGAATAGTCCATTACCTCATCAGAGTTAGGAAAACATTCACCTTCGAAAGCACCAATCAATACATGATCAAATTCGTGTTCAGTTAAGCCATTTCCCATATCAGCTCTATAGGTAAAAGTAAACGCCTCTTTAGATTCGACGTGAATTCCGAGTTCCTCAAAAACTCTTCTTTTAGCTGCTTCGACATTGCTTTCGCCTACGGCTTGGTGGCTGCAACACGAATTTGTCCACAAGCCGGGAGCGTGATATTTATTCAGTGCCCTTTTCTGTAGTAATATTTCATTGTTGCTATTGAACAAGAAGACCGAAAAAGCTCTATGAAGAACGCCTTTTTCATGTGCCAACATTTTTTCCATTGTTCCCAATGGGTTGTCATTTTCGTCTACTAGTATTACGCTTAATTCTGCCATTCAGAGTGTTAATGATTTTAATTAGAGTAAGCCCATGTTATGTCGCAAGTATGAACTTACAAAAAGGCGGTATTTGCCATGATTTGGAATTCTAACTCTTTCAGTACGAATTTTTTGATGCGGTAAACACTGTATTTTTTTGAATAAACCTTGATAATAAACGTATGCTAAATAAACACCAAAACGTGCTCTTTTTGGTAGTTTAAGGATACCGATGTAACCTAATTCAAAGTCAGTTGCGATATCGTCTTCAATGTTTTTTTTGTCGGTTTGAGTCATTTTATCGATATCAACATTTGGAAAATAATTTCTGTCTAAACTTTCATAGTCTTCTTTAATATCTCTAAGAAAGTTGATTTTTTGAAATGCTGAGCCCAATTTCATTGCGTTGAATTTGAGTTCATCATATAACTTTTGGTCTCCCAGAGTAAATACTTTCAAACACATTAAGCCCACAACCTCTGCCGAACCCAAAATATATTTTTGATACGTAGCTTGGTCATAGTTTTGGTCGTGTAAGTCCATGGCCATTGAATCCAAAAAAGTATCTATTAATTCCATATCAATGTTGTATTCATTAACGACTTCTTGAAAGCTATGAAGAACGGGGTTTATGCTGAATCCTCGTTCTAAAGCTTTGTATGTGTCTTCTCTGAATTCATTAAGAATTAATTCTTGATTTTGATCGTCAAACGTGTCTACAATTTCATCGGCAAGTCTTACAAAACCGTAAATTTCATAAATAGGTTTTTGTATTGATTTTTTCAAAAATGAAATTCCTAATGAAAAAGAAGTTGAGTAAGTCCTAGCAATGTTTCTACTTAAACTAGAAGAAACTTTCTTATATAATAATCTGTTGTCCATTGAAAGGCTTGTTATTTGTTTTGAATTAGATCTGCAACAATTTGTCCAGATATTAAAGAAGGAGGTACTCCAGGGCCAGGTACGGTAAGTTGACCAGTGTAGTACAATTGATTAACCTTTTTACTTTTTAATTTTGGTTTTAAAAATGCCGTTTGTTTTAATGTGTTTGCTAAACCATAAGCATTGCCTTTAAAAGAATTATAATCTTCAATAAAGTCATTAATACAATATGATCTGTTGTAAACGATATTTTCGTTTATTGAGTTGTGGGTTAGTTTTTCAAGTCTTTCCATTACCTTCTTAAACAATTGTTCTCTTCTTTCTGATGTATCTTCAATACCAGGTGCCAAAGGAATTAGTATAAAAAGGTTTTCACTTCCATCAGGCGCTACTGTACTATCTGTAACTGAAGGTGCACAAACGTAAAATAGTGGGTCAGTTGGCCACTTAGGAATATCGTAGATTTCTTCTGCATGTTTTTCAAATTCTTTATCGAAGAATAAATTATGATGCAAAAGGTTTTTTAATTTTTTATTTACTCCCAAATAGAATATAAGAGAAGATGGAGCAAGTGTCCTAGAATTCCAGTACTTGGTTGAATATTGTCTTTTGTTTGGAGGTAAAAGATTGGTTTCTACGTGCTCATAGTCAGCACCAGCAACAACTATTTCAGACTTGAAGGTTTTAGAACCGGATACTACACCTGATGCTTTGTTGTTTTCAATTATAATTGAGTTTATAGGTGTATCAAATTCAAATTTCACACCCTTTTCCAAGGCGAGTTCATACATCCCTTCAACTATTTTATGCATACCTCCCAAGGGGTACCATGTTCCGAGTGATAAGTCAGCATGGTTCATCAATGAATAAAGTGCCGGTGTTTTGGACGGTTTGGCGCCTAAGAATAGAACTGGAAATTTTAATAATTGCTGAAGTTTGGGATGTTTGAACTTACTCTCTATTTCCACTTCTATACTCTTAAGTAAGTCTAATTTGAGAGAGTTTTTAAGGACTGTCCAATTCGCAAATTCTAGAATTGAGTCGCCAGGTTTTTGAACCATATCACCCATTCCAACGTTATACTTAATGGATGCATCATTTAAGAAGGCTTTCAATTTTTCAGAACTTCCTTTTTCAATTGATTCAAAAAGTCCGTATAATTCTTCAAGACTTGCAGGAATATCCATTGAGTCATCCAGCCCATAATGAATTCTGTATGATGGGTCCAACCGAATTAACTCGTAATAGTCACTGGTTGATTTACCAAAACGGTTAAAATAATTTTCAAAAACATCTGGCATCCAATACCAACTTGGCCCCATGTCAAAGGTAAATCCTTGCTCAACGAACTGTCTTGCCCGACCGCCTGGTGTGCTGTTTTTTTCAAAAACGGTCACTGAATTCCCCATATCTGCCAGCGTTGTTGCTACAGATAAAGAGGCGAAGCCAGAACCAATTACAGATATTTCCTTTGTTTTATTCAAACCGTGTATTCTGGTAATTGTTCACTCAATTTTTTTCTGGCTAAGAAGATTCTACTCTTAACCGTACCTATTGGAATGTTAATGTGCTCTCCAATTTCAGCGTATTTGTAACCTTCCAATTTCATTTTAAATGGAATTCTGTATCCAACATCTAATTTGTCGATAGCAGCATTTAAATAGTCGGTACTCATTATTTTATCAGGAGACAATGATATCTCAGATGATCGAGTTGTTACATACTCTTGGTGTTTCATTTTATCAACAATTCCAGTGTATTTAACACTTCTCCTATATTGATTGATAAAAGTGTTCTTCATAATGGTATAAAGCCAACCTTTAAGCGAGGCTTTTGTTAGCAGTTTTTCTTTGTAAGTTAGGGCTTTAAGATAAGTTTCTTGCACTAAATCTTTAGCATCTTCTTCATTCGAAGTTAATTTTAATGCAAAAAAGTGCAATGGATTTTTAAACTCGTTAAGCGCTTGATTAAATTCGATAGTAGACATAATGTTTAATGTTTTGTTCTTTTCGTTAAACAAATAAACAACAAAATGTTTAATGATTAGGCTAAAAGGTTAAACAAAATAAATATATGAATGTAAAGTCCACTTAAAATCTTTGGAAACCCTTGATTTTAATGAGAATTTTAAAATGTGAAAAAATCTAAATTTGAAATATGAAGGCCTTTATGACTTTATGTAGTCAATAAATTCTTGGATGTTTCCAAGTTTGTTGATTCGTTTTTGACTGGGTAAAGAATCAAGAATTGATTTATTTGCAGAAATTAGAATCTGTAGTTCATCAAAGTTGTTGAGTAATTTATTGATCTGATTTTGTAAACCACTCCCTTCAATATTTAAAGTAATAACAGTAAAAATGAATTTACAGTTTAATTGCTCAATGATATCAATCAAATCCTTACTCGGCACATCTTGACCAAGATAGATGGTCTTGAACCCATAACTCTTTAGAATATAATTACCTAAGAGAACACCGATTTCATGCCTTTCGTTAGCTGGAAGAAAAACAACAAAAGTCTTTTCTTTATTCGGTTTTGGGAGTTCATTGATTGCGGCAATAAGTTTTTGACGAACTAAACAAGAAATAAAATGTTCTTGAGCTGGTAAAATTTTATTGACTCCCCACATTACACCAATGCGCATTAAAAATGGGTAAATCAAATTAATTATCGTAGTCTGAAATCCTAGTTCTGCAACTGTGCTATTAAATATTTGATTAAAACGAACTTCATCCAGTTCAACCATAGATATAACTAATCCTTGAATTTTTGATTCGAGGTCGGTTGTATAGTCAGTTGATATATTTAAAATGCCGTCAACCACAGAGTAAATCTGAGTATCGTCCATCTTACTCAAGGTTGATATTTTATATCCTTTGTTTTGAAGAAGACTAATGTTCAATAGCTTTCTTAAATCGTCGTCTTGGTAGTGACGGATATTGGTTTCACTTCTTGTCGGAGACAACAAATCGTATCGTTGTTCCCATATTCTTATTGTATGGGCTTTAATTCCAGAAAGTCTTTCGAGGTCTTTAATTAAATACGTTTTCATGTTGTTGTTTTCAATCCTATAGACAATAGAATTTAAAAAGGGTTTATTTTATGTTGAAAGTCCAACCTCTTTTTCTTTTTTTATTGGAAGATTGAAAAACATTACGCCCTCCTTTTTTCATTAGATGAAGCCCTACAAATGATGTTCCTGATCCGGCAATAATTCCCAAAGTACTCCAAACTACGTTTGAATTATCGACACTATATTGTTGTCCACTAAATACAATTAAGGCAACGCCAGCGGCTGTTACACCTGTACCTAATGCGAATTCAGATAATCCGACAGACCTCCATCCCATGGTTTTCCCAAATTTTTTACCTACCATTTCTAAATCGGCAAGTTTTACTTCTTTACCATCAATTATTACTTTGGACCCTTTGAGTTCCTCTAGTACACCTTTTATTTTTTCGTCGCCTTTTTTAGTTTTATATTTAAGGGTTTCTCCGACATAAAATTTTACGGTGCGCTTAGTTTTTTTATGAAATGCGGTTAAACCGGCTTCCGATTTTTTCTTTGCTTTTCGCTTTTTTTCTTTTTTCTTGTCAGAATTACCCCCACTCTGTTTTTCGATTTTATCAGCTTCGGTAGGAGCTGCCATCATTTGAATTCTTTGTTCTTTTCTTTTATCTGATTCTTCTTGAAGAACAGGACTTTCTTCTGTTGAGCCGTTCCGCAATACTTCGCGGTCTTCTTGTCCAAAACAATTCAGCCCAATCAGTAATAGAATAACAATGTAAAATCCCGATAACTTCATTAATTGTAACCGATTAATTTATAGGTAACTAGTCCAACCCATTCATGAATTATTTTATTCCAATTCATTAGTGTATAAGGGCTAGGAATTAATAAATAGTCTATTAACCATTTATGTGGCCCAGTGACTCCATCTACAACATATGGGGTAACGTTTTCGAATCCGGCTTTATTGTAACAACCTAAAGAACGTGGCATATGAGTAGCTGAAGTTATAAGAACAATATTGCCTTTGTATCCTAAACTGTCAAGTACGGTTTTTGAATTAACGGCGTTTTGCCAGGTGTTTTTCGAGTTCGACTCAACAATTAAATCCCTTTCTGGAATTCCGAGCCTTGCAGCCAGTTCTACTGAGTATTGCCCTTCAGGTGCATGATAGTTGAATAAGCTACCATGGCCTCCACAATACATTAATTTTTTAATTTTTTTTTGCTTATAAAGCTCTATGCCAGCCACAAAACGATCCGCAGATTCACTAAAATTGATTTGGTTGGCTTTTGTTGCAAAAACGGAATACCCACCTAATACAATGCCCACATCATGTTTTTCAAGAGTAGACATAGCCGTCATTTCGGGTTCCCAAGTTTTATTTATTGCATTGAAAATAAATTCATTCGAAAAAAGATACAGTACAATAAACGATAGCCATAATAGGCGCTTACCTTTAGTTCTGTTTTTAACAATAAGACCAAAGAAAAAAAGTACCACAACCCAAATTAGTGGCATTGAAAACACATGAAGCAATTTTGATACTATGTGGAACATGCAAAAAGAATGAATTAGTTCTTAATCAATTTGATGGTTTTGTCAAAGTTAGATCCGGTTACATTAGCATAATATATTCCTGTATCAAATTCATTTAGGTCAATTTGAAATTCATTTTTACCGTTTTTGGATTGCCCCAAATTTCTGGAGTAAATCACCTTACCAAGGTTATTATAAATAACAAGATTCAAAATTTCATTTTCAGTACCTTCAACCAATAACGTAGTGTTTTCTTGAGCAGGGTTAGGGAATGCTTTAAGAGCATTCTGATGCTTGTTCAGGTCTTCTTTAGTAAAAAGAGTAGGGTCAGAAGTGTAAATGTAAGAACTGTATATTCCTTTACCATGTGTAGCAATTCCTAAATAGTTATCGCTATTTCTTACCTCAAGTTTCTCAACCACAGTGTTTCCAATAACATCGCTTCCTTGTTCTACCCAAACTGTATTAATTCCATCTAGTTCGTAAGTCGCATATAAACCTGTACTGGTAGCCGCCATATAAGTTATTCCATCATCAGTCGGTATTATGGCTACTGAACGCACTGAAGGCCCGTTTCCTTGACCTCGTGCTTGGTCTGGCCAATTTGGTGGGATGGTGTCTTCTAAGTTTCCAGCAACCCCTTCCCAAGTCGCACCGCCATCTTCAGAGTAATAAATACTGTAAACATTGTAATTAGAAAATGATAACATGATTTTATTTCCATCTTCTGGGTGTACAGAGATGTCACTCACGTAAGTTCCCCTTTTGTAAGGAAAGTCAGAGCCTGAACTAATGGAGGTTAACGTGGCTGATGTACTGGCATTTTCTACTTTGTAAACATTGCCCGATGAAGTTCCCACATAGATTCTGTCTTTAGGATTTGATCGAGTAGATTTTAATGCACTGATTCTGCCATTGAAAGTTCCTGAAATATCGGACCACCCAACAGTTGAAGGGGCATTGCTGTTGTTTAATGATAGGTTAGTTAATGATAAATTCCTTTTAAGTATTTGTTGCCCTGTTTGGTTTACGTAAGCCATAACCATTAAGTTAGGGTTGTTGTAGTCCAGGTGAAAAGGGTTAATAAAATCGTAATTGTCTGAACTGCCTGGGTAGTCAATTCTTCGGTAGTTTCCTTTGGTTCCATCACTGTTCATTTGAATTTTATATGTACTACCATATTGAGTTGACATATAATAAATTCCACCGCCAGTAGGAGTTCCTCCACCTTGAACAGCACAGTAACTTCCGTCAGATTTTAGTGGGTCTGTCCATGGAGTTTGGAACGATGCATTATTTGTAAACTGTGTACCGTTATCTTGGGTTCCGCCTAATATTACATCGTTTTCAGTAAGTAAATCTATTGCTACTGTGTAAAACTGTGTGGTTGTATAACCATTGTTTTTTGAAACCCAAACAACTTCAGATGCTTGAGCATCTCTGGTATAATGGACACCTCCGTCAGTCGAAGAAATCATTTCGTTGCTGTTGCTTCCTCTAAAGGTAATATAATGTTGATCTGGATGCTGATTAGGGTAACGGTATTCAGTGGGGTCTGTAAATGATTTTGGGTTGTATCCGCCAATTTGAGTTATATTATTTGAAGAATTGAAAGCATCAATTGAACGAAATAAATTAGTGCCACCAATAAATACTATGTTGAAGTTATTCGGTTTTACTTTAATACTCATACAGTATCCACCTTGCGTATCAAAGGTGTAATATGCATTCCCGTGGCTTGGAATATTTGCAGAAAGGTTTTTCCAAGTTGCTCCAGACCCTGTACCGTTTCCAGATAAATATTCGAAACGATATAAACTTGACCATTCGTTAGTTGTGGCACCTGGTTCTGAAATTGAACCCACACCGGGAGTTCTCATTAAAAAGAAAATAACGTTTTCATTACTTGGGGCAATATCAAATATTATTCGTTCAGAATTTGAAGGAATAACACCATCTCCAATTTTATTCCAGCTCATTCCATCAGTCGACCTCCAAATTCCAAAATCTGTAGTATTTCCGCCAGAATTACCTATTGCCGCATAAACTACTCCTGTGGTGGTAACACCTACCCAAGCATATCCAGCGCCATTAGTACTACCTAATTCTTTTACCCACGTATTACCCCCATCAACACTGCGCATAATTACACCATTTGCAGCGGCATATACTTCGTCTTGGGTGGTGTTAGAAGGGTCAGTGGCCATGTTCCAAACCGTGCTCCAGTCAAAATATCCATTGTGATTGTCAGGAACTGTAGATGGAAGTACATTCCAAGTTTCACCACCATCAGTTGATTTATAAACTCCTTCGCCTTTTAAATAAGCAGATCCATGATGACCCGCACTTGGATATCCACCCTCACCCGTACCACAATACCAAATCTGCTCTTTCCCTGACCTAGTATCTTGAGTTAAAGCAGATGCGTTATGTGTTTGATCTGGATCTGAAACTTGCTTCCAAGTACCTCCGTTATTTGTTGATTTCCATATTCCGCCATTAATGCCAGCGGCTAAAATATTTTGCAAATTCGAAACATCATATTCAACACTTCTTGTCCTTCCACCAACATTATAGGGGCCGCGAGGTTCGTAAACTATTCCTGAGGTTCTGGAGGCAGCATCTTTGTCTTTTGGTAAAGTTTGGCTAAATAATTTTTCTTTTTGAGAAATTCCCACAGGAATTGTTCCCAAATCTGGATCCATTAGTCTAAGCCTTTCCCATTCTGCTAAGTCTTGTTGTTTTTGGTCTTTTAAAACCATACTACCATCGAAGTGTTGTTTCGGAGTCAGTAATATGGCGCAAAAACCGATAAATAAAGTAGGAAAGATGAGGTAAACAGTGTTGTGGAAATTTTTCATAAACAAAATTTAGTTTTATGTCGCTTTTAAACGGTCAAAACTGAGCAACGAAACTAATGTTTTTAACCGAAAAATACTGACTTAACGAGGAATCTGACCAATGCAGAAAACTCCGTTATTGCTTAATTATTCTTTTCGATTCAGTATACCCATTCGCTAACTCAATACTTACAACGTATGAGCCGGGAGATAGTTGGTTGATATTTATTAATTCTTGGTTTTTATGTCCTCCTGAATATACAGTTCTGCCATTCAAATCAACGATTATAACGGTGCTAACTTCATTATTAGAAATCCCACTTATTGAGAAGTAATCCGATGTAGGGTTAGGGTATATAGTGGCTTTCGTTTGTTCGTCTGAATTTTCAATTGAAGTAAGCTGATCGTAACTTTTTACGTAGGTATTAAATACCCCGGCTCCAAAAGTGGAAACGCCTAAAAAGCCGTCTTCAGAACGGTAAACAATACGTGAAACAACGTTGTTTTGAATTGATTCTTCTGCCATCGGTTCCCATTGTGTATTCATAGAGTCTAGGGTAACAGTTTGGAAAAGCCCGACACTTGTCCCTACCAGATATAGCGTAGTGTCGGCTAGGTTGATAATTTTTCCAACTCGACAAGATGGTCCGTTATTGATTCTTTCTAAACCAGGGGGTAAACCTGGGATTGGTGTACCTTCTAAATTACCAGAAATATTATCCCAAGTATTTCCCGAATTGTAGGTTATAAAGACGCTGTAAGTGTTGTAGTTTGAAAACACCACTAGAATATTGTCCTCGTTTTTAGGATTTACACTAATGCTATTTATATACCCTCGGCCGGGAATGCCATTATTGATATTAGTAATTTGTGGATTGGTAATAGGATCTTTTACAATTATTATTTCTCCAGATGAACTTCCAAGAATTACTCGATTTTCTTTTCCATGACTTACCTCAATGGCAGAGGGTTGGAATCCATTCGGTAATGATGTTACATTCCAGTTTAAAGTTTGTCTGTCAAAAGTACTATCAGGAATAAATGCGCTTAGGTTATCATTTACCCACAATTCATTCAAAATAGGCAAGTACATCACATTGTTGTCTTCTGGGTCTAAAGTGTAAGGGTTAATGAACATATAGTTCGAATTCGTGACGGGATCAATGCGTTTCCAGTTTACTCGCTCGCCTTTACTATCAATCTCAATTTTGGCAATACCCGCTAATTGTTTTGAGGCATATATGTAAGGTTCTTTATCACTGAAAGCACAATAGCCTCCATCGTAAGACATGGGCATCGTCCAATCTTTAGAGCCATCTCCTGAAACGGATAAAAATGTTCCGTTATCTTGTAACCCACCCATTATTCGATCTGAAATTACATGGTCGTCTATTGCTAGCGTATAAAATTGAGTAGAAGAATAAGTTCTATTTAATGAAACCCAAACAACATTTTTATCATATAAATTTTCAGTACGGTGCAATCCACCATCGCTTCCTGTTAGCAATACGTTAGCGTTTGAAGGGTGAAATACAATAGTTTGTAAATCGGGGTGATGGTTTGGATATACTTGAAAATCGGGTAATTCGGTTTTTTCGCCGTAACCGCCTGCAAAACTTGTGTTGGTGTCTGATTTAAAAGCGTCATGAGAAATATACAAGTTGGTTCCGCCAATTGAAATAATGTTAGAATCGTGAGGAGAAACGGCAATATCCATACAGTATGCCCCTTGACTTACATAATCGTCAAAAAGAAATGGGCCTCCGGGTAAATTTTGTGACAGGTTTTCCCAAGTTCCACCACTGCTATTATAAGTGTATTTATAAAGTGAATGGTACTCTGCAGAACCTTGGAAATCGTAACCCGCTTTTCCTTGATTTGGAGTTTGAGCTAAAACGTAAATCCTCTCGCCATTAAATTGTTGGTCAACTGCCAAAACCCCACGTCCCATATTCGCTGAAATGGTTCCAGAACTGATTAAATTCCAAGTATCCCCATCAACACTTCTGTAAACACCAGGAGTACCTAGTCCTCCATTATTTAACGAAGCATATAGGATTCCATTTTTGGTTTGAATAACATCTGTATAGCCAGACGCTGCGGCAATTCTTCCCAGAACTAAACTCCAAGAATTTCCACCGTCAATACTTTTATGAATTCCTGAAGAGCTAGCAAAATAAACATCTGAATTTTGATTAGATACAATTATACGCCACCCCCGGTCTGTACTGTCTAGCGATTGCGGACTTGGGTTAGTTATTCCAGTTAACAGGTCCCAAGTGTTTCCCGAATCTTCTGATTTTAATATTCCGTTTCCCGAATAAACAGAGTTTCCGCTTATTTGATTCCCACCTCTTAATTCACCAGTACATGCGTACCAAATATTTTCTTTTCCCGAGTTTTTGTTTTGAGCGATTGAAGTAATAGCTAGGTTGTGATCTTTTTTAGAAACCTTAGTCCAAGACTTGCCTCCATTCGTAGATTTGAAAATACCTCCGCTTGCACTTCCTGCCAGTAAATTATTTGTGTCGGTAATGTCAAATTGAAGTGCTCTAGTTCTTCCTCCGTAATTAATAGGCCCTGTCCAATCCCAAGTAAGGTTGTCTAAATTTCCGGACCGAGAACTTGTCTGAAAATCAGCAAGAAATTCAGACTCAAGTTTTGAATAATTGCTTGGTATTTTACCTGTAGTTGGATCTCCAAGCATCTGTTGTTGCCATGCTTGTCGCTTTTCTCCGTTGGAAAGTGCTCCAACCAAATTCGTTTGTTGTTGATTTTTAGAAACATTTAGTCCTAGGTTAAGTTGAAATAAGAATAGTAAAATGAAGAAGCTAACTTCAATTGTTCCTCCGCGCATAATTAAAAATCGTTTAATGCTACAAGTTAATACAACTTACGTTGATAGTTATTGATTTTCGGAGAAGTCACTTATTTGCCCGTCCAACTTCTCAAAGTTATCAATGTCTTGAATGTTAATGTGTGTAGACCCGTCTCTAAAAACTTTATATGCAGGCTGAAATCGTGCATTGAAAACCATTTCACGCAGGGTATAAGAATATCTACTTCGCACAATTTGAGAAAAAGAATCGTCAAAACCTTTAATTAAAACTACAATTTGAGGGTTTAGTTTAATGAGTTCTTTAGTGGTTTTACCCCATAAAGGACTGTCTTCGTCAATGGGGTGAACTATGGTCCAGTTTAGTGGGAAGAAGTCAATTTTGTCAATTGCCAAGTCTAGTTGGTTGTATGCGTTTAAGTACAATCCGTCTTTTTTTCTAGTGGTAGTCAACAGCACTTTGGCTTCCATGTCCATGAGTAAATTGTCACGCTTATTGACAATTCTGAACATAAGAGCAAACCCATCTTTATAAGGCGCAAGAAGCAAGTTTTTACTGTATTGAATGCGAGCTGAAGGTTTGCTAAATCGCCCATATAGGAGACCTGTGGCAATTGAAAAGCTCATGAAGCCAATCATCGCTTGAAAGCCAGCGATAATATTCACATCAGTATGGATAGGGGTTAGCCCGCCATATCCCAAAGTCGTAAATGTTTGAAAACTAAAAAAAAGGGCGATTAGAAATTCATTGTTGGTATCCAATAAGTTTGAACCATGTATCCCTTCAATTCCTGCTACGACATAAAGTCCTGCAAAAAGGGCATTCATAAATACATAACCGCCAGATATGAGCAAAGTGAATTGGGCCCATGAAATATTTAGGAAAAAATGATACAGGTTTTTAAACTGAGGAGCCATGCCCTCTTTTACAACATTAAAAGAACCATCAGCATTGATCAGCCGTGACGTACGTCCGTCATATTTCTCGCCTAATCCGGGGTCTTTTACATGCGTATCTGCCATATCTCAAAAATAATCTTTTGGAGTCGGTTTGCTAGGTGCTTTTAGACCTCTTTTGCTTTTAATGAGAATCCAATTTTAGGAATGGTTTCAATCACTAAATCTGGGTCGTTACTTAAATATTTTCTCAAACGAGCAATAAAAACGTCCATACTTCTGCCCAAGAAATAATCGTTTTCACCCCAAACTAATTTAAGGGCAACTTCTCGCTCCAACGTTTTGTTCAAATTAAGGCAGAATAACCTGAGTAATTCCCCTTCTTTAGTAGTAAGGGTTCTTACATCATTATTTACAGTAAGCGATAAATTGTTGTAGTTGAATTCTGTGTTTTTAAACGAATAAACTTCTTTTACTTGGTTGGTTGATTGCCTTGGAATTCGATACGCTCTGTTTATTACAGCATCCATTCTTGCTGTTAATTCTTCAATAGCAAATGGTTTGGTAATGTAATCATCTGCTCCCGAAGCAAAGCCTTCGGCCTTGTCCTTAACCATTCCTTTTGCCGTCATAAAAATGATGGGAATGTCAGGGTTTATTTTTCTTATTTCTTTGGCTAACGAAAACCCGTCTTTCTTAGGTAGCATTACATCTAACAAGCAGAGGCTAAAATATTCGGAATAAAATCGCTCGAAACCCGCATTTCCATCTTTTTCCCAACGTACATTAAAGCCAGCGTCTTCTAGCCCATCCTTAATTACAAACCCTAAACTGGGGTCATCCTCAACTAGTAATATTTCTCTGTTATCTTCTTTCAATTAATTCGCATTTGGTAGGGTCAAAATGAATGTTGACCCTTTGTTAATAATGGAATTTACCTCGATTTTTCCACCGTGTTCTTCGGTCATAACCTTAACATAATGAAGGCCTAAGCCAAAGCCTTTTACATTATGCACATTTCCGGTAGGAACGCGATAAAATTTGTCGAAAATCAAAGCTGCAACGTCTTTCTTCATTCCAATTCCATTGTCTTTGATTGAAATGGTAACGTTTCCTTTTTCGTTGCTTGTTTCAATGGTAATTGTAGGAGTTTCTCTAGAGTATTTTAATGCATTGTCAATTAAGTTAGTTATTACATTACTAATGTGCGTTTCATCAACGTTTACAGTCGATTTTCCCGCTTTAGAATTGAAAATAATTTGTCCGTTTCGGTCCTCAATTAATGGAATAAAAGTGGCTATTACTTCTTCAATTAGTTTGTTGATGTCAACTTGTGTTTTATTCAATTCAACCTTGTCCTTTTCAAGGGATGCAATCTGAAGCACTTTTTCAACTTGATTTTGCATTCGCAGGTTTTCCCGATTGATGATTGAAGCGTAATTTTTTAGCTTGTCTGGATTGTCTGAAATATTGGGCTTCATTAAAACTTCAGACGAAAGGGCAATAGTAGAAATTGGCGTTTTTAATTCGTGAGTCATGTTGTTTATAAAGTCGCTTTTAATCTCGCTCAAACGTTTTTGCTTCATAATTACACTTATGGTATAAGCGAAAAACAGAATAATTATAACCAACAATAAACTTGAATAAAGCCAGAATTTTAATCGTCCCAGTACAATGTCTGATTTATTGGGGAAGTAAATTGAAAAATAATGCCCGTCTTCACTTTCCCAGTTTACCTCTACTGATGGTTTTTCTTTTTCGACCACCTTACTTTCATTTATATAGATAGCTTGAGTGTATATTACTGAGTCGTTAAAGCAGTTGTAAAGGTTATATTCAAAGTCGAGGTTGATTTCGCGCTTTTTGAACTCGCGCGTTAATACTTGTTCGGCATAAAAAGGATCCAGGCTCTGAGTAGTTTTTACTATAAATGTAGTTTCATCAATTTGGTTAACCGGATCAATCAAGTAACTAGAATCATTGGTAGCTGCTTGAATTTCTTTAGAAACTGAAACCAAGGTTTGTGTTATGTCGTAGTTAACCTGAGTTTCTTGTAGTTGGTATGCACGCATTACCCACATTATTTGAACAACTATTAAAGCGCTCAGTAAAAGTGATGCAATAAAAATGATGAGTCGTATGGTGCTTCTTTTCATTGATTCAAAGAAATTGAATGTGTTTTAATAAAGGACAATATTTAACAAATCATTTAATTGTGTGATATAGGTCATAGATACATGCTTGATTTTTTAGAACTTTGTAAAGTGAATTGGGTAAAGAACATATCGACTTCTTTTTTAGTAATTATGATAAGCATTTCAGTTTTTAATGCTTATCAGGTTGTCAGCTTTGCAATTAATCAAGAGCAAATTGAAGAAGAGTTGTGTATCAATAAAGATACAGACATTACTGAATGTAATGGTATGTGTTATTTAGCCGATCAAGTAATTACCGAACCAAGTCCTGTTAATCAAGACCTTCAATTGGCTAAGGTTAATACTAATTTGAATTTCATGTTTTACTTCTTTAATGTTCAAGAAGAAGCCCAGTATTTTGTTTTTAATCATCAAAAAAGATGGTTCGAGCATTTTACCAAAGAACTTACTGGTCATAAAGACATTGTGGTTCCACCCCCATCGTATTGTTAAGAGACTAACATCCTTTTTGCCAACACATTTAATTTTTAATTGATGCGAATACGCATCCAAAACTTAACAATATGAAACTTAATAGAATATTTAAAACAATATCATTATTGGCAGTTTCTGCCACCTTAACTTTTGCTGTATCATCATGTAACCCTGAAGGTTGTACAGATGACACTGCTACTAATTACGATTCAAAAGCTAAAAAAGACGATGGGTCATGTACATATGCTAAAGCTGATTATGACGTAACCGGTTTAAAAGAAGTGGGAAGTGGCTATGCTGCTGGAGCTCAAATAAAAATCTATTCTAAAATGGATCTTTTTGCTGGGTACAACTTCTTATATATTTTAACGCTTGACTCTGCAAGTGGAGATTATTTAGGCCAAGGTCATATGTCAATTAATCCTATGATGGATATGGGAACTATGATGCATTCTGCACCAGTTGAAAACCCTACTTCTGACATGCCTACAATGAATGGTTTGTACGAAGCTCAGGTTTTCTTTGTAATGCCTAGTATGGCTGGAACGTGGGAATTGAATGTTGAATACCATAACCATGATTTAGGCTCTACGGCAATAGCTGCAATCCCAGTAACCGTTATGCAGTCTACTGATCGAGTAATGGCTTCATTTAGAGATAGTACAACTGCTATGAATACTCCAATATTTTTAGGGTATGTTTTGCCAGAAGAACCACAAATTGGATTGAATGACATTGAAATAGTTGTGTTTTATCGCAAAGACATGAATACTTGGCCAGCTGAAAATGGCGTGACATTAGAAATTGAACCGACTATGCCTTCTATGGGACATGGCTCTCCAAATAATGTAAACCCTACCTTTATGGGTGACGGTCATTACAAAGGCAAGGTAAATTATACCATGTCAGGGTTATGGAAAATAGATGTAAAAGTTAGCCGAAGCGGAAACGTAATAAGCAACAATACATATTTCGAGGTAACTCTTTAAACTGATTGAACATGCTTAGTTCATCAAAAGTAAAGGCCAGTTTAATACTGGTCTTTACTTCTTTTATTTTGTTCGGTCAGGATACTTCAAAAGCCGATTTGAGTGAAATTGAGTTTATTCAATTGAAGGCTTTCAATCTAGATCAAATCAGTATAGTAAGCGATTCTCAGAAAACGGAATCTGTTCAAATTTATAATCCCGTTAGCTACAATTCGTCGGCAAACATTGACCAAGTACTGCAAAACCTAGGCGATGTTCAGTTGATAAAAAGAGGGGTTTATGCATTTGAACCTCAAATTAATTCCATGTCGGGCGGACAAATTGCTGTTACCCTTGATGGAATGCGAATTTTTGGCGCTTGTACCGATAAAATGGACCCTACCACTTCATATGTGGAACCAATAAACTTAAAGAAGGCTGAGGTTTCTTGTCATTCTTCTTCTGCCTTAGAAGGGTCGAATATAGGAGGGGGCTTAAACCTAGAAGCTCGAAAGGCTAAGTTTAATGGTGGGAAATTAGTGCATGGAGAAATTAACACGTCACTTTATTCCATCTCAAATGGTGGCGATTTAAGCGGCGGATTAAATTATGGTTCAAAGAAATTTGCTGTTCGAGTAAACGGAGCTTATCGAAAAAGAAACAATTATACGGCCGGCGATGGAAAGGAAGTTAAATACACTCAGTATCAAAAATCAAATTTTTCATTTAACGGAAGATACCGACTTGGTAAAAAGTGGATTATTTCGGGAGACTATTTATTTGACCAGGCCAATGATTTAGGGTATGCCGCTTTGCCAATGGACGTTTCAGAAGCTAAAACTCATTTAGGAGCACTTACTGCCACAGCTTATAACTTGGGCAAACTGATTAAAAAAGTTGAGTTCAAGGCTTATTTAAATGATGTTTACCACGAAATGGACGATTCTAAAAGACCTGACGAAGAAGTGGCTATGCGAATGGATATGCCGGGCTGGAGTAAAACTTATGGTGCCTTTGCTAAGGCCTCAATTACCCCTTTGGGTAAACACAATATTGAATCAAAGCTCGATTACTACTACAACTTTAGAAGAGCGGAAATGACCATGTACGATCCAAATGGTGGTGCTCCAATGTTTATGCTTACTTGGCCCGATGTAGTTCGACATGCAGCTGGCCTTGCCTTGATTGATAACTATAAAATCAATGCAAAAAACTCCTTGGCCCTTTCAGGAAGGGTAGAATATGTAAGTTCTCATATTGAAGACGAATGGGGGAAAAGGCAATTGACTGGCTTTGGTTTTACGGGCGATGAGGTATTTACTCACTTGCCTTATTCTTTGGGATTAACGTGGAGTAAGAAATTTAATTCCAAATACAGTATGATGCTTTCAGGAATCCTTTCAAGCAGAGCTCCAACAACGAGCGAAATGTATGGTTTCTATTTATTCAATAAAGAAGATGGATACGATTACATTGGATTGCCAGATATAGATATGGAGAATTCGGCAAGAATAAACCTCGATATAAATCGAAAATCCAAGAAACTAGAAGTTAGGCTAAGTGGTTCTTACAACAGAATCAACAATTTTATTATTGGTGTAATTGATAGCACATTAACCGCTATGACTATTGGTGGTAATGGAGTAAAATATTACGAAAATGTTGATTGGGCTCAGTTCGCGTCTTCAACTTTAATGATTAGCTACCAACCTTTAAAAAAATGGCGGGCTTCAACGCGCTTCAATTACAATTGGGCTCAACAGAATAATGGAAATGCTGTTCCTCAAATTCAACCGTTAGTGAACCTAACTAGTTTAAAGTATGAGCACAACGCGCTTTTTGTAATGGTTGAATGTGAAAGTGCTGCGCCACAAGATAGAATTGATCCAAATTTTGGTGAAGATGCTACTCCAAGTTGGGCCGTTTTAAATTTAAGGGGGGGATATGAATTCTCTTTTTCTGAATTTAAAAAGTTGAATATTAGAGGTGGAATCGAAAACTTGTTTGACCAGTACTACTACAAACACTTAGATTGGGGAAATGTACCTCGTCCAGGTCGGAACTTTTATTTAAACCTAGGGTTTAAGTTTTAAGCCTGAACTACAATTCTTAGTAGTATGAAAAAGCATACCATTACTGCTATTCCTATTGGAAGACCTGCGAAAAAGGCTAAAAATATTGAGCGGCCAATGCTTTGATAACGTCTGAAAAGTTGAAAAGCAATAAGTTGGCAGATATAGATACCAATAAAGTAAATGGAGAGGGAAATCATGTTCCCGGTTGTAAATAGGTTGTCTAAACTGTAATTGCCTTCATCAATGTAAAACAAGAATAGCGTTACTATTCCCGATGTACCAAGAAATATTAATGCTGATAATTGTTTGAACGAAGACCTCTCTAATGATGACATGATTAATGTGTTTGTTTACTTAAACGCAGAAGAATGTCATAATGTTGCACAAGTGTCTAAAAGATTAAATAAATTTGAGACAAGAGATAACCTCAAACTCAATGAAGTCAACTTTATTTAAAGCAATAAAAACTAGCCTACTAACGATTCTTGTATTATGTGTAACACTTTCATATGCTCAAGACCCAAATGCTCAAAATAGTTTTTTTGGTTCTAAGCAATCGTATCAAATTACTGGAAATCAATTAACAATAATTGCGGTTACTTCTTTTGGTCATGGACCTCCTGGAATATGTTTTCCAATTGATTCATTTATTGTTATTGCAAATAATTCTATACTCACGGTTGATTTGTACTATGATCCTCGAGGGGTTTGGCAAACTCAGCCTTGTGTTTCATATGATACTGTTGTCGCTACTATAGACACAAATGCAACTTCGTTATTTGTTAACACAAATCTTATTGAATATGGAAATACAATAGAAGATTCTATTTTTACGAAAGTTCAAACCGACACCGTTTTTCACAAGCCAATTAAAAATGTGAATGTGAACGTCTATTCAACGGAAGATGGAGTAAGCATTTACCCAAATCCAACCAACCGTTTTTTAAACATTGATGTTTCGGAGAATACACAAATAAAAAACCTTCGTATTTATAATGTTAATGGAACAGTAGTAAAAAGATTTAGTGAAAAAGAAGAAGTATTGAATTTGTCTGGTTTAGTTTCAGGAATTTATTTTATTAGACTTGAAACCAACAAAGGGTTAGTGACTAAAAAAATATTGGTTGAGTAAATTACCTACTCAAAGTTTGCTCAAATAAGGTTCTCTGTAAAATACTTCTTCCCAGAGTAATTTCATCGGTGTATTGCAATTCATCACCAACACTAACCCCTCTGGCAATAGAAGTAATTTTTACATTTTCAGCATCCAATTTTTTAAATAAATAGAACCCTGTGGTATCACCTTCCATAGTGGCACTTAAAGCAAGAATAATTTCTTTTACTCGATCTTCCTTTACTCTAGAAATAAGTTGGCCAATGTTCAAATCGTCGGGCCCAATTCCATCCATTGGAGAAATTACGCCGCCCAAAACATGATACATTCCTTGAAATTGTTGAGTAGCTTCAATGGCCATAACATCTCTTAAATCTTCAACAACACAAACCAAGGTTTCGTCGCGTTTGGTACTCGAACAAATTCCACACAGTTTGTCGTCCGATATGTTTCCACATTTGGCACAAAACTGAATTTGATTTTTCATTTCGGCAATGGCACTCGAAAAACGAAGAACTTCATCTTTGTTTCTTCTCAATAAGTTCAGAGCCAAACGAAGTGCTGTTTTACGTCCAACACCGGGTAACGAACCAATTTCGTCTACTGCATTTTGAAGATGTCTGCTCGGAATATCCATGAAATGCAAATGTAACCTTGAATTGGTTAGTTGATTTTAAAATTCACATTATTCAACTAAAACATTTCACTGTGAATTAATTTTTGAATCGAGAAGAATTCAACTCCTTAATCCCATTTTATTTGTTTCATGTCGCCACTTATTATCGTAGTCTTTGTTTTAGGATACTTTGGATTTTTAATGTCTGTGAGTTGGTGGACAACTCGTGGAGGAGAAAGCAATGAGGCTTTTTTTACAGGAAACCGACAATCGCCTTGGTATGTAGTGGCTTTCGGAATGATTGGAACTTCGCTTTCGGGCGTTACTTTTATTTCAGTTCCGGGGTGGGTAGCAGGAAGTCAGTTTTCCTATTTGCAAATGGTATTGGGGTATTTGTTGGGCTACATAGTTGTCGCTAATATTTTAATGCCGCTTTATTATCGACTGAACCTTACATCTATCTATTCATATTTAGAAAGTCGTTTTGGGATGTCAGCCTACCTAACAGGTTCTTGGTTTTTTCTATTGAGTAGAGTAATAGGGGCTTCATTTCGTTTGTATTTAGTGGCTTTGGTTTTTCAGTTGGCCATTTTTGATCCGTTGGGTTTAGAAATTCCATTCGTGGTTACAGTGGCCATAACCATTCTGTTAATTTGGGTTTACAGCAGCAAAGGCGGTATTAAAACCATTGTTTGGACCGATACACTTCAAACTTTGTTTATGCTTTTGGCAGTGGGCGTAACCATTGTTGTAATTGGGCAACAAATGGATTTGAGTTTCCCTGAAATGATTTCAACCATTGACACAAGTAAGTACAGCCAGATTTTCTTTTTTGACGATGCCAACGATAGCCGTTTCTTTTGGAAACAATTTTTAGCCGGTGCGTTTATAACCATTGCCATGACAGGATTAGACCAGGATATGATGCAAAAGAACCTATCGTGCAAAAATGTGGGTGAGGCAAAGAAAAATATGCTTTGGTTTTCGGTAACCTTGGTGTTTGTGAACTTACTTTTTTTAGGTCTGGGAGCATTACTTTACATCTATTCAAATTCTAACGGAATAGCCATTCCAGAAAAAGCCGATTACCTGTATCCATTACTTGCCGTAGAAGGACATTTGGGACCTATTGTAGCTGTTCTTTTTGTGTTGGGTTTAATAGCCGCGGCTTATTCTTCAGCGGATAGCGCATTAACCGCTTTGACCACTAGTTTTTGTGTTGATATTTTGGGCTTTGAACGCAAAGAAATTAAAGATGCAAAGAAAAAAAGGAAGTTCGTTCATTTAGCTATTTCCGTGGTTTTGTTGGTGGTGATTATGCTATTCAAACTCATTAATGACGATAGCGTAATCAAAGAATTGTTTGTTGCGGCTGGTTATACCTATGGACCGTTACTGGGTCTGTTTAGTTTTGGTTTATTCACCAAGTTCAATGTAAAAGACAAATGGGTTCCTATCGTTTGTATTGTTTCTCCTTTGCTATGTTATGGGCTAAAACAAAACTCAGAGGCTTGGTTCAATGGTTATCAAATAGGTTTTGAATTACTCATAATAAATGGGTTGCTAACCTTTGTTGGTTTACTGTTTTTAGCGAAAAGAGGGGAGTAATAAGCTATTTCCCAATTAACGTCCTTTTCAATCACGTACTCCTTCGCAAAGGAGGAAAACATTTTACTAGCACGAAAAATTCAGCTCTGTCAGGCTGAGTATTCTGAGTTTTGCGAAGAATGTATCGAAGTCGACATAGCGGTATTTTGTAATATTTCGATATACTCTTCTTTTAGTCGAGTACTCAAATGTGACGAAACAAATTTGTTCAGAAGGACTTTGGAAAGATTTCGAGGAACTAAAGCGCTCCAATAATATCTTCCGACATTGGATTGGCTCCCGAACGAAATCGTCTGGCAACTTTCCCATTTTCATCAATTAAAATCTTTTCAAAATTCCAACGAATGTTACCCGTAAAATCTGGGTTTTCTTGAGCGGTTAACCATTGAAATAATTCAGCTTGATCATCTCCTTTTACTGAAACCTTGGCCGCCATTAAAAAGCTAACTCCATAATTTCTTTTACAAAATTCACCAATCTCCTCGTTAGTACCTGGCTCTTGTTTACCAAAGTTATTGGCCGGAAAACCAATGATAACAACATCGTCTTTTTTAGATTCCCACAATTGTTGCAGCTCTTCGTATTGAGGAGTGTAACCACATTTTGAAGCCGTGTTTACAATCAATATTTTTTTGCCTTTAAAATCAGCAAAATCAATGGTTGAACCCTCAAGAGATTCAACTTTAAACGAATAAATATCAGTTTGACTCATAACATTCAAAGAAATTAGTGCGAAACAAAATAGGCTTAAATAAGTTTTCATAATTCAGATTTTAAGTAAAACAAGTTAGTAGAACAATGGTTTAGAATTGAATTTCAATTTCGAGGGTTCCATTTCCTCTTTTAACTTTTACCAACGATTTGTCTCCAGCTTTATATTGTGCTAAACCTTTCATGTAAGAGTGCATATCTTGGATGTCAACATCTCCCATTTTGATAACGATATCACCTTTTAAAAGACCCGCTTTTTCGGCTGGGCGATCAGGAATTACACCGTCTATTTTCATTCCATTACCTTGGAACATATAATCGGGCATAACACCTAAGGTCACTTTAAACTTTGGCGCTTTGCTGCTTTTATCGCTTTTGGTTTTTTTATAGTCTAGCTTTCCTTTTTGGTTGGCTTCAAAAATGACCCTGTAAATGTATTCCGAAACGGTTACAACACCTTCTATGTTTACCTTTTCAAAATCGTCACCAGGTTTGTGATAATCGCTGTGCTGGCCAGTAAAAAAATGAAGAACAGGAATACCCTCTAAATAAAAACTGGTGTGGTCAGAAGGTCCAATTCCTGATTTTCCTAAAACTAAATTCAGCTTTTTAATGTTGGCTTTTTCTATAATTTGATTCCATTCAGAACTTGTCCCAGTGCCGTTAATAGCCAGTTTGTTGCTATCCAGTCGGCCTACCATATCCATGTTAATCATGTAATTGATTTTAGATATCGGAATAGTAGGGTTGTTTACAAACGACTTGCTTCCCCAAAGCCCCTTTTCTTCGCCGCTGAAAGCGATAAAAAGGTAATTGTTGTTTTTTGCACTTATTGAACCTCGCAGTACTCGGGCCAATTCTAACATGGCTGCAATTCCACTGGCATTGTCATCCGCACCGTTGTGAATTTCTTTTTGGCCGGCATGTAAAGATCCTTCTTCACCAAAACCCAGATGGTCGTAGTGAGCGCCAATTACAACCGTATTTTCGGCTCCATTGTCCCAAAACCCAATTACATTTTTACCGGTAATGGGTTTGCTTTCGGAATCGCTAGTTTTTGAATGAGGATTGGCGCGTGGGGTAAATGTAAATTCTTGAAAATATCCCCCAATTCCGTAAGGTTTTAAATTCATTGCTTCCATTCGTTTGGCGATGTATTCGGCGGCCATTTGTTCTCCTGCAGTGCCTGTTTCACGACCTTCCATTTTATCACTCGAAAGGGTTTTTACATCTTTTGAAACCGTTTTAATGACAAACTTTTCGGATTTTGTAAGCTTCTGTTTTGTCTCTTGAGCATTTCCATTAAATGCCAATGAAGCAACGAGCGTGAGTAAGAATATTCGAATCATTTAAAAAAATATTTTCGCGAAGATACTCACGTTTGGTGGAACAACATTCTGCTTTAATATTGCAGCCTTAAATTTTTATCATGAAAAAGTTCGTTGTTCTGGCTAGCGCTTTAGCATTTCTTTCAAGTTGTACTTCAGAAGAGGCAAATCCACCTAAAGAAGATGGTTATTCAGGAGCCACTAAAACTGACGTAATTCATTACGATCAAGAAACACATTTGACCAATGTTAGGCAATTGACTGCGGGCGGCGATAACGCAGAAGCGTATTGGAGTTTTGACGACAAAATGTTGGTTTTTCAAGCTACAAACGAGGCATGGGGAGTTGAATGCGATCAAATTTATATTACCCGTTGGGAAGATACTGACATGAAAACCAAACCAGCTCAAATGGCTAGCACGGGGTGGGGGAGAACAACTTGTTCTTATTTCCTTCCAGGCGATTCTACAATTGTATATGCTTCAACTCATGTGGTAGATTCTACATGTCCACCAAAACCAGAAAAACGAGCAGACGGAAAATACGTGTGGCCGATTTATGAATCGTTCGATATTTACGTTGCCGATTTAGGGGGACAAATTACCGATACATTAACGAATGACCCTGGATATGATGCCGAGGCTACGGTTTCTCCTAAAGGTGATAAAATTGTATTTACATCCTTAAGAACGGGTGATTTGGAATTGTTTACCATGAACATTGACGGAAGTGATGTAAAACAAGTTACCGATGAATTGGGTTACGACGGTGGCGCATTCTTTTCACCAGATGGAACCAAACTTATTTTTAGATCGTCGAGACCAAAAACAGAAGAAGACATTGCGGTTTATAAAGAATTGCTTGCTCAAGGTTTGGTTATGCCTACCGATATGGAATTGTACATGTGTGATGTAGATGGTTCCAACATGAAAAAACTTACCGATTTGGGTAAAGCCAACTGGTGTCCGTTTTTCCACCCCGATGGAGATAAAGTAGTATTTGCTAGTAACCATGCTACAGAAAAAGGTTATCCTTTTAACCTTTACATGATTGATACTTTGGGAAATAACCTAGAGCAAATTACTTACGACAATGTATTTGATGCATTTCCGGTTTTTTCTAACAATGGAAAACATTTGGTGTTTAGCTCTAACCGAAACAACGGTGGAACCCGTGAAACCAATTTGTTTGTAGCGGATTGGAAGGATTAAAGTTTTTGAGACGCCTGAAGCCGTCATTTCAAAAAGCACCCCATTTGCGAGCACTAGCGAAGCAATCTGTTTGTCGGTCGAAAAGTTTGCCACGGTTGTGACCAACCTCGCAAATATGTATTCCATTTACGAATAAAGTAGCCAGTCCGCCTATGGAGGAAAGCAATCTGTTTGTCGATCGAAAAGTTTGCCGCGGTTGTGACCAACCTCGCAAATATGTGTACCATTTGCGAACAAAGTAACCAGTCCGCTTATGGAGGAACGCAATCTCATGAACCAATAACTAGATTGTCGCTTTAATTCTTGCCCGTTCTTTGGCGGGTCTCCTTCGCAAAAGAATTCAAACAGATTCTGTTAGTGCCACACTGAGTGTTCTGAGTTTGCGAAGAATGTATCGAAGTGGGCACAGAAGAAACAACATGACCCAACTTGGTGTTTGTACTAATACCTAGTTCTTCAGTAATATCAACCTGACAAAGTCCTTTGAGTTCTCTAATTCTTTTTATGTTGAATAAAATGGTTTTTGTATCCATGGTATAATTGATTGTATGTTAGAATAATAGCAAGAATAATCAGAAAGATATTTTACCCTATCTTTGAGACTATGTCTACCAACATAAAGTCTTTTTTCTCAATGTTGTTTGTTTTTGCCCTTGTGGTTAATGGCGTGGCCCAAAAAGAAGCAAACAACTGGTATTTCGGAAATAGTGCTGCTTTTCATTTCAATACTCCCACTGGAGACCCAGTTGCAGTTTCTGGTTCTGCAATGAATACTAACGAAGGTTGTTCTTCCATTTCAGATAGATTGACTGGTGCGCTTCTTTTTTATACAGATGGTCAAACAGTTTATAATTCCAATAATTTGGTTATGCCAAATGGAACAGGATTAAAGGGTAATTCTTCTTCAACTAATTCGAGTTTAGTTGTTCCGTTGCCTGGCGATTCAAACAAATATTACATTTTTACTGTACCTCATTGGCCCTTAAATGTAGGTGGTGCTGCATATTCAGTGGTAGATATGACCCTTCAGAGTGGTTTAGGTGATGTGGTTACTGTGCAAAAAAATGTAAGCCTTCCAGTAAGCCCTACCAACTCTACTTCATTTCCCGTTGCAGATAAATGTGCTGCAATATCACACGCAAATGGACGCGATTATTGGGTAATTGTACAACATGAAAATACTTGGAGTTTTTATGCATATTTACTTACTTCAAACGGTCTTTCGAGTACTCCAGTAATCAGTACGATGTTACCGGTTGGTTCATTAAGATTGGCTAATTGGCCATTTCGATCGGTTCCCGATTATGGTTGCATGAAGATATCTCCTGATGGAAAAAAAATGGTTGCAGTTTATCGTACAGAATTCGTTCTGTTCGATTTTAATGATCAAACCGGAGCCATAACAAATCAAACGAATATAAATCTTGTGAATATAAATGGAGGTACATTTATTTTAGCATACGGAGCTGAATTTTCACCAAACTCGCAGTTGCTTTATGTTAGCCTTGGCTCACAGATTCTACAATTTAACCCACATTTGGCCACACCGTCACTGATTGCTGCTTCAAAGGTTTCATTAATTTCTAATTCCCAAGTTGGATTTGGTGCTGGACAACTTCAATTAGCTCCAGACTTAAAAATATATTGCTCAAGGTCTGATCCCCCTCCTACCATAGGGTTTGTAAGCAGAATTGATTCACCTAATGTCGCCGGACTTGGATGTGCATTTCGTGATACTGGTGTTGTTCTAACTTCAGGAGCAAATCCGCAACTTGGTTTACCAATATTTGTATCATCATTTTTAATTAAAACAACATCTTTTTCGGTAGAAAACGCTTGTGATAATGAATATGTACATATTGCCGTAAAAGATACTGGTTCTGTTGATTCGGTATTTTATAACTACGGTGATCCAGGAAGTTCAAACAACACAACTTGGAATAAATTGGACTCCCATATTTTTACTGGTCCGGGTAAGTATGAAGTAACCGCCCATTTGTATTATACCGATTTATTGGGAAATGTTGTAATTGATACCATTCGAGAAACGGTTATAGTTTTACAAATACCCAATAATGACGATTTGCAAGATACTGTTATATGCCTTGGTGATAGCGTCCTACTTGAAACTAACTTTCCGAATAGTGCTTACCTCTGGAATACTGGTGCAAAAGGGACGCAGTTGTGGGTAAAAAACCCGGGTAAATATTGGGTAAAAACAACAACAATATGCGGTTCTAATTTAGATTCTATGGAACTATTTGTAGATGAGAACATAATTATTGACCCCATTAATGATTCAATAATTTGTGATTCAGATATATTTGAAGTTGAGGTAACGGGTCAATTTATTCGAAAGTATTTATGGAATACAGGCAATACAGACTCCAAGCAAATAATAAACAAAAGTGGGGTTTATAGTGTAACTGTAGAAAACGCTTGTGGAGTGGATAGTATGAGTTTTTTAATCGAACATTTTGAAACGCCTTTGCCAAACATTGGCAGCGATACTGTTATTTGCATAGGAGATGAGATATACCTTAAAACGAATCTGCCTACTCATATTTTGAATACTTCAGAGGTTTTATGGAATGATCAATTCAATTCACATGAACTTGATGTGGTTGAAGTAAGTTGGTACAAAGTATCGGTAAAAAATAAATGTGGCGAAGGAAGGGACTCTATAAAAGTTGATGTTAAACCGTTACCGAGTTTGAACTTTTCAGAGGAGAATATTGTTTGCGACAATTATTTAAAATTTGATTTTTCGCGTTTAGGATATAGGTTGTTGTGGCAAGATGGAAGTGAAAAGTTAAAGTATAAGATTTCTGAGTCAGGAGAATATAGCGTTGAAATAACAGATGAACTAGGTTGTTTTAATTATGAAGAATTTACGGTAAAGGAATGTCCAGGTAAATTATGGGTGCCAAACGCGTTTACTCCAAATTACGATGCAACAAATGAGGGGTTCAGGGCTTATAAAGACGGAGCTTTTTATTTCAATCTTGAGATTTACGACAGATGGGGTAAGTTGGTGTTTACTTCAGAAGACATTACAGAAAGTTGGGATGGTACACTTAATAACAATGGAAGCAGCAATTGTACCGTAGGAACTTATGTATGGAAAATTAAAATTAAGGAATACGAAAACACCGACCTGCAAATATTCTTTGGTGAAGTAGCTTTGACCCGATAATTCTTCTTCGTAAAAGACATCGTAATCTGCGAATTAATCTTGATGCCCGATTCTTAGCCCAAGACACTAGACTAATCCAATCCAGCACGTTTCAGCAAAGCGTCTGCTTTAGGTTCGTGCCCTCTGAATTTTTTATAAAGTTCCATAGGATGTTCCGAACCACCTTTTTCTAGAATGTTTTTACGAAAGGCATCAGCTACTTCGCGGTTGAAAATTCCCTTTTCTTTAAAAGCTTCAAAGGCATCAGCATCAAGAACTTCCGCCCATTTGTAGCTGTAATAACCAGAACTATAACCTCCACTAAAAATGTGAGCAAATGCAGTCGAACTTGCCGTTCCTGCTATGTGCGGGAATAAGGCCGTTTTAGAGGTTGCTCGTTCTTCCAATTCGGGAAGGGATTCTGTAATTTCTTTTTCAGTTCCGTGCCAAGTCATGTCCAACATTCCAAAATTCAATTGGCGAATAGTGGCATATGCTTCCAAGTATTTTGCGCTGTCCGATAATTTTTGAATGAGTTCACTCGGAATTAACTCTCCGGTTTTGTAATGCTTTGCAAAAAGATCGAGGCATTCTTTTTCGTAACACCAGTTTTCGAGCACTTGAGAAGGCAATTCAACAAAATCCCAAAAAACATTGGTACCGCTTAAAGATTCGTAATTGCCCTTTGCCAGCATACCGTGCAAGGCATGACCAAATTCATGAAACAAAGTTTTAACTTCCATAAAAGTTAATAACGAAGGTTCAGTTTCGGTGGGTTTACTGAAATTACAAACGATAGAGATATGTGGACGTTGTTCTTTACCGTTTTCTACAAATTGACCTTTGTATGACGTCATCCAAGCGCCTGGTCTTTTTCCTTTTCTAGGGTGGAAGTCGGCGTAAAAAAGCGAAACGAAATTCTCTTGTTCGTCATACACCTCATAAACCTTTACATCGGAATGGTATTTATCTATTTCGTTATTGACTTTGAACGTAAGCCCGTATAGTTTTTTGGCAACCAAGAAAGAACCTTCAATAACGTTTTCTAGTTTAAAATACGGCTTTAAAACAGAGTCGTCAAAATCGTATTTTTCCTTCTTAAGTTTCTCGCTCCAGTAGTTAAAATCCCAACGTTGTAGAGGCAATTTGGCGCCTTTTTCTGAAGCATAAACGGCAACTTCATTGATTTGCTCTTTGGCTTTGTTTAGCGATTTATCAATGAGGTTATGGAGGAAATCTTGGACAGTATCCGTGGTTTTAGCCATACGTTCTTCCAATACAAAATGAGCATGTGATTTATAACCCAGAAGTTGAGCGCGTTTCAATCTCAAATTGGCAATTTCAATTACAATGTCTTGGTTATTGTTTTCATTGTTTTGATAACCTCGTTTGGCAAAAGCCATAAACATCTGCTTTCTTAAATCACCGTTATCAGCGTAGGTCATAAAAGGAACGTAAGATGGATACTGTAAATTGAAAACCCATTTCCCTTCTTTGTTGTTTTCTTTAGCCGTTTGTGCAGCAGCTTCAATGGCATAATCAGGCAAACCAGCCAAGTCACTTTCGTTTTCAGCTATCAATTCAAAGGCGTTGGTTTCGTGCAATACGTTTTGACCGAATTGAACTTTCAGTTTCGATAATTTTTCGTCAACCTTTTTTATTTCTTCTTTGGTTGCTGCGTCGGCTAAACCACCGTTTCTGGCAAATCGCTTGTAGGTTTTGGATAGTAAGGTGTTTTGCTCAACACTTAATGAATTTTTGTCAGTGTTGTTGTAAACTGTTTTTACTTTTTTAAAAAGCATTTCGTTCATGCTTACTTCATTGCCAAATGCTGAAATGGTCGGAGAAAAAGTCTCAGCAATCTTTTCAATTTCATCACTGGTTTCAGCAGAGTTGAGATTGAAAAAAGTAGAGCTTAAGGTTCCTAATTTTCTTCCAGAATTTTCAAGTGCTTCAATCACATTCGAAAATGAAGGGTTTGCAACTTGACAGATTTTGTCGATTTCTTTCCGGTTTTCTTCAATTAATGCATCTAATGCAGGCAAAAAGTACTCGTTTTTGATTTTTTTGAATGGAATTGATTCAAAAGGAGTTGCGAAATCTTCTAAAAATGGATTCATTTGAATGTGCTTTGTGCAAATGTAACTTACCACTTATCAAACACGGTTTTATAAACCACGACATTAACTTAAATATTTCTAATTTAACCCCTTCAATTCACTAGGTGTTGATACAGAAAAGTTTACATATTAAATTAATGGTTGGGCTGGTGCTATTATTTGGGTTTTATTCAAATAATGTTTTCGGTCAAAAGGAAGCCAATAACTGGTATTTCGGAAACAAAGCTGCTTTTCATTTTAATACAACTAACGGATCTCCGGTTGCCATTTCGGGCTCAGCAATGAATACCCTTGAGGGCTGTTCTTCCATTTCAGATAAATTGACTGGTGCACTTCTATTTTATACTGATGGTCAGAATGTTTATAATTCTAACCATGCACTCATGCCAAATGGTATGGGTTTAAATGGTAATAATTCTTCTTCTCATTCGAGTGTAGTAGTGCCATATCCGGGTAATTCAAACAAACATTACATATTTACAGTGCCAAGCAATTTCTTAGCAACTGTAACCGGGGCAGAATATTCAGTTGTGGATATGACTCTACAAAGTGGTTTGGGAGATGTTGTATCAACTCAAAAGAACGTATCTCTTGTGCATAGCCCTACTAATCTTACCCTAGTTGATGTTGCTGATAGGTGTGCTTCTATAGCGCATGCCAATGGCCAAGATTATTGGGTAATTGTTCAAAATAGACTGACATGGAGTTTTTATGCTTATTTAGTTACCGCCACTGGCGTTTCTAATGCTCCAGTAATCAGTACAATGGTGCCGGTTGGGTTGGTTGGGAATGTCCCTCATTACGGTTGTATGAAAATATCTCCAGATGGTAAAAAAATGGCATCGGTTTACCGTACTGAATTTGTTCTATTCGATTTTAATAACCAAACAGGGGTCTTAACAAATCAGACGAATGTAAATCATGGTGGCTTTTCAGCCTACGGAGTAGAATTTTCACCAAACTCTAAATTGCTTTATGTAAATCCTGGTGGAATTCATCAGTACGACCCTCATTTGGCCACAGCGCCATTAATAGCTGCGTCAAAAGTTTCATTGCTTTCTGGTAGTGGACAGCCTTTAACTGGAAATGGTCAACTACAATTGGCGCCTGATTTTAAAATTTATTGGGCAAAATCAAGTTTTTCTACAAATGTTATTAGTAGAATTGACTCTCCAGATGTTGCCGGACTTGGCTGTGCATTCCGTGATACCGGTGTTGTACTCACTTCAGGAGCGATTTCACGGTTGGGCTTACCAACATTTGTACAATCATTTTTAATTAAAACATCTTTTTCGGTAGAAAACGCTTGTGAAAACGAATACGTAAATATTGCCGTAAATGATACCGGAGCAGTTGATTCGGTGTTTTTTAACTATGGAGATCCCGGAAGTTCAAGTAATACGACTTGGAACAAATTAGACTCCCATATTTTTTCAGGTCCTGGAAAATATGAAGTAACCGCCCATTTATATTATACCGATTTATTGGGAAAAGTTGAAATTGATACCATTAGAGACACGGTCGAAGTTTTGCAAATACCAATTGTCCAGTTGCCTAATGATACTACTATTTGTATTTCAGATACAATATCTGCCTTTGTTTTAAATGATTCTTTAGCTAGTCCTTTTTCTAATTATTGGCAAGATTCATCTCAAACTAGTTTTCAGGTTATCGATTCAGCAGGCTTGTATTTTGTTTCTGCAGTTAACGCTTGCGGCAGCTCAATTGATACAATAGTTATTGACAGTTTGTTTAAACGTGAAGCGCATATAGGAAATGATACTTTAATTTGCAATGGAGACAGCCTTTTGTTGGATTTATCGGATACCGCTTCGGTATATTTATGGAGTACTGGAGTTGTTAGTTCTAGTATTTCGGTTACTAGCACCGGAAAATATTGGGGGCAATCCACTAATATGTGCGGAATTTACAGTGATACTATAGATGTTGTTGTAATAGACCCACCCAAAACTGACATTGGGAATGATACGGCTTTTTGTAATCAAAGTTTGCTTTACATTGGAGAGGCTGCCGCATCGAAATACAGTACCTATGTCTGGAATGGTAATAGTGCCAGAAACGCTTATCGAATAATATGCTCGCAAACTGGAAATTATACCCTGGTAGAGTCAAATGTATGCGGAGTAGATAGCGCTACTATTTTCGTTCAAAAAGAATACAAATTACAGCCTTTCTTCGGCCCAGATACTCTCTTTTGCCGGGGAGATGTAGTGACATTAAACCCATTTTCTAATGGCTCCAAAGGAGTCTGGAATACAGGATCCACAAACAACAAAATTTCAATTTCTAAAGCAGGATCGTATTGGTTTAAAGTAAAAAATTCTTGCGGCACTTATGTAGATACCATAAAGTTAGGGTGGATTGAAATACCTAACAATGACGATTTACACGACACTGTTATATGCCTTGGTGATAGCGTCTTACTTCAAACTAATTTTCCGAATAGTACTTACCTCTGGAATACTGGTGCAAATGGGACACAATTATGGGTGAAAAATCCGGGTAAGTATTGGGTGCGAACGACAACAATATGTGGTTCTAATTTAGATTCTATGGAACTATTTGTAGATGAGAACATAATTATTGACCCCATCAATGATTCAATAATTTGTGATTCAGATATATTTGAAGCTGAGGTAACGGGTCAATTTATTCGAAAGTATTTATGGAATACGGGCAATACAGACTCAAAGCAAATAATAAACAAAAGCGGAATTTATAGAGTATCTGTAGAAAACGCATGCGGAGTAGATAGCATGAGTTTTTTAATCGAACATTTTGAAACGCCTTTGCCAAAAATTGGCAGCGATACTGTTATTTGCCTAGGAGATGAGATATACCTTAAAACGAATTTACCTGATCATGTTTTGAATAGTTCAGAGGTTTTATGGAATGATCAATTTAGTTCAGATGTGCTTGACGTGGTTGAAGCAAGTTGGTACAAAGTATCGGTAAAAAATAAATGTGGCGAAGGAAGGGACTCTATAAAAGTTGATGTTAAACCGTTACCGAGTTTGAACTTTTCAGAGGAGAATATTGTTTGCGACAATTATTTAAAATTTGATTTTTCGCGTTTAGGATATAGGTTGTTGTGGCAAGATGGAAGTGAAAAGTTAAAGTATAAGATTTCTGAGTCAGGAGAATATAGCGTTGAAATAACAGATGAACTAGGTTGTTTTAATTATGAAGAATTTACGGTAAAGGAATGTCCAGGTAAATTATGGGTGCCAAACGCGTTTACTCCAAATTACGATGCAACAAATGAGGGGTTCAGGGCTTATAAAGACGGAGCTTTTTATTTCAATCTTGAGATATACGATAGATGGGGTAAGTTGGTGTTTACCTCAGAAGATATTACTGAAAGTTGGGATGGTACATATAATAATGACGGAGTTAGGAATTGTACTGCAGGAACTTATGTTTGGAAAATTAAAATTAAGGAATACGAAAACACCGACTTACAAATCTTCACTGGTGAAGTAGCTTTAATTTATTAACCCGGCAATTTATACAAGGTTCATTTAGGTAATCAATTAATTTCCTTAGAGGTAATAGAATATTGGAAGACAAAATTGAATTCTATTTACGTTTATTACCCATATGAACTGCCCTTCAAAAGGCATCTAAACAAGTTCTTTCAATTTCGTACATTAGTAAATTCACTTCAATAATAGTTATATGAATTACGACGTTTGTGTAATTGGTGGCGGACCATCTGGTATTGCAGCAGCAATGAGAGCTATCGATTTAGGGAAAAAGGTTTTACTTATTGAAAAAAACAAGGTTGGTGGTGCAGGTGTATTTAATGGTGCATTAGCTTCTAAAACGCTTTGGGAACTTTCTGAAAATTATATGACCGTAAAATCTACTAATTACGGATACTATGTCTTTGATAGCGATCTCGATTATCAGATGGTAATTGGTGAAATGCACAAAGCTGAAAATGAAAAACACAGTCAAATTATGGAGCAGATTCAAACTCTTGAAAGAAGAGATTTGATGCGTTTTGTAGTAGGTCGCGCTCAGTTAAAGTCAAAAAATGAAATAGAAGTAACCAAAGCCGATGGTTTTATTGAGGTATATACGGCAGATAATATTGTTATGGCAGTTGGTTCACGACCTCGAAAGCTTGACAATTTACCTATTGATGAGAAAACCGTTGTAACCAGTGATGGTATTGGCTCTTTTAAAAATTTCCCAAAGAGTATTGTTATTATGGGAGCAGGCGTTATTGGTTGTGAATTTGCTACAATTTTTTCAAACTACGGAAAAACTAAGGTGTATTTGATTGATAAAGCTGATCGTATTCTTCCGTTTGAAGATGAAGATGTAGCTTCAATGGTTAGCCACAACCTAGAAGAAAATGGAGTGACAATTCACCGAAACTCTAGTTTGAAAAAGATGGAGATGGTCAACGGTTTAGTTGAATATACGCTTGAATATGCTGATGGTAGAGAAGAGATACATACGGTTGAAAAAGCTCTTATTTCTATTGGCCGAATTCCTAATGTTGAAAATTTAGGTTTGAAGGAAGTAGGGATGAAACTTGATGGCCGTGGGTTTGCAATTGATGAAGATACCCAAACATCCGTTTCTAATATTTATGCTGTAGGCGATTTTACTGCTGATATGGCCTTGGTGAATATTGCCGAAATGGAGGGACGGTACGCCATTGAAAAAATGTACAATGTAATTGACGCTCCAATGACTTACGATAACATTAGTACCATCATGTTTCTAAATCCAGAAGTAGCTGGAGTTGGAATGAATGAAAGCCAATGTCGAAAAGAAGGAATTCCATACAAAATGGCACTTATGGACTATCGATACGTTAACCGAGCAATTGCCAAGAGAAGGTGCCAAGGCTTTTTTAAACTTTTGGTAACGGACGATGATGAAATGAAGGTACTTGGAATGCGAGTAGTTGGTGATCAAGCTAGTTCTACCATTGAATCGGTTGCGTTGCTTATTGCCATGAAACAAAGTGTAAGGGTATTAGCTAATTTAATTTTCCCTCATCCGGCAATTACCGAAGGGCTGCAAGAATGTGCTCGTATGCTGTTGGGTAAATCAATTGTAAAGCCCCAAGTTTTTAATCAAAATTTGAAGTGTTACCGTTTTGCAAATGGTAGAGTTGAAGATCTTTTTACGGGGCAGACCCTTGAAACTCATCACTAATACCCTTCAATAATTAATTTCTTAATTGGTGTTCAGTAGCCCTATTTTTGCGCAATGATTCGGTTACTAAAACTGTTGTTTTTACTTTCATTTTGCTTGTTGTGGTCTGCTGCACAAACGCAGAACTTATCTGTGAAAGGAAGTTTAGTTGTAAAGCTTAAACCACAGTTTTCGGAATTACTAAAAAACGGAATTCCTGAACAATTAGAACATTTTAAAACGAGATATAACCTTGAATCTTCTTTAAAAGTATTTTCAAATAGTAGGGGAATTGTAGAGTCCAAGACTCGAACTGATTTGATTTATTATTTGAATTTTAATTCAAATTATCCAGAAGAAAAGTTGTCAAAAATGCTCATGAATACTGATTTTTTTCAGTATGCAGAGCCCCGTTATATTGGAGAATTAGCTCTCCAACCAAATGACCCTCAATTTGTTAATCAAAATTTTTTACAGGTGATTGGTGCAGAGCAAGCATGGGATTCAACCTTAAGTGGGACAAACGTAGTTGTTGGGTTGTTAGATGCAGGAATTGACACGAATCATGAAGATTTAAATGGTAAATTTTGGTTGAACACAGCCGACCCAATTGATGGTGTTGATAACGATAATGATGGCTATTTAGACAATTACTTAGGTTGGGATTTTGAATCGAATACCGGAAAGGTAATTTACAATTCTTCAACACACGGAATTCAAATGGCCGGGGCAATTGCTGCTAATACCAATAATGGAAAGGGTATCGCCGGTATAGGGTTTAACTCACTATTGTTGTCAGTTAAAGTTACCGACTCAAACAATGAAGTGGTATTTGGTTACGAAGGAATAAAGTACGCGGCCGATAAAGGCTGTGCGGTTATTAATTGCAGTTGGAACATAAAGTCATACAGTTCGTTTGGTCAAGATATGGTGAATTATGCCACTCTAGATAAAGGCAGTTTGGTGGTTGCCGCAATTGGAAATAATGGAAGTGATGATCAAAACTACCCAGCCATGTTTGATAATGTTTTAGGTGTAGCCGCAGTAGATAATAATGGGTACAAGGTGGCAATGTCCAATATTCATTCTAAGGTATCCCTAAGTGCTCCAGGACTTCAAATATTAACGACAAACGCAAATAACTCCTATCAAAAAAATTCGGGAACATCTTTATCCTCTGCAATTGTTTCAGGTGCAGCTGCTTTATTGATTGCAAAAAGGCCTAGTCTTTCTCCACAAGAAATAAAAAGTTATTTAAAAGCAACTACGACCGATATTTTTCAGAATGGAAAAAACAATCAATTTGTTGGCAAACTCGGTACAGGACTGCTTCACATTGGTGATGCCATGGCATATGATGGTTCAGGGTTTCCAGAGTTTAATTCTTTTGAAATAACGGAAGCAAATAATGGAGTAGTTGAATCTGGAGATACGGTAGAAATTGAAGTTTTGATCAGTAATTATTTAAAACCTACAGGTAAGGTCGATGCTATTTTATCTTCAAACAATTCATATTCTGTATTGCTTGATAGCATTTCGAGTTGGACAATGATTGCTAATAACGATACCGTGTCTAATTCAACTCAAAAGTTTCGAGTAGCATTGAATTCATCCATTCCACAAAACCAATTATTGGATTTTTCATTGACTTTAATTGAAGGGGGGGACACAAATAATTATTCCATTGAGTTTAGTGCCAATACGGCTTATCGAGAAATTATTACCTCTAAAATATCGACAAGTTTGGGCAATCGAGGAACCTTTGGTTGGTATCGCTATTCGCAAAAACAAGGCAATGGTTTCACCTATAAAAATGGAGCGCAATTGCTTTATGAAGGTGGATTAATGGTTGGAACAAAAAATGGGACAGTTGTCGATCGAATAAGGGGGTTTCAAGATGTTGAACAAAAAGATTTTACAACTTCAGAATCCCTACAAGAAATAACCGTTTCTAAAATTCCGTTTGCTTTGTCAGGGAGTTTCTCTGATACGGTTACAGGTGTAAACGAAATTGGAATTTCGATTAACCAAAAGGCTTATGCTTGGCCAGGAGAAGCTTCAAGAGAAAATTTTGTGATTTTTGAATACACAATTAAGTCGGCTTATAATCTTGATTTAAACGATATTTATGTTGGCCTTTTAGCCGATTGGGATATTGAAGACTTTGATAAAAACAGAGCGAATTATGATGGCTTCCGATTTTTAGCCTACACCCATTCAACCGAAAATAAAGGTCCATATTGTGGAGTTCAGTTGTTGAGTTTGGAAGATAAAAACCGAGCTTATAGTATAGATAATATCAACGGAGGAGCAGGAGGAATAGATATTACCGATAATGATGTGTTTAGTAAATCGGAAAAACTGCTTTCTATTTCGTCTAACAGATACGAAGCTGGAAAACAGGCTGGTGGAAATGACGTTTTGCAAATTATTAGCTCCGGCGAACATGATATTAAAGCCGGAGATTCATTAGTCTTTCGTGTGGCGGTATTGGTAGCTGATGATTTAACTGAGTTGCAATCAGTGGCTGATACGGCATTTTGGTTGGTGAACAATCGACTTCCAAATAACATTGAAAGTCAAACCATCCAGTCTCAAATTAAAGTTTATCCAAACCCAAGCAATAATCTGTTCAATGTTTCATTTGATAAAGAAATTTCCGCCAAAATTGAACTTATAAACCTATTTGGAGAAACCGTTCGGGAATCAGAGGTTGAAAATCAGAAGCAGGTGGAGATTAAAACTACTGGCCTAGCCCGAGGAATATACTTTTTAGAGATTAATATCGGGGGAGAAGTTTACACCCATAAAGTGGTTAAAAACTAGTTTGTTTTGAAGTGTATGTCAGGTAATTTCTAAAAGTATATTTGCCGCACAAATTTTAGCGATGGATTTAAGTAAGATATTATCGATTAGTGGAAAAGGTGGTTTGTTTGAATTAGTTGGACAAACTAAAAATGGAGTAATCGTTATCTCATTAATTGATGGTAAAAGAATGCCTGCCTATAGTAATCAACAAATTTCTTCATTGGAAGAAATTAGCATCTATGGTGAAGTTGAAGATGTTCCATTAAAAGAAATTTTCGCTAGAATTTTCAAAATGGAAAACGGAAAATCAACTTCTGTGGCACCTAAATCTCCAGGAGCTGAATTAAGAGATTATTTTTCTGATGTTGTTCCAGAACACGATCAAGAACGTGTATATAATTCAGATATTAAAAAAGTGCTCTCTTGGTACAATTTACTACTCTCTAAAGATATGATCAATCTTGAAGAAGAGAAATCTGAAGAACCTACCGAAGAATCAGCTTCAAACGATGCTGATACTACCGAAGAAGGGGCTTAGTCTCTTTTTTGTACATTTAAACTTCCTGAATATTAAAATGTTATGAGCGATTTGCTTGCTTTTGGTGTGCTTGCTTTTACAGGCTTTTTTACCCTGATTAATCCATTGGGGACCATGCCTGTTTTTATGACTATGACTAGTCCTTTAAACAACGAGGAAAGGCGAAAAACTGCGGTTAAAGCTGTATTTGTTGCTTTTATTGCTCTGTTGATTTTTGCTTTTTCCGGAAACATAATGTTTGACTTTTTTGGAATCAGTGTAAATAGTTTCAGAATGGTTGGTGGGGTTATTTTCTTTCTCATGGGAATGGATATGCTCCAGGCGCGTTTGGCCAGTACCAAAGTGGCAGAAGACCAAACTAAAGAATACGTTAATGATATTTCTGTTACTCCTTTGGGTATTCCTATGATTTGTGGCCCCGGTGCAATTACTAATGCTATTGTGCTTATGAGAGATGCCGAAAATGTGGCTCAAAAAGGAGTGCTTGTATTGGTTATAGCATTGGTGTTGGGCTTAACATTAATCATTCTCCTTAGCTCTACTAAAATCATAAAACTGATTGGCGAAACTGGCAATAAGGTTATGATGCGTTTAATGGGGCTTATTGTAATGGTAATTGCTGTTGAATTTTTCTTTAGCGGCCTCAAACCTATTGTGATTGACATAATTCAATCGGCTCAATAAATTACGCTAAAGAATATTAACCTCACGTTCTAATCGAATCCCAAATTTGTCTTCTACATCTTCTAAAATGTTTTGCGACAAATCGTAAATCTGGGTTCCAGTAGCGTTTTTATAATTAACTAAAACTAAAGCTTGGTTTTTATGGACTCCGAAAGAATCGTCAAAAGTTCGACCTTTCCAACCAGCCGTTTCAATTAACCAGCCTGCTGGTATTTTAACTTGATTATCACCGGCAGGGTAGTTCGGTGCATCAGAAAATTTGTTTAAAAGTGCCCTTGCTATATCGTTGCTGACTACCGGGTTTTTGAAAAAGCTTCCTGCATTTCCAATCTTTTTTGGGTCAGGTAACTTAGAGCTTCTAATAGCGATTACAGCATTACTGACATCTTTTATTGAAGGACTTGAAATATTCATTCTTTCAAGTTCTTGTTCAATAGCACCGTATTTCGTGTTTATTTCAGGCTGCTTTTTAAGTTTAAAAGTAACGTCTGTAATGTAAGCTTGTCCTTTAAGTTTTGTTTTAAAAATGCTTGTTCGGTAGCCTAATTCACATTCCGTTTTCGAAAATTCTACAAAAGTATTACCGTTTGGAATATAGGCTCTAACTGAATGTAATACGTGGTCAATCTCTGTTCCGTAGGCGCCAATATTTTGCATAGGTGCTGCACCAACATTTCCGGGAATTAAAGATAAGTTTTCGATACCGGCCCATTTGTTTTCAATAGCATGAAGAACAAAATTGTGCCATACCTCTCCAGCTCCAACTTTTACTAAACAAGTCTTATCAGTTTCTTCGATTAAACTAATGCTAGGAAGACTCATCTTAATAACCAATCCACTAAAGTCTTTTGTCAATAGTAAATTACTGCCTCCACCCAAAGCCAATTTAGGTATTGACTCCCATTTTCTATCCGATAATATTTCTACTAATTCTGATTCGGTTGATACTTCAACAAAATGCTTAGCTTTTGCCGATATACCAAATGTGTTGTAGCGTTTTAAATCGAAATTGCTATGAACCTGCATAAACCAAAAATACTTGAGATACCGATGTTGTTTAGTAAACCAAGTTCAATAGTTATCATGGAATCGGTGTTCACAAAGTCAAATAATCCTCTTTTTATTCGGAGGCAAATAATACAGTACGATTCTTTAATTTTAGGTTTTGTAATAAGTTTTCACTTTTAAAAATAATCTTATGTCAAGTGTAATAATTGTTTTAGTCGTAATCGGGGTCATACTTTATGATATGGTGATAATTGTACCTGAAAAATCGTCAAAAATTATTCAACGATTAGGTAAGTTTACGCATGTGGCAACGCCGGGTTTGTCTTTCAAACTTCCTGTAATTGATCGTGTTGCAGGTAAAATAAATTTGAAGATTCAGCAACTTGATGTAGACATTGAAACCAAAACCCTTGATAACGTTTTTGTAGATGTAAGGGTGTCTGTGCAGTTTGTGGTTATTGAAGAAAAAATTTGGGAGGCATTTTATGCACTTGAAGATCCGGAAGGACAAATTGCTAGTTATGTTTTTGATGACGTAAGAGCTGAAGTTCCTAAATTAGACTTAGACGATGTTTTTTCTCGCAAAGAAGATATTGCCGTTGCTGTCCGACACAATTTAACTGAGGCGATGAATGCTTATGGCTATAAAATTGTGAAAACGTTAATTACCGATATTAATCCTGATTCTAGAGTTAAGGATTCTATGAATAAAATTAATGCTGCAAAAAGAGACAAAGAAGCGGCCAGAGAAGAGGCGGAAGGGGAAAAAATTAAAATAATTAAGCATGCCGAAGCGGATGCTGAAAGCAAGCGCTTACAAGGTGAAGGTATTGCTCAGCAGAGGCTTGAAATTATTCGAGGATTTAAAGAAAGTGTAGAAGATTTTCAGAAGGCATTAACTTCTATTGATGCTCAAGAAATTATGCAATTTGTATTAATGACTCAATACTTTGATACTTTAAATAGCATTGGTAGTAACTCTAAATCCAACACCCTTATGGTTCCTCATTCTCCAGCAGCGATGAATGATTTTTATCAGCAGATAATTGAAGGAACGATAATGGCAAAAAAGGCTGAAGAAGGTGATTTAGCGGCTGCTAAAGAGCAAGAAATAGAAAAGGCAAAAAAGGATAAAGATTGAATCGGAAATCGATAAATGTGGCCATAGCTGGTGCTTTGGTTGGATTCTTTTTTGGATTGTATGCAGGTTATACAATTCCTGCGACTGTTGTTGGACTTGTCATCGGCTCGGCAGTTGGCTATACAATTCGAAAAGATATTTGAAAGCAAATTGAGGTAAATCTCTTGATACACTATTGGCTTAGTTTGAGACTATTGCGCTATTTTTCTGGTAATAGATTAGTGTAATGATCATACCTATTCATTACTTCTAAAACATAATTATAAGGTTCGCGTCCTCGGCAGTATCCATGCTTACAAACTTCGTCTTGGTAGTATTTCTTTTCAGATTTTAAAAGAACAAATTCAGCTACATTATCATCCCAAAGTTGTGGAGATTTACCATATTTACTAGCCAAATTTCGAGCATCAATAATGTGCCCAAGACCAACGTTAAATGAAGCTAAAACAAACTTAGTGCGCTCAATTGTGTCTTTTACAGTTAATTGCCAGCATTGGTCGAGCCATTTTAAGTAATTTACTCCAGCTGTAATATTCTCCTTGGGATCAAAAATCAGAGTGCTATCTACATCATAAGCTTGTGCCGTTTTTGGTAATAATTGCATAAGGCCACTTGCACCAGTCCAAGATTCTGCATTGGGATCAAATTTCGACTCTTGATAAATTTGAGACGCAAGTAATCTCCAATCCCATTCAATGTCTTTTGAAAGTTCTTTTATTATAGGATCGAATGGTGAAATACCTCCCGACATAGAGCTGTACTCGCTATTAACTTTCTTTTTAAGCTTTGTTCTAGCCCTAAAATATTTGGTGTATATGGTGTAAAAGTCATTTCTCTTTTTTTCATGACTAAGCCATTTGTTAATCGCACTAACTAAGGAAGTATCACTTTTTCGGCATGCCCATGCAATATTCTGGGGAAAGCTAATTGGGGTTTTTATGTCAATGTTGGGGTACATTTTTTTTTCAACTTTAGCTATGTTTTCATCGGCCACGGTAAAATCAATTTCACCCTCAGATACCTGACGAATAAATTGCAGGGTTTTGTTTACAGTTTGATTTTCACCTGTGTCGCTAACAGCAACAATATTTATAGAATCACCAATTTCTTCTTCTAAATTTTTTAATCGTTGATAAAACGAAGTTTCTTTTCTAACATGTACGGTTTTACCCCCAAGCTCCGAAGCATTTTCTATTTTTTCTTTTCTGTTTTTTAGTTGAACTAAAACTTGTTTGGTTTTTAAAATTGGGTCTGAGAAAGCAACTTGTTTAGCTCGTTCTTTTGTTACTGTAATGTTAGCGGCAACAATATCTCCCTTGCCAGCCTTAAGTAATTCTAATACTTCGTCTAAAGAGTATACCACCCTTACATCGAGCTGAATGTTTTGCGATTCACAAAAGCGTTTAAGTAGCTCATACTCAAAGCCCATGGGTTGACCTTTGTATGTGAAATAAGAAGTTGTTGAGTTATCTACTAGGGCAATTAATGACCCTCGTTGTTTAATAGAATCTAAGTCGAAACTAAATGTTTTTATCGTTGGGGTATAGGTTGTCTCTGGTCCTTCACATGATGCAAAGAAAATTGTGATTAAGGCAGCAAAAAAGACGCCTAAAAAAACTAACCTATAAGCTTTAATAATATCCAATAGAATCCTAAAACTAAACCAATATAAATAAACATACGGTAAACCCCTTTATAAGTTCCACGCGTGCTTTTTAAATCCTTTCGATATGCTAAAATCATAGCCAATACAAAGCCACCAACAAAAATTACAGCGAACAAAAGTTGGCCTTCACTAAATTTACTGCCCATAGTTTATTGTTTCGGTGAATTTGCAGGTGTTTGACCTGCTTTTTTGTACTGTTCTAATAAATAGTTAGTGTAGTTTTTATATTCATTAGTTGCAAAAAACAGCATTAACCCCATAAAAGGTTCAGGATTCTTAAACCCAGATATAATGTGTATTCTGTTGAAGTTCTCATCCAATAGTGCGAAGGAAGGGTAACTCATTTTTCCATCGAGTACGGAGTAAGCAAATAAGTTAGTTCCTCTTTTACCGGTAGGAGTTACATCATAAAATTTGAAGTTATTGAATTGAACCGTATCTCTTCTTTCTGCGTTAAACTTTACGCAGTAATAATTTTGATTCATATAGTTGACAACATTTGGGTCAGAAAAAGTTGAAGCATCCATTTTTTTGCACCAACCACACCAATCGGTATATAGGTCAATGAATACTTTTTTCTGTTGTGTTTTCATTGCTTGTTCAACTTCAGGTAATGTCATCCAATTAATTTCAGGCTTAGCCTGGCCAAAAGAAGAAATTGAAATGATTAAGAGTATAATGGATATATAAAACTTCATGCCTATCGTTTGTTTCAGCGCCAAATATACGTCAGTGGTACTTCTATTTGTTTTTACTGCTATGGAATTTGAATTGAAACCATGCTGTTTTTTAGTTTTCTAACAGTTGCCCTTCATTCAAAATAATTGTTTCCCCGGGTCTATTTCTCTTCTTTTTATCGGCTGAAAACAACCACCACCAAAATGAACCTTTTTGTTCTTGCACCCCTGACCAGTTCTCTTGACAGGCTGAATTTTTTGAAATAATGCCACCATCAATAATTAATTGAGCACCAGGTTGAACGTTAATTACACTACCCGCAGGCATTTCAAGTTTAGATTTTACAATAAAAACAAAACCACTGGGTATTTCAATATTGCCGTATGCTTTAAAATCGTAATCCAATATAGTACTGTCTTTAATAACAGCACTGTACTTTTTGGTACATGGTGATTCAGATATTCCACACATACTTATGTCGGATGTACGACCGGCTACTCTTTTATCGTAACCATATGCATAGTAAATCATTCTTTGTAGCTGGCAATGAGTGAATGAATTTCTTCCTGGAGCGGCTTTACCACCTTTTGACATGAAATTATTTGCTGCATAGGGTAAGGTAGATACGTCAAAACAAATACCTCCTAATTTATAATCGCAACCTGAGCAATCAGTTCCTTGATCTCCATAACTGTTTTTGTAGTTGTGGTAAAGCCCTAAACAATGACTCAATTCATGAATGTAATTCCCATCATTTTTTCTATGCCCAATAGGTTCGTATCTTCGATAATGATAGAACTCTCTCCAACGACCTTTAAATCGCATACCTCGCCTTGTTGGTATTCCGCCGGACATTCCACCCCACTTATCATCTCCATAATAAAAACTGTGGAGTACACTGTCTTTCTCTAGAATGTCGAAGTCTTTGTTGTCCCTTACAAACGTGTTATAGAACCTTGGAATTGATGCGTTATGCCATAAAACCGAATCAACATGATGGTAAACTCCAATATTTTTAATTCTGATTTTAGAATCAGTGGCAAAATCTTTATAGAATTCATAATTGGGTTGAGCCGGTTCTGCCAAATAAAGGTTGATTGAATCCATTCTTCTGTTCCACCAATCATTTGCCAAAGAATCGTCTGGGATATTTGTTGAATCATTTAGTGAGTCTCTATGAATAACATGAAAGGCAACTCTTATAGTTTTAGGTGGATATAAATCGGGAATAATTTGATATGGAGATTTTATTTCTTGGGCCTTGGTATCAAAGTTAAGCAGTGCCGTAAATAACAGAAAAGTGAATAATAATTTTTTCATAATCGTTTATTATTTTCAAAAATATGGATTTGGCTTTCCAAAATGTACACCACAAATTATTTAACTGCTATTAATTGAAATACTTTTGTTAATCTTGAATAAACAAACTCAAAAAAAGTAAGAAATGCCAGGTATATCAAATAAAGCTATGCAAATGCCTGCTTCCCCAATTCGGAAGTTAGTACCATATGCTGAAACAGCTATTAATCAAGGAAAAGAAGTGTTTTTCTTAAATATTGGTCAACCTGATATTGAGACTCCGAAAAATGTTCGAGATAAAATATCGAACCACGATCTTAAGGTTATTCAATATTCTCATTCTGCTGGATTTGAATCATACAGAAAAGGTCTTTCTAAGTATTATGATGGAGTAGGGGTAGATGTAAATCATGAGCAAATAATTGTAACCACTGGAGGGTCTGAGGCTCTGTTGTTTGGTTTTATGAGTTGCTTTGATGAAGGCGATGAAGTAATTATTCCTGAGCCTTTTTATGCTAACTATAATAGCTTCTCGATAGGTGCAGGGGTAAAAGTAGTTCCGGTAACCTCTAAAATTGATAATGGATTTGCATTGCCAAGTATAGAGGAATTTGAAAAGCGTATTTCGTTAAGAACAAAGGGAATTCTAATTTGTAACCCGGGGAATCCTACTGGATATCTTTACTCGAAAGAAGAGTTAGAGAAGCTTCGAGATTTAGTGCTTAAGTACGATTTGTACTTGTTTGCTGATGAGGTTTATCGTGAGTTTTGTTACGATGGTAAAGAGCATCACTCAATAATGAATCTTGAAGGATTGAATCAACATGCTATTATGATTGATTCAGTATCAAAGCGTTACAGTATGTGTGGCGCTAGAATAGGTGCCTTAGTTACTCGTAATAAATATGTCCTTGAAACAGTATTGAAATTTGCACAAGCACGATTAAGCCCTCCAACTTTAGGCCAAATAGCGAGTGAAGAGGCATTAAACACACCACAATCATATTTTGATGAAGTAATTGCCGAATACGTTGAAAGAAGAAATGTATTGGTGGATGCCTTAAATGCTATTCCAGGTGTAAAGTGCCCAAAACCGAGTGGTGCATTTTATGTGATTGCAGAATTACCTGTTGATGATGCAGAGAAATTTTGTGAATGGATACTTGAGCACTTTGATTATAACGGAAAAACTGTGATGATGGCGCCTGCTAGTGGTTTTTATTCAATGCCCGATGCGGGTGCAAACCAAGTTAGGTTGGCATATGTTTTAGAAAAAGATAGCCTGCTCCAGGCAGTAGAATGTCTGGCAAAGGCTCTTGAAAAATTTCCAGAAGTAATGAGTGAACACGCTAAAATTCCTACGTTATAAATGCGATTGGTAATCCTAAGCCTTTTTATTTTTTGCTTGAGTTTTTGTAATGCTCAAAGTAACAAGTTGTTCCCTTTATTAGTAGGGCAAACTTTGAATGGTAAGGTTGTAGAATTACCAGATGCACTTGAAGGAAAGTACAGTTTAATTACCATGGCTTTTAGTCAAAAAAGTCAAAACGAACTTGAATCATGGTTAAATCCGGTTTACAATAAGTTTATTGCCAAAACAGGGATGATGGATGGTATGTATGATGTAAACGTACTTTTTGTTCCTATGTTTACTGGGGCTAAAAAGTCGGCAATGCAATCCGTCATGAAAAGTATGAAAGCGCAAAGCGACCCTGAAATATTCCCGCATGTACTTTTTTATAAAGGTGAAATAGGGTTTTATGAAAAAGAATTGGGTTTGTTGGATGAAAATAAGCCTTATGTTTTTCTTCTCGACCTCAATGGAAACGTGGTTTTTAGGACTTCAGGACGATATACTGAAGATAAAATGTTAGAAATCGAAAAAATCCTTATCAATAATTGATTTTTTATAGAGTAAATTATATACTTTTGCAAACCGTTTTTTGAAGAAAAATACGCTAAACAATGGCAAAGAAAGGAAACAGAGTACAAGTGATTTTAGAGTGCACAGAGCACAAAACTAGTGGACTAGCTGGTACTTCACGATACATCACTACCAAGAACAGAAAGAATACTCCAGACAGAATCGAGATTAAGAAATATAATCCGGTTATGAAGAAGTATACAGTTCACAAAGAAATCAAGTAATAACGATAAAAGCATTTCATTATGGCTAAGAAAGTAGTAGCTGGTTTACAGAAAAAAGGTGCTAAGGATTTTACCAAAGTAATTAAAGTGGTAAAATCTCCTAAGAATGGAGCATACACCTTTAGAGAAGAAATATTACCAAAAGATAAGGTAAAGGATTTCTTAGCTAAGTAAGAAGTTCGAAAGCATTAAAAGGAAGCTTCTTTCTAAATAGAGAGGGGCTTTTTTTATGCCGTTTTGTTTCGTTCAGAATCGTTTATTTTTGAAAACTCTTTAGAGAAGATTATGGCATTATTCGGTTTATTCAATAAGAAGAAAAAAGAGGACTTAAACAAAGGACTTGAAAAAACTAAAGAAGGAATCTTTAGTAAACTTTCTCGTGCTGTTGTTGGAAAATCAAAGGTTGACGATGAGGTCCTTGACAACTTAGAAGAAATTCTTGTGACTTCTGATGTTGGTGTTGAAACCACGCTTCGAATTATTGAACGCATTGAGGCTCGGGTGGCTCGTGATAAATTCATGGGTACTTCTGAATTAAATTCAATTCTTCGTGAAGAAATTGGAGCCTTGCTCGAAGAAAGTCATAATCAAGACAATACCGACTTCACTATTCCTGAAGGGGCGAAACCATATGTAATTATGGTTGTAGGTGTTAATGGTGTTGGTAAAACTACCACTATTGGTAAACTAGCAAATCAACTTAAGTTAGCCGGTAAATCTGTTGTAATTGGAGCTAGTGATACGTTTAGAGCGGCGGCGGTTGATCAAATAAAAATTTGGGGCGAAAGAGTAGGTGTGCCTGTAGTAAATCAAGGAATGGGTGCCGATCCAGCTTCAGTAGCCTATGATACTCTTGAAAGCGCTATATCTAGAGATGCTGATGTCGTTATTGTTGATACTGCTGGCCGTTTGCACAATAAGATTAATCTGATGAATGAGTTATCCAAAATTAAAAATGTGATGGATAAACTAGTTCCAGGTGCACCACAAGAAATTCTTTTAGTACTAGATGCTTCAACTGGGCAAAATGCGATTGAACAGGCAAAACAATTTACCAAAGCAACTGAAGTAAATGCTTTAGCGTTAACTAAACTTGACGGAACGGCAAAGGGTGGTGTAGTGATTGGTATTTCAGATCAGTTTAAAATACCGGTTAAGTATATTGGAATTGGAGAAGGAATAAACGACCTTCAAGTTTTTAATAAGACTGAATTTGTAGATTCTCTATTCGGAAAATCAAAATAAGTTAAGAAGATATTTTATCGTTTACCCAACCTAGAACCAACTCAAATTGATCCTCCATATTTAGTTCTGAATTGTCAAGAATTACGGCATCGTCTGCTTGGCGAAGAGGGTCTTCTTTTCGGGTAGAGTCAATATGATCTCTTAATTCTAAATTTTCCCGAACCTCTTCAAGTGATATTTGATCACCTTTCTCTTTCAATTCATTGAATCTACGTTGAGTTCGAACGTTGTTACTAGCAGTCATAAATATCTTTAGCTCTGCATTGGGGAAAACGACGGTTCCTATATCCCTGCCATCCATAACTACTCCTTTGTTATGTCCCATTTGTTGTTGAAGCGACACAAGCTTTTTTCGAACTTCTTTAACAGTTGCTACTTCACTTACCCGGTTAGACACGTCCATTTTACGAATCTCGGCCTCGACATTAACTCCATTTAGAATTAAATCTGAAGCAGAACGAATTGGGTTGTAACTAAAAGAGATGTTTACGCTATCGAGGTTATCCAATAACAGGTTGCTATTTAGTTTGTTACCGGAGAAATAGTTGTTTTGTAAGGCAAACAAAGTTACCCCTCGGTACATTGCTCCTGTATCAATAAAAACGTATGAAAGGTGTTTTGCAAGTTGTTTGGCTAGTGTGCTTTTGCCACAAGAAGAATACCCATCAATGGCAATGTTAATTTTGTTCATCTACTTCTTTGTAAAATATTCTCCAAAATTCGTTGAAATTCCAATATGATTTGAACTTCCGCCAGCAGAATATTGAGCAAAAGAATAATTAAAACGAATCCGCTTAATTTTCATTCCCACTCCAAGTGAAAAACCGGAAAGTGCCCCAGCTTGTTCTATTTTTAATTCTGCCCTTCTTTGGAAATTATACGCTACCGTTAAGTAGAAATTCTTTCCAAATATCAAGTCTGTACCTAATACAAAATGTCTGAAAAAATTGTCAGAAGTAAATTTCTTGGGGCTAGTTTCACCGGTTTTTGTGTCCGTTTTAGTATCTCCAGAATAATTAGGGTCTTGAGATGCAAGGTCCCATTGTTCTATATGATGATATTGAAGGTTGAATCTAAATGGTGATTTGGGAACACGCTGACTTAATCCAATTTCAATTTCAAAAGGTAGACTCTCAAAGTCACCCGCCGTGTTTTTTGAAAGACTTGTACCAAGATTTTTTAGGGTTAAACCGGCTGTAAAATTTTTGGATTTGCTTTTGAAGTTCATTCCTAAATCCAATGCCGCCGCCACATTTGATCGGGTATAATAATTGGAATAAATTAGTTTAATGTTTCCACCGTAGCTCCACAATGAATCTATAGAGCGTCCATATCCAACATTTAGAGCATAATCACCAACTTTAAATTCTCCAGTTAAATCTCCATTTTCTGCTCGTTCTTCAAATTTACCGTAGCCTAAAAATTGAAGACCGATTCCTATTGTTCCTTTTTTGAATTTATTAGCGTAATAAAATGAACCAGCATTAATATCCGAAACGTAATTGATATAGTTAATCGCAAAATTTTGGTGAAGTGAAGTATCTAGGTTAGCTGGGTTGTCGTTTACTAGATTAATGTCGGTTTTGACTAACCCAATTGATGAACCTCCCATACTTGAACTTCTGGCAGAAACAGGTATATCAAGAAATGAATACGATGTTGCTTTTCTAGATTGCCCTAAAACGGACCCGCCAAAAAAGCTAAAAAGAAAGATGAATATTAGAATCTGCTTTAGCATCGAAACCATATACGCAAAGCTGTGAAAAATATTGTTTGGTTTTTAATTAAAGTTACAGGCTTATACAATTCTATTTCTTTTAATCGCGTGTGCAATTTTTGGAGCAAGCCACTGGTCGTAATAAAGCATCCTTTCTTCAAATGACTCATTAAAGCTTGATTTGTCCAATAATTGTCGAATAAAAGAAGCTAGGTTGTTGCTTCCTGTGCTTTTAAATGAACTGTTTCTTTTTTTATTTGCTTGATTTTTTCGACGTTTTTTATTCGATTTAATCAACTTAGAGTAGTCAATTGTTGAATTTGAGCAATAGTCGAAAATCCAAGAATTTAGCTGCCAAAATTCTTGAAGGTTTTCTGGGTTAACTATTGGCTTGAGGTTAACCAATAGTGAAGCTATTAAAGGGTTTCTAGATTGAATTGGGATTACACCCGAATGAAAAGTAGGTAACCCTAGAATATGCTTGAAAACTTGACAAAGTTGTTCTTTTCTATTTGATTTAATACTATCGTTAAACCTAAGAATTAAAATAGATTTATCGCTTGGACGGTTAAGGATAGATACTCCAACAATATCTAAAAATTTACTGAGTATTCTAATTTTAGCTTTTTGCGATGTTGAAATCTCGGAATTTCGAAAGAATTGAAATGATTCTTCTTGTTTACTGTAAAGGAGATAATGATTATTATCTTGGATAATAATTTTTTGAGCGCATAGAAAATCTAAAATGTCAAGAATTTCTTTTTCGCTCCCTTTTGCTGTAAACAGATGATCCTGAATTTCTGACAGGGTAAGTTTGGTTTCCAAGATATCGAAAGCCAAAATGGTTTTTAAAATACCCTCTACCAGAGTTTTGTTGTATAGTCCTTGAGTCATGTCATTATTATGAACGTCGTTCACACCTTTGCCGTTGGGTGTTTTTTAGATAACGGTTATAAAATCTACATTTGCGCACATGTCTGGAAATTCTTTTGGGAAATTATTTTGTTTAACCACCTATGGTGAATCACATGGAGATTCAATTGGTGGTATTATAGATGGATGTCCTGCTGGTTTAGAAGTTGATATAGAAAAGATTCAAGCTCAACTGAATAGACGTAAGCCAGGGCAAAGCAGGTTAACAACCCAAAGAAAAGAAAGTGATATTGTTGAGTTTCAATCTGGAATATTCGAAGGTAAAACCTTAGGGTCTCCTATTGGATTCAGAATTGAAAATGAAGATTCTAAGTCAAAAGACTATTCTCATATTAAGGATGCTTTTAGACCAAACCACGGTGATTTTACTTGGCAAAACAAATTTGGAGTTAGAGATTATCGTGGTGGCGGAAGGTCATCGGCGCGAGAGACTGCTTCCAGGGTTGTTGGTGGAGCAATAGCCGCCCAACTCATTCCTCATGTAAAAATTCATTCTTATGTTTCTGCAGTTGGAGGTATTGAAATTCCCAGTAGTGTTAATCTGAATTTAAAGGGAATTGATGATAGTTTGGTTCGTTGTCCACATTTAGAAACATCAAATCGAATAATAACGGAAATTGAAAAAGCCAAAAAAGTTGGGGATTCGTTAGGTGGGATAATCAGTTGCGTGATTAAAAATGTTCCTGTAGGTTGGGGTGAACCGGTATTTGATAAACTTAATGCAAACCTAGGGAAAGCTCTTTTGTCCATTAATGCAGTTAAAGGAATTGAATTTGGTGAAGGGTTTAATGCTGCTCAAATGAAGGGAAGCGAAATGAACGATTTATTTGAAACTGAAAATGATAAAATCGTTACAAAATCAAATCATTCTGGAGGAATTCAAGCAGGTATTAGTAATGGCCAAGATATTACCATTCGATTGGCTTTTAAGCCAGTGGCCACCATTTATAAAGACCAAGAAAGTGTTAACGATAAAGGCGAAACAATTGTAATAAAAGGAAAAGGAAGACATGATCCTTGTGTATTGCCACGTGCAGTGCCAATAGTTGATGCTATGATTGCGCTTGTGCTTGCCGATCATTACTTACTTTCGAGGACGAATAAAATTTGAAAATGGAGAAAAAAGGACTTCCACTTTACGTAAAAATTATCATTGGTTTATTCCTTGGAATTATTTGGTCATTCGCCAGCAGTTACTTTGGATTTAATCAGTTCACAATTGATTGGATAGACCCATTTGGTCAAATCTTTATTCGACTACTCAAGTTTATAGCAGTGCCACTTGTGCTGTTTTCTATTGTAACAGGTATTTCTGGGCTAAATGACATTTCTCGCTTAGGTAAAATGGGGGCTAAAACCTTGTTGATTTATCTTTTAACAACAGTTTCTGCAGTTACAATTGGTCTTTTAGTAGGAAATGTATTTCAGCCAGGTTCTTTTGTTGAAGATCAGCAATTGGTTAAGAACAGAATCAGTTATGAAATTTGGGCTACAGATAATGGTATAGAAATTTTAGATGGTAAAAGTTTCCTTGCCAACCCAGAATACGCTCAAGAAATTGATGAATACAGACAAGGGGCAGGCCATGGTGTTAGTGCAAAGCACATGGAAACTGTGAAAGCTAAAATGAGTATTGTCAAAGAAAAAGAGAAGGCCGGTCCACTGAGTTTCTTGGTAGACATGGTTCCCGACAACATAGTTGTTTCTATTTCGGATAATAAGCTCATGCTTCAAGTTATTTTCTTTGCCATATTCTTTGGGATTACCTTGGTGCTAATTCCAGGTGAAAGTGCCAAACCTGTAATTGTATTTTTTAATGGAATGAACGACGTATTTTTAAAAATGGTCGATCTAGTAATGCAAGCAGCCCCATTATTCGTGTTTGCGTTAATGGCTGGAGTGATTGCGAAAATGGCAGATACACCTCATGAAGTTTTTGAGATTTTTAAAAGCCTAGGAACCTATTCGATCAGTGTCATGGTTGGCTTAGCGTTCATGATTTTTATCTTTTACCCTTTGATAGTAAAACTTATTGTGAAAATAGGATACGGAGACTTCTTTAAGAAAATTAGTCCTGCTCAATTCTTAGCATTCTCTACGAGTTCTAGTGCGGCAACATTACCGGTTACTATGGAATGTGTTGAGGATAATTTGGGAGTAAGTAAAAATGTTTCAAGTTTTGTTTTGCCTATTGGAGCAACAGTTAATATGGATGGAACTAGCTTGTATCAAACCGTTGCCGTTTTGTTTTTAGCTCAGCTTCATATGGTTGATTTAACATTAGCTCAGCAACTCACTATTGTTCTGACCGCTACTTTGGCTTCAATTGGTTCTGCTGCCGTGCCTAGTGCGGGGCTTGTTATGCTCATGGTAGTTCTTATTTCGGTTGGGTTAAATCCTGCTTGGATAGCCATTATTTTTCCTGTGGACCGTATTTTAGATATGTGCAGAACCGTGGTCAATGTTACTGGTGACGCTTCTGTTTCTACAATAATCGCCAAGTCTGAAGGGGAGTACAATCCTCCTGAAAAATAGTCGTTATAACTTCATTGTTTTTTTTAACTAAAAAACTGGCTAAAACTCTACATTGTACGCTAGTTTTTAGAAATTTGTGTGTACACTAAAATCATAGTCATTATGAAGGTTATAAAAATATTGGGTTCTATAATATTGGTTCTTATTCTTTCAATAATTGTATTGCCAATTGTATTTAAAGGAGAGATAGCAGAGCAAGTTCAAAAAACAATGGACGAAAACCTCAATGCTAAAGTTACAATAGACGATTTTGGCCTTTCCTTAATTTCTTCGTTTCCAGACTTTAGCCTCGATATAAAAGGAGTGTCTGTTATTGGTAAAGGTGAGTTTGAAAATATTTCTTTGGCTAAAATTGGTCTTATCGAAACCCAACTTGATTTAATGAGCGTAGTATCAGGTGATCAAATAAAAGTGAAAAAAATTGGTATTTCTGATGCTTATTTTCATGTAATTGTAAATCAAGATTCTTTAGCAAATTATGATATAGCTGTAGCAAGCACAGATACTTCTGTGGTAGAAGAAGAAATAGTAACTGATTCGGAAGAAGAAGAAGGAACATTTTCTTTAGGAATTAACGAGTATTATCTGAAGAATATTAATGTTATTTACGATGACCAACCGGGGGCTATGTATGCTGAAATTGTAAACCTTAACCACAACGGAAAAGGTGATATGACATTGGACGTTTATAATTTTCAAACTCAAACCAATATTGAAGAGTTGACCTTTAAAATGGAAAAGTTGAAATACTTGAACAAGGCAAACTTGGATGTTAAACTTAACATTGGGGTTGATATGTTGAACAACAAATACACCTTCAACGAAAATCATTTCGGGATTAATGATTTGATGCTTCATTTTGACGGTTATGTAGCATTGCCAGATGAAGAAACAACTGAGTTAGATTTATCTTTTAGCACTGAGAAAAGCACTTTCAAAAGTGTATTGTCATTGGTTCCTGCAATTTATATGACAGATTTTGAAACCATTAAAACTGAAGGAAATTTTGCGTTAGACGGAATGGCAAAAGGGAAATTGGTGGGAGATCAACTGCCAGCTTTTAATTTAAACTTAAAAGTTGATCAGGGTAGGTTTCAATATCCTGACCTTCCTAAAGCAGGTGAAAATATTGCTATTGACCTTAATGTTAAAAACCCTGGGGGATCTGACGATAATACAATTGTAAACCTTAAGAATTTTCATATTGAACTTGGAGGGAATCCGATTGACTTAAAAGCCTTGGTTACAACACCTGTATCAGATGCGAATATTGACGCACAGTTATTAGCCAAAATGGATTTGGCAAGCCTAAAAGATGTATTGCCAACTGAAGCAGGTGAACAATATGAAGGTAAAATTGACGCTGATGTACTAATGAAAGGAAAAGTGTCAACTCTGGAGGCAGAAGATTATGAAAATTTTGATTTAAAAGGTTCGATTATTTTAGAAGGAGTTACTTACCAAGATTCTTCATTAGATTACCCAGTGAAAGTTAATAAGGCAGATTTTCAATTCTCGCCAAAATCAATCGAAATGGCGGAGTTTAATTGTTTGATTGGTAAAAGTGACATACAAGGAAAGGGCTTGATATCTGGCTTTTTACCTTATTATTTCAATGATAATACAATAACAGGAGATGTGTCATTAACTTCTACACTGTTAGATTTGAATGAATTAGCAGGTGAAGATGAAACAACAGAAACGGCTACAGGGGAAGCAGATGAAAGTAGTGATGTAACTTCTGAAGATTCAACTGTTGCGGGAGTAGAGTTAATACCAAATAATATTGATTTTGTGATGAATACGTCTTTCGCAACAGTCTTATATGATAACATTACCATGACTAACATGCTCGGTAAAATCACTGTTAGGGATGAAAAAATGAGCATGGATAATTTAGAAATGAATATGCTGGATGGTCAATTAATTATGAATGGTTTCTATGAAACTAAAAACCCAAAAGCACCTTCAGTTAATTTTGAGTTGGACATAAATAAATTCGATATTCCAAAAACATATAACACATTTAATACAGTTGAAAAGCTTGCTCCAATTGCAGAGAATGCTTACGGAAGTTTTTCTACAGATATGAAGTTGATTTGTGTTTTAGATGAGAAAATGGAACCTGTAAATGAATCTATTTCAGGTGGCGGAAAGTTTCAAACTAAAGAAGTTCAAATTAAGGATTCAGATGTTTTGAATCAAATGGCAGCTCTATTAAAGCAAGAACAGCTGAAAGATCCAAAATTCACAGACGTTGATATCACTTACGAATTTACAGATGGTCGAGTTTTTGTTAAACCATTTGACGTGAAAATGGGTGACTATAAAGCAACAATTGAGGGGTCAAATGGATTTGATTTAACTCTAGATTATCTAGTTGCCACCAAAGTTCCTACAAGTGCATTGGGGGATGCAAGTAAAATGGCGGGAGGTTTGTTAGATCAATTCAATCAAGCTACAGGTGCAAATGTAAGTATGGGAGAAACCATTGAGGTAAAAGTTAAAATTGGAGGAACAGTTGAAAAACCTACGATCAAACCAGTATTTGGAAATATGTCAGGTGGGGGAGATGAGTCAGGTAAAATGACTGACCAAGCTAAGAAAATGGCTCAAGAAGAGTTAGACAAATTAGCGAAACAAGCCGAAGATTCTCTTAGAAAAGAAGCCGCAAGATTGCAGAAAGAGGCTGAAGAAATGGCCCGTAAGGAAGTAGAAAAACTGCAAAAGGAAGCCGAAGAAGCCGCAAAAAAGGAGGCTGAAAAGCTTCAGAAAGAAGCTGAGGCAGCTGCAAAAAAAGAAGCAGATCGATTGCTAAAAGAAGCTGAAGACAAGTTGAAGGGGCTGTTTAAAAAATAAAACGAGGCTTTTTTGCCTAGAAGGAGATTTAGAGTGGGGATTAGGTGTTTTTTCTTTTTAATAATTTATGTTGTAGGTGCTAATAGTGGTTTTGCTCAAGATGATTGCGATGAAGATATAAGCGAAAAGGCCATTAAGTTGGTTGAAAAGGCTAAAGACCGTAAAAAATACTCCAAAGAAAAACGTATTGAGTTTTTAAGAGATGCACTAGAAGAAGAGGAAGATTACGCAGAAGCCAATTACATGCTTGGTATGGAGGTTATTAAAACAGCTATAGCCAGAGGTTCGGGGCACTCTAGTTCGATAAAGTATTTTGAGAAGGTTTCAAACCTGTGTCCCAATTTTCATTCTGATGTGTACTACTATTTGGGTTCTATTTATTTAGGCCAAAAGGAATATATAAAGGCGGCCGAGAATCAAAAGAAATTTTTGAGCTTTGAATCTGATGACGTTTCTAAATTTTCAAGAAAGTATGAATCCTATTTAGAAGAAGTCGAAAAGGACTATAAATACACCAAGTTTTTTGCTGATCAATTTGCTAACCCTGTACCTTTTAACCCTCAGGTTGTTAGGGATGTGTCAACAAATGAGGCTGACGAATATTTGCCTTTATTATCACCCGATAATGAAATGCTTCTATTTACCAGACGTTGGGTCGATAATACACCCAAAAGAGGTGGGCTAACTACTTCAGACGGAGCGGTTAAATACATTGAAAAGTTTAGTGTTTCAAATTTTCAAACCGAAAGTTTCGAAAAAGGGGTAGAAATGCCTGCGCCGTTTAATACTGATAATGATATTAATTATGGAGGAGTTACTTTATCGCTTAACAATAGGCATATGTATCTTACTATTTGCACTCCATATTTTAATAAAGCTCAACAACAAATGACCAAAAATTGCGACATCTATCGGTCCAATTATGAGTTTGCTTTTAATAAAGTAACCAACAAAGACGAATGGCACTGGACAGAACCAGAAAACCTAGGGCCAAATATTAATACACCTACTGGTTGGGAATCGCAGCCTTCTTTGAGTTCCGATGGTCATCATTTGTATTTCGCCTCATGGCGAGAAGAAAGTAAAGGAATTGACATTTATTTAAGTGAATTGGGGCCTGATGGTGAGTGGTTGCCTGCTCAAAATGTTGGTCCTCCAATCAATACGGATAAAAATGATAAATCGCCTTTTATTCATTCCGACTCTAAATCGCTTTATTACTCTAGTCAAGGGCATTTAGGACATGGTGGTTATGATATTTTTTATACTCGTCAAAACGCTGACCTTTCTTGGTCTGAGCCTAAAAATATTGGATACCCAATTAATACCTCAGAAGATGAGCACGGCTTTGTAGTTAGTACAGATGGTAAAAAGGTCTATTATGCGTCAGCTCATATAGGGAATAAACGAACGGCATTAAATATCCTAAGTTTCGATTTGTACAAAGAAGCCCGCCCCGAAAAAGTGGTTTTAGTAAAGGGTAACGTGGACGATCAAAGTAAAGCTGCTCATGATAAAAAGATTAGCTTAAAGAATATGACCACTAAAAAGGTTGGAGAATTTGATGTAGAAAATGATGGGTCATTTGCGGCGATAATGACCGTTAAACCCGGTGATAAGGTTGTGATGAAGGTTGAAGGTGAAGGGGTGGCTTACAACGCTAGAGTGGTTGATGTGCCTCTTGAGGAAGACGAGGGAGAATCAATTGAAAAGAGTGATGAGAGAGTAGTTGAGAAAATTGATAAAATGGAAAAATCACTTTCCGTATCCATTCCTATTGCACAGAAGCTGGATGTTGTGGTTGAGGAGGAAAAAGTTGGAGGAAACTACAAACTTGATGATTTACATTATGAATCTAATTCTTCTGAAATTTCCGAGCGTTCAAAAGTAATATTAGACGATTTTGCTGAATACCTTTTACAAGATTCTAAAGTAAAAATTGCTATTCATGGTCATACTGATAATGTTGGGGCTGCTGGTGAGAATTTGGCTTTATCGACAGATAGAGCTTTTTCAGTTCGGACCTATTTAGAAAGCAAAGGTGTGGCCTCTAGCCGTATGTTGTTTAAAGGTTTTGGTGGACAAAAGCCGATAGCCTCTAATGCTAACGAAAACGGTAGAGCAAAGAATAGAAGAACTGAGTTTGTTATTCTAAGCAAATAATGTTTTTTATTGATAATTTTGAATAATAATTATATAAGAGATGAGAAAAATATTTATGTCATTAGCAGTAGTTGGTTTGTTGTTTACTGCATGTAATAATGAAACAGCACAAGCAGATGTTGATCAAGAAGCTACAATTACAAATGCAGATGCTGAAATGAACACAGGATCTGAATCAGTAGAGAATGGGGTTGTATCTCCAAGTATGTTTGGTGAAGAAATTACGGTTGAAGGTGTTACTTCTACTGGAGATTTATTTGCCCAACTAGAGTCTTCGGATACAGTTAGTGGTATTGTTGTTAGTGGGAAGATTAATAACTGCTGCCAAAAGAAAGGCTGTTGGATGAAAGTTGATTTAGGTGAAGAAAAAGAGGTCTTTGTAAAGTTTAAAGATTACGGATTTTTTATGCCTTTAGATTGCGAAGGCTCTACTGCAATTATGCAAGGAAAAGCATATGCTGAAACTATTTCAGTTGAAGAATTACAACATTATGCCGAAGATGCGGGTAAGTCTGCTGAAGAAATTGCGGCTATTACTGAACCCGAAACTAAATATTCGTTCATGGCTGAAGGAGTTATCTTAAAAGATTACGTTCGAAATGAAACTGATGAACCTGTTGAAGGAGAAAAAGCTGAATAATTTAAAGAGATACATTAAACAAAAAAGGCACCCAAGGGTGCCTTTTTTGTTTAATGGTGTTTGAGATTTATTTTCTGTCAATTACTTTTTCTACGGCAGAAACTATATCCTTAGTATCACAACCATATTTTACGAGTAATTCTTCTGGTGTTCCACTTTCTCCAAATGAATCGTTCACTCCAACAAATTCTTGAGCAACAGGAAATTCACGAGCTAATAATCCAGCTACAGATTCACCAAGTCCACCAGCAATTTGATGTTCTTCTGCAGTAACTACACAACGTGTTTTTCTTACTGATTCTAAAATGGCTTCAGCGTCTAAAGGTTTAATGGTATGGATATTAATAATTTCAGCATCTATACCTTTTTCGGCAAGCACTTGCCCTGCTTCAATAGCTTTCCAAACAAGGTGTCCCGTTGCCAAAATAGTTACGTCTCTACCTGGGTTGAGCATTAAAGCTTTTCCAATTTCGAATTTCTCATTAGCAGAAGTAAAATTTGGAACTTTTGGTCTACCAAACCTTAAATAAACCGGGCCTTCGTATTCTGCAATTGCTTTGGTTGCAGCTTTAGTTTGATTAAAATCACAAGGGTTAATTACAACCATGCCTGGAAGCATTTTCATTAGCCCTATGTCCTCCAGAATTTGGTGAGTAGCACCATCTTCACCAAGAGTAAGTCCTGCGTGGGAAGCGCAAATTTTCACATTCTTTCCAGAATATGCTATGCTCTGGCGTATTTGATCATAAACTCTGCCAGTAGAAAAGTTAGCAAAAGTTCCTGTAAAAGGAATTTTACCACCAATTGTAAGTCCAGCTGCTATTCCCATCATATTCGCTTCTGCAATACCTATCTGAACAAATCGATCAGGGTGATTGTTTGCAAAATCATTCATTTTAAGTGAACCAGTCAAATCAGCGCAAAGGGCAACTACATTTTCATTTTCTGCTCCTAATTCTGTAAGTCCTTCGCCAAAACCTGAACGAGTGTCTTTACTTCCGGTATTCTCAAATTTTATCATGCCTTATAAATTAATGGAAGCAGAACTTCCTTCTTCAATTTTAATTTCTTTTTCAATGGTAAACATGGTGCTTTTAGCTCCACCTGGTCGATACAAAATAGTGTAATTTCCTGGAAGCATGTAAAAGCTTTCACGAGTAAGGTTTAGATTAAAACGAACTACCAATTTTAGTTTTCCATCTATCTTTTGGTAAATTCCGCCTATACTTTTTGCTCCTTTTGTAATAGTTAGTAAACCCGGTGTAGGAATATTTACTGTTGTCGTATGGCTTTGACTCACAGCAACATCTGTTATTTTTAATCGCGGGTTAGTAAGTACTTCAATATCATAAAACCCAGTTATATATTTATCCGACTTGTTCAAAGATTGAACATTAATCGTTTCCATTTCTCCGTGCTTTCTTACGATACTTAATATTTCTTCTCTAGAATTGAATCTTGCCGATTTTAACTCGATATACCCTTGAGGAGCGTCAACAGACAAAATATTGTGTTTACCCGGAATCATTACAATGCTGTCTTTTCTAACTTCAGGTATGGTGTGCGCAATCAAATCATAAGTATAAGAAGGCTCTAAATCCAACGTATCTGGGTTGCCGTATGCATTCATGGTATGAACAAAGTTGTACAATTCTCTACCTGAATTATGATCCAATAAAGTAACACCAGTATTGGTTTCTGAAGGATTTTTGCCAGCGTCAACAAGATTAATTTGAGCGGTAGTTTCGTTTAACGCCTGACTAATTACAATTCCCAAGACATTTTTAAATGAAGATTGGTTGCTTACGTTGTAAAACGTGCCCAAGCATTCGAATGATTTATTGAAGTTTAAATCGATACCGATTCCAATAACAAAAGGTTTGAGTACAATTCCTTGACGTTGCAATTTCATTGAAATTGTACATGGGTCTCCACCGCATTCTTCTACACCGTCGGTAATGAGAATTATAATATTTCTACATGTTTTACAATCGGTAAAGTCATCTGCCGATTTCTCTAAGGTCATTGCAATAGGCGTAGTACCCATTGGAGTAATTTGCTTCAGTTTCGACTTTATTTTTTCATGATTGTTATAACCAAAGGGTACTTCCAATTTGGTGTCATTACAATCCTGACCCATTCGATAGTTCTTTTGATGCCCATAAACACGTAGAGCAACTTGAAGGTTGTCTATCCCCTTTAAACTGTCAACAGTTTGAGCTAAAAGATCACTTGCAATGTGGTGTTTTTTACCGCTATTCCAGCTTCCGTTCATTGAGTTGGAAGCATCGTAAATAAAAAGAATTCGAGTAGTGTATTTTTCCGTTCCTTGAGCTGTGGAATTGGAAATACCAATTAGTAGTAGTAAGGAAACGAATAAAAGAATTCTTTGAGTCATAATGGAATTTTAAAGCTTAGTAATCACCAAGAGTTTCCTCGAGCTGATTCAAAGCTTGTGCCAATTGCTCGTCGTTAGGCGCTACACCGTGCCATTTGTGGCTACCCATCATAAAGTCAACACCCTGACCCATTTCTGTTTTCATAAGAATCATAATCGGTTTTCCGTTTCCAGTCATAGACTTTACTTTAGACATTGTAGAAACTACGTCAGACATGTTATTGCCATCCATTTCAACAACTTCCCAGTCAAAAGCTTCCCATTTAGCTTTTAAGTTACCTAAGCTTAATACGTCATCGGTGTCACCATCAATTTGTCTTTGATTATAATCAACAATGCCAACAATGTTGTCAACTTTGTTTGATCCGGCAAACATTGCAGCTTCCCAAACTTGACCTTCTTGTAGTTCGCCATCACCCATAAGCGTGTAAACTAAGCGAGAGTCGTTGTTAAGTTTTTTAGCTTTTGCTGCGCCTATCGCGGCTGATAAACCTTGTCCAAGACTTCCTGAAGCAATTCTTATCCCTGGTAACCCCTCGTGTGTTGTTGGGTGACCTTGAAGTCTTGTATTTAGCCTTCGGAATGTAGCCAGTTCAGCTACTGGGAAATACCCACTTCTTGCAAGGGTGCTATAAAACACCGGACTTATATGCCCATTAGACAGGAAGAATAAATCTTCATTATCACCATTCATATTAAAGTTCTCAGGTGAATGTTCAAGAATTTCGTGGTATAAAGCGACGAATAAATCAGCACAACCAAGCGATCCGCCTGGATGTCCAGAATTAACTGCATGTACCATTCTTAATATATCGCGTCTAGTTTGCGATGCTATCTTTTCTAATTGACTAATATCTGCCATTAATAGGGGATTTTCAGCGAAATTAGAGGTTTTAATAGAGGTGGAAAGCGAGTGTTGATAAACTCTGAAAAATTGGCATAAAAAAAGAGGCCGTGGCCTCTCTTTTAAAAGTCTGTTTGAAACAGTCTATTCCTCTACGGTTACTTTGGCAAATTTTATATTTTTTTTCTTTTGTGCCATTATCATAAAACCAGTTTCGCCATCTAAAGAAGAGCTTTCTCTAACCTTGGTAAAAAGCGCTTCTTCTTTTACGTTATATAAATAACCTTTTGTAAGCTCTCCTTCACTATCAATTTTGGCAATTGAAGTTACAGATTTATCTCCACCCCACGGAGTAGGTCGTACTTTTTTGGGATCAAACATAGTATGGTTGTCAATATGATCATTATAAAGAATGTATACGGAATTTCCTTCTATGTCATAATTGAAAGAACTATATGGCCCTCCATCATTTGTAGAATGCTGCCATTTTGGTAATCTCGTAGTCCATTGGATTTCGCCGTCGTAATCGAATTTCATAGCCATAACATCGGCAAAAACATAGTGATAAACTGTTCTAGTTCCATTTGAGGTATATGTATATGTTACGTACATCCAAGACTGCTCTCCCAAAAGATAAACTCCCTCACTAGTTGCAATTAAATCAAAGACATCAAAATCATTAAACTCAATTTCCTTTCCTTTAGCTTCCTTCTTTTTGTTCTTTTTTTCAGACTTTTCCGATGCAAATTTGGTTATTTCCTCAATTGAAAACTCATTAAAAACAGCAGGTTCTAATGTTTCAGAATCAACATCCTCTTTCATAAAAAAGACACCATTTACTTTATTTGCAGATATTGTACTGTAATATCCGCTAAGAATAATTTCACCTTCTTGACCGAAAGTAATTCCAGCTCCAGAGATAAAATATTCACTTAAATCGAGTGTGTATTTTGAAACTTCACCACTTCTCATTACCGCTGCAGTGTAGTAATAATTTGGCTTTCCTTTTTCTTTATCCTCTTTTTCCTTACTTCTTTTTGCTAACACGGCTACATCACCATTTTTATAAAAATCGATATAAGCTGTATTTAGCGCTTCGTCATTTTCAATGGTAATTTTATCTTCATAAACAGTTTCCAAGTCTGCATCAATAATTTGTACTTCGTACCAAAACTTAGATAAATCTCTTGTTCCATTATTATGTCCAAAATAAAATTTAGAATAATCTGGAGCTATAGTAATGTCTTCCAATTCTTTGAATGAACTCCTTAAAAAAGTCATGTCACCAATTAACGTAGGTTCTTCTTCCAACTCTAATGATTCAGGGTTGATTGCTTGAACATAATAGTAGAATTTTTCTTCTTTCTTTACTTTAATTTTAGACATAACGTACATGTTGGTGCCTAATCGGAAAAAGCGCTCGAAATACCATTTCCCTTTTTTTGCCTGATGAACTATTTCTACTTCTCTTTGCTTAATAATATTCATATTACCAGTAGTAGTAATTAAATGTACTTCGTCTCCATCACGCCAGACACTCATGTATAGATCAGGTCCAAATTCTTGAGTTCCCCAATACCTTCCTGGAGGCCTCTTAATGTTTTCACCCCATTGTAAATCTGCCCAGTCGCATTCCGATTGAGCAATCGTTATAACCTGCCACAATACGGCCATTGATAATAGAAATATTCTTTTCATTATTTGTTGTTTAAGTGTTAATTAATTTTTGATTTTATTTTTTTTTCCTTTGAATTCAGCTTCGTAAATCAAAATAGCTATTTCCTTTCCTAATTTTGCGTAAGATTCTGATATACGTTCAAATGTAGCGTACCAAGGAGAAGAATTGTTATAAACGTTACTTGTAGATTGAAGCCCCGGGCAATCTGAAACTCTTAATTGTAAAAGTAAGTCCTCATTTGAATTATAAAAACTCACAAGTGCAGTTAATCTGGCGTTTTCCACCTTTCTTCCTTTTTTAAACCCAAGGCTTATTGATTCAGTATCAATTATTATTTGGCCATCCGTTTCACCTTCAAAACTTCTTGTGGCAATGATTTGACCAACTTTAAATAGGGTTTTGGTATATGACCTTGAAACTTTACTTGGATATTTTTTCGTTTTGTTTTCTTCCCAATCCGATAACCAATCTTGCCCGGAATCTTCAGCCTCTCTATCTAATTCAGCGATTACTTTTTCTTTAAGGTCTTCTTCAGAATCATGATCCTTGATACTTATATCGTCATAGTTCATAACAAGTTCAAAGGCTTTGATTTTTGCTACGGCTTCGGTGCTTCCTGAAAGAACTTTAATTTCTTGAGCGTGAATCCATTGAATTGAACATAGAAGTGAAATGATAAATAATAGCCTCATAATTTTATGGTAAAAAAAAAGGGCCGAAGCCCTAATTTAATTTTTAATTTATTTAAATGTCATTTTTTTCATGTACTTACCAAGTGCCAACCCCGAAGTATTGTAGGAAGCAGACATCCTTTCACTTGTTTTATAGCCTACGCCGTTGTATGCACTTGCTCCAGGAGGAACACCTTGTGCTTTGTCTAATTCGAAAACAGCTAATACTTCACCATTTTCATTTTTAAAAGTTACTGTGCTTGTAATTTTAGCTGGTTTGATAGAACCGGCTGGCATTCTGTAACCAGTAAAAGCCCATGTTGTTTTAACAGTAATTGTTGCGCCGCTAGTTCCTGGTTTAGCCGATACACCAAACTTTTTTTGAAGTGCTTTAGTAAAACCTGTAGCAAAAGACATTGGGTAAAGTTCTTCTTTTGCATCATTCCAATCATCAACAAAAGCATCGCCTGAACCAGCTTCTTTTTCGTTTTTTTCTTTTTGAGTTGTAACTAACCACTCAGATTCACTTCCTTTTTTGTCGAAAACCATTCCTTCGTAGTCAAATGTTACACTCCATTTTTTAACAGACTTTAAACTTTTTGGGTCTCCATCTTTTAGGGTGATTTTTTGGGCGTTAAGTCCAATGGTAATTAACGCAATTGTTAAGATTGAAAATACTTTTTTCATGATTTTATTTATTAGAAATATTACTTAAAAATTAAGGTTATCAATATTAAATAAAAAGATCAATTAAAAGAAAGCGAATTTTACTTTTGCGGCATAATAATATTTTGGATTATGGCTTTAAAATGTGGTATTGTAGGATTACCTAATGTTGGTAAATCAACTTTGTTTAATTGTTTGAGCAGTGCAAAAGCACAATCAGCAAATTTTCCATTTTGTACAATTGAGCCTAACGTTGGTATTATTACCGTTCCTGATAACAGAATGACAAAGCTTTCAGAGTTTGTTAATCCTGAAAAAATTGTTCCTACTACTATTGAAATTGTTGATATTGCTGGATTAGTTAAAGGCGCTAGCAAGGGAGAAGGGCTTGGAAATCAATTTCTTGGAAATATTAGGGAATGCGATGCCATAATTCATGTTCTTCGTTGTTTTGAAAATGGGAATATTATTCATGTTGATGGATCAGTTGATCCCGTTCGAGATAAAGGAATAATTGACACTGAGCTTCAATTAAAAGATTTAGAAACCGTTGAAAAGCACCTTGAAAAAGGAAAGAAAATGGCTAGAACGGGCGATAAAGAATCTAAGAAAATTGTTGAAATTTTAGAAACCTACATTTCGCACTTAGAAGGTGGGAATTCTGCTCGATCAGTACCTTTAGAAGATTCTCAAAAGGAGTTGGTGGGCAACATGCAATTGCTTACTGAAAAACCGGTTTTATACGTTTGTAACGTCGACGAAAGCTCGGTGGTGTCAGGAAATAGCCACACCCAAGCAGTTGAAGAGGCGGTAAAAGATGAGAATTGCCAAGTTCTTTATTTATGTGCAGGAATCGAATCTGATATTGCTGAATTGGAAACTTATGATGAGAAACAAATGTTTCTTGAAGAATTAGGTTTGACAGATCCTGGAGTCAATAAATTGATTGAAAGTGCTTATAAGCTCTTGAACCTAGAAACCTATTTTACGGCAGGAGTGAAAGAAGTTCGAGCTTGGACAATACATAAAGGAACCAAAGCTCCGCAAGCTGCAGGAGTTATTCATACAGATTTTGAAAAAGGATTTATTAGAGCAGAAGTTATTGCCTACAATGACTTTGTTGAATACGGTTCTGAAAGTGCTTGTAGAGACGCTGGTAAGTTAAGTGTTGAAGGAAAAGAATACATTGTTCAAGATGGCGATGTTATGCATTTTCGATTTAACGTTTAACCCTTTTAGTTTCGTTAAAAAACATGTGGAAAACCAACAATCAAATTCATTACAAGACTAGACCTTTGGTATAAATTTATACGCTAGTAAGTCTTTGTTGAATCTAAATCATTTTATCACTGCTTATGGCAGAAGAAGTAAACTACGATGAATCGAATATTCGGTCCCTAGACTGGAAAGAGCACATCAGAATGCGACCCGGTATGTACATTGGGAAGACTGGCGATGGCTCTGCAGCAGATGACGGAATTTATATTCTAATCAAAGAAGTAATCGACAACTCCATTGATGAATTCGTGATGGGGAATGGTCGAAATATTGATGTTTCGCTAAAAGACAATCAAGTCAAGGTGCGGGATTATGGTCGTGGGATTCCGCTAGGGAAGGTTATCGATTGTGTTTCTAAAATCAATACCGGTGGAAAATATGATTCAAAAGCCTTTAAAAAATCAGTAGGGTTAAATGGAGTAGGTACCAAAGCTGTTAATGCCCTTTCAAGCTTTTTTAAGATAGAAAGCATTAGAGATGGTAAAATAAAACGAGCTGAGTTTTCAATTGGTGAACTCACTGAAGATGCCCCTATTGAAGATTCAAGTATTCGAAAAGGGACAAGAACTACATTTATTCCAGATAATACCATTTTTAAGAATTTTAAGTACAGAAGTGAGTACATCAAGAATATGATGCTCAATTATGCTTATTTGAATAGAGGCCTTAAGATTCATTTCAATGGCGAAGAGTTTCATTCTGAAAATGGACTACTTGATCTTTTAAAAGACAAATTAACTGGTGAACCTCTTTACCCAATTATTCATTTAATTGGTGAGGATATTGAGGTTGCCATTACACACACCAGCAGTTACGGAGAGGAATATTATTCTTTTGTAAATGGCCAATATACTACACAAGGTGGAACCCATCAGGCAGCTTTTAGAGAGGCTTATGTAAAGGTAGTTCGTGAATTTTTCGGTAAGAGTTATGAAGCCGTTGATATTCGAACCGGATTGGTTGCAGCGGTGAGTGTAAAAGTAATAGAGCCTGTTTTTGAATCACAGACCAAGACAAAATTAGGAAGTACTGAAATTGAGCCAGAAGGGAAATCTATGAGGGCATTTATTGCTGATTTTCTTGCTCGTGAATTGGATAATTTTTTACATAAAAATCCAAATACGGTTGAGCCTATCCAAAAGAAAATTTTGCGCAGTGAGCGTGAAAGAAAGGATATGGCCGGCATTCGAACTTTGGCTCGTAAACGTGCGAAAGAAGTGTCTCTGCACAATAAAAAACTCAGAGATTGTAAGCTTCACTTAAACGATTCGAAGGATAACGATAGACAAGTAGAAACCACTTTGTTTATTACTGAGGGAGATTCTGCAAGTGGGTCCATTACCAAAGCACGTGATGTTCAAACCCAAGCCGTTTTTAGCTTAAAAGGAAAGCCCTTAAACTCATATGGCTTAACCAAGAAGATTGTTTATCAAAACGAAGAATTTAATTTACTTCAAGCTGCACTTAATATTGAAGAAGGTGTTGAAAGTTTGCGATACAACAACATTGTTATTGCCACAGATGCTGATGTCGACGGAATGCACATTCGACTGCTTTTGATTACGTTCTTTTTACAGTTTTTTCCAGAGGTTGTAAAAGCAAACCATTTGTATGTTCTAGAAACTCCGTTGTTTAGGGTTAGAAATAAACAAGAAACTATTTATTGTTATTCGGAAGAAGAAAGGCAAGATGCAATGAATAAACTCAAGGGGAAGCCTGAGATTACGCGATTTAAAGGACTTGGTGAAATTTCTCCAAACGAATTCAAAGAGTTTATTGGGGAAAGCATTCGTCTTGACCCAGTTATTATAGGTAAGGATACTGGAATTACTCCATTACTTGAATTTTATATGGGAAAGAACACGCCTGACCGACAAAAGTTTATTATTGAAAACCTCAAGGTAGAAAAAGATATTGTAGAGGAAGAAGCAATTTAATTTATGTCTGAAGCACCAGAAGATAATCAAGACGAAAGAGACGAAGAGTTTGGTCAAGGAGAAGAAATCCTTGACGCTGATCGCATTGTCCCTATATCTGGGATGTACGAAAATTGGTTTTTAGATTACGCATCGTATGTGATTTTAGAACGAGCTGTCCCTCATGTAAATGATGGTTTGAAACCAGTTCAACGAAGAATTCTTCATTCATTAAAAGAATTAGACGATGGGCGTTACAATAAAGTAGCGAATGTGGTAGGTAATACCATGAAATATCATCCTCATGGAGATGCTTCTATTGCAGATGCTTTGGTTGCTCTTGGGCAAAAAGAACTGCTCATTGATATGCAAGGTAACTGGGGTAATATTTACACCGGTGATCGAGCAGCCGCTCCACGATATATCGAAGCCAGACTGTCTAAGTTTGCCCTAGAAGTGGTCTTTAACCCTAAAACTACAGAATGGTTAGCATCTTACGATGGAAGAAATAAAGAACCGGTTACACTACCAGTAAAGTTCCCGCTTTTATTAACTCAAGGTGTGGAAGGAATCGCAGTTGGCCTTTCAACTAAAATGTTACCTCACAATTTTATTGAATTGATTGATGCTTCCATTAAGTTATTACAAGGCAAACGAACCAAAATTTACCCAGATTTCCTTACTGGGGGAATGGCTGATTTTAGCAATTATAATGATGGGAAACGAGGAGGTAAAGTTCGAGTAAGAGCTAAAATATCTTCCTTAAACAAAAAGACTTTAATCATTTCTGAATTACCTTATAATGTTACTACTTCCAGTCTAATTGACTCTGTTTTAAAGGCTAACGATAAAGGGAAAATTAAGATTAAAAAAATTGAGGATAACACAGCCGAGTTTGTGGAAATACTGGTTTACCTAGCTCCCGGAGTTTCTCCTGATAAAACCATTGACGCTTTATATGCATTTACCGATTGTGAGATTTCTATTTCACCAAATGCTGTAATTATTGAAAACGATAAACCTCGTTTTGTTGGTGTTTCCGAAATATTAGAAGTTGCCACGGATAACACAAAAAACCTATTACAAAGGGAACTTGAAATACGTAAATCTGAATTGACCGAACAATGGCATTTTGCCAGTTTGGAAAAGATTTTCATTGAGAATAAAATATACATTGAGTTTGACGGTAAAACTTATGAAGAGGCGATTGAGGTCACTCTAAAATTATTAAAACCACATACAAAACACTTAAAACGTGCAGTAACCGAAGAAGATGTGAAACGTTTGTTAGAAATAAGAATGCGTCGAATCACAAAGCACGATGCGGACAAAGCTGACAACTTTATTTCTTCACTTGAAGACGAGCTTGCACAGGTTCAATTTAACCTTGATCATTTAGTTGATTATGCTATTGATTATTACAAGAACTTAAAAAAGAAATATAGCGAGGGTAAAGAAAGAAAGACGGAAATAAAGAATTTTGAAGAAATAAATAAGGCAAAAGTTGCAGTAGCTAATGTCAAGCTTTATGTAAATAGAACCGAAGGCTTTATTGGTACTGGCTTACGTAAATCTGATTCTGAATTTGTTTGCGATTGCTCAGATATTGACGACATTATCGTCATTAGAAAAGATGGTGTTTTGGTAGTTTCTAAAATATCGGATAAAGCCTTTGTAGGAAAAGATATTCTTCATGTAAATGTTTGGAAGAAAGGAGACGAGCGTACTATTTACAACCTGATTTATTTGGATGCTAAAAAGAAGTATTCGATGGTAAAACGTTTTGCTGTTACATCAATTACGCGTGACAAAGAATATCATTTAACAACAGGAGAAAAAGGTTCTAAAATTCTATACATGACGGCTAATCCTAACGGAGAAGCTGAAGTAATAAAAGTGTTATTACGACCTATTCCTAAATTAAAACGACTTAAGTTCGATTTTGATTTTAGCGAAATCGCAATAAAGGGACGTGGAGCAAAAGGAAATATTCTTTCAAAAACACCTGTTCATAAAATTGAATTGAAAGAAAAAGGTGTTTCTACACTTGGCGGTCGAAATATTTGGTGGGATGATACTGTTCAACGACTAAATACCGATGAAAGAGGTCGCTTATTGGGTGAATTTCATGCTGAAGACAAGATAGTGTCCCTTATGGCTTCAGGTCATTATAAGCTTTCAGCACAAACCGTAAACACCCATTTCGATGACGACATGATTGTTATTGAAAAGTATGATTCTGAGCGAGTTTATACTATGGTTTATTATGATGGTGAAAAAGCAAATGTTTTTGTAAAACGTTTTGTTTTAGAACCTACCGATAAAAAGACTTTGTTAATGTCAGAGCATGAGGATTCTAAACTAATGATGATTACCTCAGAAAAATATGCGAGGGCAAGAATCGAATATGATCGAAGAAGTAGTTCAACTGCTGATGAAGAAATGGAACTGTTCGATTTTATTGCTGTTAAAGGACAAAAGTCTTTGGGTAATAAGCTTTCGAACCAGAAAATTAAAAATGTAGTAGAAGTTGAACCAACCCAAAAAGATGAGGTTGAAGAAACTAAAGAAAAAACCGCTGAAATTGTTGACCCTACAAATGTGGAAACAACTGAAACGACCGCTGAACCTCAAAAAAACAAGAAGAGCGATGACGTAGTCGAAGAAAAACCGAAAATTCAAAAGGAAGTTAAAAAGGAGGTAGTAGTTCCTAAAGTTAAGGAAAAGCCTTTGGAACAGCCTAAAGAGAAAAAGAAAGAGGTTCTAAAAGAGATAAAAAAGAAAATTGCAACGCCAAAAGTTGAAGAGAAAAAGGTGGTTTCCAAAGTAAAGGAAGAACCTAAAACTGAACCTGAGAATAAGGAGACAAAAAAAGGTGGTGAAGATGATGATCTACCGCCAGAAGGACCAGTGCAAATTACGCTAGACTTATAAAACAAAAAAGCCGCTTAAGTCCCAAAAGCTATCGGGATTAAAGCGGCTTTTTTAATGCTGTAAAATATTTATTTACATAACAGTTCCAGCTCCGTTAAAAGCTTCTTTATTGTATTCGTTGTTCTTTAATTTAGATTTTACTTTACTAAATATATCAACCGTATAGTTTACATCTTCTAAAGTGTGAACCGCGGTTGGAATTAATCTAATCAAGATCATATCCTTAGGTACAACTGGGTAAACTACTAGCGAAGTAAACAAGTTGTAATTCTCACGAATATCAAAAATCATGTTCGTTGCTTCAGGAATTCCACCTTGCATAACAACTGGACTAACACATGAATTAGTAGCTCCTAAGTCAAAACCATGATCTTTTAAACCACCTTGCAATGCATTAACGATAGTCCATAGATTATCTTTATGTTTCGGCTCATCCCTTAAAAGCTCTAACCTTTTTTGATTACCTAAAACCAAAGGAAGTGGCATACTCTTAGCAAAAATTTGTGAACGAGTATTGTATCTCAAATATTCGATTACATCTTCAGTAGAAGAAATAAATCCTCCAACAGAAGCAAATGCTTTAGCAAAAGTTCCAAAATAAACATCAATGCCATCTTGAACTCCTTGTTCTTCACCTGTACCAGCACCTGTTTTACCTAATGTTCCAATACCGTGAGCATCATCAACAAAAAGCCTGAAATCATAATCTTTTTTCAGATCAACAATTTCTTTTAATAGCCCTTGATCTCCTGACATTCCAAATACACCTTCTGTAATCACTAGAATACCACCACCAGAACTTGCAGTAAGTTTTTTGGCTCTGTCCAATTGTTGAACTAGCTTTTCCATGTCATTGTGCGGAAATACAAAACGTTTTCCTTGATGTAACCTTACTCCGTCAATAATGCAAGCGTGAGATTCAGAGTCATAGACAATAACATCATTTCTATCAACTAGTGCATCAATAGCCGAAACCATTCCCATGTAGCCATAGTTAACTAACATGGTATCTTCTTTCATTACAAACTTTGAAAGATCTTCTTCAAGTTTTTCATGATAAATGGTATTGCCTGACATCATTCGAGCGCCCATAGGAGTAGATAACCCCCAGTCTTTCGCCGCTTTAGCATCAGCTTCTCTAACCTCTGGGTGGTTAGCTAACCCAAGGTAGTTGTTCAAACTCCATGTAAGAACTTCTTTACCTCTAAACGTCATTTTATTACTGATAGGCCCTTCTAGCTTAGGAAATGTAAAATATCCATGAGCATAAGAAGAATGGATCCCTAAAGGACCTCGGCGCTTACTAATCTTTTCAAATATATCCACTATCTAACTTTTCAGATTAAGTTGCAAAATTATAATAAATTAGGGTCTTAGCGGTTCTATTATTTTAACGATTAACTGGAATCGAAAAAACTATATTTGCCGGCGCAAAATGAAAGCTCGAATTTTAATCATATTAGTAGTTGCATCGGTTCTCGGATCATGCGGATATAACCGCCTGCTTAAGAGTAGTGACTTAACCAAAAAGTACGAAGCCGCGAATCGTTATTACGAAAAAGGTAAGTATTACAAGGCAATGCCCTTGCTCGAAGAGTTGATTCCTATATATAGAGGAACCGAAAAAGCAGAAAGGTTATTCTATATATATGCCTATTCGGATTATTATATGAAGGATTATATTCTGGCAGCTCATAGATTTAGTTCATTTGTTAGAACCTTCCCATTTAGTAGATTTACAGAAGAGTGTCAATTTATGTCAGCGGTTTGTCATCATAAACTGTCACCCAAGTCGAGCTTAGACCAAAGTGATACCTATGCGGCAATAGAGCAATTTGAGTTATTTGTTCGCCAATATCCCGAAAGCACATATTTAGATTCTTGTCACGTTTTGCTAGACGATATGCGAATAAAGCTTGAGCAAAAAGCTTTTGAAATTGCAGGACAGTACTATAAAACAATGAAATATAAAGCTGCTTTGGTTGCTTTAGAAAATACTTTAGAGACTTATCCAGACACAAAACACCGGGAAGAAATCTATTTGTTGATGCTCAAATCAAATTATTATTGGGCTAAAAATAGCGTTGAACAAAAAAAAGTTGAACGCTATATGGAAACTAAAAAATCATATGCTAAATTTGCAGGTTCGTTTCCGAATAGTCAAAAGATGAAAGAGGCTCTTGATATTCTGAAAAAAACGAATGAAAATTTAGACGAATTATCAGAAAAAAGCTCGTAAGCTATGGATTATAAAAAGACGAATGCCGCAAATACAACCATTACTAGAGATGTTGATGTTTTAAGTGGTAATGTAGGAAATGCATATGAAGCATTGGTAATTCTTTCTAAAAGAGCCAATCAAATTAACCAAGAAATGAAAGAAGAGCTTACGTCTAAGCTTGAAGAATTCGCTACAACTCACGATAATTTAGAAGAAATTTTTGAAAATCGTGAGCAAATTGAGATTTCTAAGTTCTATGAAAGACTTCCAAAACCAGTTGGAATTGCTATGCAAGAACTTATGGAAGATAAAATCTACTTTAGAAAGCCTGAAGAAGATAACAACGTCCTTTAATTAAGGATGGCCATATGCTTCGGGGTAAAAAAATTCTTTTAGGAGTTACCGGAAGTATTGCTGCTTATAAGTCAGCTCATTTAATTCGTTTATTGGTAAAACAAGGTGCAGTGGTAAAAGTCATAATGACTGATGCTGCGAAAGATTTTATCACACCAGTTACCTTAAGTACGCTATCGGGTTATCCTGTTATTTCCGATTATTACATCAATAAGGAAGAAGGAACTTGGGAGAATCATGTTGATCTAGGCCTCTGGGCTGATCTTTTTATAGTTGCTCCAGCTTCTGCAAATACCATCGCTAAAATGGCTGAAGGTATTTCTGATAATATCCTACTTACCACTTATTTATCTGCCCGTTGCCAGGTTGTCGTATGTCCAGCTATGGATTTAGATATGTACAAGCATGAGTCAACTTTAACGAACCTAAAAACTTTAAAAGACAGAAATAATTTAATTATTGAGCCAGCGAGTGGTGAATTAGCAAGTGGTCTTGTTGGTCAGGGTAGGTTGGAAGAGCCAGAAGTAATTGTTGATTATATCACTAGTTACTTTGATGGAATGTTGGATTTAAAAGGCCAAACTATTCTTATCACGGCCGGCCCAACGTACGAAAAAATAGATCCTGTCAGGTTTATTGGAAATCACTCTTCAGGTAAAATGGGATTTGCTATTGCTGAAGAGGCAGCTAACCGAGGGGCTAAAGTAATTCTGGTGTCGGGTCCTGTTTCTTTAAAACTAGAGAATCAAAACATTAGAAGAGTAGATGTTACTACGGCACAAGAAATGTATGATGCAGTTCATTCAGAGTTTGAACGTGTTTCAGTAGCAATTTTATCTGCTGCGGTGGCAGATTTTAAGCCCACAAATACAGTTGACTCTAAAATTAAAAAGTCGTCAGATTTAATGACTATTGAATTGGAGTCGACAAAGGATATTTTGGCCTCATTAGGTGAGATAAAAACCGAATCACAAAAACTAGTTGGGTTTGCTTTGGAAACTGATAATGAAATTCGAAATGCGGAAGGGAAGCTTGCTAAAAAGAATTTAGATTTTATTGTTTTAAACTCCTTAAAAGATAAAGGTGCTGGTTTTTCAGGCGATACGAACAAAATTACCATTATTGAAAAAGGCAATAAACCTATAATTTTTGGGTTAAAGTCTAAATCCGAAGTAGCATCGGATATTTTGAATCATTTAAAGTCAATATTAGAGTGAAATATTTAGTTGTTCTATGTGTTTTATTAATTAGTCAGATTGCTCATTCGCAAGAAGTAAATTGTGATATTGCAATTAATTCTGATCAGATTGGTAATGTTGATCGAAGCTTGTTCGATGACATGAAAACAGCTATTTATGACTTTGTAAATACCAAAAGATGGACTCCCGACAAATTTAAACCTCACGAAAAAATTGAATGTAGCATTCTTATTAATCTTACTAGTGCCTCAGGTAACGTGTACGAAGGAAGTATTCAGATATCATCGAGAAGGCCGGTTTATGGAACATCATACAGCAGTACAATATGGAATTTTAAAGATGATAATGTAGTTTTTGATTTTGATAGAAATGCAGTTTTAGAATATAGCGAGAGTACTTTTTTATCTAATCTTACTGCTTTACTTGGCTATTACACTTACATGATAATTGCTTACGATTATGAGACTTATTCTTTGAATGGAGGAACACCATATTTTACTAAAGCTCAAAATATTGTGGCTATGGCTCAAAGTTCAGGTTACAAAGGTTGGTCGAGCACCGATAAAAGAAATAGATACTGGTTGGTAGAAGATCATTTAAGTCCTCGTTTTACAGGATTGCGAAAGTGTTATTATGAATATCATAGATTAGGGTTAGATTACATGAAAGATGACGTGGTAGAGGGAAGAAAGAAAATTGCAGGTGCATTAGGTAATTTAGCAGAGGTGCACAGCAATTACCCCGCGAGCTTTAATATGCGTGTATTCTTTGATTCTAAAGCGAGCGAAGTCATTAAAATTTTTAAAGAGGGGACAAGGGAAGAGAAAACGGAAATAACCAGTTTGTTAAATAAAATTGACCCTGCAAACATTATTAAATACCAAGAAATTAGCCAGTAATTGTTATGCTTAAAAAGCTGCATATCTCCAACTTTGCTTTAATTGAAAGGCTGACTTTTGAACCGGCAAAAGGGTTCTCTTCTATAACGGGTGAAACTGGTGCTGGTAAATCAATTATTCTTGGCGCACTTGGTCTTATACTTGGTAAAAGAAGCGAAGGCACAGATTTGTTTAACACCTCTTCAAAATGCATAATTGAAGGTGTATTTGAAGGGAATAAACCCAATATTAAGAAGTATTTATTGACAAATGACTTTGATGTAGAAAAAGAGTTAATTATTCGTCGAGAAATTTTACCGAGTGGAAAATCACGTGCCTTCATTAATGATACACCGGCAAAACTGAACTTGCTTGCATCATTGGGTGAGTTATTGTTAAATATTCATTCTCAACACGGACATTTAGAACTTAAGAAACCGGCTTATGTGTTGCGCGTTTTAGATTCATATTGTGGCCTTAAGGATGATTCAATTGCATACGAAAAGCTTTTTGATCAGCGCTCATCAGTTTTGAACGAAATAAAATCTCTTGAAGCTAACCAACAAAAACAATTACTAGATTTTGACTACTTCTCTTTTCTGTATAATGAACTCGAGGAGTTAGATATCAAAGAAGGGGAGTTAAGTTCATTAGAGTCCGAATTATCTCAACTTCAACACGGAGAAGAAATTCAAAGTGTAATATCAAATTCAATTTCTGCTTTTGAAGATGAGGGAGGAGCGATAGTTTCTACATTAATTAAAATTGAACATCTATTAGACAGTGTCAGTGAATATTCTACTCAACTTAAAAATTTGCTGACAAGAATTAAAGAAACACGAGTTGAGTTAGAAGATGTTAGCGCTGAATTTGATTCATTAAATTCAAGTGTAGAATTTGATCCAGCCAGGATAGAAGAGTGCACCAAACGTGTTAATGCAATAAATCTATTGCTGCACAAGCATAAACTTTCTACAGATGTT
>JBMYOI010000004.1:0-88772 GCA_049599135.1 Salibacteraceae bacterium
GTAAATGATACAATTGGAATGTCTGAACTTAAGGCTAATCCTTTTACAAATGACACTCCTATTCTTAATCCTGTATAAGAACCAGGACCAACTCCAATTCCAATACCTGATAGTTCATCTACAGTAACACCTACTTCCTCTATGATAGTTTTAGTATGAACCGCTAATTTTTCTAAATGAGAATAACCCGAATTAGTTTCAAGACTAGCTAACAACTCATTCTCATTGAAAAGAGAAACAGAACAATTGGTTGTTGAACTTTCTATACCTAAATAATACTTCACTTTACTCTTCCGACCTTTTAAATTGATCCTCATCTACCGATTCAACCTTATCGCCATTACGTAATTTTCTGGCAATTATGGAATAAGGACCTTTTACAACTTCACCTTCAAGGTTAGGAGAAAGGATCTGGATGTAATTTTCATCTTGAATACCTGTTTCTACCAACACTCGTTCCACCACTCCATCTTTATATAAGAACAAACACTCTTTCATATCATCTCTTTCAACAGTTGACAAAAGCATTCCTTTCGGAAAAGAATCTGGCCTCAAGGTCACACTTTGAATAGGGACTGAGATAACATCATTTATTCTTTTAGTCTTAATTTCCACCTGAGCAGACATTCCAGGTCTAAACGGAGAATATGATGAATCCTTACCCTCTAATAAATCAGAATACCCAGATGAAAGGATACGAATTCTTACATCAAATGAAGTAACCTGCTCACTCGAGCCTAACTGATTATTAGCAGAATTACTTATTTCAGTAACCATCCCTTTGAACACACGATCCAAATAAGCATCAACTTCTATGTTTGCACTATCACCTAAAGAAACTCGAACAATGTCACTTTCACTTACCTCTACATTTACCTCCATTTTGTTCAAATCAGCAATTCGAAGCATTTCTGTACCTGCCATTTGAGCTGTTCCAACTACTTTCTCGCCTGCTTCAACGTTTAAGCTATAAATGGTTCCTGAAATTGGAGCATAGATTTTTGTTCGATTTAAATTATCTCTAGACTCTTTTAGACTGGCTTCACTACTCTTTACCGAAAACGCCGCAGCTTTAACGCTTTCTTCTGCTGCTTCAACTTCGGCCTCGGCTACTTCCATTGAGCTACTAGCTTGATCAAAATCAGCAACTGAAATAGCTCCATCCTTTAGTAATTTCTCATTTCTAGTAAAAACTATCTTAGATTGGTTAAACCGAGCCTTAGATTGAGCCAGTCTCGCTTTTGCATTTGAATAATTTGCTCTACTAGAATTTAACGCAGCCTCCATTCTATCAACGTTAGCTGTAAGTATATCAGGATTGATTTCAAGCAGGAGCTGATCTTTAGCTACTAACGTCCCTTCTTTGACGGTCATTTCAATAATTTCACCTGGTACTTCTGAACTAATTTTAACTTCCTTTTCGGGTTGAATTTTACCATTAGCTGAAACCGTTTCAATAATAGTTCTGATTTCAATTTTCTCAGTAAAAACCTTTGTCAACTCTTGTGCATATTTCTTTTTCCAAACTACGGCTCCGATCAACACAACAATTAACACACCTATTAATATGTATACTTTTTTATTCATGTTAGGGTCTTAAAGATAAAGGAATACCTTGATAAAAATCCAAAATCATGGTTTTGAAAACATAGTCGTATTTCGCCCTCAGCAAATCCGCCTCTGATTTAACTAGACTATTCTTTGCTTGGTTGAATTCAATGGCATTCATCACACCAACTTTATATCTTTTTTCAGAGTAGTTATATGATTCTTGCCTTGCATAAACCGCCTTTTCATTTGCCAAATAAGCCTTTCTGGCAGCTTGGGCATCAAAATAAGCGCGCTTTACAGTTTCGTTAATTTCATATTTAACTTGATCCATTTCATTTTGGCGCAACTCTTTTGAGATTTTAGCCTGCTGAATATTCGTACGAGTTGACAAAGAATTAAAAATTGGGATGGACAAGGAAAAACCAATGGACTGATTAAAGTTATCGCTTACCTGCTGACCAAAGGGTTTAGTTTCACCGGTTTCAATATCAATATTCTTCCCTGAAAAACCTGAACCCAATGAAGCATTAAATCCAAGAGTTGGACTCAATCGACCTTTTGACATAGATATTCCGTTTTGTGCAGCTTCTAATCTCAATTTTGCACTTTGTACTTCCGGAAGATTTTCTACTGCTTTTATGTAAACAAAAGTGGGGGTCGTTTTTAGGCCACTCAAATTTTCCGTTTTGATTTCAGGAATGTCAATTTCAAAAGTTTCGAGAGTATCCAATCGCATTAAAATCAACAATTGAAGATAGGACAGCTTTAAATTATTTCCGACTGTGACAGCGTTAAGTTCGTCTTGAGCTAATTGGGCTTGCATATCCATAAGGTTTCCTTTAGGCAAACTACCAGCATCGACCAATTGCTTAGTCCTTTTTACTTGTTGCTCGGTTAATACTTGTTGTTCTTCAGCCACTCGCAAAAGTTCTTTATTGAAAACAATTTCTAAAAACGAACGCGTCACTGCTAATGAAATATCATTCTTAGTTTTTTCAGCATCATAACGCGAAGCCTCAACCTCCATTTGGTTTTGTTTGTATGAATTATACCGCTGCATTCCGTTAAACAAATCCCAATTAGCCCTTACGCCATAAGAATCAGATCGAACTTCATCGGTCGCAAAAGTATTGGTAAAAGGGTCTATCGTTCGACCGAAATTAATAGTAGTACCCACAAAGCCATTTACAGTAGGCAAGAATGTTCCTTTTTGACCAGAATAATTTGAATTAGCTAATTCTTGATTTAATAAAGAACGCTGAACCGAAAGATTATTTGTAATTGCAGCTCCTATGCAGTCTTCGAGCGACCATTTTTTAATAGTCTGCGCAGATGTTGACAACAGAAACACCAACAATAAGATTACAAATGAAAAGGTCTTTTTTGTTTTCACCTCACAAATGTATGGTTATCCTCTAATGAAAAGTATTGATAACAGAGCCAATGGAAGAATTATTCTACCTGTGGCAATAAATCAGTATGACAGGTATTAAGTCAATAAAGGAGACAGCCATTTCTCAGCTGTACGTTTATCCCAACCTTTTCGCTTCGCATAATCATCAACTTGGTCCGAATCAATTTTTCCTACATTGAAATATCTTGATTCAGGATGTGAAAAATAATACCCGCTAACTGCCGCTGTTGGATACATAGCCATACTTTCTGTCAACTCTATTCCTATAGACTCCTGTGCGTTTAACAGATCAAATAATTTAACTTTTTCAGTATGCTCAGGGCATGCCGGATAACCTGGCGCCGGTCTAATGCCCTTATATTTTTCTTGAATCAATTCTTGATTATTCAGTGATTCTCTTGAATCATATCCCCAAAACTCCGTCCTTACTTTTTTATGCATGAGTTCTGCAAAAGCCTCAGCCAATCGATCGGCAAGAGCCTTTAATAATATTGAATGGTAGTCATCATGATCTGCTTCAAAACGTTCAACGTGTTCTTCAATACCAATACCTGCGGTTACAGCAAATGAGCCAATATAATCCTCTAAACCTGATTCTTCAGGAGCAATGTAATCGGCCAAACTACGATTAGGCTTTGAACCAGAAAGCTCAATTTGCTGTCTTAAAAACTCCAACGAAACATTCCCTTTTTCAGATTCTAATTCAACAGTATCGTTTTTACTTTTGGCCTTCCAAAATCCAACCACTGCTCTAGCCTCTAACCAAGATTCTTTAATAATGGTATCTAATAACTTTTGAGCATCTTCAAATAATTTTGTAGCCTCCACGCCAACAATTTCATCTGTTAAAATTGCTGGGTATTTACCTGCTAATTCCCACGTTTGAAAAAAGGGAGTCCAATCTATAAATGGACGAATTTCGTTTAAATCAAATTTTTCAAAAACTCTAGTACCTGTAAATTTTGGCTTTACTGGAGTGTATTTATCCCAATCGACTTTTATTTTATTTGCTTGAGCAGCCTTAAATGGCAAATATTTTTTTGCAGCCTTCTTATTTGCGAACTGCTCTCTTACGCCAATATATTCTTCGGTAATACTCGAAATATAGTTATCCTTATTGGCTCCCAATAGTTGCTCCACAACAGTTACTGCTCTGGAAGCATCCAATACATGAACAGAAGGCGCCGTGTAATGCTCGTCAATCTTAACTGCAGTATGTGCTTTTGATGTAGTTGCACCTCCAATTAATAGAGGAATATTAAACCCACCATACTCTAGCTCTTTTGCAAGATGTACCATTTCGTCGAGCGATGGGGTAATTAATCCACTGAGTCCAATAACATCAACATCATGTTCACGGGCAGCTTCAAGAATTTTTTCTGCAGGCACCATTACGCCGAGGTCAACTATCTCATAATTATTGCAACTTAGAACTACACCAACAATATTTTTTCCAATGTCATGAACATCTCCTTTAACCGTAGCCATGAGAATTTTACCTGCGGTTTTCGCATCACCCTCTTGTTTATCAGCCTCCAAAAATGGGAGCAGATAAGCCACCGCCTTTTTCATAACTCGGGCACTTTTCACCACCTGTGGCAAAAACATTTTACCGGACCCGAATAAATCACCAACTACGTTCATTCCGGCCATTAATGGACCTTCAATAATATGTAGAGGTCTTTCGTATTTCTGACGAGCTTCTTCGACATCGTCTTCAATAAAATCGGTAATCCCTTTAACCAAGGCATGAGATAAACGCTCTTCCACACTGTCTTTTCGCCAAGCTTGTTCAGCAACTGGGTCCTTTTTTACCCCTTTAACGGATTCGGCAAAATCTAAAAGTCTTTCGGTGGCATCAGCTCTTCGGTTCAAAAGAACGTCCTCTACTCTTTCAAGCAAATCTTTTGGAATGTCATCATAAATTTCCAGCATTGCTGGGTTTACGATTCCCATATCCATCCCATTTTTAATGGCGTGGTATAAGAATACAGAATGCATTGCTTCACGAACAGCATCGTTTCCTCTAAAAGAAAAACTAACGTTGCTTACCCCGCCGCTCACTTTAGCTCCGGGAAGATTTTCTTTTATCCATTTGGTGGCTCTGAAAAAATCAAGCGCATAGTTATTGTGATCATCAATACCGGTAGCTACAGGAAATATATTGGGATCGAAAATGATGTCTTGCCTTGGAAAACCAACTTCGGTTACCAGTAGGTTATAAGACCGTTCACAAATAGAAATTCTTCGCTCGTAAGTATCAGCCTGACCTTTTTCATCAAACGCCATTACAATAACAGCGGCTCCATACATTTTTAATTTTCTGGCTTCCTCTAAAAATTTGCCTTCGCCTTCTTTAAGGCTAATGGAGTTGACAACACTTTTTCCTTGAACGCATTTAAGCCCTTCTTCAATAATCTCCCATTTGGAAGAATCAATCATGATAGGAATACGAGCAATATCTGGTTCAGATGCAATTAAATTAAGGAACGTACGCATGGCTTGAACTCCATCAAGCATACCTTCATCCATATTAACATCAAGAATCTGAGCCCCACCCTCAACTTGGTGACGTGCAACACTGAGCGCTTCATCATAGTTATCCTCTTTGATTAACCTTAAGAATTTTCGAGACCCAGTAACATTGGTACGTTCTCCAACATTAATAAAATTAGATTCGGGCGTTACAACAAGAGGTTCTAAACCACTTAGTTTTAATGGTGGTATTTTCATTCTGCTTCCTAAATTCAATTATTACATTACAACACTCCAATCATCAAGGTTGCTGTTACTTGTCCAGTCTTTAAATTTTTCTTTTCCACCTCTTACTTCCCAATCGCTATCAATTGCAAGTTTTGCAGAAATTCCACCTCTAGGATTACAAATCATAGATAAACGCAATCTTTCTGGCTCATAAACCTCCATCAAATGATCGTACATGATATTAATGAGGCGTTCATATGAAACAACTATATCTCTTAAATGAAAAGAGTACATTTTCAAAGATTTCAATTCTATGATTTTAGATTTTGGGTACATTGTGATAAATATAGTTGCAAAATCGGGCTGTTCGCTAACTCCTAAAAAAGTAAATTCAGGAATTTTGACCTTTATTTCATAAGCTTCTTTTGAAGGGTTCGGAATTGCCTTCAAAATACTTTTGTCTATTTCTTTATACAGTTTTGCCATTATACTAATTCTTTAATTTGACGAGGTTTATTTTCCGCTGCTTTTTCTGCTATAGCTTTTATGTGATCTGGAGTGGTTCCGCAACAACCACCGACAATATTTAGTAAACCTTCTTTTAAAAACACTTCAACTTGGTTCGCCATATCTTCAGGAGTTTGGTCGTATTCACCAAACTGATTTGGAAGTCCTGCATTTGGGTGTGCAGAAACGCAAAACGGTGCTTTTTGGTTTAACACTTGTAAATAAGGCCTTAATTGCTCAGCACCCAAAGCACAATTTAAACCTACACTCAACAAATCGACATGTTCAATTGAAATAAGGAAAGCTTCAGTTGTTTGACCAGACAGTGTTCTTCCACTTGCATCAGTAATTGTTCCTGAAACCATTACCGGGTAGTTGGTATTGTGTTCAGCATTGTATTCTTGAATAGCAAATAAAGCAGCTTTAGCATTCAAGGTATCGGTTACAGTTTCTACCAGAAGAACATCAGAACCACCATCAATAAGCCCATTTACTTGCTCGCGAAAAGCAACAACTAATTCTTCAAAAGTAACAGCCCTAAACCCTGGGTCATTAACATCTGGTGACATAGAAGAAAGCTTTGTTGTAGGCCCCATGGAGCCAGCTACAAATCTTGGCTTGTGTGGTTCGCGCCTTGTAAATTCATCAGCTACTTCACGGGCAATTTTGGCCGATTGAAAATTAATATCATATACAACTGACGCTAAATTGTAATCGTCTTGAGCAACTGTTGTACTCCCAAAAGAATTGGTTTCTACTATGTCAGCGCCAGCTTCGTAATACTTTGCGTGAATTTCTTTGATTACATCAGGGCGTGTTATTGACAATAAATCGTTATTTCCTTTTAACGAAGATTCATGATTTTTAAATCGCTCACCCCTAAAGTCTTCTTCTGTAAGTTTATAACGCTGGATCATAGTACCCATTGCTCCATCAAGCACAAGTATTCTTTTCTTCAGCTCTTCTCTAATGTCAGGCATTTTTAATTATTTAATCAAGAAAGATGGGTATAAAAAATCCCAAATGGTTTTCAGATGGGATAAAGTGAATTCTATTCACACTATCTTATAACCGTCTGATCGACCAAGTATTGGCACCTTGTCCGAAAACAGGTTGCCAAGGTTTCAACGGGCTCGTCCCTCCACCTTTCTTTATAAGCACAACAAATGTATAGAATTAGTCCGTTGATTTATTCAGAAATAATAAACTTGAGTGACACTTTTGGTTTATTTGACAATGTGTATTCCAAAAAGTAAAGCCCTTTGCTAAATGTAGAGATATCTACTTCAGATTTTATTACGTAATTCTTTTTAAGCAATACTGTTTGTCCTTGTAAATTTCGAATAACTAAATCCCCACCTTCAGGCTCGTCAATTTGTTTGTTAGAAAGAATAAGTTTAGCATCTTTTGTTTGGATAAAATAGGAATTGAAAAGCTCAATATTCTTGATGGTTAATGCAATCCATTCTTCCATATTTTGTTTACAAGATTTTGAAGGAGAATCCGTGATTTCAAAACCAGTAGGTTCTTCGTAACATTTTAAAAGTGGCGATGTTATTCCGTCCCGAGCTCCATCAGCATAACTCAACTTATGACTTAAGGAGCCGACTCCTCTTAAAATTGCCCCAAAAACCCAACCATAACTAGGGTTTTGAACAGGAAATAGTTTCGGCTTGACAATTTTAATGGTATCCAGACCATTGAATATAGAATCCGATAAAGAAAACGTAACCCTCAAAGAATCAGCTTTGGAATAACTTTCCCCTATTAAAAGTACAGTATCGTTTTCTTTCCATGAAAAATCCAGAATAAATTCTTCCTTATTATCCACTATTTCAATTAGTGAGTCATTCACAATTCCTCTATAAATAGTATCAATACTTTGGATATTCCAACGTGCATATTCCGTTCTTTGAATTTCAGCAAAACGACTGCCTAGGATAATTGTATCACTTAAAACCTCATCGACCCAACCACCTCTGCAATTACTAGGGAAACAAGAAAAATCTACATAAGAATACCCCCAAACTGCACTAATTGGTGCATATTCCTTTGACTTTTGAGCATAAGAAGACTGCCCTATAATTGTCACTAAAAATACTAGCAGTAAAATTCGTTGGAAGCTCATTGAATTAATTTGAGCTAAAGGTAGGTATTGTATTTATTATTCAGAAATAATAAACTTAATAGTCGCTTTTTGACTTTTTGAAAAATTGAATTCTAAGAAATAGATCCCAGAATTTAGATTAGAAATATCTACTTCTGAACCTAGCCCGTAATTATTTTTAAGCAATACTACTTGACCTTGAATATTTCGAATAATCAAACCTCCTTTTTCATGTTCATCATTCTGTCTGTTGGAAAGAATAAGTTTGGAATCTTTTGTCCGGACAAAATAAGGATGTGATAATTCAATGTTATCAGTTCCTAAGGCAATATAACTTTCAACCGATTTTCTACAAGACGAAGTTTTTGAAGGAGGTAATTTAAACCCATCTAATTCTTCATAACATATCAATCGTGGAGGCCCTTTACTGTGTATAATATAATAAGGCGGTTCATAAAAAAGGTGGCTCTGAGAGCCAATGTTTCTATAGATGGTTGGTTCATGCTTAACAAAGTGACCCGTTGTACTAAACCATAACAGAACTGGTTTAATTAATTGAATTGTGTCCCTATTCGAGATTATCGTATCACTTCTCAGAAAAGTGTGCGCAAAAGTGTCAATGTTTAAACTTGGCGTAGTAAGCAATGTAATTACCGTATCGTCAGAGTCCCACGAAAAATCTAGTAAAAATTGCTCTTCATTTCCGTTAATTTCAATTAAAGAATCGTTTACTATACCCCTATAAATGGTTTCATCATTTATGTGTCGAGTATCATAATAATTGGACCTCGTTATTACCGAAAAAAGGCTATTATGAATAACTGTATCTCCAATTACTTCATCAACCCAACCACCGTGACAACCAACCGGCCAACAAAAACCATCATAATAAGTATAACCCCAAATTGCCCCCCTTGGTGCATATTGTTTTGACTTTTGGGCAAATGAAGAAAGGGAAAGTATTAAAACAAAAAGAAATAAAAGTGTAGTACGTCGGAAGCTCATTGAATTAATTTGAGCTAAAGGTAGTTGTTATTTAGAAAAGTTCTTTTTGTAAAGGATAAAACCAATACCCGCAATTAAAATATAAGGGATTCCCATAATGTAAAAAATACCATCGTTAAGGCCCTGACCAATTTGAGACCCACTTTCATAAGATGATTCGGCCATCAGTCTACACATAGAACATTGCGCTTTTGACCATAACGGAAAGGCTAAAATCGAAATTACAAATACAGCTATTTTAACTCGCATAATAAGGAGACAAAAATACATAAACCAACACTCCCGTCAGAGAAACATAAAGCCAAATTGGGTAAACCATCTTTACCGTTTTCGTATGCCGTTTTATATCACCAATAAACCCACGATAATAAGCCAATAGTATAAATGGAAGTGAAGATGCCGCAAGTACAATATGCGAAAACAATATTGAAAGATAAAGCCCCTTAAACTCGCCCCCATACTTGGTTTCAGGGCTAAAATAATGGTAAACTACATAACTCAATAAAAAGACGAGCGAAAACAACATGGCTATTGAATTCATTTTTTTATGTAAACCAACTTTCTTAGCTTTTATAGCTAACAATGAACCAATTAACAACAAAAAAACAGAACCGTTTAAACATGCATGAAATAATGGTTGGAAAAACGTAAAGTCAGGTCGAATATCGGGTTTAGGAATTCGGTGTAAAGACACAACCAAGATAAAAACTACAGCAGAGAAAGCATAAATTGCCCAAACTATCTTTTTATTTTCCTTCACTTTTTTTCTTTTTTGGTATAAACTCTTCGGCTTTGATTACTTTAACATCATCAGCCAAAGCCTTAATGCCTACATATTGCAAACCATCTCTAAAAGCTCGAATCCTCCCTTTCTTATCTACTAGTACTACCTTATTAGAGTTGAAGCCAACCTCACTTTTAGTTGAATCATCAACAAACAACTGATTGAGTGCAAATTCTTCGCAAGTCCTATCACTTAGGGTCCCAAATATCCATTTACCTTCTTTTATAGGAAAGGCATTCTCAAAAGAGCATAACATTCTACGGCTCTCTTTTGCCGTATCCGTAGCTATAGTAAATATAGTAACATCGGAATTGTCTCTGAATCTATCTTGCATCGTCATTAACTGACCATTAATCCTAGAACTAGCCAAAGAATCGTTAGGATTAAAGAAACTTATAAGAAAAATATTGTCTGACTGTTGACTAGAAAGGAATTTCTTCCCATTGCACAAATCCAACTGAAACTCCGGAATTGAATAGTAATTGGTGTCACCTGCCTTGTCAATTGTCTTAGGACCGTATATATGCCGCGAATTAAAACTATGGTCTCCGCTTGACAATATTACATATACCAAAGATGGAAAAAGCAACACCATAAACAGCATTGCTCCTTTCTTCCATTTCTTTATGTTCATTAATCTTAAATAACTACTTGACTAATAAATGTTGCCTCGGTAAACAATAAGTAAAGTAGATAAAGAATAAAGAATGCATATGGTAATAGAATAAAATACTTAAGCATTTTACGTTCATCACCCAAATGCATAAATACCATCACTATATATCCAGCTTTTAAAACTGTAAGTGCAATAAATGCTAGTTTAATGAGTGTCCAATCGATGCCCCATGAGCTCCAATATACTCCCATAAATACTTCGGCTAGAGTAACTATTGAAAGTAGCGCCGTTACAAACCAAATCTTTTTACGGATTTTCTTTCCTTCTTCTTCACTGTGGGTTACACCTAGTGAGTATTCTATAATATCGTCTCTTTTCATAATAAAAAGCTCTTAAAAATCAGATTAAACTAAGTAGAAGAATGTAAATACAAACACCCAAACTAAATCAACAAAGTGCCAGTAAAGACCAACTTTTTCTACCATTTCGTAATGGCCTACTTTTTCGTATTTACCTTTCATTACACCAATTAGTATAATAAGGTTGATAATTACACCACTAAGAACGTGTGACCCGTGAAATCCAGTAACAAAAAAGAAAAATTGAGAATACTGTACAGGTGCTAAAATTGGATTTTCAGCGGTAAAGCCCCTTCCATAAAAGTTTTGCGTTAATGTAGAGTTATCCGCCCAAGTAGAAATATCTCCATCAGGTCCAGCAATAAACGTTGACCATTCCCAAGCTTGAGAACCCACGAAAATCATACCGCCAATAACAGTAAGACCTAGCCAAAAAGTAACATTTTTTCTATCCATTCTATGTCCAGCTTCTACAGCTAATACCATAGTTACGGAACTTACAATAAGAATAAAAGTCATCAATGCAACATACATTAATGGATAATGCGCATCAGGACCATGTAGGAACGGCATGTGAGTAAAAATTTGCTCACTGATTGGCCATACATCAACATATTTATGCCTCATGAATCCAATTGATGCCAATAAACTACCAAAGGTTAAAGCATCTGATATGAGGAAAAACCACATCATCATTTTACCATAGCTAATGCTAAATGGTGATCTTCCACCACCCCAAAGGGTTTTTTGATCGATTACTTTAGTTACTTCTCCTGCCATTTTATGTAATAATTACCGTATATAAAACAAAAACAAAAATAGATACACCCAAAGCGCATCTAAGAAGTGCCAATACAATGCACAAACTTCTAATCCTAATTTTCTTTCAGAATTGTATGCTCTCTGTGTCGACCGAGCAAATGTATAAATCAAACTGAGAATTCCCACTACTAGGTGCGCTAAATGCAGCCCAGAAATTACATACAAGTAAGAACCCGAAGCATTACTTTCTTTTCCAGCGAAAAAAACGCCCATTTCAACCAACTCTTGCCAGGCCATAAATTGGCTAATAGCGAACATTACCCCCAACAACAAGGTTAATAATAGGCCTGTTTTTACACCATTATTATTATTTGCTTTCGCCGATCGAACGGCCCACACCATTGTAGCACTGCTCAAAAGAATAAAGAGTGTACTCAATCCAAACATCATTGGTAAATCAAATACCAACCATTGACCTTCTTCTTGACGAACAATATATGCACTAGTTAATCCAATAAAAACCATTACTATACTCGCCATACCAACCCACAAAAGACCTTTAGAGGTTTTTAGCTTTACCTGGTAACGTTCTTCTTTATCGAATGCTATTGATTCCATAATTTATAGTGATAATAGATATGATAGTTGAACAACTGGCAGATATATAAAGGTTCCAAACATTAGTCTTGTAGCATCTTTCTGATCATTAGATAAGTGAAGCTTAACTGTAAGGTAAAAGACCATCAATCCCATTAAGCCCACAATACTTCCTGAAACAATTCCACCAACACCATATACCATTGGCAAAAGCGAAACGGGCACTAGTAACAACCCTGAGATTGCAATAATCAATGAACTTTTTTTATCTCTATTTCTGCTTGGCAACAAATAATAGCCAACTTTTGTGTAGTCATCATTTAACTTCCAGGCTATGCTCCAAAAATGAGGGAATTGCCAAGCAAACTGAACCGCAAACAACAGTCCTGCAATCATGTCAAACGACCCCGTTACGGCAACGTAACCTAACATAGGTGGAACCGCTCCTGGAAAAGCGCCAACATAAGCTGCAATAGGTCCAACTTTTTTTAATGGTGTGTACAAAAAAACGTACATAAACAAAGCTAAAGCACCCAGGATTCCACTCAATGGGTTTAGTCCAAACCATAAAATTACAATACCAATAATTCCAGTAAAAGTTGCGATCCAAAAGGCTTCTTGAACTCCCATTCTAGATGTCGGTAGCGGTCTGTCAGCTGTTCGCGCCATTTCTTTGTCAATGTCGCGTTCCATAATTTGATTAAAGGCATTTGAAGAACCCGTCACTAAAAACCCTCCAAGCACCAAATACAAAACATCTACCCAAACGATACTTGATGCCGCCAGTAAATACCCAAGAAATGCGGAAAACACAACTAGTGAAGCCAGCCTCATCTTTGTGAGTACTGCAACATCCTTTGCTTTGGATTTAGCTAACGAAATAGCCTCTTGCGATGTAATTGATTTTGAGATCAAAGAATCATTAAAAATTAGAACCGCAAAAATAGGAATGTTTATGAATGTTAAGACACGAATAATCGAGATTAAATCTAAATATCGGTATAACTATTAAACAATGAAGTAGAAATCCCAAATTCAGTATACAAGGCACCCTTTTGAACACCATTGATTACTTCCATTCGATTTCTAGCCCCAATAAAAACCCTCAAATTACTCTCAGGATAGACCAAATAAGATGTTCTTAAGCCAATATTAGTCACTGTTTTTGGGACTCCTTGTGTAGTCACATGACCATATTCATTCTCTCTTTCTCGGTACGAACGATAAATATCTTCTCCAAAATTCTCGTTTTGAGTACTCAACCCCTGATTGTACCATGCAAATTGAAATTGAAAAAACCAATTATAAACACTGTAATTTAAGAAGGTTATACTTTCCATAAAGTTAGAACCCAATGGATGGGCTAATGAATTATTTTGATGTCCATAATTTTGAATAGGATCCGCATGAGAGTGAGTAAAAGGTCGCATCCAATTATATTCAGATTGAATCCCCAACCCAGGAATTCCAAACATTTCATACCATTTAAAGCCCAACTGAAACCCATGTTTATTTGCCCACCATCCATATTCTGATTGACTCCCTGGGTTAAAAGCTTCTTTAACATCCTTCATGAATTCGTCGTACAAAAATTCATCTAACATCATTTGAGCATAAATATGGAATTTGTTAGTAGGTTTAATTTCTAAGTTTAACCCCAGAATTGAATTATCGGAACTTCCCGTTGAGAATTCAACTGGCCGAAAGAATATAATTGGGTTTAAATAATTCACATCAAAACCACGATTCAATAAAGTATCTTGAGCTTTCCAAACCACAGACTCAAACAGGCCAACATTTAACCATTTGGCCAGATTCCAACTTAAATAATGAGTAGTACTGTATTTGTTTCTCCAATCTTTAGATTTTGTGCTCATCGTATTATTAATGTCCTTTTGATTGGCGTATAAGACCACGTATTTAATTCGCCATATACTCGTTGTTATTTTCCCATAACCATAGTTCCCGGCATGATCAGAAAGCAACATTGAACGATACCCACTTCCGATAAAATTTTTCCCATTTCCAACTTGAATATTGAAGTATTTTGCCGTATTCCATGATAAATAACCATTAATGTTGGTATACCTTAATCCATCTTCATTGCTTTTATATACAATTCCGTCTGGTGTTACCCTTTTCGATGTCGCATTCTCTTCTAAATAATTCGGAAGTTGATCTTTATGTGTTGAAGCATTTATTCGAACTGCCAACGCATCTTTATACTTAAACAATGCAGAAGCTCCAATTCCTAAAGCCGAATAATTACTTGCCGAATCTCCAGATTCGAATCCAAACCCTACGTTTACAAGGGGTAAAAAGGTTAAAGTAGCTGGGTGATTTGATTTTTCTTTATTCGCTAATTTTTTGAATGGAACACCGGGTGAATAATACAAATCAGAATCGTTTCCAAGTGCCTTTACATCTGAATACAAAAAGGGCCTAATTGACGAATGTGATTTGGTGTTTTTAGAGGCAATTTCGGATTGATAGCTATACTCAAAATCACGATTTAAAAGTACTTGTTCGCTTTGCGAAAAGGCAACCAACCCTAGCGCAATAAAAATGGATGATAAGATTATTGAAAGACTCCTACGACTGAGCATCTCCAACCTTTTTCATTTTCTTTTTAACTAAAAAAGGAGGAAGTCCGGCGCAAATTAATACAAATGCCGTAATAACCACGAATTTCACATTGGCTTCCATTGGTAAAATTGCTGCCTGAGTTACCACCAAAATAGTGAATGTGTATACTACAATTACGGAAACTCTATGGGACAATCCCAAATCAATCAATTTATGGTGAATGTGGTTTCTATCCGCAGAGAAAGGACTTCTTCCGCTAATTATCCTAATCAAGAAAATTCTGAGAGTATCAATCATTGGATAAACAATAGCAGCCATGGCAAAAATTGGTTTGGAAATGAATAATAATTCCCCTGGCAATTCAGTAGAATCATATTCTATAAGCTTTATGGCTAAAACTGAAACAACCATTCCAATCACCAGTGAACCAGAGTCGCCCATAAATATTTTAGCAGGTTCAAAATTATAAACTAAAAAGGCTAACAATGCCCCTGCTAAACCCAAAGCCAAAACGGCATCCTCGTTCGAACCCGCTAAATAAAACCAAGTTCCATATGACAAACAAGCAATGGCACCAATACCAGCAGCCAAGCCATCAATTCCGTCAATTAAATTAAAAGCGTTAACAATTACAGTATAAGTAAAAATAGATAGACCAACACTAGCCCAAAAAGGCAGCTCATATAATCCGAACAAGCCATGCATTCCAGTTATTCGAATATCTGCCATAATTACTAGAATAAAAGCAACCAACAAATGACCTAATAATTTTTTTACCGGAGCCGTCCCTACTATATCATCTTTCAATCCAATTGCAAAAAGAATAAGCATAGAGGCCGCCACAAAGCCAAAATCAGCATGTTCAGTAAAAGGGTACCATAACAAATAAGAAAGCAATGTTCCGACAAAAATCAGAACACCACCAATAGTAGGGATGTGCTTTTTATGCAACTTACGTTCATCGCCCGGTGCATCAACCAACCTCCTTAAAAAAGCAATTTTAATTAAAGTTGGCATGCTAATTAAAACAACCGAAAACGAGGTGATTATTGCTAGTATTATTTTATACATTCAGCGTATTTACTTAGTTTCAAAGGTATTAAAAATCGTAATAGACATTCTGCAAATCAGTTACGAATGAAAGGTAATACCATGCAGTACTTTCGCTACCGCTTGAATAATTTAAATCACGAAGTGAATAACCCAATTTAATCTTCATATTCGTTTTCGAATTCAACAAATAACCAATTGAGTAATCTTGATAAACCACTTTTTCATCGCGCAGCACTTCTACTACAACTCCGCCGGAAAGATAATTTTTAACGGGAGTTCTTCGATCTGAGTAAACCCATTTACCTGTTATGAAGAAATCTCTGAAGGAATACTGAAGCATACCTACCAATTCAGTTAAATCAGAGCCGGTTGGATGAGCTAAATCACCTCCATAATGCTCATAACTAATTTGCTCATTTTGGTGTTTGTACATGCCCTGAGAAATATTATTCCATTCGATTTGAAGAACAAGATTTTTTACTGTGAATGCATCGAAAGCGGCTAACCCAACTTGAAATCCATTATTGCTGTTGCTATCAAACCCATCCAATACAAACTGCCCATAAAGCATTTTTCCTGGCAACGGGTTTATTCTCATGTTAACCGCAGAAATTACTTTCGACGAATTACTTTCATAACCTTCAACACCCGTATTCAATCCAATAACAGGCATGTAATAGTTCCAAGGTAATTTTTTCGTCCCAGATGAGTCCCAGTTTTGATAAACAATTCCTTCTACTAAGGAAATTTCAATTAATGGTGTTGGGGAAAAACTCAAAGAATGAAACGTTCCTGCTTTACGAATAAATTGAGCTTCTGAAGATGTTGTTACTGGTAAACGCTGAAGATGTTGAAGCGAAGCATATAACAATTGATAGCTCAACTTGTTATTAAAAAAATTAGCTGTGGTTTTTAAATAAGGGTAATTAAAACTGTTGTCAGACAATATCAAGCTTCGGTATCCGTCCCCGATAAAATTTTTACCGTGCCCAGCTTGTATATTTAACCATTTTGCCGGCATGTAGCTTATAGCACCACTTGCCATTGCATAATCATATCCGACATCTTTAAATACTTTAGGCCTGCCTTGACCCGGAACAACACCATTTTGAGCAATTTCATTGTCTATGTATTGAGGAAAGAAAGATTGATTTTCGAAAAATGAAGAATAAAATGCGAGCTTTTTTCCAATAGCTCCCTGCACCAAAAAACCTCTGGTATTATCACTTACTTGGCCATTTGTTGAGTCCATTCGATCTGCACCTATTTTAAAATTAAAAACGGGATCAATGGTGAGTTTAAAGTCAAATGTATCAACGATAAAAAGGTTTTCATTGCGAAGCTTGCGCATTATCAATCCGTTATGTTGCTTTCGCTTCCAACCACTATCATCTTTAGCGATAGAATCGAATTGAGTACTAATAAAAGATTTGGACAAAGTATGATAAGGCCGATCAGACTTTGATAACTGGGTATATGAACTATTTACAAAATCTCGTTGTAAAGGCTGAATAATAGGTTGAGATAGCAGCGAAATTGGAAGTACTGCAACAAGCAAAATAAATACGCTATGTAGCGGCTTATCCATTATGCAAATTCCATATCCTTTACATCTTGGTATACTGATTCTATACCTGTTCTTAGGTCAATTTTATGTTTCCAACCTAGTGCATTCACTTTACTTACATCCATCAATTTGCGAGGAGTCCCATCTGGTTTCGTTGCATCGAATTTCAACTCACCTTCGTAACCCACAACTTCTTTAATTGTGAGCGCTAATTCTTTAATGGAAACATCAGTTCCGGTTCCAATATTTAACCAATCTTCACCGTCATAATCTCTCAACAAGAAAACACAAGCTTGAGCTAAATCGTCCACATGTAAAAATTCACGTTTTGGCGAACCCGAACCCCAAACTTCAACAGTTGGGTCTCCTTGAACTTTAGCAGTATGAAACTTGCGTAACAAGGCAGGTAAAACATGCGAATTGTTTAAATCGTAATTATCATTTGGACCATATAAGTTCGTTGGCATAGCAGAAATAAAATTATCACCATATTGACGACGATAATTTTCGCAAAGCTTAATTCCTGCAATTTTTGCAATAGCATAAGGTTCGTTTGTTGGTTCTAAATAATCAGTTAATAGGTATTCTTCTTTTAAAGGCTGAGGAGCCATTTTTGGATAAATACAAGAAGACCCTAAAAACAGTAATTTTTCAACTTTATTGACATGAGCAGCGTGAATCACATTTGCTTCAATCATCAAATTCTCATAGATAAAATCGGCTCTGTAAATGTTATTTGCCTGAATTCCACCAACTTTAGCGGCGGCCAAAACCACGTACTCTGGTCTTTCTGTTTCAAAAAACTCGTTTACAGCAGCTTGATTGCGCAAATCTAATTCAGCTGAAGTTCTAAAAATAATATTGTTAAATCCTTGAGAATTTAGACTGCGAATAATTGCAGACCCGACCATTCCTCTATGACCAGCTACGTATATTTTTGAGTTAGTATTCATCTTATTCTTTTGAAATATTTACTTCATGGCCACCATCCATTAAGTATTTCTCACGCTCAAATAATTTTACGTCAGACTCCATCATTTCTTTAACCAAGCCCTTAAGGTCATAAGTTGGTTCCCAACCTAATTCCGATTTTGCTTTTGCAGGACTACCAATCAATAATTCAACCTCAGCAGGTCTAAAATACTTTGGATCAACTTCAACAAGTAAAGCACCTGTTTCGGCATCGTAACCTTTCTCATCAACTCCAGTACCTTCCCAACGCAGGTTGATTCCAACTTCTCCAAAAGAAAGTTCAACAAATTCTCTTACCGTGTGCATTACACCTGTAGCTAAAACATAATCATCTGGAGTGTCTTGTTGCAACATTCTCCACATGCCCTCTACATAATCTTTGGCGTGCCCCCAATCTCTTTGAGCATCAAGATTACCTAGATATAATTTATCTTCTAAACCCAGTTTTATTTGAGCCGCAGCTCTGGTAATTTTACGAGTAACAAATGTTTCACCCCTTAACGGACTTTCATGATTAAATAAGATTCCGTTACAAGCGTAATAACCATAAGCTTCTCTATAATTCTTAGCAATCCAAAAGGCATAAAGTTTTGCTACTCCGTATGGACTTCTTGGATAAAAAGGAGTGGTTTCTGTTTGAGGAATTTCTTGAACTTTACCATACAATTCAGAAGTAGAAGCTTGGTAGAATCGAGTTTTATTTTCCAACTTTAAAATTCGAATTGCCTCTAAAATTCTTAATGTACCAATTCCGTCGGCATTAGCAGTATACTCAGGCATGTCAAAACTCACTTTTACATGACTCATTGCCGCTAAATTGTAAATTTCGTCAGGCTGAGTTTCTTGAATAATTCGAATAAGGTTTGTTGAATCAGTCAAATCTCCATAATGCAATTCAAAATTTACATTGTTATTATGTAAATCTTGATAAAGGTGATCAATACGCGCCGTATTAAACAAAGAACTTCTTCGTTTTAAACCGTGTACTTCATAACCTTTTTCCAATAAAAGTTCTGCGAGATATGCTCCGTCTTGACCAGTGATTCCGGTAACTAGTGCAACTTTTGCCATTTATTTATGATACTAAAAAGTGTTCGTTTCTTAAGTGTTTTTTGTTGTAGTTAAGTGTTTGTTTAGTTCTCCAATTTATCACTTGTTTTCCAACTCTATTTACAATGGCGTGGCCAGCAGCGCTATCCCATTCCATTGTGGTTGCAAATCTAGGATATTCATCTGCTTTTCCTTCGGCTAATTCACAAAACTTTAATGCCGATCCCATGGTTAAAACCGAAAGGTTGGGAGATTCCAATTTTCGTTGATCGATGTATTCTTTGGTTTTGTTTCTTTCATAAGAATGACTCACTAAAACAACCTTTTTAAAACAATCTGGTTTAATTTTGTTTGGCTTTTGTATACCATCAACCGTTACAACGGTTTTAAAAAGATTATCTCCATGGGTGTACCAAGCACATCCCGTAGTTGGCTGGTATATAATACCATGAATGGGAATATTATTTTCCATCAACGCAACGTTTATTACAAACTCTCCATTTCGCTTTATAAACTCCCGTGTTCCATCTAAAGGGTCAACACACCAATAAGATCTCCATGTTTGTCTTTCAGAAAAACTTTGTTGCTCACTTTCTTCACTCATTACAGGAAGTCCAAATTGGTTCAAATAATCCGTAATAATTTGATTTGAGGCTATGTCCGCTTGGGTTACTGGAGAGCCATCTGATTTTGAAATTATTTCTACCTCGTCGTTATAAAAAGTAAGAATTGCTTTACCGGCTTCAAACAAAGTTTTAAGAAGACCTTCTATTTGATCTTCAAAAACCATTAATAAGATGAAGTTGCGCCACCAACCTGCTCAATTGGGTGCCAAGTTGTTTTAACCTCTGTGAACTCTTTCAAGAGATAAGGGGATTCCCAAGATTCAGAACCCAAATCTGTATCAGAATTGACATTAGTAACTCTCTTTAAGTTTGAAGCAGAATCAATTTGGAGTTGTTTCCACAATTCTTTATCCCCGCCTAAATACCAAATGGCATTAACATCCATATGAACACCTGCGTGAGGCATTATTTCAGAATGATCGGTCGTAAGAATATTCACTACACCGCCGGGAACATCACTATTATTCAATACTTCGGCAAATGAAATAGAACAAAGCGACAATGCTTTGGGAACAATAGCTACCATCGAATTTCCACTAGCTATAACTGCAGAAACAGCAGAAACTAAGCCTAGTAACGAAGTAGAATTATCAATAAAAACAGTAACGACACCTGTAGGCTCTAAGGTCGAAAAGTTGAAATGTGAACTAGCTACAGGATTTACAGAACCAAATAATTGAGTGAATTTATCACACCAACCAGCGTAATAAATCAGTCTATCAATAGAAGTGTCAATCTCTTTATTGGCATTTGCTTTTGTCGATCCTTGCTGAATCAGCTCAGATTCGAAACCAGCTCGATTCCCTTCTAACATTTCAGCAATTCTGTACAATATTTGAGAGCGATTGTAAGCCGTTTTTCCACTCCAAGAATCAAAAGCCTTTCGAGCCGTAACAACTGAATTTCTGTAATCTTTTCTTGAAGCATGACACATATTAGCCATTGGTTTCCCTGCTTTATCTAGCGGTTGAAAATATCGACCTGATTCTGTCCTTGGAAATTTTCCGCCGATATATAATTTGTAAGTCTTCAATACTTTTAATCTAGCCATCACCATTATTTTAAGTTCAGATAGGCTTCTAAACCATGAATTCCACCTTCGCGACCAAAGCCACTTTCTTTATAACCTCCGAATGGAGATGTCGGATCAAATTTATTATACGTATTTGCCCAAACTACACCAGCTCTCATTTTAGAAGTCAGGTTAAAAATCTTAGATCCTTTATCAGTCCAAACACCTGCCGATAAGCCAAATGGAGTATTATTTGCTTTTTGAATCACCTCATCAATTGTCCTAAAAGATTGAACAGCCAGTACTGGACCAAAAATTTCTTCTTGTACAATTTGATGACTCTGAGCGGCATCTAAAAACAAGGTAGGCTTGCACCAAAATCCTTTTTTCGGAACTGAACAAGCAGGTTGAAACATTTCTAATCCATCCGTTTTTCCGCTTGCCAAATATTTCTGAATGGTCTGTAATTGACCTTTAGAATTTATGGCGCCAATATCTGTATTCTTATCCAATGGATCGCCAATAACCAAGTTGTTCATGCGCTCTTTAAGCTTCCAAACCACTTCTTCTAAAACTGACTCTTGAACGAATAATCGGCTACCTGCACAACATACGTGACCTTGATTGAAATAAATCCCATTGATAATTCCTTCAACCGCCTGATTAATTGCAGCATCTTCAAAAATGATATTTGCTGCTTTACCACCTAATTCTAACGTTACTTTTTTGCCAGTTCCGGCAATTGAGCGTTGAATTATTTTTCCAACGGCAGTAGAACCCGTGAATGCTATTTTATTAATGTCAGGGTGATTTACAATAGCAGCTCCTGTTTCGCCAGCTCCTGTTATAATATTAACGACCCCTTCTGGTAATTCAGCTTCTTGAATAACTTCAGCCAGCTTTAAAGCAGTTAACGACGTAGTTTCAGCGGGTTTCAAGACCACAGTATTTCCACAAGCCAATGCCGGCGCAATTTTCCACGCGGCCATAAGTAATGGGAAATTCCAAGGAATAATTTGACCAACAACACCTAGTGGTTCTATTTTTCGACCCGGAAAAGCGTATTCCAATTTATCTGCCCAACCAGCATGGTAGAAAAAATGAGCCGCAGCCAAAGGCACATCAATATCTCTAGATTCTCTAATCGGCTTACCACCGTCCATAGTTTCAATTACGGCAAACTCTCTTGCTTTTTCTTGAATGAGTCGAGCAATTCGATACAGGTATTTACCTCTTTCTTTTGCCGAAATTTTGGACCATGAGCCGTAAGCTTTTCTAGCTGCTTTTACAGCAGTGTCAACATCTTTAGAATTTGCATCCGCAACTGAAGAAATAACTTTTTCGGTTGCAGGATTTATTGTATCAAAATAACTTTTAGAATTTGGCTTAGTCCATTTGTTATTAATGAACAAATCGTATTGCTTTTGAAGCTTTACGTGCCCCGTTCCTTCAGGAGCAGGAGAATATTCGAAAGATATTTTCTCTTGTTTTTTAGCCATAACTAATCAATTGAGAAATAGTCACCAGACTGGTATGCTCCGGTTTTTTGTTTTACATATTGTTTGAGTACATCATTTGCTAAGCTACTAGCACCAAAACGAAACCATTCGTTCGACAACCATTTATCGCCTAACGTTTCTTTGAGTAAAACGATGTATTGTAAGGCCAATTTAGAATTAGAAATTCCGCCCGCTGGCTTCATTCCAATCATTATTCCTGTTTTGTGATAATAATCTCGTATTGCTTCTAGCATAACGCAAGTAACTGGCAAGGAAGCAGCTCGTGGGATTTTACCTGTTGACGTTTTAATAAAATCTGCACCAGCATAAATTGCAATATCGCTTGCTTTTCTTATTGAATCGAGGTTACCAATTTCGCCAGTTTCTAAAATTACTTTTAAGCGTGCCTTTTTACCGCAAAGCTTTTTTATAGCGGCAATTTCATTGAATACGAATTCGTAATTACCCTCCAGAAATTTACCTCTGGAAATTACCATATCAATTTCACTTGCACCACCATCTAATGCCAGTTGTGTATCCGCTAATTTAACTTCCAAAGAAGACTGCCCTGATGGAAATGCCGTAGCCACAGAAGCCACCCCGATTCCCGTTCCTTTTAAAGCATTTACTGCTACAGCAACTTTACTTGGATAAACACATACTGCAGCCACATTGGGCAAATCATCAACGCTAGCGTGTAAGTTTTTAGCCTTTGTACATAGCTGAATTACTTTGTTATCGGTGTCGCTTCCCTCCAAAGTGGTTAAATCTATCATATTAAGTATTAATCGAAGGCCATTCATTTTGGTTTCGTTTTTAATACTACGACTTTGAACTCTTGAAATCCTATCTCCCACTCCAACCTGATCGACGGGCGGAGAGTTTGGAATATCTGAAAATTTGTGTTTTGTCATACTCTAATTACAGGAAAGTAAAACTATAAAAGTTAATCGTAAGAAATACTGCAAAAAAAAGAGAACCACTAACGGGTTCTCTTTAATAACTCACAAAATAATATGGTTTTCTTATGACCTTAAATCGAAGTTAACATTCATATTATATTGAACCTTTACTTTGTTACCCCTTTGTTTGCCCGGTTTCCATGCCGGCATGTTTTTAAAAACACGAATTGCCTCTTCATCACATCCGCCACCAATACCACGCAATAATTTAACCTCTGAAATTTCGCCTTCTTCATCAACTATAAAAGTTAGATAAACGATTCCTGATATTCCAGCGTCTTTTGCCATTGAGGGGTAATTAATGTTGCGTGCCAAATACTTATACATTTCAGCCTCACCTCCAATAAACTCAGGCATTTCTTCAACTACTGTAAATATTTCGATTTCATCTATTTCAGGTTCTTCATCTTCCATCATTTGCATCAGAACTAAAGTAGGCTCCTTTTCGGGCTCAGGAATTGGATCCAATACTTCCGGCTTAGTCAATTCCTCAACAACTTTAATAATTATTGGCTCAGTTTTAACAGCCGGTAATTCTTTCTTTGGAGGAGTCCGAACCGTAATCGGAATCATTTCGGGTTCGTCATAATCTACATTGATAGTTCCTGCAATATATTCACGTGGTTCAAACTGAGTCCATTCAAAACTAAAAAGGGCAAATGCCAAACCAAACACCAACCCAATTTGAAAAAAATACTTTCTTCTACTTTCAAGGTTTCCCCCCGAATTCTTTTTTACTTCCATGCTTTTAAGAGATTAAATGATTAAACAATACACTCTCAAATGCAAAGACTTAGCCAAAAAAAAGACATAAAAAAAGGCCGATAAATCGGCCTTTAAATAATCATATATAATTATATCTATCCTTTCAAGATAAACCGGATAGGCATGTTGTATTGTACACGCACGTTTTTACCACGTTGTTTTCCTGGCTTCCAAGAAGGCATGTTCTTAATAACTCGAACCGCTTCTTCATCACAGCCTCCGCCAATTCCACGCAGTACTCTTACACCATCAATCTTTCCGTCTTCTTTTACAACAAATGTTACGAATACAATTCCCTGAATTCCAGCATCTTTTGCCATTGGAGGAAATTTAATATTCTTTCCAAGGTATTCGTAAAGTTTAGCTTCGCCACCTGGAAAAGAAGGCATATCCTCAACAATCGTAAAAATCTCAGCTTCTTCAACAACCTCTTCTTCTTCTACCTCAATAATTTCTATTTCGGTATCTTCATCCATCTCCGAATCGATTTCTATCTCTTCATCAATTTCTTCATCGTCTTCTACAATTTCCAAAACAACTGTTTGTGGTGGTGGAGGCGGTGGAGGTGGAGGCGGTGGTGCTTGTTGGGTAATTGGAATCATTTCTTCTTCTTCCAATTCTACGTTCAGAGATCCTAGTTCGTTATTTGAACGCTCAAATTGAGCCCATTCAAAAGCAACAAGAACCAAAGCAAGAGAAATTACTATCCCTATTTGAAAGAGAAGTCCTTTTCTTTTTTCGATATCCGCTATGGGATTTTTCTTTAGATCCAAAATATTAATTGTTTAAACTACAGTTCAACATCTATTATTACGCCAAATTTACCATTATTATACTTTCAAAGATTAAAGGAAAGTTAATTCTAGAATTTAGCTCATTTATCGACTCAAATCAGAGTCTTAAGACTTTAAGCTATTAAGTCTTGGTATTGTTCAGCAGACAATAAGCCTTCCACTTCAGAAGCATCAGACATTTTGATTTTAATCATCCAGCCATTTCCATATGGGTCACCATTTACCGATTCCGGTGCATCTGCCAAAATCTCATTAAATGCAGTTACTTCACCCGACAAAGGCATAAACAAATCAGAAACCGTTTTTACCGCTTCCACAGTTCCAAAAACTTCTTCTTTATCTAAAGTTTCTCCTTCAGTTTCAATTTCCAAGTAAACTATATCACCTAACTCTCCTTGAGCAAAGTCAGTAATACCAACGGTAGCAACATCACCGTCTATCTTGATCCATTCATGATCTTTGGTATACTTCAATTCTGCAGGTACGCTCATAATGTATTATTTTTTAGTGTCACAAATATAGAATTCTGAGTGAAGAATTCTAAGTAAATTATTCAACAAAAAAAAGGCTTATGAAATGCTAAAACGGAGACTTATTCCAAAGTTGGTATTTGCGGTTTTAAATGAATTTGAAATCTGAGGAATATTAAGTACATAATCATAAAACAACCTCAAATTAAGTGCTTTGGTTAATGAGTAATCAGTAGTAATTTTTAAACTTAGCACATCTTGTCCCGCTGTTGGGGTATGCGTATTATCAACAATTTTTCTAACTATAGATTTGTTTTTACGATAAGAAAAATCGCCCCTTAGTTTTAAATCTGACTTTGGTTTTTTACCCCCAATTTCAATAGGAAAAACGAAAGGAAACTGATAACCCATACCCACGGTAAAACCTTCTGTTTTGGTTTCCATTACCTGTGCACTACCTACATTCAAACCAACTACTCTGCCCTTTTTATACTCTACTCGAGTTGTAAATTTATTTTTAAACTGCATGTCCACATTTACCAATGGGCTAAATTGCTCTGAAATTGTAATGCTATTGTACTGGTACTCGGTAATGAAATTATTGTCTAAATCAATTTCAGGATTCTCTGCATCAAACCTTTGATTTTGGGTATAGCCGCCAACCGCCATCGTAGATGTATAACCGCTGCTAACAGAAATTGACCTAAATATTTTCTTTAACGCAGCAATTTTACCAAGGCCATTATAAGTAATCCGGTAGTTAATTGCTGGAATGTTTTTAAACACGTTCAAACTTTGCTCTTCAACACTTTTACCTGAATATGCCGCCAAAAACGACGGAATCAAAACATCGGCACTTGTAGAACCAAACCCTTCTGAATACCCAACCTCGCTAGCATGGTCGCCATTAGAATTACTATTCTCTTCACCGAGCCTTTCAGACACAGATGCTCTATTACTAAGGAAGGTATCAAAGGTTTTGTTTGACCCGGTTACCTTATTGTCTTTTACAAAACTGGTACCCAAAGACCAATAAGAAACTGAATAGGAACCCTGTTTGACTGGACTCTCTTCTGAGTAATTACCTGTAGTATCATTATATCTATAATACAGTGAATAGTTATAAGATTCTCTCACAGAACCATTTAATGTAACTCTTAAATCTCTAATGGGCTCAGCTGATAATCGATAGGTAAGGTTTTCATTATATGTTTGACTAACTGCATAATTCACATTTGGGTTGTTCACCAACCAACCGTTATCTCCCGCTTTTTTCCAAAAGGTGTTTTCACCAGTGGACTCATATTGTTGGCCAAAAACAAAGTCCCATCCTGGGGCGCTCCAATTATCATTCATTCCAAGCACTTTCGAACTTTCATCCCAACCCGGAACCATTGTTCCTCTCGCCCTAGAATAAGTAACATTGGCTGTATTTACACTCATCAGTAGTTTAAGGAAACGGTCGGTTATGGTATAGTCTGATTTTTTCTTTTTAGGCTTCTTAACTGCGTTTGGATCTTCTTCACCATCTGCATTTTTGGCAATTTCTTTGGGTGGTTCTGGCTTTTTACGTTTGGGTTGATTTTTTAATTGTTGATGTCGTCTTGCGCGCTGCTCAACTTTCTTAAGATAACTAGACTTATTGTACAGCCTTTTAAAGTTCATGTTTCCGTTTACATTGATCGAATTGGAGTTTTGGATCGTTGCACCCAAAGTTTCTCTTCCAAGTGGAGCTCTTCTCCATGAATATGTTGCCCCATATCTAATGTTAGAATTTACCCAATCTAAAGCAGGTATATAATCCAAAGGAACTTTATAATTCAAGTTTACGTTTTGATTGTAATTCAGTTTTTCCCCTCCCTGAACTATTCCTCCAACCCTATCAGATGTATCCGATAATCTTACTCCATTCCACACCGAAGTTCTCCAGTCATTATACTCATCACCCCCCTTCTCCAGGTCACTTCCCGCTGCTCCTTCAGGTTCAAGAATCAATGCCTGCGTGTTTGCGCCAATATCAAACTTCAAGTTCTTAGTTAAGTCCCATTTAAAGTTGTAATCTCTGTTCCAAGTAAATTGCTTATTGTAAAACGATGGTAATTGGGCGGTTATTCCTGGGTTCGAATTCCGCATTTGATAAGCATTATAAAAGCGGTTCATATTGGTATTAAAACTAAACGACTTGGGCAAATAATTAAAATTAAATTCTCTTGCCAGTTTAAGGTAATCACTCTCTCTAAACAATTTAACTTTTGAAAAAGGCTTTACTGGTTTCGAATCTATCTGATAGTTATAGGTAAGCCCAAGTTTATGTGTTTTAGATTGATCACGTTCAACTTCAAAATCGGTATGATTTTCTTCACTGTAGGAATACGTAGCGCTAAAATTGGAAATGTCTAATGGAGTAGCTTTTCCTTTGGATGTTTTTTCTTTTCTTATGTTGGTAAAGTTTATCGATTTTCTTGTGGTTCGGTCTTGCATTGTTCTTTTAACAGAATCTCTTTCAGCTTGAGAGTCCCATGCTTTTACATAATCTTTGAATTCAATATCTGGTGCCATGGGTGAAAATTGTGGGTCTTTAATATCAGCATTGAAACTAGCGTACATGGGAAGCTTAACCCCCCATTTTTCTGGTAAAAATTTATCGAGATTTACCGCAGCAGAAACTGAATAGTTTTTTCGCACTTCTTTTTGCCTTTCATTTACCTTTTTATCCAATGACCCCCAACCTGGCGTACTATAACCCCCACTTACCACAATATTGGCTAAGTCGGCCATTTTTAAGTTCGCCTGACCTACTGTAGCCCAACCATTGGTTTGATCAAATTCACTTAAACGTAACTCATTCACCCAAATTTCAGCACATTTTGTTCCCCCATCATCACCCGGAATTCCAGGAACACTTCGTGGGTTTCTAACACCTATCATTATGTTTTTTACCTCGCTTAAATTCGGATTACCTACTACATAAATTTGTCCGCCTTCATAGCTTCCTTGGTACCTAGTTCTACTCAATAAATCATCCGCTCCATCGAGTATTTTCTTTTCTCGTGCTAGCTTCAAGTCTGTCAGTGCACCTAGGTCAAGATCAATGTTATTTGCCTCTGGCCAAACCGCTCTTCTGTGAGCGTCATTATCACTACTGTACCTACCATAGGGCGTAACTTTTAGGGGTAATTCATACTCGTAGTAATTGTTTGTAAAATCACTTCCCAATCGAATGAAAACATTTAAATCGCCATCATTCAAATCATCTTGATCGGCAAGCGTTTCTGTATGAACGTACATTTTCAAACGGTTATACATTCTAATATCTAATTCTGTGTTTTTGTAAGCTGCTTGAGCCACACCATCAGGTAAATCACATACGGTCATCTGCAATGCCTGTTCGTTTATTTGTTGATTGCTTGTTGTATTTATGTTCGTTTCTCTGTCAATGTCTGGAGGTAGCACATAACTAACCGGACTTTTCGCACTGTTTTCCTCAAGGTTTACGGCACCTACATTAAAATCAATGTTATAATCAGTTGTTACACCCTCAGGGTTGTCATCAATTTCGCCTTGGAATTTTCGCCATTCGCCTCTCACTAACTCAAGCCTAGCAAACCTCAAGTGAACTGGGTTTGTAAATCCTTTCATGAACATTCTCATAAAAAATATAGATCGAAGGTCATTTATATTTCCAAACTTGGTTCTGTCAGATGACCGAACTGGAATTCGAATTTGGTACCAATCGATTGCTCTTTTTTTACCGTCAGGAGTAGTTACTGTTGTTGACTTTACATCGGTAATAAAGTTATTTCCAATGTTAGCTGGGTTTAAATCTGTTTGTGAAATAGCCACCCTATATTGATAATAAGATTCTGATTGATTAATAGTATTATCATCATTAATGTCCTCAACATCTGGTCTTGAGTGTGCAGCTGTAGGATAGTTCTCTGGGCTTTGCTCTTCTGTTGGAGAGTTGCCTTCTAAACCGTTAAAACGCTTGTAACGTTCCAAGATATCTAGTCCTTGATTATCATAATCGGTTCCTAAAAAATGGTGATAATCATCATTCGATGGGTCATTTAGAGCAATATCCAAAGCTTCACCTTGCCCAAATTCATTTTCAATTTTATTCAAATAAGACTCATGAAAAGTTGCTTCTTGGGTATTTCCATCCGTACTTTTTAATCCATCGAGGCCAATGTCTTGCCAAACCCTTGTAGCTGGGTCGTTATCAAAACCATTAGTATAAGCATTACCGGGTGTAACACGCCCGTGATTAGATAATTCAGAATTCTGAAGGTCGTTAGACTCCGTTTCATTATTAGGTAAAAGCTGCTCAAATGCTTTTCTTCCATCGAACATAACATCTTCTGAAACATTTCCAATATTGAAGAATAATTCTCCATTTTGTGCACTTCCTTCATAATCTTCATTAAATGGGTCCATTACCCAAAACTGAATGTACTCATAGTTGCTTGCTTCAAAATCGTTTTGGGTTATTTTAGTGGTTATTCCTCCCCATCTAGAAGCTGGGTCATTTAAAAAACCCGCAGAATCGACACCCGCTCCTAACAACGTTCCGTCAGCCGCTCGTCCATCTACATCATAGTTGTATGGCCCTCGTTCATTGGGGTAAATAGACAAATCAAAAGTTTGTAGGGTATTGATGTCAGCGGCGTTTAATTGTTTCTCAGGAAAAATTTCACTAACCAAAACCTGCCTCATGAAGTGATTCGAAATCATTTTTTCATCACCAATTACATTATCTGGTGACCGGCTATTATCGTAAAACGAGGCCTCAATTGCACGCCAATTGAATAATGCTCTATTAATACCTACAGCGGGATTATCAAATAAATTTCCTTCTGGGAAACTAGAACTTTGGTGCTGTGGCGTACTTGCCAAATGCCAGTTAAAAAATGAAGTCAAACTCAATGAACTTTGACTTCCCTCAAAATCATCAATGTAGGAATTACCTTCTTTACCTATTGATTTAGAATGACCGGGAAGCAACTGGGCAAATTCCCCAGAAACAGAAATGGTTGATTTTTCCTTTGTGTCAATACCCGGGATTTTATCAATTGCCCGAGTTAACCAAGGCAACTCAGTTCTGTAGCTTAAATCTAGACCCCAAATCCAGTTAGATACTGGTTCATAACCGATGTCTACTTTTTGTGTTTGCGGTCTTTCCCACAGGTGCATTACTGTACCGCCAATTAAGAAATCATCTGAGATTTTATAGTCCATTCGATGACCTAAAAAGTTCTTTTGTTGCTGGGCAAACAATTGATTACTCTCAAGTGACACCTTAATGGGTTGCCCCGATTCAATGATACTCTGGTTGGTTATCTTTACTCTACCTAGGTTGTAATCAACGGTATAATCAGCATTTTCAACAAGTTTTTGCCCGCCTGCAGTAACCGTAACCGACCCCTCAGGAACGTTCATGGCGTTTAATGGGATTTCATTACTCGACTCACTCTGGTACTTCCCTTTTAATGAAAAACGATTTCGTTCAGGCCATCTCACTTTAGCATCCGCTTGAGTATTGGTATAAAGAGAATCAAACGCGTACAATCTTATATATGCCTCCGCTTTTAATGGGTCGCTTACATTTTCACTGATTGCTCTTCTGAGGCCATCTCCAAATGGTTCAACTCGAGGAATAATAATTCTACCATTTTGAGAATTAATTGTTATTCCTTCAATAAAATCAAATATTCCATCTCGCCTCAACTGACCATTAAAATCGACAGTATCCATTCCTAGAAGTTGAACTAAACTCATGTCATTTAATTCACTCTGAGGTATAAAATTTATATCTACTCCTTTGGATTGGTCAAGGTACCAAACATCAAATTTGAACCCCTCTTTTTTAACTCTATAAGCCCCAATGCTATAAATGTTTTTCATCATTAAATCCCACATGGGTACTCGTGTATTGGTCTCCGTTGATTTTAACATTTTAACCAACAAAGGCTTATCGGCTATATCTGTAGAAAACTCGCCAACTTGGTGAACTTCACCATTGATGGTATACTCATAGGCAACGGCCAAAACTTGATTTGTACTTATTTGCTGTTTTAGAGATATATAACCTAATTGTGGATTGAAATTGTATTCGTTTGGGGTAAGTAGTTTGGCAAATTCAACTTTCTGAAAATCCATTCGAGGATCTAGACCCATTTTTTGTTGTAGTATTGGAATTGCCAAGTCCATATTACGATTGCCATCAAATCCATTAGGTCCATTTACGTCTTCATACAAAAAGTTGTGTGCATTGTCTGGATATGGTAAAGATCCTCCTTTGATCCATCGATTGTTATAAAATGATGTAGCATCCCCACCTGCAGTACCCATATCTTGAAAAGCAATAATGTCTCTTGGTGCATCACCATTTGTTCTTGTATTGGTTACCCAAACTTCAATTTTGGTAATGTTAACAGTCGAATTAAGTACGAGAGGATCCTTCACTGCATCTTCATATTGATCTCTAAAAAATTTATCTAAGAAAAAGTGTTTATTGGCTTCGTAGTTATCAGCTTTAATTTCAAATTCATTGACTTGAACTCCACCCTTAGTTTCAATTTCACTCTTTTGACCTTTGTCTTGAGATAAAACAGTGGTCATGGTTAATCGCCCAAACTTTAACTTGGTTTTTACCCCAAACAAACTCTGGCTACCTGTTATAAGCTGGCTATTAAGGGGCATACTAACATTACCCAGTTCAATTTTTTGAATTATCTCATCTTCATATCCTGTGTAATCAATCTTAAACTGATTCTGAAAATCGAAAGTTGCTTGAGTATTGTAGTTGGTGGTAATTTTCATTTTATCACCAATGCTCCCGACTAAATTAATTTGCATGTTTTGGTCGAATTGAAATGTGGTAATTCGACGATTACGAATTGGTATAACCGGGTTATTAGTTTTACTAATTCTTAAACCAAAAGACAGTTCAGCAGAACCAGAAGGTTTGATGTCGATGGTATTTCCGCCAAAAATTCTATCGAAAGTTCTACTCTTTATTTTAAGTTCTGGTTTGAATGCTTTTGACTTGTTGCCGTCAAATTCACTTTCAGCCGACTGTTTATCTTTCCAATAATCGTTTAGTGTTCGTTGTTTATTGTATTCGATATACTCGTCAAAATCCATGTAAGAAGGTGGACGGTAATCAATATTTCCAATTTTTTGAGTCAGCTCGTATTTACCCGTTTCTGGGTTGTATTTTACTTCGGTTTTTAAGTTGGCAGGATCTTTCATATTCACTGCACCCGACTCACCCCCCTCAGGGTCAATGCCTTCCGAGTCCTTAATTGGATAACGCATATCCAATTTATCAGAATCACCACTATCTAGTGGCATTATTTGATAAGTAATTTTTGGATATAAGAATACCGAGTCAATCTCTAAATTAGCCTTAGCTAATCCTGAGGTTAATAACATCGCTGTAAACAGCGTTATAGCTATAATTCGAACTCTATCCAACTTCACAATGAAGCGCCTGTAGAACTTATAAAAGTTTCAATGCTTCTTTTATAACCTGCTCAACGCCAGTATTTTCATCAATATTTGCACTTACTTTTTGCAACACTTTGACTGACCTATTTTTGTCAAATCCAAGCGCCATAAGCGCTGATAACGCCTCGTTTTTCAAAGTATTGTCTGAAAGTGATGAAATTTCTAATTGCGGTTCATCTTTTTGGATTTTGTCTCTTAAATCAATAACGATTCTTTGTGCCGTTTTAGCACCAATTCCTTTTATTGATTTTAATAAATCTACGTTATCGTTGAGAATTGCCGATTGAATATCACCAGGCTTATATGAAGAGAGAATAACTCTAGCAGTATTGGCCCCTACTCCACTTACAGAAATTAAATGCCTAAACAAAACTCGCTCTCCCACATTGGTAAAACCAAATAGCGAACGAGAGTCTTCTCGAATTACTTCATGAATAAAAAGTTTGGTTAGCTCATCGCTTCCCATGCTTTCAAAAGTGTTTACCGAAATATTCACAAAATAACCTATACCCGAACATTCGATTACAGCGTAAACTGGGTTCTTTTCAATTAATCTTCCTTTTAAGTATTCAATCATAATAAAGTTTCAATTTTATCATCAATATCGCTTAGCTTATTGCTTTTATTAGATTTCAGCTGAGCATCAACAACTGCCAGTGTAACCATATTTACTATTTCTCTAACTGAAGAGCCAAGTTGAAGAATATGAACTGGCTTTTTCATTCCTAATAATACAGGACCAATGGTTTCAACATCACTCATTTCTTGTATAAACTTATAGGCAATATTTCCTGCTGACAGGTTCGGAAAAACGAGTGTATTTACTTTATGTTTAGACAACAAAGAGAATGGAAACATCTCTTTTCTCTTGTTCAAGTTCAATGCAAAATTGGCCTGAATTTCACCGTCTGCAACAATATCAGGCCGTTCTTTATGCAAAATAGAAACTGCTTCTTTAACCACATCAGCCTCGCCACCACGAGAAGATCCAAAATTAGAGTAGGATAAAAGTGCAACTCTTGGCTTCAAGTTAAAAACCTTCACTGCCTCTGCAGTCAATATTGTAATATCGGCCAATTCACGAGCTGTTGGATTCAAGTTAATTGTAGTGTCAGCTAGAAATAAAGGGCCTTTTTTTGTATTAAGCAGATACATACCTGCAATTGTTTTGCTCTTTGGATTTGCACCTATAATCTGGAGGGCTGGCCTCAAAGTATCAGGATAATTCCTAGTAATACCAGAAACTATTGCATCAGCATCACCTTGCTTAACCATTACACAACCGTAGTAGTTTCTTTCTCGCATGGCTTTAATAGCCTCAGGCAAAGTGTACCCTCGTCTACGTCTCATTTGGTAATAAATATGACCGTATTTTTCTCTGTTTATACTTTCTTCTTCGCTTCTTGGGTCGATTATTTGAACACCATCAAGCTCTAACTCAAACTCCGTAATCAACGCTTCAATACGAGCCTTTGGCCCTAATAATATTGGAGTGGCAATTCCTTCGTCATTAACTATTTGAGCAGCTTTCAAAATTTTATAATTGTCTGCTTCTGCAAAAACGACTCTTTTAGGATTCTTTTTTGCTCTTTCAGTTATACTACTCAATACTTTATTATCGAGCCCTAAGCGTTGCTCAAGTTCATCTCGGTATTCATCCCAATTGGTAATTTTCTTTTTTGCAACTCCAGAATCCATTGCTGCTTTAGCTACTGCTGGAGATACAGCCGTTAATAATCTATGGTCCAGTGGCTTTGGAATAATAAAATCCTTACCAAAACTCATGTTTCGCTCCTGATAAGCTAAGTTCACCTCTTCTGGAACAGCTTCTTTGGCTAGCTCAGCAATTGCATAAACAGCCGCCATTTTCATTTCTTCATTTATAGCTGTGGCCTGTACATCTAGTGCACCTCTAAAAATGAAAGGAAAACCTAAAACATTATTTACCTGATTAGGATGGTCAGACCTTCCGGTAGCCATGATAATATCTTCCCTTACAGAAATTGCATCCTTATAAGGAATCTCAGGGTTTGGATTTGCAAGTGCAAAAACAATACAATTTTTAGCCATAGAGGCTACCATTTTTTTAGAAACTACGTCTGCTCGCGAAAGCCCTAAAAAAACATCTGCGCCAACCATAGCCTCACCAAGAGTATTTACTTCTACCGCATTTGCAAACTGACTTTTATATTGATCTAAGTTTTCGCGAGATGGCTTAATTACTCCTTTACTATCACACATGATAATGTTTTCGCGTTTTGCTCCCAACATCACATAAAGAGTAGCACACGAAATAGCACTAGCCCCGGCTCCACTTACAACAATTTTTACTTCGTCTATTTTTTTATTACTCAATTCAAGCGCATTTAACAATGCTGCACTAGAAATAATGGCAGTTCCATGTTGGTCATCATGCATTACGGGTATATCCAGTTCCTCTTTTAATCTTCGTTCAATTTCAAAAGCCTCTGGCGCCTTAATGTCTTCTAAATTAATTCCTCCAAATGTTGGAGCTATATTTTTTACTGTTTCAACAAATTCGTCAATAGCGGTTGCTTTTACTTCAATATCAAATACATCAATATCTGCAAATATTTTAAACAACAACCCTTTACCTTCCATTACCGGCTTGCTCGCCTCTGGCCCAATATCACCCAAACCTAACACAGCGGTTCCATTAGAAATAACTGCTACAAGATTTCCTTTTGCCGTATATTCAAAAACAGTTTCAGGCTTCGCCGCAATTTCCAAACAAGGTTCGGCTACTCCAGGAGAATAAGCTAGCGAAAGATCTCTTTGAGATGTATAGGGCTTAGTAGGTCTAACTTCAATCTTTCCTTTTCTCCCTTGCGAGTGATAATCTAAAGCTTCTTTCTTACTTGTTTTACGCATAAAATCTCCCGTTAAAAATAACCGGTAAAAGTAAGCCTTTCCACTAGCCCAAGGCAAACAAACCTAACCTAATCCTATTATTTTTCAATGTAATTTTATTAAATGAAAAAGGTTGTTGTATTTAGCGGTGCTGGAATTTCTGCTGAGAGTGGAATAAGCACTTTTAGAGATTCAAATGGGCTTTGGGAAAAAAATAAGATTGAAGAGGTTGCTACCCCAGAAGCATTCTCAATTAATCCAAAACTTGTACTAGATTTTTACAACGAAAGACGACGACAAATAGCACAAGTAAAACCAAATAATGCGCATACTTCTTTGGCAGAATTAGAACCTTTTTTCGATGTACATATTATCACACAAAACATTGACGATTTACATGAAAGAGGTGGCTCAAATAACGTTCTTCATCTTCATGGAAAAATAACTGAAGCGAAAGGACATGTCGGAAACGAGATTATTCAAATAGGTTATAATGATTTAGAGCTTGGGGGTTCTGATTCAAAAGGTCGTCAGTTGCGCCCTAATATTGTATGGTTTGGTGAGGATGTACCAAACTATTCTATTGGAATTGAAATTATTCAACAGGCGGACATTTTTATTGTAATAGGCACTTCGTTGAACGTACATCCCGCAGCGGGCATGATTCATTACGCACCATTAAACTGTAAAAAATTTGCCATAGACCCAAAATTAGATGAGAACCAATTAGGCAATAACTTTACTTTGATAAATGAACCCGCCGCTGAAGCTTTGCCAAAATTGGTACGGCAATTGATTAATGCCCGACAATTAGATTTAGAATAGGTTCAAAATCTATAGTATTCATTATATTCGCCATCTTTAATTAAAGCATTATGAAAAAAGCGTTAACACTATTTGTTGCATTTAGTCTCTGTATCGGCTTAAGTGCTCAGTTTTCTGAAAAATCGATACCTACTGTTTCTTTACTAGAAATGGATGGAACAACATCATTTAGTACGAGTAATTTATCTAACGACGGTAAGCCTATGATAATAAACTTTTGGGCAACTTGGTGTAGTCCATGCAAAAGGGAGTTAAACAACATAGCTGAAGTTTATGATGATTGGGTAGACGAAACGGGAGTGAAAATAGTTGCTATATCAGTCGACGATGCCAGAAACATGCAAAAAGTTAAACCTTATGTTAATGGTCAAGCATGGGACTATGAGGTTTATATTGATATTAACGGAGATTTTAAGAGAGCACTTGGAGTCAATAATGTACCTCATACGTTTTTAGTAAATGGTGAAGGTAAAATTGTATGGCAACACAACTCATACTCTGAAGGTGATGAGGAAGAACTTTATGAACTGGTTCAGAAATTAGCAAATGGAGAAAGTATCAAATAATTCCCACTCAAAACGAAGTCCGTTGAAAAAGATTATTCTTTTAGCCTGTATGATTACGGGCTTTTTGTTTTTTAATAAATCATCGTTATTTGCTCAAGAAAATGGCCTAGATAAATTCAAGGCAGCCCCTTTAGAAATAAGAGGCAACATAAGTGTTGGAGCACAGTATTACAATCCTGATTCTGCCATTGGAGCACCTGATGTTCCTGAAAAAATGCGAATGAACGCATTTGGTAATGCAATTATATCTAAAGGTGGTTTTAGTGCCGGAATACGTTACGAAGCCTACCAAAACCCATTATTGGGTTTCGACCCAAAGTATGAAGGACAGGGAATCCCTTATCGCTATTTTTCTTACACGCAAGATGGCTTAGAGGTAACAGTAGGTAACTTCTATGAACAATTCGGAACTGGAATGATTCTTCGCTCATACGAAGCTCGTGATTTAGGGCTAGATAATGCAATGGACGGAGTAAAAGTAAAATATGAACCCTACAAAGGCATAACACTAAAAGGACTCATTGGCCGACAAAGGTATTATTGGGAAACTAGTGAAAGTTTAGTTAGAGGTATCGACGGTATGATGGTCCTAAATGAGACTTTTGCTGGGCTTAAAAACAAAAAATTAAAAGTTAAACTAGGCGGTAGCTTGGTAAGTAAATATCAAGAAGACAATAACCCAAATTATAAAATGCCTGAAAATGTAGGGTCTTATGGTGGCAGAATAATTCTTAATTATAAAGACATTTCATTTCTTGGAGAATACACTTATAAAGAAAATGATCCATCGTTTGACAATGGGTATATCTACAAGCCGGGGCAAGGGCTTTACTTGTCTGCTTCGTATTCTAAGAAGGGTTTTGGAATCAATTTATCCGCGAAGTATATCGATAATATGAGTTTCAGATCTGAACGCGATCAAGTTTTGAACGATTTAACCATTAATTATTTACCTGCCTTAACCAAACAACACACTTATAACTTAGCAGCAACACTTTACCCATACGCAACACAACCAACTGGAGAAGTTGCTTTTCAGGGTGACTTAATTTACAAACTCAAGAAAAAGACGTGGTATGGCGGTAAATATGGGACAACAATCCAGCTAAATGCAGCCGTTGCGTATGGACTTGACTCTACTCATTTATACGACGAATCAACAACACGTCAAGGTTATGAAGCTAAATTTTTTAGTCCGGGAGATGACCAATATTTTCAAGACTTGAACGTTACCATAGAACGTAAATTGAATAAAAAATTCAAGTTAAAGGCTATGTATATGAACTTAATGGTCAATAACAACATAATGAATTTCGCTGGGCTCAATGGAAAATACAAAGGCAAAATATATGCAGATATTGCGGTGCTAGATGTTTTATACAAATTCAAAAAGAAGCACGCAATTCGAGCAGAATTACAAGGTCTTTTTACAAAACAAGACATGGGTGATTGGGCTACTTTAATTTTAGAGTATACTTATTCCCCTCACTGGTTTGTTGCTATAATGGATCAGTACAATTATGGAAACCCAATTTCTAAAAATAGAGTTCATTATCCTTATGCAACTTTCGGGTATACCAAAAACACAACTAGAATTGCAGTAGGCTACGGCAGACAGAAAGCTGGGCTGTTCTGTGTTGGTGGAGTTTGCAGACAAGTTCCTGCTTCAAACGGAGCTACTTTAACAATTACACAAAGTTTCTAATTCAAGATATTATGAAAAATATAATTCTTATCGCCGTCGTATTATCAATTGCCATTCTGGCCTGTGATAAGGTTGAAGATCCATTTGAAGGAATTGCTGAAGATGGAGGAGAATTAATAGGTGACACTACTTGGTCAGATACAACCCATTTATTTCGAAAAATGTTTACGGAAGAATTTACTGGTCACACTTGCGCAAATTGCCCGAAAAATTCTGAAAAACTAAATTCTTGGTCAGAAAATGAATATAAAGACCAAATGGTTGTTGTGGCGATTCATTACGGAAGTTTTGCTGAGCCTCAACCAGCAAAGGGTTTACCTCTAGATTGGAGAGTTGAAGCTGGGAAAGATATTCATGATTTATTTAATGCAAATTCTTACCCAACTGCAGTAATAAATAGACTACAAGCAGGACCATTAGGCCCTGGTCAGTGGCAATCCGAATTACAGAATATTAGTTCAACCATTAATAGTCCAACTCTTAAACTCGATATTAGAAATATTAGAAACGAAAGCGAGAACAAAAACGTGATTTTGTTTCGTGGTGAAGCCCTTCAAGACTTGACAGGAGACCATTTACTAGGTGTATTAGTTATTGAGGATAGTCTTATAGCTCCCCAAATAGATGATAGACGGCCTTGGATAGGTTTGAGTGACGTAGATACTTTCTATGTGCATAGGCACATGATTAGGGGTAGTATCGGGCCTACTTCCGGAAATCCATTTATAACTGGATCTCTTGCAAAGGGAGAAAGAGTTGAAAACTCGTTTCAATATGAACCTACTGAAGACCAAAACCCTAAACATTTAATATTTGTAGGTTTTGTTAGAGATATCAGTTCTGGAGAAGTCATACAAGTAGAAGAAATTCATGCTGTTGAAAGTCATTAAGACCAAATCCTTTTTCATACTTTTATTTTGGATGTTCCAATCTGAATATTCCTTTTCTCAGCAGTCATCTGAAGAATCTAAATTCCACGCCGGCCTAAAAGCTGGAATAAACACTAGTCAGATTACGGGTGATGCAGCCTCTGGGTTTTACAAATTTTCTTTGGTTGCCGGAGCTTTTGCAAATTACCGCATTAATAAAAAACTAAAATTTCAATACGAACTCATATATCAGCAGAAAGGAAGTAATAATCCGGCAAAACCAGACAAAGGAATATACTCATCATATAAAATTCGATTGAATTATATTGAAATACCACTTTTACTTCAATACGATTTAAATCGATTTGAAATAGAACTTGGCCCAGGAATCGGATATTTAATCAATACTAAAGAATGGGACCAAAATGGAGAACGAACAACACAATCGAGCCCTTATGATTGGCGAAAATTAGAATTAGATGCCGTTCTAGGGGTGAATTATGAAATTCAAAAAGAACACCTTTTCGTAAATTTCAGAAGCCATCATTCTGTAACTTCAATAGTTTCAAACAGTAATCAAATTCCCGGCACTCAATGGAATGGTGCGTGGAATATCGTATTAGCCTTAACTCTTAACTATCAGTTTTAAGATTTTGACTTAAAAACTCTATGTTTCTTTTTAACCCAGAATACTTTGTTCGTTTTACAGCAGACTTTCTGAATATTTCTTGAAACAACTCCAAGCTTATTTCTTTCCATTCGGATTTTTCCAAGGTAAGAAGTTTATCATGAGGTTTAAACCATTCTTCTTTCGTTGGTTTCGAAAATCGATTCCATGGGCACACGTCTTGACATATATCGCAACCAAACATCCAATTTTCAAACTTGTTTGAAAATGATAGTGGAAGCTCATCTTTAAGCTCAATAGTAAAATAAGAGATGCATTTACTACCATCTATTCCAAAATCTCCGCTAAGTGCTTCAGTCGGGCATGAATCAATACATTTCGTACAGGTACCACAATAATCTTTTATGGGGCCGTCTGGAGTAAGGTCGATATCCAGAACAAGCTCGCCTAAGAAAAAAAAGGACCCCGCTTTCGGGTTAATAATATTAGTGTTTTTTCCCATCCAACCGACACCTGATTTTTTCGCCCAAACTTTATCCATAATAGGCGCAGAATCCACGAATGCCCTCCCCGAAACTTCTCCAATTTCTTGATGAATATAATCAAGTAGGTATCTTAATTTCTCTTTTATTATAAAATGGTAGTCTTTACCGTAAGCATATTTTGACACCTTAAAAGTGTCATTTTCACTTTGAGTTTCTTCCGGGAAATAATTAAGAGCTAAACTAATTATTGTCTTAGCCCCAGGAAATAATTTTGTTGGGTCAACACGCAAATCAAAGTAGTTCTCCATCCACTTCATTTCTCCGTGTTTGTTTTGATTTAGCCACTTTTCAAGAAACAAAGCTTCCTTTTTGAGGGGTTCTGCTTTGGATATACCACAAAGCATAAAACCAAGATCACGTGCTTTATTCTTTATTAAAATCGAATTATTAGTGGAACTCAAAACAAACTACCTTGAGGTCGAGAGGGTGCTATACCAAGATGCTTGTAAGCCTTTTCTGTGGCTTCTCTTCCCCGTGGCGTTCTCATTAAAAAACCTTCTTGAATTAAAAAGGGTTCATAAACTTCCTCAATAGTTCCTGAGTCCTCTCCCACCGCAGTAGCAACAGTAGTTAACCCTACTGGACCACCTTTAAATTTTGAAATAATAGTAAAAAGAATTTTATTATCCATTTCATCTAACCCATATGCATCCACATTCAATGCTTCTAGTGCGTAATGAGCAATCTTTCTATCAATTTTGCCATCACCCTTTATTTGGGCGAAATCTCTTACTCGGCGCAATAAAGCATTGCATATTCTAGGAGTCCCTCTACTTCTACTTGCAATTTCGAATGAAGCATCCGATTTAATTGCCATGGCAAGAATTGAAGCTGACCGATTCACAATTTTCTGAAGTGTATTAGAATTGTAATAAGTCAACCTTGAATTTATTCCGAACCTCGCCCGCAAGGGAGCCGTAAGAAGTCCGGATCGTGTTGTGGCACCTACTAGGGTAAAAGGTTCAAGGTCTATTTGTACACTACGTGCATTAGGACCAGAATCAATCATGATGTCTATCTTGTAATCTTCCATGGCAGAATACAAAAACTCTTCGACAACTGGACTAAGTCTATGAATTTCATCTATGAATAAAACATCATTTTCTTCCAAATTGGTTAGCAACCCAGCAAGATCACCCGGTTTATCCAATACAGGACCGCTGGTAATTTTAATTCCAACCCCTAACTCATTTGCAATTATTAAAGCTAAAGTCGTCTTACCGAGCCCAGGAGGGCCATGTAATAAAACATGATCTAACGCCTCTTCACGTTGTAGTGCAGCCTCTACAAATATTTTCAAATTTTCAAGAACTTTTTCTTGACCAGTAAAATCACCAAATTCTTTTGGTCTTAAAACTTTTTCTAAATCCCTTTCAATAGGATTCATTGACTCAGAATTGGGGTCGAGATTTTCGTTCATTATATTCTTTGAATTACCTCAAATTTAGCCAAAAAAAAATGTCCCTTGAACAACCGTTCAAGAGACATTTATAAAATCAATAATTAAGTTTTAATGACCTTCTTCACCATCTACTTCACCTTCCTCTAAAGGAACGTTCTGAGGAACAAAATCTTCAGCTTTACCCGGTTTACTGTAATCGTAAGCCCATCTATGAACAACAGGTAAATCACCTGGCCAGTTTCCATGAACATGTTCAACAGGTGTAGTCCATTCTAAAGTATTTGATCTCCAAGGATTCTGAGGTGCTTTAGGACCTCTAAACATTGAGTAAACTAAGTTGAATAAAAATACAAATTGGATAAGGCCACCAATAATTGCAAACACAGTTACAATCATTGAGATATCCATTATTCCCTCAAACATTGGAAATTCTGTATAAGAATAATATCGTCTTGGTAGACCCGCTAAACCTTGAATGTGCTGTGGAAAGAAAACTCCATAAGCACATATAAAAGTTATCCAAAAATGAATATAACCAAGAGGTTTATTCATCATTCTACCCCACATTTTTGGGAACCAATGATACACACCCGCAAACATGGCCATAACAGCAGATAATCCCATAACAATATGAAAGTGTGCAACTACAAAATATGTATCATGAAGATTTATATCAAGCGCCGCGTCAGCCAATATAATTCCGGTAACTCCTCCCGTTATGAAAGTAGAAACCATTGCAATTGCAAAGCACATGGCAACTGTAAAATGAATTCTACCTTGCCATAAAGTAGATAAGTAGTTAAACACTTTAACGGCAGAAGGTACAGCAATCAATAAAGTAGTAAATGTGAACACATCACCTAAGAATGGATTCATACCACTCATGTACATGTGATGACCCCATACAATAAATGAAAGAAATCCAATTGCCAATATAGATCCAATCATCGCTCTGTAGCCAAATATTGGTTTACGTGCATTTGTACTAATTACCTCTGAAGTAATACCCAATGCAGGAAGTAGAATAATATAAACTTCTGGGTGACCAAGGAACCAAAACAGGTGATGATAAAGCAAAGGAGATCCTCCCGTTCTATCTAGCGCTTCGCCAGCAATAAAAATATCACTTAAATAAAATGACGTTCCAAACGAACGATCAAAAATCAATAAAAGTGCCGCAGCAAATAAAACCGGAAATGATAAAACCCCTAAAATGGCAGTTAAAAACAATGCCCATATACTCAAAGGTAAACGAGTCATCTTCATTCCTTTTGTTCTGAGGTTGATAACCGTAACAATATAATTAAGACCACCTAACAATGAGGATATAATGAACAATGACATACTTACTAACCAAAGCGTCATTCCCATTCCCGATCCTGGCATAGCTTCTGGAAGAGCACTTAAAGGTGGGTAAACTGTCCATCCACCTGAGGCCGGTCCAGCTTCAACAAATAAGGACGCAAGCATTACCACTGATGATCCGAAGAAAAACCAATAAGACAGCATATTTAACATACCCGATGCCATATCTCTAGCACCAATTTGTAACGGAATCAATAAATTGGCAAAAGTTCCACTCAACCCTGCAGTTAAAAGGAAGAACACCATAATAGTTCCATGTATTGTAACTAATGCCAAATACATATTTGGATCTAACACACCATCAGGCGCCCATTTATCTCCAAGTAAAACATTAAGAATCCAAAAGCTTTCACCGGGTGCGGCTAATTGCAATCTGAATAGCAATGACATTGCCATACCAATAAAAGCCATCACCGTTCCAGTTAAAAGAAACTGGCGCGAGATCATTTTATGATCGTAGCTAAAAAGATATTTTGTAATGAAGGGTTCTTTGTGACCTGACATCTTTAAGTACTTTATTTAGTGCAATTATTTACTTGCTGTGTAAAACTTAGGTTGTTCTGCCAACCATTTTTTATAATCCGCTTCTGATTCAACTACTATGGTCATTTGCATATTATAATGCGCTGAACCACAAATTTTGTTACAATACAACAAGTAGTTAAAATCAGGATTCCCCAATTTACCTCTCATTTCAGAAGTAGTTATTGTTGGAGTAAAGTAAAACTGAGTCATCATTCCAGGTACGGCATTCATTTGCGCTCTAAAGTGAGGCATATAAGCTGAATGGATAACATCTTGAGATCTTATTTGGAAATTAACAGGTTTTCCCACAGGAATATGAAATTCAACTTTAGTAAGTACATCATCATCTGCCACTGAATAACTCTCAATTTCATTTTGAGCTTTTAGTTGCTCAACATAAGCTCTATTCTTCTTTTGCAATTTAATTGACTCCAAAATGGCTTCATCATTAGCGCTACCAGGGAACACATCCTTACGACTTTCTTCTAATGAATTAATTTTCTCGTCATATTGAGATAATCTCTCACTAATTGTACTCTCGTTTATTATTCCTAATGAATTTGTTCCACCAATCATTCTAAAATTAGCCTTTCCCAAAATATTGTCTTCACCGGCATATCTTGCTGTCCAATCAAACTGTCGAGCATACAATTCCACATTAATAGCATCTTCCGGTACTTCGCGCATAGCACTTTCCCATGTAGAAATACCAAAAATTATAATTACTGCCAATACAATAGAAGGTACTGCTGTCCAAATAAGTTCAAGACGATTATCATGGGTAATGTATGATGCTTCTTTAACCTGCGTTTTAGCATACTTAAAAACAAATACTCCTAAAATAATATGAGTGATCACAAAAACGATCATAATTATCGCCATATTGGCATCCATCAATGTATCTATCTGTGCACCGTGTTCCGAAGCTGCCTCAGGCAACATATAACCACCAAATTTGTACAATATCCATATTACGAAAGCAAAATAGCCAGCTATAAAAGCAACCCATGCATAACGAATGTTGTTAGTCTGTTTATCGCTTACCGTGATTCCGTCCTCTCCTTTTAGGATATTGGAAATCTCAAACACTCTAACAACTTGAATCAGAGCAATAACTGCTAGGAATAATACGAGGTATATAAGTATTGAAGTCATTTTATCTTCTCTATTTTTCTAACTAATACAATTATTAATGAATTTCGTGATGTACACTTTCTTCAAAGAAAGGGTGATTCTTTGCAGCCAAAGGTGCTTTTGTTAATGTGTTTAATATTACAAAAAGAAAAAGTCCAAGAAAGCCAAGTGCCAATCCAACTTCAAAAAAGCCAATGTGCCCATGATCTTTCATGATAGCCGGAGTAATCATCATATAAGTATCAACCCAATGACCACAAAATATTATAACACCAATCACGGTTAAGAAACCATAATTTCTTTTATTACTTCTATCCATAAGTGCAATCATAGGGAACACAAAGTTCACAAAAAACATAGCCCAGTATAAATATTTGTATTCTTCAAACCTCACTTGGAAATAAGTTATTTCCTCAGGAATATTTGAATACCAAATAAGCATAAATTGAGAGAAAAATAAATATGACCACAAGAAAGAAACGCCGAACATCCATTTTCCAAGATCATGAATTACACTCTCATTAACAAAAGTCATTAATCCCTTTTTTTTCAAGTAAACAACCATCAGGGTTGTCACAACCATTGAACTCAACCATAACCCAGAGAATACATACCATCCAAAAAGTGTAGAAAACCAATGGGTGTCAATCGACATAATCCAATCCCAAGGAACAAAAGTTGAAATAGGATATCCAAATACAATTAAGAATATTGCAGAATCTCTAACATTTTTAAAATGTCTATTTCTATCAAAGCCTAAATCTTCTTCCAAAGACCTTGTTCTAAATCGCTTCCAGAACCAAATCCAAACACCAAAAATCAACAATTGTCTAACAGCCATAAAAATAGGATTCAAATACCCTTGTTTACCAGCGATAATTTCATCATAGTGCTCAGAACTAGGGTCCATAACGGCTGGATCCATCCAGTGCCATAAATGGTGCTGGTGCAATACTCCTGCAATAAAAACCAAGAATAACACTATTGCCCCAACAGGCATATAACTTCCAATAGACTCCAATACTCTCTTTATTGAAACCCACCATCCTGACTCAGCAGCGTAATTCACCGAAAAGAAAAAAGTTGCCGAAGCAGCTATTCCCATAAAAAAGAAGCCATTAATTAGCAGATTTGACCAAAGTCTTCCACCAGCATGGTGTCCTTCTTCACCACCACTCATTGAAGCGACAAATCCATATATCAGAGAGGCGATACCTACTCCCATAAGAATGTATGTAAATCGCTTTGCTTTATTGGAAAAAGTAAACTGTTCCATTATTATCCTTTTCAGTAATTCTTTAAACTATAAATTAAGATTCAACAACTTCAGTTGTAGTTTCTTCTTTCTTTTCTTCTTTTTTACCTTGAAGCGTTTTCACGTACATGATAATCTGCCATCTTTCTGTTTTTGTAAGCTGAGAAGCATGAGACCCCATCAAGTTCTTACCGTAAGTAACTGAGTGAAACATTTTACCTTCCGGCAAATCTTTTAAACCACCATCGTAAGCAGGGGGATTTGGATACTCACTATTAGTAGGAACAGTCCCATCACCTTTACCTTTCTTACCATGACAATGAACGCAAAACTTATTATAAAGCTCCTTTCCTTTTGCCAAGTTCATCTCATTACTTGTAAGAGGACTCTTTAATTTCTCACCAGCTTGATTATAGCCATCAATAGTATTCGGATAAGCATATGGCAAATTATCCATTCCCCTAGAAATCGAATTTTCAGCAGGTAGTCTGGCGCTCATAATTGTATCACCATAAAACTGATTTTCGCCATAGGTTTCAAAAGAAACAGAACGATACATGTCAGGCATGTACTCAATTCCTGGACTGTTTGGATCTGATTTACAAGAATTCATTAAAATGACTCCCGTAATAATAACCCCTAATGTATTTACAAATGATCTCATCTCTAGGACAAATTTCTTTTCTTTATTACTTCTCAAAAACTTCTACAGTTCCCGTTTCTTTTAGCATGTTTTCTAAATCCTCTTTAGAGAAATTAGAATTATCCTCTGGTACTATTTCCATTGCAAAATGGTCATCAGTAGTTCTAGGATGTGGATTCTTTGCCGATACACCTGGCAATGTCCAGTTTCTTAAAAAATAAGTTAACGCCATTCCATGAGCAGCACAAAGCACCGTAAATTCAAACATAATTGGAACAAACGCTGGCATGTTTAATAAGAAAGAAAAATTAGGCTTTCCTCCAATATCCATTGGCCAATCAACAATCATGAAGTACCACATTCCTGTGATAGCTAAAATGGATCCAGTTATTCCGTACAAGAATGCACAAATCGCCAATCGAGTCCATTTAATACCAATAATTCGTTCGATTCCATGTACAGGAAATGGAGAGTAAACATCATTTACTTTAATTCCCTTTCCAACTAACGATTTTGCCCCATTAACCAGGATTTCATCGTCATTGTACAAACCGTAGAGTTTCAATCCACTACTCATTACAACTCCTTTTATTGTTGTTTTTTATAATTCGCTCCTGAAGACTTCAGGATCGATTTTAATTCATTCAATGCCAACACAGGAAATGTTCTTGCGTATAGTAAAAACAATACTCCAAAAATTCCTATGGTACCAATAAATATTCCTATGTCAACAAACGTTGGGTGAAACATAGACCAGTTACCTGGAATGTAATCTCTATGAAGAGAAGTTACAATGATCACAAATCGTTCAAACCACATTCCAATGTTTACGAATATCGAAATTACAAATGAAGCTATGATACTCTTTCTTACTTTTTCAATAAAGAAAACTAATGGAGTAACAACATTACATGTCATCATTGAAACATATGCCCACCAGTATGGTCCTGTAGCTCTATTTAAAAAAGCATATTGTTCAAATTCAACACCTGAATACCATGCAATAAATAGTTCTGTTAAGTAAGCAACGCCCACCATTGAACCGGTAATTACAATTACTATATTCATTGATTCAATGTGCTTACGAGTAATATACTCTTCTAGACTAACTACTTTCCGAACTGTAAGTAATAAGGTTTGAACCATTGCAAACCCAGAGAAAATTGCCCCAGCAACAAAGTAAGGAGGGAAAATTGTCGTATGCCAACCTGGTATAACCGATGTTGCAAAGTCCATTGATACAATTGAATGTACAGAAAAAACAAGTGGTGTTGCTAATCCAGCTAGCACCAATGAAACTTCTTCAAAACGTATCCAATGTTTAGCTTTTCCACTCCAGCCAAATGCCAAAATAGAATAAATAGATTTTGGGATAGTACGCGTAGCACGATCTCTAATTGTGGCAAAATCAGGAATTAATCCAATATACCAAAATACCAAAGAAACAGAGAAATAAGTTGAAATGGCAAATACATCCCACAGTAAAGGAGAGTTAAAGTTGACCCACAAAGAACCAAATTGATTTGGCAAAGGTAACACCCAGTAGGCCATCCAAATTCTTCCCATATGGATACCGGGAAACAATGCAGCCATCATAACGGCAAAAATTGTCATCGCCTCAGCAGACCTATTAATTGCCATTCTCCATTTCTGACGAAATAGTAATAGTACAGCAGATATCAATGTCCCAGCGTGGCCAATACCTACCCACCAAACAAAATTTGTAATATCCCAAGCCCAAGCTACGGTTGTATTAAGGCCCCACACCCCAATACCTCTACCAATGGTGTATAGGATACATCCTAAACCCCACATTGCAGCTATTGCCGAAATTGTAAAGGCTAAGTACCACAACTTATTGGCTCGCCCTTCTACTGGGGCACAAACGTCTTCCGTAATTTGGTGATATGTTTTTTCACCTTGGATGAGCGGGTATCTAATTTCTGATTCCTTATGCATGGATCAAGTTTTCAGTTTTTATGCTTTTCTATTTCTAACCTTAGTCATATAACTAACATTCGGCTGTGTACCTACTTCTTCAATCATGAAGTAAGCTCTATCATTATCAAAGTTGTCTCGAACTTTTGACTTTGAATCATTTAAATCTCCGAATACAATTGCTCCTACTGCACAAGCCTCAGCACATGCACTAGTTACTTCACCATCCTTAACCGGGCGACCAGCTTTTTTCGCGGATAGTTTTCCTTCCTGAATTTTTTGTACACAGAAAGAACATTTTTCAATTACACCTCTAGACCTTACAACTACATCAGGGTTTAACACCATTCTAGCCAAATCACTTTGAGCTGGATTAATCTCTGCAAATTTAGGATCACGATTATAATTGAACCAATTGAATCTTCTAACTTTATAAGGACAGTTGTTAGCACAATACCTTGTACCAACACATCTGTTATAAGTCATTTGATTTAAACCTTCTTCACTGTGAGTAGTCGCCGCTACAGGACAAACTGTTTCACAAGGAGCGTGATTACAATGTTGACACATTACTGGTTGGAAAACAACATCTGGATAATCAGAAGGCACTTCCATTTCAGCATACATATCCATTACGCCAGTTCCAGTTTCTTCTGCAACTGATTTAGACATATCACTCGAGTAGTAACGATCGACTCTCAACCAGAACATACTTCTAGTTCTTCTTATTTCGTCTTTACCAACAACAGGAACATTATTCTCAATATGACAAGCGGTAACACAAGCACCACATCCATTACAGGCGTTTAAATCAACGCTCATACCCCAGTGATGACCTTTATCTAAACCATGATCATCCCAAAGGTTCATGTCCTTTACATGCGTATCTCTACCAAAACCATCAACCAAAATAGCTGCTTTATTCCAACCATTTTCTTTGTCATTTTTGTCAAATTTCTTGAATGATTCAAGAGTAGTCTCATTAACAATTTTTCTACCCATCATAGTGTGATGAGTTTGAACAGAAGCAATTGCATATTTAGTACCAGCGTCCTCTAAAGTAACATCACTAGACGAAAATGAAATTGAATCATTTTTCATTCCAAGCGCAGGGTATACATTTACCCCAGTCATACCACTTTTACCAGAAACGGTATGCCCGTATCCAAGTGCAACACCAATAGTTCCTTTCTTTTGACCTGGAGATGAAACTGCAGGTAAGGCAAACGCGACACCATTAACAGTAACATTTACCAAATTGGCGGGCGTTTCTTGAGCGGTTCTTGTTTCAAAACCTTTCTCAATCATATCTGAAGGAGACATGGTCAAGTAATTATCCCAAGAAATTTTTGTCACAGAATCTGGAAGTTCTTGCAAATGAGGGTTATTTCCTTGAGACCCATCACCAATTGCATTCGAGAAATAAAATTCTACTTCCCAATTTCCATTTGAAGGGCCAACATTACGAGCAGCAGACAAAACATCACCTGCATAAACAGGTTCTTCATCAGAACCCTGAACTAGATAAACACCTTTCTGTAAAGCACGATTAAATGCATCATCACTCATGATTTGATCGGCGGCACCAACAAGAACCGTTGATTGCCAATTCGTCTTCATGAATGTATAATAATCAGTTGTTTCACCAGCCCAAATCAACAAACTGTCTTGTGCTTGTCTAGTGTTAAATAACTTATTTATAGTAGGTTGAGTAAGAGTATAAACTCCAGTATAAGGTTGGTGATCGTTCCATGACTCTAAGTAAAAGTGATCTGGACACACATAATCACATCTCTCAGACGTTTCATTTGGTCTATCCGACAAACTTATCTTTAAACCTACTTTAGCTAATGCACCATCAAAGCCTACTTCTTGTGGCATTGTAAACGACGGATTAGCACCGTACACAATTAAAGCATCAACTTTGCCTGAATTCATTTCAGACAGAAGATCATTTATTCCGGCATTACTACTGTATAGGTTGTTCGCTTTAGCAATTGAAATAGTTGACCCATAATTTGCTAATAGATTGTTAATTCCATTAACTATTTGCTGAACGTTACTATCATTAGAACTAGAAACTAAAACACTAGCACCTTTATTTGCCCACAACTCATTCGCTGCAGTATCAACCTTAGACAAAACATCGTTATCATCAGATGCAATTGAGCCTGAAGCTGCAGTTACAATTCCAGCTTTTTTTGCTAATGCATTATAAATCAACTTTATTACTTCACCATATTCTGATGGTTTAACTGCCCCACGAACATCAGCAGACGCACCAGTCGTACTCATTTTCGACTCAAATTGAAAATGACGAGACATCCAAGCATTTTCAGGATTTCTCTTTGCCGCGTAACCTTTAGAGTTAGAAGTAACATCTAACCATGAACCTAAAAAGTCAGCACCAACACTTACTATAACCTTAGCTTTACCAAAATCATAAGTAGGAACAACAGCCTTACCAAAGTCTTTAAAGTTAGCTGAAGTTATACCTTCATAATTATTAGCATCATAATTATAAATAACCTTAGATTCGCTACCTTCTGGCTTAAATGCAGTTTCAAATTTTGATAAAACAGCTTGAGTAGAAGGACTAGAAGTTGATGATGTAAGGATTCTTACATTTCCACCTTTAGCCTTTATAGCATTTAATTTTCCTAGAATTTCAGAATCAACAGTATCCCATGATGAGTACTCTCCATTAGATACAGGCGCTTGATAGCGATTATCATCGTACAGTTCAATTACCGAAGCATTTGCTTTTGCACTAACCCCTCTCCAACCTTCTGGAAAAGCATCGTTTGCTTTTATAAAAATTGGACGCCCTTCTCGTGTCTTTACAAGGATGCTAGCAAAGTAACCACCCATATTAAAAGAAGACGCATACCAGTTAGCTACACCTGGTGTAATTTCCTCTGGTTTAACAACGTAAGGAATAGCTTTAGTAACAGGCGTTTCACATGCAGCCAATGTAGCAGCACCTAAACTGAATCCCATAAACTTCAAAAAATCTCTTCTTGAAGATGAAGTATCAACTAAGGAATCCTTCCCTAGAAAATCCGCAACAGGAATCTCATCCTTAAACTCTTTCTCCGCTTCTTTTACAAAAGCCGGATCATTATTGAGTTGCTCTAGGCTATTCCAGTACTTTTTATCGCTCATATCAGTAAAGTGAATATCTATTCGTTATCTGATTAATAATGACATTTTGAACATTCCAAACCACCAATATGTTCTACGGTGAAATCTGTAATAGGCTTGTCTTTATATCTCTCTTTTAATTCTTCGTGTATTTTATCATAGTATGCATTGTCTTCCATAGAAACAGAAGTTTCTCTATGACAATCAACACACCAACCCATTGTCAAATCAGAGTGCTGTTTCATTGGATACCCAAATTCCTCAACTGGCCCATGACAAGTTTGACATTTTTGTTTACCTACAACCACATGTTGAGAGTGATTGAAATAGGCAAAATCTGGAAGGTTATGAATTCTAACCCATTTAATTGGCTTAGGCTCTTTAGTGTAAGCCATAGCTTCTGGGTCAAAACCTGCAGCTTCATAAATTTTAGAAATCTCTTCAGTTCCCCACAATTTACCTTCTGAAATTCCTTGATGACAATTCATACAAACATTAACAGAAGGAATCCCAGCTGTCTTACCCTTGTATGCAGAACCATGACAATAAGCACAATCTATCTCATTGTCCCCAGCATGAATTTCGTGCGAAAACTTAATTGGTTGCTCCGGCGCATAACCTTTATACACACCAATATCCTTAACCACAAACCAAAGCTGAACAGAACTAAACATTATCAAAACCAAAACAAATGCAGCCGTCGTTCTTTTATGAGCTGAGACCCACCCCATAAATCCATCCAACAAAGCAACTTGAGGCTCGAGATCTTCACCTGAAACAGTTGAGTGAACTTGCTTAAGCGATGACTTAACATCCATTAAGATTTTCACGACTATCAACAGAACAACCAACAAACCAAGTAACCAGTAAGCACTGTAATCTTCAACTTGAACATTGCCCGACACAGCAACAGGAACTTCAGCTTCTTCCACAACAGGAGGAGTGGCCACATAAACCAATATAGCATCAATCTCCTCATCCGAAAGAGCTTGAGCCGTCATGGGACTCTTATTAAACTTCTCAAATAACTCTTGAGCGTAAGAATCACCCTTGTTATTTTTTAAATAATCTGATGAATTTTTAATCCAAGAATAAAGATTCTCTTTATCCTCCCATCGATCTTCAACACCCGCTAAGGCCGGACCAATAAATTTCTTATCAATTTTATGACATGACGCGCAATTTGCCTTAAAAAGCTTCTCGCCGTCCAGAGCACTTATAGTGCCGGAGGTCATAATTATTATCGTAAGTACAGAAAGTGCGAAGGAAAAATTCCTCTTCAGCCTGCTCAAAAGCCTCATATGTCTTAGGTTTTTAAAGTCTTTATAGTATAAACCCTACTTTAGTGAAGCCGCAAATTTATAACAAACCTTAACATGGCACGGTGGGCACTAGAGAAATCGAAAAACTTACAAATAATTTAGACTCGTTCTAAATAAGTAGAGTTGACTATTTTGAATTTATTTATCGAACAAGACCTTTAAAATGAAGATAATACAACATCTTTGGCTCAGTTTTTAGTGAATAGAAAGTATGAGTAAAACGAATTTATTTTTCAGCACTTCATTTATTTTAGTTGCTTTTGTAGGTTTATCACAAACCCCTCCAATTAATGACACATCTAACTCAATTTATAAAACACCGAATGCATCGATTGACGGTGATGTTAGAATAAACAAGCTGGAAAAAAGGTACATAGAAATTAATTCTGAGGACAGAAAAATGAATGGTTATAGAATCCAATTGTTTTCTAGTCCTGGACCTGAAAGCTTCACAAAAGCCAACGAAGTCCAAACAGAATTTCTTAAAATTTACCCAGATATTGACGCGTACGTAATACATGTGGGCGCCAGCTTTAAGCTAAGAATAGGCGATTACCGAAGCAGAATGGAGGCTGAGCGGTTTTATGTAGAATTGCGAGAAAATTTTTCAGATGCCTTTATTGTAAGAGATCGTATTAATTTCCCTGTACTGGAAATTGAAAAAGAAGAAGATTAAATACAGATAAATAAAGAAGGAGGATTATAGTGTTTGCTTAACCTCAACTTCCTCATACCCTTCAATTACATCGCCAACTCTAATATCGTTGTAATTCTCAATATTAAGTCCACATTCAAAATTCTTCTTCACTTCTTTCACGTCATCCTTGAATCGTTTTAATGATCCTAATGCTCCTGCATACACAACAATCCCTTCTCTTATCAATCGAATTTTAGTATTTCGTGTAACAGTTCCATCTGTAACATAACAACCAGCAATAGTACCGACTTTGGTAATTTTAAAAGTTTCTCTTACTTCGATATTACACACAATTTTTTCTTCAACAGTTGGCTTAAGCATACCTTCCATAGCCTGCTTAACCTCATCAATTGCATCGTAAATAATTGAATATAATCGGATGTCTATTTCTTCTTTCTCTGCTAATGCTCTTGCACTTGTAGAAGGTCTAACTTGAAACCCTACAACAATTGCATCTGATGCAGAGGCTAACAAGACATCTGATTCAGATATTTGTCCAACCGATTTATGGATAACATTTACTTGGATTTTCTCAGTAGATAAATTCAACAACGAATCAGATAAAGCTTCGATAGAGCCATCTACATCACCTTTAACAATGATATTTAACTCTTGGAAATCTCCGATAGCAATACGTCTTCCAATTTCATCAAGGGTAACATGTTTCTTGGTACGAACTCCTTGTTCTCGTTGTAATTGGGAACGTTTTTGAGCAATATTCTTAGCTTCACGCTCATCCTCCATTATAAAGAACTTATCTCCAGCACTAGGCGCGCCATTTAAACCAAGTAAACTTACTGGGCCTGAAGGACCAACCTCATCAATATTTTGCCCACGCTCGTTGAACATTGCCTTTACTTTACCGTAATGCGCACCGGCCAAAACCATATCACCAATCTTCATTGTACCTTCTTGTACAATAAGAGTTGAAACATATCCTTTTCCTTTATCTAGTGAAGCTTCTAGAACAGTACCATTTGGCCTTTTAATAGGATCCGCTTTTAATTCAAGCAAATCAGCTTCTAAAATCACCTTTTCAAGTAACTCAGCCACATTGGTCCCGTTTTTAGCAGAAATTTCTTGACTTTGATATTTCCCGCCCCATTCTTCAACCAAAAAGTTTTTGGTGGCAAGTTCTTGTTTAATATTATCAGGGTTTGCCCCTGGTTTATCTATTTTATTAATTGCAAAAATTATTGGAACCCCTGCTGCCTGAGCATGATTAATTGCCTCGTTTGTTTGGGGCATTATTTTATCATCAGCAGCAATTACTATAATTACAACATCTGTAACTTGTGCTCCCCTTGACCTCATGGCAGTAAACGCCTCATGACCAGGTGTATCTAAAAAGGTTATTAGACGCCCTTCGTGATTCACCTGATAAGCTCCAATGTGCTGAGTTATTCCCCCTGCTTCACCATCAATAACATTAGCACTTCTGATGTAATCCAAAAGCGATGTTTTACCGTGATCAACGTGACCCATTACCGTAACAATCGGTGGTCTTGAAACTACTCGATCTGCATCATCCTCTTCAACTAAGCTTACTTCATCATCTTCTGCACCGGCAAACTCAATGGTAAAACCAAATTCCTCTGCAACAATATTTATTGTTTCTGCATCCAAACGTTGATTAATTGAAACGAATAATCCGAGTGACATACAGGCGCCAATAACATCATTAACGCTAACACTCATTAGAGTTGCTAATTCATTCGCAGTTGCAAATTCAGTAACTCTAATTACAGATTCTTCAGCCTCTTGTTGTCTTTCTATTTCTTCTTGTTGTTGATAATTTGCATCTCTTTTAGCTTTTCTGTGTTTAGCGGATCTTTTCTTTCCACCACCACTTAAACGGGCTAAAGTTTCTTTGATTTCTTTTTGAATATCTTCTTGAGTTACTTCAGCTTTTGGATCAGCTGCTCTTCCTCTTTGGCCACCTTTTTTAAATGGTGGTTTTCTAAACCCAGGCTTACCTTTTCCAAAGCCACCAGGTCTATTATCATTTCCGCCCGCAGGACGAATTCTTTTACGTTTCTTTTTATTTTCAGTTTCCTTAGTATCGTTAGAAGAAGCAACTGGTTTTGACTTTTTAGGCTTTTGAAACTTTGAAAGGTCTATTTTCTTACCTGTGATTTTTGGTCCGGAAAGTTTTTCAACAACGGTTTCAATTTTTTCAGGTTTAACTGGGGCACTAGGTTTCTTCTCTTGCTTTGGCTGCTCAACCTTAACTGAGGCTGACTTCTCAGTTTTAGCTGTTGGTGCTTTCGGCTCTTTACTCGGGGCAGGCTTAGCAGCTTTCTTAGCAACAGGCTTAGGCTCTTCTGGCTTTTTCTTCTTTTTATCAGGACGCGTTTTTAAATTTAACGCAGACAGATCAATTTTACCCAACACATTCGGCCCACCATCTGAGTTTGAATCGCTGTCACTCTTAATAATTTCCGGATCTGCTTTCTTCTCTTGCTCAGGCGGAGCAAATTCGGCAGGCTCTTCAACGACATTATCTTCAGGTAAGTTAAGGTTCACAACCGGTTTTACCGAAACATTCTTAATGACAACTTCATCATGAACTTCCTCGGTTCGCGATGGTTTTTCTCTTACTTGATCGTCAATTGAAATTGTAACTCGTTCTTCACGTTGAGCATTAAGAGATTTAGACTTCTCTTTTGCTTTTTTATCAGAAGAATATTGTCCCAGCAGCATTTCATAGGCACTCTCCTCAATTTTAGTCGTAGCTCGTCCATCACACTCAATTCCTTTATCGTTAAGGAAATCGGTAATGGTCTTAACACCTACACCTAATTCTTTTGCTACTTTGCTTAACCTTACTGCTGCCATATAAAATACTTAACCCCTTTTAATATTCAGGGAATATGCGTCCATATTACTTTGGACAAATATAAAACTCTGTTTGTAGAATCTTAATCCTCAAATTCAGACTTAAGAACTCGAAGAATTTCACTTGCAGTTTCTTCCTCTAAATCTGCTCGTTTCATTAAATCTTCTTTGTCCAATTCTAAAACACTTTTAGCTGTATCCAAACCAATAGTTTTTAATTGATCAAGAATCCAGTGTTCAATTTCATCAGAAAACTCTTCTAAATCTACATCATCAACATCTCCACTAGCCTCACGGTATACATCGATTTCGAAACCCGTTAATTTACTCGCCAATTTTATGTTATAACCACCTTTTCCAATTGCTAAAGAAACTTGGTCAGGACGTAAGAATACGTCAGCCTTATTAGTCTCTTTATCAATATTCATATTGGTTATTTTCGCTGGACTTAAAGCCCTTTGAATATATAACTCTGGATTGGAAGTGTAGTTGATCACATCAATATTTTCATTCTTAAGTTCACGAACAATTCCATGAATTCTTGAACCTTTCATACCCACACAAGCTCCTACCGGGTCAATTCTATCATCGTACGATTCAACGGCAACTTTAGCTCTTTCTCCTGGTTCGCGAACAATATTTTTAACGGTAATTAAACCATCAAAAATTTCAGGAACTTCAGATTCGAAAAGTCTTTCTAAGAAAGCTGGAGCTGTTCTAGAAAGAAAAATAACTGGAGAGTTATTTCTCATATCTACTTTAGTTACAACGGCTCTAACCGTATCTCCTTTTTTGAAAAAATCGGAAGGAATTTGGTCAGTTCTTGGAAGAACCAATTCATTTCCTTCATCATCCAATAATAGTATCTCTTTTTTCCAAATTTGATAAACTTCGCCAGTAACAATATCACCGACTCTATCTTTATATTTCTTGTAAATACCGTCTTTTTGTAAATCAAGAATTTTTGAAGCTAAATTTTGTTTTAGTGAGGTAATTGATCTTCTCCCAAATGACTCAATTTTAAATTCCTCAGACACATCTTCACCAACTTCGAAATCAGGCTCAATTTTTTGAGCGTCTGGAAGAGAAATCTCTAAGTTTTCATCTTCAACTTCTCCTTCTGGAACAATAGATCTATTGTGCCAAACTTCAAGATCACCTTTATCTGGGTTAATAATAATATCAAAGTTATCGGCGGTTCCAAACTGACGAGCAATCACACTTCTAAACACGTCGTCTACAATGTTCATCATTGTAACACGATCGATATTCTTCATGTCTTTAAACTCCGAAAACGATTCTATAAATTCCTGTGTATTCATAACTTAATGATTTAGAAATCTAGTTCTATTCTTGATTCTTTTATATCTAACATTGGGATAGTGACATTACGCACTACTTCCACTTTTTTCTTCTTTTTTTCAAGACGTTCCATAGTTCTCATTTCAAGTTCTATTTTATCTTCTTGAGCAAGTATTAACTTCCCAACCTCAACCTCTCCGTTAAGATTAGTAACTTTTAAGTTTCTACCTACATTTTTCTCGTATTGCTTAAATATTTTCAATGGTTTAGTTAGACCTGGTGTTGTAACTTTAAGCGAAAAATCTTCAATCTCTCTATCAAAACTATGTTCAACATGTCTAGAAAAATTGACGCATTCACTTATAGGAAAACCGTCTGGACCATCCATTTCTATAACAATTTTATTTCCAGCATCAACTGAAATGTCTACGGTAAAGAACTCAGTTCCTTCCAACTTTTCGTTGACCAATTTTTCTATTTGGGCTACTGTTATCAATCTAGAGTTATAAGCAATAAAAAAGAGGAGCTAAAAAAACTCCTCTTTCGAGTACAGTTTGTAATAATGCGGCAAATGTAAGAAAAATATCAGTTCTTTTTTACACCATTAACGTATTCCATTTTTTTAATCAATTCTCCTCTTTCATTGAACATCTTCCATGTTCCATGTTGCTTACCATTCTTATAGTTGCTCTCAGTCATTATTCCTTTTCCAGGATAATAAACAACACTTGGACCATGTAACTTGTCATTTTGAAAAGACACTTCTCTTTGTAACTGCCCATACTCCAAGTAGTATTTCCACGATCCATTCTTTTTTCCTTTCGAATAACTGCCTTCGTTATCTTTAATTCCGGTTTTATAATAATATACCCAGGCACCATTTTTCAGCCCTTCTTTATAAGAACCTGATTCTCTAGCCTTACCATTAGAATACCAAAACTCCCAAGCTCCATCCTTAAGATCATTCTTTATAGAGCCCAAGTAATTCTTCTGACCATTCTCGAACCATCCTTCCCATGCCCCGTCCATTTTACCTTCCGTATAATATCCATGATCTTTATTCTTACCAGACTGGTACCATGACCACCATTCACCATCTTCTTTACCATTCAAATAATTTCCTTCTTGAACTTTACCACCGGTTTCAAACCAGGTTGTCCAAAGACCGTGTTTTAAGCCCATTTTATAAACTCCTTTCCTCCAATCGGATCCGTCTGGATACCAAAACGACCACGAACCGTTTTTTACTCCATTAGTAAAATAACCTTCACTATCCTTTACTTTAGATGAGTCGTAATAGTATGTCCAAAGACTGTCTTGAATGTTTTCGGCAAAATAACCTTGCATATAAACTGACCCATCAGGTTGAAAAAACTGCCAATATCCTTCCTTTTTATCGCTGGAATATGTTCCTTTAATTTTTACCACACCTTTCGAGAAGTAGAAAGCCGCCGACCCATTCTTTATACCGTTCTCATAAAAAACCTTTGAAGATATTCCTCCTCCTTCAGATTCAAAATAGTTTATCCATTCCCCAGTCTTGACTCCATTAACAAACTCCCCTTTCTCTATTATCCTTGAACCCGAAAATCGTTCATACAAGCCATTAGGCAAACTGTCTTTATAATCAGTTTTGGCAACAATACTGCTTCCCAAATATTTCAATAACTGTCCGTTTCCGGCTTTTACAATTGGCTCCCCGGAAAGAGCATTGGCATGAATCAACTTTGACAATCTACCATCCCACAATTCCTTTTTATAAAGGTTTCCGTCAGGAAAAAAATACTCCCATATACCCGATTTAAAGCCAAAGTCAAATTCACCTTTTGAATTTAATTTTCCATTTTCATGCCAGCTAGAGTAAGAGCTATCTTGTACATTAAACCGAAAAAAACCTTCGTTTTTCATGTTTCCATTTGAATACCAAATAGTAACTTTTCCATTCAGTTTTCCCTCAGTATAATTAGATTCTTCCATCACTTTTCCATTTCTGTGATAATAGATCCACAACCCTTCTTCCATACCGTAATAAAACTGTCCTTTGCTACGAACAATTGTACTGTCCTTATCGTAATAATCAACATAATCAGTCACAGACTGTCCAATCAGAAAACTGGAGCAAATCATAAATAAAGACAAATAGAAATATTTCATATCAAGAATTATAAAAACCAAATGTAGAATGATGACAAGGTCATGTGAGACCGGTAAGAAATCAATTTTGAACAAGTTTTGTTTATTAATTGTTTCAAAACCCTAACCATTCATTGAATCGGTAAACTGCAGTCATAAAAACAGTTACTTCACAATAAATTAGGTTCAACGTTTTGTTGTTTTATTGACAAACTAGGTTTCTAATGGTAGAATGGTAGAAACAAGAACTCAAAAGAATCTAATTTTGGATTCTATTAAAAAGCATAAAAGATGAGTCAAAAAACATATTATGATCCGGCAGACTTAAAAAAATTTGGTAGTATTACCAATTGGAGTAAAAAACTTGGAAACAAATTTTTTGATTGGTACGGTGAAGTATTTAAACCGGGAGCATTAACAGCGAGAGAAAAATCATTAATCGCGTTAGCTGTTTCACATGCGGTACAATGTCCTTATTGTATTGATGCATATACTGCCGATACTTTAGAAAAAGGTTGTAGCGAAGAAGAAATGATGGAAGCTATTCACGTTACGGCTGCCATTCGCGGTGGAGCATCTTTGGTTCATGGAGTGCAAATGATGAATAAGGCAGAAAAACTCAGCATGTAATTATGGCTAAATCACTGCATGCACAAAACCATCCTTTAGCTTCAGTAGAAACTCAACTCAATTTTCTAAATAAAAAGCTATTTGATGAGGGTGGATTTGAGACATTTCAAAAACATTTGCAAAAAGACCAAAATTGGCCTTTAACACCGACAACAACAGAGATATTTCAAGTTAACCTTGGGTACATGTGCAACCAAACTTGTAAGCATTGCCATGTTGACGCAGGACCTGACCGAAAGGAGATAATGACAAAAGAGGTCATGCAACAGTGCTTGGATGCAATTTCTGCCGCCAATATATCAACACTGGACGTTACAGGCGGCGCACCTGAAATGAATCCAAATTTTAGATGGTTTATATCTGAGGCAAAAAAATTGGGTGTTAAAGAAATTATTGTTCGGTCGAATTTGACTATAATAATGTCAAACCCGAAATACAATGATTTACCGGAATTCTTTAAAGAGAACGGTGTAAGGGTAGTTTCATCATTACCCTACTACAAAAAAGTAAAAACAGACAGACAAAGAGGTAGTGGCGTTTTTGACAAATCTATTGATGCTCTTTTAAAACTAAATGCAGTTGGATATGGGAAAACCGACAGCAATCTAATTCTTGATTTAGTTTACAACCCGAGCGGCGCTTTTCTGCCGGGTGACCAAACCGAGCTAGAACTAGATTTTAAAAATGCCCTTAAGGCAGATTTTGACATCGAATTTTCTAACCTGTTTACTATAACTAACCTACCAATAAGTCGATTTTTGGATTATCTCATTGCTTCTGATAATTATGAGGATTATATGGAAAAATTAATTTCATCATATAACCCAGTGGCAGTAGATGGTATCATGTGCAGAAACACAATTTCGGTAGATTGGGAAGGTTATCTTTACGATTGTGACTTCAATCAAATGCTTAAGATTAAACTACAAAAAGGAACTGGTCAACATGTATCCGATTTTGATGTGTCGAAAATTAACAGCAGGAATATTGAAGTCAACCAACATTGTTTTGGATGTACGGCAGGAGCTGGCAGTAGCTGCCAAGGAACGGTCGCCTAAATCTACTCTTTAACTTTTAGGAATACCCAAGGTCTTCCATTTATGTCGTATCCTTTATAGTTCTTTTCAACTTCTGACACAGCCAATTTCAAATTATTTACCTGTGAACTACACACATAAAAATAACTATCATCGGCACTTGAAACTACCAAAGAAGATAAATTTAGTTTTGACATAACCTGTTTTTGATAGGCTAATGCCTGACTTTCCTTATAATAAGACCCTAACACCAAATATTGGTCTTTACCCGATACAGGCTTTTGATTTTTAAGTGAGTTTAAATAAGCTTCAAGTTCTTCAATATCCTCTTCGCGCTTTTCTTCCCTAAGCTTTCTATCTTCGGTTTGTTGCTCTTTCGTTTCTTCAAAATCTTGTTGAATTTCTTCAGTATTTGAGTCGTTTAACCCTTCTTTAATTTTTAATCTTTCAATTTCTTTTTGGAGCAAATCTTGCATTTTTTGTTCCTGTAAAATTTGAATTGAATCGTTTTCGGAACTTTTGTTTCGGAGTGCAGATACTTCTCTACTCAGCACTTCTATTTGTTGATTAAGCTGATCAATTTGTTCGTACTGCTCAGCGTTTTGAGATTTTAATTTTTCAACTTCTTTTTTCTTCTTTTTATTTCTTTTTGCCTGGCCCGCAATTGGAGCTTGTCTTCTAAATTTATAAATCATATGCACTTCGTGAGTCGCGCCAGTTTTACTTATATTCATTGAAAGTGGATATTCAAACGAGTAGCCTACACCAATGGTATTGAACAAATTTGCACCGGCCATTGCAGCAACAGCTCCAGTAGTTCTATACATCACCCCTCCCCAAACCAAATCGTCGTACCTTAACCTTACATTCACGTCAGCGTGAAAATTCATTCCTTGTACTGACCTGGCCAAAATAAGCGGCTCTATATGCAACGCTTCGCCTAATTCAAAATCATATTTTAAATTCAATGAAAAGTGTCTAATTTTTTGATAGGTTGAATTTCTAAATTCGGATTGTTGTTCCAACTCAACGCTATTTCCTAATAATTGAAACGCGGCAATACCCACTTCCAGTTTTGAAAATTTATATTGAATACCTAATTCAAAATCTGCTGAAGTATTTCCACTTTCTTGCGTCAAAAGAGCTTCATCATCCTCATCATCACTCACAACCTTACTAAAGTCGATTTGATTATTCGAAACCCCACCCGAAAAGGCAAACGTTAACAAGTGTTTTTCTTTTAATTGTGCTGTGTAAGCGTAGCTTAAAAAGGCATTTAAGTTTGAATAGATATTCACCTCATCAAATGACAATTTAAAACCCATGGCGTGCTTTTCATTAAACTTACCATTTAGCCCAAATACAGTCGTAACAGGAGAACCATCGAAGCCAACCCATTGGTTACGATATATTAAACTCGCGCTAGGCGTTTCGCCTTGCCCAACATTAGCTGGGTTATACAACCACGAATTCTCGTAATTAGAATTAAATACGGGAACCTGTTGCCCTTTTACACTGCTAACAGTAATAATAGCGAAAACAATAAAAATCAATACTCTCATCTTTCTATTCTTAGTTGTTTCTTAAAATTGTAATAGTCCCTTTATAGATATTGCTCGATCCACTTCGTGTAACAATATAGAAGTAGTTTCCGTCAGGTAATTGCTCTCCTGAATCGTTGTTTCCGTCCCATTCATTATTGTAATCATCATTTGTATAAACAATGCGCCCCCATCTATCTGCTATTGTCACTTCAATGTTCTCATACGCTTCACTATACTTTATTACCCACAAATCATTCTTCCCGTTATTGTCAGGCGTTAAAACGTTGCTCGCTATAAGTTTAAAATCATCAACAACTTCCACTTCAATTGATGTTGAGCCCGCACAACCGTTCGAATCCAAAACATCCAAATAATAAAACATCGTTTCCTCGGGAGTAGCCTGTGTTATTCTACTATTTGGCCTACTTAAAGATTCTTGAGGACTCCATGTATACACCGAGCCACCATAACCAAATAGTTGAGTAGAATACCCTTTACTCAATGAATCGCTCTCGGCCATTATATATGGCTCAGGGAGCGCATAAGACCAAACAGGTTTAATAATTGAATCGACACAATTAAAAGGAGTTTTAGCAATAAGTTTTACTTCGTACCTTCCTGGTCTTTCATAAGATTCAGCTGGTTCGGTTAATGTCGAGATGTTGTCGTTACCAAAATCCCATATATAAGAGATCGGACCTGAGGTCACTTCCGTTTTGTTTTCGAAAATTACTGTCTCGTTAGCACAAACACTTTCTGCGTTGAAAAATGCAATCGGTTGAACGTTAACAACGGCGGAATTAATAACCTCTACTTCACACCACTTATCGGTTATAGCTTTCAATGAAACAATATAGTTCCCTGGGTAGGTATACTTTAATTTAGGGTTGTGTTCGATCGATGTAATTCCATTACCAAAGTCCCACAGGTATTTATCAATCGTACCACCAATAATTTGAGTGCCATTTACAAATTCAGTAGTTAAACCAAAACAAACCGTGTCGACATTAAAAGCTGTAGTTGGCATTGGAAAAACAGAAACTTTAGAACTAGTCGAATCCGCACATCCATCAACGGTTTCGATTTTTAATGAAAGATTAAAATCACCAGCATTTGTATATAAGTACTTAAACTGTGTAGCCTTGGTGTTCGATGAATTTCCATCACCAAAGTTCCAAGTAAACGAGTTGCTCCCAATAGGTACTATGGACTTATTAATTACTTCTATTGAGTCTCTATCACAGACATTTCCAACTTCAAATATTGCTCTAGGGACGTCATATACCAACACGGGAATTAAACTTGAGGAAACACAACCGGTGTCAGAAGTAGCTTTTACGGATACTTGATATATACCAGGAAGGGTATAACTTATAACTGGGTTCGTTTCTATTGAATTATAGCCATTTCCTAAATTCCATAAATACGAATCAATTTTACCTCTTGAAATTGATGTGTTGTTTGTGAATGTAGTTGGTTGCCCTAGACAAGCCGTATCTGCCACAAATTGTACAACAGGTTTGGCATAAACAGAAACAGCAGAAAAAATAGAATCAACACATTTACCAATTTCTACCTTGAGACTTACTGTATATTGTCCTGAAGTTGAATATGTGTGAGCCAAGGTTGTCGCGCTACTATTTGATAAACGCCCATCACCAAATGACCAATAATAATTGGCATTACCTACAACTCCTGAAGTTTGATTTTGAATAATAACAGTATCCCCATCACAAACATTATTTATTTGAAAACCCGCTTGTGGTTCAGCACTCACTCCCACACTTTCCTCTTCTGACATTATACAACCTTTATCAGAAGTAGCCGTGAGCGTAGCTGAATAAGTACCAACTTGAGAATACGCAATTTTGGGACTTTGTAGATTCGAAGAAAGCCCATTTCCGAAACTCCAGGCAAAGTGTGTTATGGTTCCCGAGAATATTGAAGATTGGTTTGTAAATGAAGTGGTATCACCAAAACAAACTGTGTCAACAGCGAAGGACACAATTGGTCTAGGAAAAACATCGATTGGTGCTGAGATTGAATCGTAACAGCCTTGAGCCGAGTACACTATTAATTTGGTGGTGTAATTTCCAGACGACCCGTAACGGTAATTTACATTTCGTGAGGAAGAAGTATTTCCATCACCAAAATGCCACAAGTAATTTAAGACACCGCTTGCTAGAGTTGACTGGTTTACGAAAGCAACTGTATCAGTATCACATACACTTGAAGCCGTATATTTTGCAGACGGCAAATTGTATACAATGGCACTCTTTTGAATCTCATCGGTATGGCCAAAACTATTTGTTACTGTCAATTTTACCGTATATAGCCCAGGCTGGGCATAGACATGTTTCGGTAAAGAATCGGATGAAAATTGACCGTCACCAAAAGACCAGTGATAAGTGAGTGCCCCTGTATTATTTGTGCTTGTATTCATAAACAGGCTCGTATCCATAAAACATTCAGAAGCAATTGTGAAATCCGCCACTGGGCGAACTACAACCAAAACAGAATCTGAAAGGGTGTCTTTACAATTATTTATGCTCGTCACAATTAACTGAGTGCCATACTTTCCACTTGAACTATAGCTGTGCGTTGGGCTATAAAAAGATGAACTTGTTCCGTCTCCAAATTTCCAGCTCGCACTTAACGCGCCTACCGAAATTGATGACTTATTCTGAAAAACTGTTTGATTTCCTACAGTCACGGTATCAAATGAAAAGGAAGCCATTGGGTTTTCGTTTACTAATACTTGATTTATGACTGAATCGACACAATTACTATCGGAAGTAACAACAAGTTTGACTGAATAAGCTCCATTATTCCCATACAAGTATTTTGGGTTTTGAATTATAGACGATCCACTTTGATCGCCAAATACCCAATTAAAAGAAGTTATGTTGCCTGAACCAATAGAACTAGAGTTAGTAAACGAAGTGCTATCTCCTTCACAATGAGTAGAAGCCATAAATTGTGCTGTAGGGTTTGGGAAAACTGAAACAGAATCTGCATCGAACCCTTGACAACCTTGGTCAGACGTAGCGGTAAGTGTAACCTGAATTTTTCCAGAATTAGAATAAGAGACTACTGGGTTTTCAAGTGTAGATCCTGTTCCATTTCCAAAATTCCAATTGTAATTAATAATGTTACCGTTAGTAATTGAAGTCGAGTTTGTAAATGACATGCCTTGATTTTGGCAAGAACTATTTGCTGTAAATGCAACGTTAGGCAATGGATAAACATTCAACTTAAACGTATCACTATAGGCAGAATTACAAACCCCACTTTTAACCTCAGCTCGGTACCAAGTAGTATCAGATACATTTATAAACTGAAGCTTATTTGATGTTGAAGACTCAGAACTCCATGTCGACCCCAAATCAATCGATTTACTCCAATCAACAATAGTTCCTGTCGAATTTAGAAGCTGCAATTGTCCTTGATTTGTGCTTTTACAAACGGGTTGATTCCCCACAACATAACCTCCGACAGAATTATTGTCTACAGAAATTTTTATGTTATTTCCCGTTGCATTTGCACAGGACCCGTTTTCTACCACGGCCCTATAATATTGTGTGGCATTTAAATTTGTGTAATTCAATGAGTCATTCGTTGAAGCAATAGTGCTCCAAGGGGTATTTCCTGTAGGTGAAGTTTCCCAATAAATCACTTTTCCATTTTGACCATTTAATTCTAAAGTTCCACTATTAGAATTAGCACAAACTGTATCCGTTCCAGACAAGGTTCCTGAAACGCTCAATGAACTAACGTTTACTATAACAGAATCAGATGCATTCGAACAATTTCCACCTAGCGATATATTCACCTTATATAAGCCAGAATTCAGAGTTGATAAACCAGTAATAACAGGATTTTGATCTGATGAGGAAAAGCTGTTTGGCCCAGTCCACGAGTAAGTGGCTCCGTTTACATAATTAGCTGATAACTTAATAGAATCACTTTCACAAACACTTGATTCAGCAACTGATGCAGTAACGGAATTAATGTACTCTATTTCTGAACCTACCGAAACTTGTGGTGGTGTATTAGCATATTTCCTCGCCCTTACCCAGTCTAATTTTAAGCTACCACTGGCTTTTTCACCTATACCTAATACCATAGAATAGGATCCCGGTAACGTAATAGATGACGCAATCGCTGTATCACTACCACTTGGCCATGTAAACGATTGTTGAGCTGCCGCAAACCAATTAAACGACCATGTTCCATCGGTTTGGGTCGCTACAAAACCAGAATTATCCGGAGTTAAAAGTGGATTCAAGTTAAAACAATGACCAGCGGTTGAAATAGACATTACTCTAATATTATCAATACTTGGTGCAACTTCCTCCATATTCATTACATAGCCCTCACTGGTCACTCCTACATTTGCAGCACCTAAAAAAGCATTTCCCTTTGAAACCTCATTCACTCCCATTTCGAAAACTGAATTATTAGCAAACAAAGTCTTAGAAACTAAAACTGCTTTTTCTGCCACAGAACCAGTCAACGACAAAACACCATTTGAAACAGAATACCCTCCCGCTCCACAGGTATCCCAAGCAGTTAAAGAAAGTGAGCCGCTAAAACCATCAAATAATTCAAACACTTGACTCCCGTCTGAACTGTTCGATGCGTTATTTGCTCCATAAAAAAGGTAAACAGTATCCGTAGTATTAGCAGCTATTGAATGCTTAAACCAAATTTTAGATTGTGTTGTATTAAAAGAGTTCGATTCCACCCATAGTGGCATTTGAGCTCCAGATTTGTCTAAAATTCTAATATCAGAACCATTTAAGTTCATTTTGCCAGCATTTATCAATTGCAATGTATTGATGTCAATTGAAAATTGAAAATTGCTAAGAGCATTCCCGTTTTGATTTTCAATGATTACCTGTTTGCTATATTGCCAACCATTTAAACATGGCTGCGCTGTAACAGATATATTTAACATGACTAGAACTACCGAAAGAAGTAGAAGAGATACCTTCGATTTAATATTGTAAATATTCATTCTTATAATTTAATGACCTTAACTGTTTTGTACTGTGTACCTACACCAATTCTGTAGATATAGACTCCTGTTTTTAGATGCTGGATATTATGATTAACCTCAATGGTTTCACCCACAAATTTTGATCTCGCTATTCTTGTTCCTTGTAAATTATAAAGCTCAATTGTCCCGGGGGCTTCATGATCAATCTCTATCCGAAGAGTTACTTGATTTCGAGTTGGGTTAGGGAATGCAGTTACATCAATAATCTCGGAATATTTTACAAATGGCGATGCAGGTGGAGTAATAATTTCAGCTTTCGGTTTCTTTTTAACCGTTATATCCTTCGAAACAGAATCTTTACAATACTCATTTTCTATAGCGAGAGTTACTGTAAACGTAGTATCAATATAATAGGCATTTGTAGGAAATGAGTCTACACTTGTAGAACCATCACCAAAATTCCAATGATATTGAAGGGGTGAAGGGTAAGAAAGATTTACAAATTGAACTGTGTCGCCTGCAAAGATTTCAGAAGCAGCCAAAAACCTCGGAAATATTTCAACGGAAGTCTTATTGACTATCAGGCTATCCGTATTTACACAACCTACACTATCAGATACTTCAACTATTAGTAAACCACTATCCGACACATAAATACCTATTCCTGTTTCTAACAATAGACTATCATTCAAATACCATGTATGTGTTAAATTTCCAGCGTTCGTGTTTATTAAGGCAGAGTCGTTTAAACACAAATAAATATCGTCGCCTAGGGTTACTTGGGGCTTTGAATTTACCAAGACACTTATAGTATCACTTACGGTGCAGCTATTTGAATCTTCAACAAATAGCCAATATTTTCCTGAACTTTTCACTACCATAGTATCGATAGAACTTAAGTCCTGCCATTGGTAAGTTTTTGCAGGCAAACTAGTCGAGAGTACTATACTATCCCCATTACAAAATGAAGTGTCATTACCCAACGAAAAAACTGGAGTGGAATTCACTTCAACGTTTACAGTATCAGAATTTTTACATGAAAAAATATTAGTCACTTGTAACCAGTATTTCCCTGTGGTGGTCACAATTAGTGAACTATCTGTGCTCGTATTATTCCATAACTTACTTGAACCCAAATTATTTGCATATAATGTAACACTGTCACAAATCGAAGTATCGACACCTAAATCAACAGTAGGAGTTATGTTGAATGTCGCTGACAATGTATCTTCAGCTTTACAACCATTAACATCCTCAACTTCTACTGAATAAGTTCCTGTAGAAACTAAATCAATGATAGAATCTGTACTACCAGTGTTCCACATATAATTTAGCCCTAATTTATATTGACCAGCTGACACCGTGTCGCCCGCACAAGCCGTAAAATCGGCGCCTACATAAATAGTAGGCAATGTATCAATGACAACATAAATGGAATCAGTTTGTGTACATCCAAACCCATTTGTTGCTTGTGCCCAATACAACCCTGTATTTCCAACATTGATAAAAGGTGAAGTTGCCGTTGTGTTCCACAATAAATTTAATGACGAAGATTGTGCTGTTATCCTAAAACTATCGCAGGCCGAAGTGTCATTTCCTAAATCTATTGAAGGAATCTGATTGAAAGTTGATTGAATGGTATCGCTGCTTTGGCAATTATTTACATCGGTTACAGTTAACCTATAGTAACCTGAGTTGGTGATGTCTATTAAAGGAGTTATTGCCCCGTTGCTCCATAAGTATGAAAGTCCTGGTTTTGCAATGGGCCCAACAACATTTGTATCACCTAAACAAGCAACAAAATCAGCTCCCAAACTAACCGTTGGAATCGTGTCTATATTTACAATAATGGTGTCACTACTTTGGCAATTGTTTTGATCTGTAACCAAAACCCAAAGCGTATCAGTTGTCAATACTGTTTCTGACGAATTTATTCCCCCAGTATTCCATAAATAGTTTGCCCCAGAGCTAAAAGCGGAAACAGTATATGCCCCACAATTAGTTACATCAGGGCCTAGGTTAGTTGAAGGAGACGAATTTAGCGTGACTGATACCGTGTCTGACGCAGAACATCCCGCCGGACTTGTTACCGTTACGGCATACCACCCGTTAAAAAAAACATTTAAACTATCAGCAGTTGTAAGGTTCGACCACAAATAATTTGAACCTGGGTTACCCGCCTTTAATAAAAACTGGCTACCGCAAGTAGTTACATTAGCACCTAAATTAACGGATGGTAAACTATCTACCTGAACAATATGAGTAACAGAATCTTGACAGCCATTGTTTGTTAAGGTCTTCAATTTTACGTTATAACTACCCCAACTCGCATATTTATGTATAGGTGAAGTAAATACCGAAGTAGCCGTGTTACCAAAGTTCCAAGAATAAAAATTGGTTCCACTTTTTACTGTTGACGTGTTCGTGAAAATTGTTGAATTACCCTCACACTCTTTACTTGCGTTAAATTGTACGGTTGGAATTGGAAAAACACTTACGTTTTTATTAAGCGAATCTTTACAACCAAAGCCCGAAGTAACTACTTGTTTTATAACATAAGCTCCATCTGTAACATACCCTTTTTTAGGGTTGGTTACAATCGATTGACTTCCATCACCAAAAAACCATGAATTTGAAAAACTACCCGTTGTTATACTGGCCGTGTTTGTTAGTTGAATTGAGTCGTTTAAACAAAAATCACTCAATTGAAACCCTGCCAATGGTTGCGGATGAATAGTAACTATTGCCGAAGTATCGTGAGAACATCCATTTGCAGTTGAAACATTTAAAATAACTGTATAGTTGCTTGCCGTTGAATATGTTTTTTGAGGAACAGTAGCTGAACTTAATGACCCGTCTCCAAAATTCCAACTATAATTAGTTGCTGAGACAGAATTGTTACTAATTTGAGAAACTTGATTTACACAGTTATTAGAAACCGTAAAATTTGCCAAAGGATTTTCATGAATAGTTACAGATTCGTATGATGAGTCGACACAATTGTCAGTAGTTGAAACTACATATAATACTTGATAGGTAGTATCAGTGATATATACATGTGATACATTAAAAACCGAGTTTGGTGTTGAGACATTCTGAGAAGTATTATCACCAAAATACCAAGTTTTAGAAGCATAATTAAAATTAGAAGAAAGCGCAGAACTGTCCGAAAATAAAACCGTTGAATCAGCACAAGCATTGGCTACGGAAAAATTAGAAACTGGAGTTTCATATACTTCGGTGCTTTTTGAAATGCTATCCATACATCCAGGACCCGTTTCAACAATTAGCGTTATTTGATAAGTACCAGAACCTGCATATATCTTTTGGGGAATTTTTGCTGTATCTGTTGTATTGTCCCCAAAAGACCACGAATAATTCATAATCCCAGAGCTTACTGTTGAAGAATCAGAAATAATGGATTGAATTCCTTCACAAACATTTGTAACTGAAAAATTTGCGATAGGATTAGGATAAACACTTACGTTTTTAGAAACCGAATCGGAACAGCCCGTATTTGTAGTAACAGAGTACTGTACTGTATATGTTCCATTGCCGGCATAAGTATGGTTCGGTTGAACAGCAGTCGAAGAATCACCATCTCCAAAAAACCATTTTCGAGATAATATATTGAACCCGCCAGCAACAACGGCACTATCAGTAAACTCTACTAATGAATCGGAACAGGCATCATCAACCCCGAAATTTGAAACGGGCAAATCATAAACCAAGGCGTTGGTTTGGGTCGTATCTGCACAACCATATATAGTTTTAGCTATTAACCAAGATTTTTGTATCCCTGGAGTATTGTGAATATAATTTGGACTTATTAAAACAGAAGTATCATTCTGAGCAGTAGTATCACCAAAGTTCCAGCTATAAAACATCGAATCGGACCCAGAGATAGTCGAATGATTTGTATAAACAGTGGGTAGCCCTAAACAAACATTCGTAGCAGTGAAACTCGCAGAAGGTATCTTTTTATGAATGACTTCTATCGTATCACGTGTCACACATCCGTTTACAGAAGTCACAGTAACAAAATATTTTCCGGAATCAGAAACTATTATAGATTGGGTGGTTTCATTGTTCGACCACGAATAAAAATGTCCTGAAATATTGGTGTTCAAAGTAGCCGTATCTCCTTGGCAACGAATAATTGAATCGGGAAGGTTTACAACTGGTGGAAAATCACAATCTCCTTCAGAAAGAGTAAAAATGGAATTAGCCATTTGTTGAGATCCAGCAGAAACATAATTGTTGGCTGTATCTACTTCCCCACCTCCATTTGTCCATACTATTCCTGAGTTGTTAGTTTGCCAAAATGTTAATTGATCTTCGTTTTGTGATCCGGCTACATCCGAATCGAAATATGAAATCAACAAGGTGTCAACGGAACCAGAATTGGTCGGGCTCAGTTCAAAGTATTTTAAGACACTTCCATTGCCCGCACCAATTTGCTTATCATGCCCTCTTTTTATATCAACGAAACTAAAATTGGTTGTCGATCCAATATTCAAACCTAACCCTGAGATATTATCTGAAATTACAGGACTACTTACAAACTTATTTGCTGTTATAAAACCAGCTTGTGAAAAGGCAAAGGAATAATTCGATTCGTTTTCTAAAAACCCAGTGCTACCCAATTTTAATTCCGAAGAATCAAGGTAAACAGTTCCTGAATCAAACAAAAATCGACTTGCCACCGATAAATCTGATTCTAATTTCAACCAACCATTGTTCTTTTTTAGCCAAACATTATTGAGAGTAATAAGTGAATCACCAATTATGCTTTGATGACTGGTCCCATTGAATTGCAATAACCCTGCATTGGTTACAAAAACCCCGTTATTAGCGTTATTAATAAGGTCGCCTTTTAAAGAAATAGTATCACCATTTGCGATACTTCCGCTAACCGTCTTTGATATTGAGTCAAGCTGATTAGAGTAGTTTCCAGGTAATGATATACTAACGTTTGTGTTTGTAATATCAACACCTTTGTTCACCACATCTTGAGCATTCAAGCTTATCGAATAAAGTAAAATTATGGAGCATAACGCGGCCTTAATATGGAATTGAAAACTTGACATTCCTACTCGCATTATAGTTTAATGATAAATGCCAATGCGTAATAAGGTGGTAAGTGGTTAGTTGTAGAAACAGTGTGTGAATGATTTCCGCCATTTCCTGTGTTTCCATGCAATAAATGAGCATGATTACCTTCGCCATATCCAGAATTGTAACCTGTTTCTAAGTAAGAATTTGCATGCCATCCTTGATGGTCGTCTTCTGCATAATATCCCGTGCTGTGAAAAGCTCCAACTGTCGGGTCATAATTCGTAATTCCACCAGTATTACCTCCATTTGAAGTACTACTTAAAGCATGATTATGATCTCCAGCAGTATTAGTAGTATGGCCATGAGTTGCACTACCTCCTGAACTATTATGGGCATACGTTGTTCCTGACCCCAAAACAAATCGATCTTCAAGGTTTGGTGTTCCGTTGGTTCCGTCACATAATGCCCAACCAGTAGGAATTGCATTCACAGCACCGCTCCACATAATAATTCCACCTGTTGGTACCGGTCCATTCGCACTTGCTCCGGCCAAGCCATATCCAGCGGCAGAAACAGTTCCAGTGGTAGTAATATTTCCAGTTACAGTTGTATTTCCTGTAATTGAAGTTGCTCCTGTAATATCAACAGATCCATTAATTACTGTGTTACCATTTAGTTTTGTTGAACCATTTACCGACAATTTATCCGATCCAGGGCTATCCGTACCGATTCCGGTATTTCCTTCAACCACCAGACCATTGGAAGCAGGTTCTGATCCAGTGTAGCCAGAACCCACACTCATTCGTGTTTTAATACGCAATACTTCATTAACTCCAGTACTATCAGCCACAACGGTATTCGCAGCTCGCCATTTTGTACCATCCCAAAAATAAATTCGGTCTAACGTGGTATCAAAAACTAATAATCCTTCAGCAGGCGTTGGAGTACCAATGGCCATGGCATTTCTCTCACCGGTGGACATTCGCGGAATTAGCACTCCCCTATCTGTTGATTTTAAATCGAGAATTGAAGATGGATCTGGATTTGGATTATTTAATCCAACTTGTGACTTGCCCATCATTGAGCACAAACAAGCAATAACTACTAATACTATTGGCAAACTCTTTTTCATAATCTCTTATTTTTTATTTTCAACCACTATTATTAATGGTTCCGATAATATTTTTTTTCCTTTTTTGTCAATAATTTTAAGCTGATATTGATAGGTTCCGGGTGCTGCTTTTTTTTCGAATTTTGGCTCAACTAAATTCCCAGATATTGGCATCCAGGTTTTACTGCCAGGAGCCAATTCATATACTAAATAAGAAAGCACCTCTTCTGGGTTATTTACTTTCCATTCCAATTGAATTCGATTCCCTTTTTGACGCTTTGCCGAATTAAAATGCTCAATTATTAAATCTTCTCTTTTTTCTTTTATTGATATTTTAAATTCATGTGAAAAATCGGAAACATTATTTGCCGTATCATATGCATTCAACTTATAGGAGTAATGTGTACCGTTTTCTATGTTTCTATCTAAAAAGCGGGTTGACGTAGGTAAAATCTTTCCTATATTTATTTTACTCCATGAGCTATCTTCTGAATCAAAACGGTGTAAAGAATATCCAGCTAAGTCATGACAATCAGAGACTAACCAATTTACTCGCACGACCCCGCTATCATTGGTAATTCCAATAATTATTGGCGTAGGAGGAGCACTTTTATCTTTAATTGATAAACCAACAATTTCAGAACCTATACTTTGGTTCCCCATTGTGTCTTTTGATGCAACCATATATTCCAAGGAAGCAACTACTTTGGGACTAAATTGCTCTGAAAATGAAGTGCCTTTCAAAGGATGACTCGTCAACCTTTGAAAAGTAATATTTGCTGATTTTCTTCTAAAAACATAATAACCATCTAAATCCCCTTCATTACAAGGATTCCAAGAAACATTAACAAGGCCGCTATCAATTGATACTACTACATTCGTAGGTGCAGTTGGGGGAATTTTATCCTCTATATCAAACGAACGAATTTTACTTAAGCTTTTGTTTCCTGTTTCATCAAATGCCTCAATCGCATATTGATATCTTCCTACTTCACTTAATTGAATGAATGTGCTCAATTCATCTTTTGAAACATTAGCCTTGACCATGTTAAGTGAGGTATCATTTGGCTCCGAAACCAACACATTAAAACCACCTTGGTCAGGATCAATTTCAGCCTTCCAAGTCAATATAACTGACAACCCGGCGTGATCAATTTCCTTTCCTAAATCAGTTGGGGCAGGTGGTGGAATATCATCTTTTGCTCCTAAGGCAATTACATCTGCTTCTTGCGCTTCTTCGCCAAAGTAATCAACTGAAACCAATTTATAATCATACTGTAAATCTGGCTGAACAGTCTCATCTATGTATAAATAATTTGGCTTATCATCTTTTTTTCCTTTGGTTGGAGCCTTAGTATATAGAATTGGCAATTTATTGAGCTTTTCCCAGGCCCCCCCCCCTTTGTTTGCTCTATATATGTTTACTCCATAATAACGTTCAGATTCAGCCTTCCAACCAATTGAAACACTTTTCTTTTTTTCTTTTGAGACAATATTTGTTGGCCCTGATTCTAAGTAATCTTTGTCTAAATCAAAAGAAAGTGACTCTCCAAATTTTACTTCCGAACCATTTTTAATAAGCGCTACTTTATATTTTATATTTCCTGACTTTGATTTTACAATATCAGAACATTGAATTCCCAAATATTTAGATATAGCTTTTGACGGAATAACTTTTTGAAATAAAACCACACTTAAAAAAGGATCATCACCAAAAACAAAATCAGGTTGATCAAACAAACTTTTTAACCCCTTCAGTTCTTTATTAGAAGTAAAGTCACTTTCGGTTAGCTCAATAGAGCCTTTTTTTAGTGGCGAACTAGTCACGAGTTCCCATGTATTATTATTTACAGACCGATAAACATTGGCCCCTTCAGGATTAATCAGCTGTTCTGGTATCCATTTAACCTCAACGATACCTTGGTCTGAGTTGTACCGAATAAACACAGGTTCGTTTTGAGCATACCCCAAAACCGAGAACATTAACAGCTGTATAATTATGATGTACCTCATGCTTATAATTTGATACTAATAGGAATTGAACCTGTATGTTTTACATTGTATGTTTTACCAACCAAGAGAAAGTCCGCTGAAAATTCACCTGATAAGTTAATATCCGTTTTAGAGCCAGAAGTTTGACTTTCAAAAGCACCATCAACCTGAACATTCACTTTACCGAGCTGAACATTATTTTTTACTCCCAAAAACTGATAATCGACTCCTAGAAGCGTATAAAATTGACCGTTTACTTTTAAGGCAAAGGATGCTGTTGGATCAGGTTCTATTAAATTCCCGACAGGAATTCTTACATCTGATGTTGCTAAAAAGGTCGACTTAAAATGGAAGTAAGGCGCAATATAATCTCCTAACGGGCCAACTTTAATTTGTGGGACATTTAGTTGTTTATCTAGGTCGTAGCCAATACCTGTACTCAGTAAAAAGTCACCTTTTTCCATTTTCATGCTTAACCAGCCTTTTGCTAATTGCAGCCCTGGGTCACAAAAAAGAGTAACGTTTAACGGGTTCGTTTTTGAACCAATTTCATAACTATACTTAAAACTCTTTGCAAAATCAGTAGGATTAGCGATTTTCCCTAAGTCCATGTGCGCATAAAACTTAACAGTTCCTTCCCCACAAATGGGAATTACAAATGGCTGAATTCCGGGAGTTATCATAAAATTACCTTGTAAGTTGCCAGTAGCTTCCATTGTCTTCCCGAAGCATTCATCAACTTGACCTTTAACATTTAATACACTTTTATCGGCTAATATTGCTGATAATGGTCCTCTAGCAATGTTGATTACCCCCCCCTCAAAACTGTTCGCCACACATAACGATAAATTGGTAAATGATGATGGATTATTAATATCTATTCCTTTGGCGTAGCCCCCGCCGGATATCGAAGCTTCATAAACCAACCCGTTAAAACCTGGAACAGCATCGGCAATACCAGCTGAAAAGTAAACTGCCAATGGAACATTCATATCGACATTCCAATCCACACTGGAAGCAGGTGAAAAATCTTCTGGAATAAAAGTTTCTGGCGCAGTATGCATTCCAATTGCAAAGCCCAAATTCTTAAGTCCAATGTACGGCGTAACAATACCGATAGCTACATCCATTCCGCCTCTCAAGAGTAAAACCGGCTTGTTGTCTTTCATTCCATAAATAAGCTGACCAGATATTCCTTCCAGGTTTTTAATTTTGATAAACGCTCCCTCAACGGCAACTTCACCTTTGAAAATAGCTCCCCAAGTTTGATCAACCTCAAATTCAATTTTCCCTTCAGCTTTTGCAACAATAACATCCAAGTTTACATAAGCTTCGGATTGAAATCCATTTTCCGTTTTGGTTGCACCACCACCAGCACCAGCGCCTAATTCAGCGGTATATGTATGCTCTTTAAGTATGCCACCATTCAATTTGTTTACACCTTGAATTAGTGAATTTAACATCGGAGACTCTATAGTTGCACTGGCTCCAGCCGAGGCATCGGCCGCCACATGAGTTGAACTCATAGAAGCTGAACCGGCTGCTCCAGCTTCTCCACTTGCAGAAGCTGCAGATCCTGCACTCGCAGACCCAGCGGCTCCGGCTTCGGCAGAAACACTCCCCGTCATGGTTGCTGCGTCAAATTCACCAGAAATATCAGCATTAGCACCTACGGCAGCCTGAGGAGCAACAGAAGAAACTAAATAAGTACGAATTGGACCATCCTTTCCACTGGCGGCAGGACCCAAGTTTACTGAAGCTCCTAAGGCAATGCCATAATTTCCTTTTACTTTTCCAAATGCGATACTGTCAATATCAATTGGAATACCTCCCAAACTAGCACTTGCCGAACTTTCTAAGGCCATTGGAGCTCCAATAGCTTGAAACCCTACATTCCCTGCAGCATCTACTTTAAGCCCTTGGAGTTTAGTTAGATCTAGACCTGTATATGTATTTTTAACACTGCTGCTCATAGAAATAGTAGATCCATCATCGAACTTAAGATTAGTCACTTTTACTTCTGTCCTTCTTTGGTCATCCTCAGCATCAAATACAATAGTTTCATTTATTTGAGAAGTAAATACAGGCTTTCCAAATCCTTCTCCATCAATCGGTAGTTTAACATCAAAGGTCTTTGTGTTAGATACAAATGGAACAATAGTTTCTACAATAACTTCACCTGGTTCGACTGTCCCTTCATGAATTTTTATGCTGTATTTTTTAATTTTTCCTTTGAATGAATTAGTGCTTACATAAAGTTTTTGATCAGAAGATAAATTAGCTTCAAATTCGAGTCCTGAACCTGTAACTTCGCTAGCTAAAATGTAGGAGTGAGACAATGCGGCATCAATTTGCTTTTCTGCCGCCATATTCAAAGCACCATTTTCATCAAGCGCCGAAGGAAATATTAAAGACCCTTTGGTAAAATATATACCTGTCCAAGGCTTATCTCCAGCGTGATTCCCTGGAGATATATTTTCACTAAAATCTAGCTGTGCTTCAGTAGGAGAAAAATAGTTTCCTGAACCATCAACCAAATGAATTTTCACATCTTGTATTGCTCTTATCTTTCCGTAGTTGAAATTATCCTGTTCCGAGAAACCAATATCCACCCTACTTCCGTTTGGTGTTTTCACCGAAGTAGGTAACGATAAAATTCCTTTTAAATCAAGCACAAACTTGTTGCTACTCACCGTAAGTTCTGAAAGTTCATTGTACTTTATTTGAAATCCTAGTGGATCAAGTAAATGAAAAGTGTTTTTAGTCTCATCTAATTTTAGGGATCCTTTTAGCACATATGAGTCAAATGCCACCCATTCACTTTGGGTGGTCATATACTCAACAGTAGATGAATTGGTTGAAACCGGCAAAGGCACTTTTACTAGCCCTTTTATTTTCAATGCATCTTTATCCAGCTGTAATTCCTCTGGAAAGAAAACTCCATTTGGTACTTCCTGATTCAAGGCCTTTAAACCTATGGTATCCATATCAACTGCTGAATTGATAGTTCCTGCATCCAACACATATCTACCAGACACCATTTTTAACTTTAATCCTGTAAAATTGACATCAACCCAAGCAGAATCTTCACCTCCAATTTTAACTTGTCCAGTACCAGCGAAAGCATTCAAATTTTTGTCTGTTATTTCATTTACTGATACCAAATGACTTCCCGCATTAAATTCTTCTATTGCCGGTGGTGTTTTGAATTGACGAATTTCACTTTGAGCAACTTCCTGATCACCAGAGATAGCAACGACCATCCAAGCCATGTCCTTCTCTTTTGGAAACGTATCTTGTAGCAACACATCATATTCACTTTTTGAACTTGTGGGAGAAGAAATTACTTCTTTCCAAGGGTTGTTATTTGCTATTGCTGTTTGAGCATCTTGTCCTGTTTCAATTTCAGTAATTATCAGCTTATACTTTACTTGCTGCCCATCCTGCATTTTATCCGATGCATTCCATTTAAAATATGGGTTGTCTTTTTTGGCAAAGGCAAAATTCTCTTTTGGCTCAATTATCCCTAATTTTCCTCCATTAGGATAACCGTAATTGAAGTGACATACCTGGCTGTATCCTTCGTTTTTGAACTCATCTTGTCCGCTGACATCTTCAGCTAAAACTCTAAAAACATATCGTTTACCAAGCTCAAGTGTTGGGTCTGCCAAGGAATAGAGGTAAGTTGTATTACTTGATGGCACACTAGAGAAAATAGGAAGCGTTTTTCTGTTTCCAATTGCATTTAGAGGTTCTACATTATCATCGGTAATCTCCTCAACACTAAGTGTGTATGATGTATTTAATGCAGAGTTTGGAGAAATAGAACCCTGGTTTTGCCATTGAAACATAATATTGGTTCCACCCTGAGGAATTATAGTAGCGCCACATGCTGGTGATATAACTAAAGGTGCATCCTTTAATTGAATCCATGCCATGGCACATGACTCGATTGAGATTGGAACCCCTGTTAAGTCATCAAGTATGGTCAAACAAAATTCATATTGACCTTCAGGTAATTTTTTAGTACGATCTAATTCTTGCCTTGTTATTCCAGAAATATCAAGATTGTTTATATCGAAATAATCATAAATATCATAACCAAATATGGTTGTAGGTACGTTGGGATATAAGATTTGCGAGCTTCCTTTATAATTAGCTTTTGTTTCCAATTTAATTGAGCTGCTTTCTATTCTTAAATGGTATCTCACAGAAAAGCTTGGCTCACTAGCATCGCGTAATGTGTGGATAAACATTAATTTATTTGAACCCGGTGAGGTGTATTGTCCTAAAAGTGCCGAGTAGGGTGGCGTTAAAGTAACGGTGCCACTTGTAGGAAATACTTGTCCAATACTATTTAAGCTTGTGAGCAATAAAACCAGGAAAGCTGATATGTAAAGTTGTTTTCTAAAATGCATAGGAATAAGTTGCGCTTACGCGGTATTCATCAAATGTGCTATTGGAGCTAGAACGGTTGTTAACCATATTGGCAGCAATTCTTAACATGTGGCTTTTCCAAAGCTTAAGGCCTGCAGTTAAGGTCGTGTTATAAACCGAGCTCAACTGATCCCCATTTTGGAAATTGCTCAAGTAGTTGGTCATTAGAGTAACGTTAATTTTCTTTTTAAAGAATGGACGCCCTAAGGAAATTGAAGGTCCTACTCCTGAGGTATTCAACTCACCTACAACATTGTTAAAATAATTCAACGACAGCCTTCCGGTAATTCGAGACTTAGCATGTACAACTTGGTAATTGAAATTAGCATTATACATTCTTGAACCATCAGATTGGGCATCGCTCAAATCTTGATACCCGCCCATCAACATAAGTGTTTGATTAACCTTCCCTACTGATAAAGAATAAGTTGCAGTTGCCGTCAAATTTTGAGTAACATTGAAATACGAAAGAGAGTCTATTTCAATGACCTTTACCTGATAGGTGTTGGAAGAAAAGTTTGAATAACTCGCATTTAAATTCAATTTTTTAGTGGCTTTCCAAGCTAAATTTCCGCTAAGCGCAGTTCGAGACATTCTATCCTTTTTTGTGTTATCCAAATTATCACGCTGCAACCCCAAATTCATTCCTACATTAATCTTTCCTTTAAACAGGTTAAATTGTAAACCACCTGTAATGTTCTCAGCATCATTATTCAAAAAAGGAGTACCCATACTTTGAAATCCTGATTCCACTCTTTTGTATTTGGCATTAAAAGTCATGAACCCAAAATTGTGACTCAAACTAAAATTCATTGCTTCATTTATTGTGGTTGAATTGTTCACTTTAACCACACCCGTGAGGTTATCGGCCCAAGTAAAGGATTCTAATTTTGTTGCTTCTTGACTATTATCAGCAGTGTATATACTTTGTGCTATTTCGTATTTAAAATTTGTTTTTTTAGTCAGTTTCAGATTTCCATGAATACCATAAACTAAATTCTCGGCAGGAGAAAGTCCATATGCTATTGCCGAATCTGCAGTAATGCTTCCAATATTATCTTTAGCTCTCATAAAGCAAACAGCAACCTTACCCCACTTTCCCTTTACTGCTATGTCGGTTCCATACCCCCAACGCTCAAATGCAGGCTCTAAATTTCCATCTCTAGCCGCGTATTCAAACGGATCAATGGGTTTAATTAATCTCCCATAAAATGCTTTTACTTCAAGTGGTGATTTTTTTGGTTTAGCCTCGGCTCCAATTCCTAAAAACATATTGCCTCCATAAGTGTACGGCGAAAAAGTCATACTCCTCCAACCCAAATGAGCTGTATACCCCTTGTAACTAGGACTAATACCGAATTGATTAAATGGTTGTCCGAAATCAGAATTTTGCTGTGAAAACGTTGCTGAAAACGGCATATCAATTCCAGCAACCCTTAGGTTAATATTGGCATTAATCATCCAATAAAAAGGATCTCTTCTAGAAGGTGCTCCTTCAATTGCATATCCAGTTCCCGTTGCTGAAATCGAACCATTAACTTTAAAAAGATCCTTTTTAGACATTCCATCCATTTGCTGGGCATGAACAGAAGTGACCCACAAAATAGAAATGAGCACAACAACAACTTTCGTTATTTCTTGTATATTATTAATTAACAGCAACTTAATTCTCAAACAAATAATGTTTAAACAAAAAGTAAAGTTCTTAGTTTATATTATAAAACACAGCAACGAGCTCAAGAAAGGGAGAAACTGCTAAACAAAGAGGATGAAGTGCTAGTTTTTAGGCACCAAACACACATTAAGAAGGACAAAAGTTTCACTACTATTGTACCGTAAAAATGAAGGGGAAATTATCCAAATTTTGCATAACCATTTTGTCTTTTGTTATTTCCGTATCTGGAAATACTCAGAATTTAAACATCTCTAGTTTCAATTCCGAAAAGAGCTCTTTTCAAATAACAAATTGGAATACCGATCATGGTTTAGCCCAAAACTCCGTAAATCACATTCTAGAATTTTCAGACGGCTCTCTCATATTATCTACTTATGGGGGGGTCTCTCGTTTCAACGGCACTAGTTTCAGTTCATTTGGAGGAGAAAAACTATCAACAGCCCGCTCAACTTTTTCTTTTCAAGATGATAATGGTTGCCTTTGGGTAGGCACCGAATTCGAAGGAGTATTCAAATACAATGCAATTACCGATTCGGTTATTCATTTCGGAATTGATAATGGGTTGCCCAATGAAGGAGTTTCAAGCATTTTCGAAAAGGAAGGCAACCTTTATGTTTCAGTGCTTTGGCATGGATTATACAAACTTAATAATGACTTTTTTGAGCCCGTTAAAGGCCTTAGTGGTAAAGACTTTAATGTTTATGAATGCAGAAAATTAGCAGAAAACAAGTTTCTACTTTCAGGTTCGAATGGCGTATCAATTTGGAATAATGATTCTATAGAAAAGGTCTTTTCAAGCGATGAAAGTTTTCAATTTGTTTGGTCCTGTTCCATTGACAGATCTGGAAACTACGTTCTTTCTACTAAAGAAGGTATTTATTCATACAACAAATCAAATAACGAATTAAAACTGGCTCAAAAAAACACACACAATTACGGCCTAAATAAAATTTTTAAAGACTCTCAAGAAAACATTTGGTTAGGTGTGGTTGACATTGGTATTGCTAACTATTCGAATCAAAAAATTGAAGTAATAAAAACGAATCCCGAAATTTCTAAATTCTCGTCAACTTATTTTACAGAAGATAGAAATGGAAATATCTGGATTGGAACTGATGGTGATGGCCTTTATCAAGTTAGAAAAAACGAGGTTGCCACATTTGACAAAAAAGATGGCCTCAGTTCCTCAAGTATAACAAGTCTACTTCAAAGCAAAACAGGAGGAGTTTGGGTCGGAACCTCAAACGATGGGCTGAATTATATCGATTCTAACGGTACAATTCACTTCGGCACCAGAAATGGTTTAGTTAACAAAAGCGTTTGGGGCCTTGCCGAAGATGGACAACAAAATGTATGGGTGGGCTCAATTGGTGATGGTTTGTTTTATAAACCTAAAAATTCTGTTCAATTTGAAAAAGTCGAGTTTATTAAGCCCGATGTTGTTAAGTGTATTTATTTAGACACCTTTTCGAATGAATTATATGTAGGAAGTGATGGTCATGGTGTTTTTATTATTGGCGAAAACGATACCATTAACAAATTTAATGATAGAGACAACCCTTTAAGTTTTATTCGATCGGTGGCTATTGGAAAAAACAAAGAAGTTTATTACGGGACTAGAAGCGGACTAATTGGGATAGAGAAAAAGGGTGAACTAAAACTAATTAGCAATAAAAACGCCTCATCTTCTAACCACATTCGACACATTTACCCTGACAATGATGGAAATGTTTGGATTGGTACATATTCTTCAGGTCTTGGCTATTTAAAAAATGATTCTATTATTTATTTAACTAATGATGATGGATTGTTTGACAACCAAATAAGCACCATTGTTGAGGACAATAGAGGAAACTTCTGGTTTACGTGCAACAAGGGGGTATTCTTTGTTAAAAAACAAGAGTTATTGGCCAAAATTGAAAACAGAAACGCACCAAGTGTAAGGTCCTATTTATACAACAATAAAAATGGAATGAGTAACAGCGAAACTAATGGTGGGTTTTATCCAGCTAGCTGTGTACTAAAAAATGGAAACATACTAATACCTACCATTCAAGGAATATGTTTATTCAACCCTTCTAAAATTACTACAGACGGGCCATTCCCTCACATCAACATGGTAGCCGTAATTGCAGATAATGAAATAATAATACCTACAAACGGTGAATATATAATTCCAAAAGAATGTATAAACCTTGAAATACAGTATGAGTCACCTTCACTGAATCAGCCTAAAAAAATTCAATACAAATATCAAATGGTTGGTATTGACCCTGTTCCAAATTTTGTTGGAAATAGAAAAACAGCCTACTATTCGCATTTAGACCCCGGGAACTATTTGTTTAGGCTTGAAACCAGTAATGAATTTAAAAATTGGGATGGCAATATCTACGAAATAAAAATTAATAAAGTCGCCTATTTTCACGAAACCAAAACTTTTTACCTGGCCATTTTAATTGGAATATCTGCCATTCTCGCTGTTTCATTTTTAATATACAAGAAAGTGGTTGACCGAAACAAACGCAGACTTGAATTTCAAATATTAATGAAAACGAGAGAACTGCAACAAAAAAAGAGAGAAACCGAAATAGCATTAGCCACAGTAGAAAAACAAGCAAAAAGATTGACCAGGGCAAATGAAAACAAAAACAACTTTTTTGCCGTTGTTGCGCACGATTTAAGAAATATGATAAGCTCTTTTGAAGGTATGGGCGAAATAGCTAAAAGTTACATTGAGTCTAAGAAATACGATAGGTTTAATAAAATTACCTCAACATTAGATGAATCAGCTTCCAACTTAAATTATTTTTTAGAAGATTTATTAAAATGGTCAATCAATGAATTAGACAGAACACCCTATAACCCAGTTTCACTGGACTTATTTACGGAATTTAATCGTGCTTCCCCTCTATTCGAAGCTCATTTAAATAAGAAAAACATAAAGCTATCTATTTCGCAAAACGAATCAAATATTGCTAAAGCAGACCAACAAGGCGTTGCGCTAATTATTCGTAATTTATTGAGTAACGCAATCAAATATTCTCCTAGCAACGGTACTATTTCAATAGAATTTAATTCTAATGAAGAATATTCTGGATTCTCTATTACTAATGAAGGGTCAGGAATGTCCAGCGAAGCAATCGCACACATTCTTGAATCGAATGAATCATTAACCCAATTAGGAAGTGAAGGCGAAAAAGGAATTGGTTTTGGTTTGCAATTGTGTAAGACATTTATTGATATCAATAAGGGAAAACTAACCATAGAAAGTGACAACAATTCGCATGTAAAATTTACTGCATGGTTTCCTGCATTGAATCAATAATTACATTTGAAACTAAAGTAAAAATGAAATGAATTGAGTGATTCTAATATTTCTATTCTGGTTGTAGAAGACAATGAACTTCATTTAGAAAAAGTTCTGTTTTTCTTAGAAAGCTTAAACTATACCGTTTGTGCAACTACAGATTCTGGTGACGAAGTTGAAAGTTTAATTCATGAGCATAAGCCTAGCTTAGTATTGTTAGATGTACAAATTGAAGGCTCTAGATCTGGAATTGAAGTGGGCCGAGAAGTTAGAAGTCATTCTAAGGCTCCGGTAATTTATTTAACGTCGTACACTAACGACAGCGTTTTAAAAAGAGCTTTTGAAACGAACCCAGATGCAGTTTTACATAAACCCATTGACAAGCCATCACTACAAAGTGCAATTGAACTGGCTCTTTTCAAAGCTAAAAGTAACCCAGGTGATTCTAAAAAAGCACGATTAGAAAATGAAGACCTTTTTGTTAAAGTTGGAAATTCATTAAAAAAAGTAAAACTCTCTGAAATTGTTTATATCGATGTCTCTTATAAAAACTACTGCGATATCCACACCAAAGAAAAAGCCTATGCCTTTAAGTCTAGTTTAAACGAATGTGAGTCTAAACTTAATAAAGAACAGTTTATTAGAGTTCACAGAACAGTTTTGGTTAACAGAAATTTTATAGATGAAATTGACGAAAAGAATATGACTATTACTACAGTTGCGGGAACCATTAAAATGGGAAGTTCTTATAAAATGAATCTTTTAAAACAAATTTCTAAGATTTAAAATGACTTCACTCATCAGAACTAATCATCACTCGTTTAGACATTTTATAATTTTGGTATTATTGATAGGCCTGAACAACTCTTTGTTTTCTCAACTTCAGTACGACTCTCTCATTACCAAAAACAGAAAAAATGTTGTTCGGGTCAACCTAACACCAACCCTCTTCTTCGGCTTTAAAAACTACGTAATTGGTTACGAAAGGGTATTTCAAGGTCACAATTCAGCTTCAATAAACATAGGCTACCTTACACTTCCTGAAGTTTTTAATTCTCCGCTAGCCAAATACGGTATTACTGGAGAGAAAACAAACTTTGGCTATAGCATTGCAGCTGATTATAGGCGATATTTCAAAAAAAGAAACCGTGGATTTGCCCCCGATGGACTGTACTTTGGACCTTATGTGGTAAATTATAATTACAGAAATAATATTAAAATGACCTTTGATCAATCATATAATATTGGGGAGTCACAGGTTACGCTAAATTCAAACATTAACGTATTTCATACTGGCATCCAATTTGGGTATCAGTTTATTATTTACAAAAGGTTAGCCCTGGACTTTGTGGTGCTTGGCCCAGGATTAGGACACTATAGCTTAAAGCTTGATTTAGACGCTACTTTGGATGCTGAAATTGAAAGTGAAGTCTATAAAGACATCTACAATTCAATAATTGAGAACTACCCTGGTTTGGAGAATACACTAGAGACCAAATCAATTTCTAAAAATGGAAAACTCGAATCTTGGGGCCCTGGTTATCGCTTTGTTATTCAGTTGGGTTTTTTATTTTAAAAGTACCCCCGGCAAGAATCGAACTTGCATCTAAAGTTTAGGAAACTTCTATTCTATCCATTGAACTACGGGGGCAAAATAGGACACTATCTTATTTCAGATCCACTATCCATATCTTTTTCAGGAGATACAAATGACAAAGTCCCTTCAGCATTTTCAGCCATCAAAATCATACCTTGAGATTCAACTCCACGGATTTTTCTAGGCGCCAAATTTAATAGTACACTTACCTTTTTTCCAATCACTTCCTCTGGTGAATAATGCTCAGCTATTCCAGAAACAACAATTCTTTTATCTAATCCAGTATCGACCAATAATTTTAACAACTTATCAGCCTTTGGCACTTTTTCGGCCTCAAGAATTGTACCTATACGCACGTCCATTTTAGTGAAATCGTCGAAAGTCATTAATTCTTTTTGAGGT
>JBMYOI010000005.1:0-84565 GCA_049599135.1 Salibacteraceae bacterium
ACCTCAAACCCCGCCTTCTACACATTATTCTCAATTAGCTCACATCACCCATTTAACATCCCCGACTCACTTAAAAGTTTGTTTTTAAGTGATGAACATAAATACTATCAAGCTCTACATTATTCTGATTGGAGTCTAGGGCAGTTTTTTGAAAAATCGAAAAAGAAAAAGTGGTTTAAAAACACCATATTTATTGTAGTCGCTGATCATACACTTAATGGCGAATCATTTTCACAAGAACATCAAAAAAGAGCCAAAAATTGGTACCAAAACAGAGTAGGATTGTATTCTATACCTATTCTTTTCTACAACCCCAATTTTGAAGTTTCTAGAACGGTTACAACGCCATTTTCGCAAGTTGACGTTGCTGCAAGCATATTGGAAATTGCAGGCTATACTGGATCTACCATCTCATGGGGAACTCCAACTTCAGCTCTGAGTTACGAAAACTATTGTTTTGAATTTGTAAACGGAATTTACCAAATACACAACGAACAACATGTGGTGCTATTTGACGGGCAAAATTCATTGGGCATTTTTGATTTTATGACTGACATAACTTTTGATAACGACCTTAGGAACAATGAGAATCTATCAGAACTGCATGACTTGATGTTATACAAACTGAAAGGTGCTATTCAACAACACCATGCCCGGATGGTTCAAAATCGACTTTTCGTAAAAGAATAAATGAAAGTTAATTTCCTGAATTAGCTATTTACAAGCTCAACTATTTTATCAACCATATTGCTAGAGCCTACATAATAAGGGCAACGTTGATGCAATTCAGTTGGCATTATCTCCATAATTCTTTGTTCGCCGTCGTGAGCCTTCCCTCCTGCTTGTTCAACAATAAACGCCAAAGGATTACATTCATATAACAAACGAAGTTTTCCGTTAGGAGCCGAAGTAGTTCCCGGATATAAATAAACTCCACCTTTGATTAAATTACGGTGAAAATCAGCAACTAAAGAACCTATATAACGAGCCGTTTTTTGTTCCTGTTTACAGTTATCCAAATAAGTTTGAATTCCTTTATGAGATTGGAAATAATTCCCCTCATTCATAGAGTAAATTTTGCCGTCGACCGCCGTTTTCATGTCGGCATGAGAAAGACAAAATTCGCCAATTGAAGGGTCTAAAGTAAAACCGTTTACTCCGCGACCGGTTGTATAAACCAACATAGAAGAAGAACCATAAAGCACATACCCGCCAGCTATTTGAGCAGTACCAGGCTGAAGAAAATCTTCCATTGTCGCTTTTGTACCTACTTCTGATTTTCTTCTATAAATTGAAAAAATAGTTCCTATCGAAACATTAACATCAATGTTTGAAGAACCATCTAATGGATCCATAGCCACAACGTATTTTCCGTTTCGTGAGCTTTCGTTATCAAAAGCAATAAAATCATCGTTTTCTTCTGAAGCAATACCACAAACTTCACCGCCACTTTTTAAAGCTCTTATAAAAACCTCATCAGCAAACACATCCAGTTTTTGCTGTTCTTCACCTTGAATATTCTCGGTTCCGTAAGCTCCGGTAATATCAACTAAACCTGCTTTGTTTACCTCTCGATTCACAATTTTAGACGCAAACCCTATATCGCGTAAAAGGCGCGATAAATCGCCGGTAGCAAATGGAAAATCATCTTGTCTGTCAATAATAAATTCGTCGAGGGTAGTAACTCCGATCATAGCTTTAATTTCGTTGTGCAAATATCGTAAAATAGAATAGAGAAATGGCATCACCTATTATAAGAAAAGGAACCCAAACAGACGTTCCCCAATTATTGAATTTAATCAAAGAACTAGCTGCTTACGAAAATGAACCCGATGCAGTAACTGTAACCGAAGAAATACTCTTGAATGATGGCTTTGGTGAAAAGCCCGCATTTGAATTTCTTGTGGCTCAAAAAGGCGAAAACGTGGTAGGTATAGCATTATACTATTACCAGTACTCAACCTGGAAAGGCAGAAGCTTGTACCTCGAAGACGTTATTGTAAAAGAAAGTGAACGAATGCAGGGCATTGGAAGCATGCTAATGAATGAACTCATTTCAATTTCTAAAAAAGAAAAGGTGAAACGCTTAGATTGGCAAGTATTGGACTGGAACGAACCTGCAATTTCTTTTTATAAAAAATACAATACACAATTCGATAACGAATGGATAAATTGCCGCTTAACATTTGGATGAGACAAACGTGGGATAATAATAAACCCCAGGAAGGTTTACAATAAACTTTTGCATAGCCTCAACCAGGCTAGACTTAAAACAGCATAAGAACCTACATTAACTGAAAGTACTAGCTTTGCCCAATATTTAGAAATACAGCCAATAACATCGCATAATGAAAAACTTCCGTTCACTTATTTCTCTCACACTTTTATTGGGAATTTCCTTCACTGGTTTAGCCCAAAACTGGGACAATATTATTAAAGCAACTGCATCAGATATTGGGCTTGGAGACCTATTTGGCTATTCTGTTTCTATTTCAGGCGATTATGCTATAGTAGGGGCTCCCTATGAAAATGAAGACGCAGCAGGAACAAACTATTTGGGTAACGCAGGCTCAGCCTATATATTTAAAAACATTGCCGGCTCTTGGACCCAAGTCCAAAAAATAGTAGCCTCCGACAGAGGGGCTGAAGACTGGTTTGGCTTTTCTGTATCCATTTCAGGCGATTATGCTATTGTTGGAGCACCTTATGAAGATGAAGACGCCGCAGGAACAAACTACCTAGATCGTTCAGGCTCTGCTTATATTTTTAAAAACATTTCTGGCACTTGGGCACAAGTACGTAAAATAACAGCAGCCAACAGAAGGGAATCTGGCCGACTTGGTTTTTCTGTATCCATTTCAGACGATTATGCCTTTGTAGCTACACCTTATGAAACTTTAGACATTACAGGAGGGAATTCTTTATGGAATGCAGGCGCTGCCTATGTTTATAAAAACAATGCAGACACATGGACACAAGTACAAAAGATAGTACCATCTGACAGGAATGGGTATGACCAATTCGGCTATTCCGTATCCATTTCAGGCGATTTTGCAATTATTGGTGCATCTTATGAAGACGAAGACCCTTCAGGGTTAAACTTTATTGATCGTGCTGGGTCTGCCTATATATTTAAAAACATTGCTGGTAATTGGAGGCAAGTCCAAAAAATAGTAGCTTCGAATAGAGGGTCATATGACCAGTTTGGTTATTCTGTATCTATTTCTGGCGATTATGCCATTATAGGTGCAATTAATGAAGATGAAGACGCCGCAGAAGGAAATACTTTACCTAACCCAGGTTCTGCCTATATATTTAAAAATATTGCTGGCAATTGGGCACAAGCCCAAAAAATAGTAGCATCGAACAGGGGACCATATGACCTGTTTGGCTATTCTGTATCCATTTCAGGTGGCTATGCGATTGTAGGTGCAATTGGAGAAGATCAGGACGTTCCAGGAGCAATCACCAAATATGACGCTGGTTCTGCCTATATTTTCGAAGAAAATGCAGGTACTTGGACTCAAGTACAAAAGATAGAAGCACCTGACAGGGGGGCCGGTCACAAGTTTGGTTCTTCCGTATCCATTTCAAGGGATTATGCTATTGCAGGGGCACCTTTTGAAGATGCAAATCGTGCCGCAGCAAACAATTCAGATAATGAAGGCGCTTCCTATATATTTACAAATGGAGGTACAGTTATGGCGGCTAGTGCCTGTGGCAGCTATACGTGGGCGCAAAATGGAGTAACCTATACTTCTTCTGGAGTTTATCGAGACACTATTCCCAATTCAATAACCTCCGATTCTGTGATAACATTAAACTTGATTGTTTATGATGTTAATATTGGAGTCATTCAGAGGGGGTATTTACTAATAGCAGACCAAGAGGATGCTAGCTATCAATGGATAGATTGCAGTAATGGATATACCCCAATTGTTGGCGCTATTTATCGGGCCTATACAGCAACTTCTGATGGTGTTTATGCCGTTGAAGTGGTATTAAATAATTGCACAGATACGTCAAAGTGTATCAATGTGCCAGAAGTATCTCATGTCAATGTAAATGGAAATCACCAAGGCGTTGTAATCTATCCTAACCCTACTAGGAGTCTTATTATTATTGAAACTATAGGAAATGTAAACTCAAGCGAATTATTGAAGATTTATAATATGAATGGAAAATTAATTTATTCTACTTTTTTGAGTACAGCCACACAAACTATTGATTTAAATTCTTTTGAAAATGGCATCTATTTCGTTGAATACAACAATCAATGGGAAAAAGTGGTACTAAGTAAATAGATGACGTAAACAAGGTTGCATCTGATATTCTATTATCCTTTACAGATAGTCAAGCGAACCAATAAGAAAAAAAACTTTAGAACTAACTTAGTAGATTAAGATATCTATCTCATACTCTCTAGCCTCAAAAAGACCTTTGCAGAATTGAAGCAGATTTAGTGCTTTACACTGAACCAATTAAACTTTTTGAATCTATACATTTGCCCACCTTAATTAAACAGCGTAATAATTATGAAAGGAATAATATTAGCCGGTGGATCAGGCACTCGTTTACACCCATTGACCATTGCGGTAAGTAAGCAAATAATGCCGATTTACGATAAGCCAATGATATACTACCCGTTATCATTATTAATGTTAGCCGGCATAAAAGAAATTCTAATTATTTCGACACCTCACGACTTACCTCTTTTTGAAAAACTGTTAGGAGACGGGTCACAACTGGGCTGTAAATTTGAGTATGCCGTGCAAGAAGTTCCTAACGGACTTGCTCAGGCTTTTGTTATTGGTGCTGATTTTATTGGCGACGATAGCGTTTCACTTATTTTGGGTGACAACATTTTTTATGGCGCCGGACTTCCTGCCAACTTAAGACAATGCAAAGACCCCGAAGGCGGAATTATTTTCGCGTACCGAGTTTCTGACCCAGAACGCTATGGAGTTGTCGAATTTGACGAAAACAAGGTTGCCATTTCAATAGAAGAAAAGCCAGAAAATCCAAAATCAAATTACGCTGTACCCGGATTATATTTTTACGACAATAATGTTGTGGAAATTGCCAAAAACCTAGATCCTTCTCCAAGAGGTGAGTATGAAATAACTGATGTAAACAAAGAATACTTAAGACAAGGAAAGCTAAAAGTTTCTGTTTTAGACAGGGGAACTGCTTGGCTGGATACTGGCACCATTGACTCCTTGAATCAAGCAAGCCAATACGTTGAAGTCATTGAAAAAAGACAAGGATTGAAAATTTCTTGTATTGAAGAAATTGCTTGGAGCATGGGCTTTATTGATAGCGATCAGCTTAAAAAAATAGCCGACCCATTGGTTAAGAGTGGCTATGGAAAATACTTATTGAGTCTACTTAAATAATTCGATTTGCACAGTATAGAAGAATTAAGAATTCGTTTTGAAAAAGCTCTGGAGCTTACTGAATTTACCAACCAACCAATTGAACTTTATGAGCCTATTGAATACATCCTCAAATTAGGAGGAAAAAGGGCAAGGCCTGTTTGTACATTAGCTGCATGTGAACTATTTGGAGGCAATTATAAAGACGCCATTAACCAAGCCCTAGCAGTCGAAATTTTTCACAATTTTACTTTGGTTCATGATGACATTATGGACAAGGCATCTCTGCGAAGAGGAAAAGAAACGGTACATAAAAGATGGAGTCATGAAGTAGGCATTTTAAGCGGTGATGCCATGATGATATTAGCCTATCAGTATTTGCAAAAGGCTGCGGTTGACAAAATTCACAATCTGTTTTCTCATTTTAATTCAACGGCCATAAAAGTCTGTGAAGGCCAACAATGGGATATGAATTTTGAGACGGCTAATGAAGTTTCTCTTTCTCATTACCTTTCAATGATAAAAAAGAAAACGGCAGTTTTGTTGGGTGAAGCAATGCGAGTAGGGGCTATTATGGCTAATGCCAGTTACGAAAACCAAGAATTGATTTACGATTTCGGTAAAGACTTTGGTATAGCCTTTCAAATACAAGACGATATTTTGGATCTTTATGGAGACCCTAAAAAATTTGGTAAAAAAACTGGAGGAGATGTCCTTGAAGGGAAAAAGACTTACCTGTACCTGAAGGCATTAGAATTAGCCGACGAAGACACAAAAAAGGAAATCCATAAAACGTATTACGACGACTCTCTTTTTGCAGATGAAAAAATACAGGCTGTTACCTCTTTATTTGATAGACTTGACATTAAATCGGTTGCAAGAAGTGAAATGAACCGTTATTTCCTTTCTGCCGGAATTGCCTTAAATACGATTGACGTACCCGACGGGAAAAAAGCTATTCTCAAAGGTTTTGCAGAAGGCCTGATGGTTAGAGAGTTTTAAGCCGTATAACTTATAATTATTTGTGCAAAGGAGTATACCCACATAGTAGGTGGTTGACTTATAAAACATTCAAGAGATTGCGTCAGTCATTCTTCCTTCGCAAAATCCAACAGTAATACCTACCTCTGTAGAAAGAATGTAAACTTATAATCAACAACCCTATTGCGCGTACAGTAAATTGTCCGTCTATGGAGGACAGCAAACTTTTGACTTGAGACATTTTAAATGATTACTTTAGTCTTTTAAACCAATTGCATGAGGCTAATAATAGCCCCACGCTCAAGATTAATAGTGTGTTTTTCATGCCTACTCTAACTTTATAACCATGGTATTAACTACTGGAAAAGTTTCTGTTTCGATTACAACATGTGTTAATAAACTATCTATGTCCGGAGGAAGTGTATTAGCCGTAACACTAGGGGCGTATCCTTTATCAAATTTTGATCGATCAAAAGTATATCCCATACCTGTTTCACTTGGTGTATAACGACTTTCAGAGGTGAAGGTAAGCACCTCACTTTCATAGCTTGGATAAAGTTCTGATACAGCCACTTTAGCCGCTGAATTTCCCCAACCTGCAGGAATGCGTTCGAATATTTGCGGATACAATATTCCAACCACAAATAGGGTATCATCTAATAAGTCTGGGTTTGTTACTTCAAACTTATACTTCACATATTCTCGGCCTACAACACATATATCGCGGTCTATGTTTTCGTTTACAGGTATATGGGTTAAAAAGGGACCCGCAAATGGAAAGTCATTTACGGGTTGATAAATAGATATAGTGGCATTGGAAAGGTTTGACAAATGCCTATATTCAATAGAAAAATACCCTATGGAATCGGTTACGCATGTTCCTATTTCTTCGTAACGATTACTGAACCCACTTTTGTATTTAGCATCAAATATCAGCGTTTTTCCAACCATGGGCGTTATGCCATCGGGAAGATACATTTGACCTTCAATGGTATACATGGTTTCGTTTTCCGTTTTATCCTTTTTAAACCAATTGCATGAGGCTAATAATAGCCCCACGCTCAAGATTAATAGTGTGTTTTTCATTGTATTTGTATTTTGTATTGTCCAACATTACCCTCAATTTGGCTTCTTAAAATGTACGTTCCGGTAGGTAAGTTCAGTTTTTCAACATTCAGCTGAATAGAATTTTTTCCTTCGAATAGGTTATAGGACTCATTAAAAATCATTACCCCGTTTAAATTGTAAATTCTAAAATTTCCATCTGTTTTGCATTCACTCTTTTTATTGTCACAATTTGCAAACACTTGGTGAGGTAAGTTCAAGTCTAAATTTAGGGTTTTAGAAGTAGGGTTTGGGTAATAAGTAAGGCGCAGTTCAACCTGTTCTTCAACTAATTCATCTTTCGGTTTCCACATAGTGCTCATGTAAGAGTTGTTATCACACGGTAAGGGTGAGTAACCGGGTTGTAAGTCTACCGAACCTACCACACCAACATCACTGTATTTGGTGTTGGTGGGTGATGGATAATACATATCCGCCTCAAAATTGGGATCAACTGTAACAGTGCCGTTTTTGGAGTAAATGTGGTTGGAGTTATGCGTAGAACCAGGATAAACACTTGGTTTAAAAGGATACAATCTATTTTGTTGAGCAGTACCATCATATTCGTAAAATGGGTTTATAGCGTTCCCTGCTTCTAAATAATCGTAACTACTAAATTCGGCGTAGCGGTTTAGTGTTAAATTAGATAACAGCAAGGTATCTTCACCTACCTCACGGTTTATCCAATACATAGGCTCACCATTACTCATAAAATATTGGGTTGGGTCGTACAATTCAAAGTTTAATTCAGATACATGTGCTTGGTTTACAGCAAACTCTTTAGTAATGGCTGGGTAATCTACTAAGGGAGCCAAGCCCATAAATACGTCAAAAGGAGTGCTCGATAATTTGGTGGCTATGGGATCCGATAATATGTCGTGGTCGTAGCTAACGGGTAGTGGTTGAGAATAACCGTAATCCATAGCAGAAAAAGTAGGGATAAAATTAAATACAGAAGCTTTAGAGCACCAAGTCATGTCGTAATTTGAATCAAACATTTCAAATTGCGAGATATTAAAAACCGGGTCTCCATTATAGCAATTAGATTGCCCTTGTTCAATTGTTAATGTTAAGCCCGTGGCTCCGCCTTGTTCTAGTTGGGTTTCATCGCCATAAGCGATAGGCGCGCTATAATAACCGCCTGGTCCGTTATCGTATGGGGTAGCTCCGTTAGAAAATTCCTCACGCCCACGGCTAATTAAATAATCAAAAACAACATCAATTCCTACAGGCACTCGTACTGTATGTCCAACTGTGTATGTGGTGCCAAATATTCGTACACGAAACGGACGAATAATGGTTTGCCATATTATTCTTGGCTTCCATGTTTTTAGCCCTATCATATGTCTATAAACACGACCTGAACCAGAGGCATCAATGGCATTTAAATCTAAATTAGCGGAAACTAAGCTTTTTCTAATTCCCAAAATTGTAAAGTCTATCCCTCCATCTCCATTTAAGAAACCATCACCAGGCTCCATAATTTCTTCATAAGTATTATTCAACTGTTTATCACCTGATAATAAACCATTACTAATGGCCACCTTTTTACAATACTCAGGATACCCTGCGTTTCCCAAATTTCTCATATTGCCAACAAATAAAGCTCTTTTGGGGTGTGGTTGATAGTTTAAGGTATTAGTGGTAACAGGAGAGGCTTGCATAAAACTAGAAATAGGGTTTGTACCCAAATTACTAACCGGATTGTATTGTGTGCCAGTATGCAATAACAATAACTGAGAAGCCGCATCAGAATATAAAAACTTAAACTGCATGGTTTGATGTTCGAAAAAATTATACGTAAACAAAGCAGCGGTAACTGAACGATTTGAAGCTAAATGCTGAACCGCCAATGGCACATATGCACCAGCCTGAGCACCGTCTATTGAAACAAATAACCTTGTATTGTGATATAAATCAGGCCGACAAGCACCTTGGCCATATTGCATAGTTTCCATTTTACGCAATGCATACCTACCAACTACCGCCCCCATTGATTCGCCCATTAATACAAATTGTTCGGCACCTTGGTCACCCGTAATAAACCTACATTTTAAATATTGAATTAGGTTAATCACGTTATTGGCATTTGTTTCTAAAGACTGGGTACTGTTTTGCCAGTCAACTACCACAAAGGTGTAACCGTGATTTCTTAAGTCACTAATTCGAGAATCAACTAAACCCTTATAAACAGCTTCTACTCCATCTGCTTCAATTGGATCAATTCCTTCAAGGAAAATAATAAATTTTTCTCTAAAATTTGTGTCTGAAGAATCTCTACATCCATAGTAAAGTCCTACATTTAATCCAGCAATTTGTAATGTCTCATCAGAAGGAATCTTCGGATTACTGGTAACGGACATTTTGGTTTTTGATGATTTAATTTGATTTCCATTGTGATCGAAAAAACCAAATTCAACAGTTTTATCACCGGGAGAAGAGTAGTTAGCTGTATAGTATTGTTCTTGAGTATGGTCAACGGTTACAAAACCGTTTCCGTCATCAAAATTAATCCGCAATGAATAATCGGCTACATAATTTGGGTTTTGAAAAGTGCCAATTTTTATTAAATCGGGGTCAATTAAATAAGTAACTTGATTGAATATAGAACTGTTTTTAAAAACCGCTCCACTAAATAGGTTTTCCGTAATATATGGTGTGGAAGAGTCTGAATTTTGGTAATATGGGTTCGGTTCAAAACTATAATCAATTGCCCATTGAGTTACATCATATGGGTCTCCGCTAGAACCTCCATTGTATTTAAATTTAAAGTTGTCAATTATTTGATTATTGCCATCAAATATGAAAAAGCTGTCCGTAGTTAACGCGCTGTCTTTTAATCGGTGAAAATTAAAATCCATTAAACCAATCGGTACAGTATCGCCCTGATAACCCGTAGAATGTTGCCACATAACATCTATTTTTTCCATCAAAGTGGTATCGTAATGGGCATACCATACTTCTTCATATAATGCACTCCAATTTTCAATTGTATTGGTATCAAGACATGCAACAGCCCACCATTTATCATTAGTAATGTGAGCTGCCATGTCATAAAATACATCTGCTTGGGGTTGTGGTGCTATTGGTGGTTGTAAATCTTTAAATAGGTACCTTAAGTTGGCGTTGGTGTTTTTTACTGCCACTCCTCCTAATTGGGCTGAAGAAATTAACGTACTGGTCAGAAACACAACCGTTAAAAATAGGTTTAGAAACGACTTAGTTAAACATTGTGTGTTGTGTGTTGTGTGTTGTGTGTGCATAGTTTAAAGGTTTATGTTGTTTACAAAACCTAAAACTAATAAATAATTGACTATTAACGCATTAAAATGGGATTAACTTTTTTTAATGAAAAAATAATAGTTAAAATTGACGCAATTAATGGTTGTTGAAGTCATTCGTATTTTGCAAAACCCACCAACACTGTTGCTAAAACAAATCTTCAAAAGCAGACTTTAAATTATCGAACTGAAATTTAAAACCTTTCTTTTTGATTTTTTCATTTGAAATAGAACAACCCATCAATGCAATTTCGTTAGCCATTTCTCCTAACATCAATTTCAAGAGAAACCCAGGTACATTTGGCAATATCATTGGCCGACTTAATTTTTGGGCTAAATTTTTTGTAAACTCTTTGTTAGTTACCGATTGAGAGGCAACGGCGTTATAAATGCCACTAATTTTATTATCCGCAACAAACAAAAACAAGTTCGCTAAGTCAGTCAAATGAATCCAAGGCATAGCTTGTTGTCCCGAACCTAAAGGTGACCCCACTCCAAATTTTGTTGGAAGGACTAATTTTTCTAAAGCTCCTCCGGTTGGAGATAAAACCATTCCAATTCTCAAACTAGTCGTTTCTATGTCGAGCTTGCTAAATATTTTGATTGATTTTTCCCATTCATTAGATACATCAGCCAAAAAGCCTTCTCCTTTCGGAGCTTCTTCTGAATAGGGCTCATTTTGTTGATGGAAACCATAAAACGCTACCCCCGAAGCTGATATTATGTGTTTAACAGAATGTTCTTTTTTGAATAGCTGATTAAAAAGTAAACCCGCAGTTTTTACTCGCGAATCCAAAATTTCTTTTTTCTGTTTTGCACTCCATCTTTTATCGGCAACTCCAGCACCGGCCATATGAAAAATAACATCTACACCAGAAATTGCACCGCTGTCAAATTGGTTAGATTTATAATCCCATTTAAAGCCCTTCGCCCCTTTTGGCGCTTTGCCAGAACGACTTAGATTATGAACTTCAACCCCTCTTTCAAGAAGTAATTCAATAAGTTTAGAACCTACTAAGCCGTTTCCACCAGTAACAAGGGCTTTGCGCATATCGTTTTTAGTATTTTCGTTATAACAAATAAATGCAAGTTAAGGTTCATGAATTCCAAGCTTCCAGACATAAACGGCTATAAAAACCGATTAGATATTATCGAAAAAGTAGTAACTCAATTAGAAAAAGACCTTGACTTAAATTTTGCCATTAAATTAAGTAATGATCCCGACTTGGCCTATAATGAGTTGTTCACACAAACTTTACCCATTATTAAAAATTTAGCCAATGAACCTTTGTTTAGTTTTAGACAACTTATGTACCGCATAGATGTGTCTGAGAATAAAATTGCAGAGGCTTTCAACTCTGAATCAAACAAATCAGAATTTGAAATATACACTCACCTCATTATTGAAAGAGAACTGCAAAAAGTAGTTACTCGATTGTTTTTTAGTCAAACATTAGAATCGTAAATGAGGTTATTGATTATCACTTTCATTGTTGTAGTATCATTCTCCTCTAAAGGGTTTTCTCAAAATTTCCATTTTAAGAATTTTCAGGTCGAAAATGGATTGCCTAGCTCACAGATTTATGATATAAAACAAGATTCGAAAGGAAATATTTGGCTCGCTTCAGACTTGGGCCTTACGCAATACAACAGCTATACATTTACTTCGTATTCAGAAAAAGACGGTTTAAGCGACAATGCCATTGTCAAACTTTTTGTAGACCACAACAACTGGGTTTGGTGCCTGGGCGCAAATCGAAGCATTACCATTTTCCGAAATGATTCCATCATTCCATATACCCAAGCAAATGCTTTAATCGACTCTGTTGGCTACGACTTTATAAGAGGAATATATGTAGACCAAGACTCCAAGTTGTACCTCAGTATTTCACAGCCGTGCTACGAAAAAGCTTATGCTCTGGCAATGGACTCCAAAGGAAATATTGAACGAATTAAATACAACGAAGGGTTTTACTACGACCCAATTAAAACAGATTTTTTTGGTGGCAACAGTTGCCCTGGAACGCCTTCTATTTTACAAACCCAAAACAAGAAACACGTTTTTCACCCAACTCACGGCAGTATACTTTCAGTGGCTTACAATAACAACAAGGGGTATATTATAACTGATAAAAAAGTAATGGACTTTGGCAATATTAAAGCTCATTACTTCAGTTCTACTCCTACCGGATCTTCATTAATCGATTCACGAGGAAACTTATGGGTGAGTACCTACTCGGGAATTTTGTTTTTTAAAAAATCGAGTATGGTTTACCAACCGATCGAATTGTTAAAAAACAGAACGATTACATCGGTCATGGAAGATCAAGATGGTTCTATTTGGATTGGCACCCAATCGAAAGGGGTTTATTTTATTAAAAATACTCAAGCTCTTGTTTTTGACAATTTGTTCGGTATCGAAGAACCCAACATTACAAGTATAGGTGGGGGAAAATCCGTTTATTTTTCCGACTCTAGAAATAACCAATACCAGTTTGACGGCAATTCAGTTAATAAAATGGGAACGGCAACATCTGCAATTCAAGATATAATCATTTACAACTGGTCACCTTTATTCATAGAAAATCAAAGAAGAGGAGATACTCACTATAGTTTTTTTAAAAATGGGCTTTGTATAACCGAAGGAAACAACAAAACTATTTGGGTCGGAAAAATTAATGGATTTGCAGCGTACAAAAATAAAATTGAAGTTTTCAATTCGGCAAGTCTAAAATTCAAGTATCGAGTAAATTCAATTTATATTGACTCTAACCAAAACATTTGGCTTGGCACTTTATCCGGGTTATTTAAATTCAATGGCAAAACAATTGATCTTATTGAAGCTACCAAAGGTTTTAGAATTGATAAAATAGACTTTTGGAAAGGCAAAATTGTATTCAGTTCTAGAGGTGAAGGAGTTGGTATAATTAACGAAAACGACATTACTTTCTACAATCAGGAAAATGGTTTAATCAGTAATTTCACCAACGACCTTCAAGTATATGGTGACGAAATTTGGGTAGCTACAAATGGTGGTATTTCTCAAATAAAAAATGATGTCATTCGTTCGATAACTAAAGCCGATGGAATTCCGACTTCCGAAATCAACAATATTTTTATTAACGATTATGGGATTTATATAGGTTCTAGAAAAGGGTTTATTGTTTTAGATAAATCTTATTTAGAACGTCCAAGCAGAACACTAGGTACCGAAATAATTTCGGTGTTTCAAGGAAATTCTAATATTGAAAAATCTCGTTGGAGTAAACTACTCCTCCCCTTTGAACAAAATGGACTTAAAATTGAGCTCTTAGCACGCGAATTTAGGTTGAGCGACCCTATTCAATATCGATACAGAATTTCGAATGATAGCAGTTGGTCGTATTCTTCAACTAACATCATTCAGTACGGCTCATTACCAACGGGAAACTGGGTTTTTCAATGTGCTGCCCAAAACGAACTTGGAGAATGGGGTACAACAAATTCAACCCTTTCTTTTGAGGTTGAAAAACCGTATTATCTAAAATGGTGGTTCTGGCTTTGTATAGTAATACTAATAGGCGGTGTATTCTGGGCAATTTCTCAATATCGGTATAGCTTAGCCAGAAAAGACGAACTTACCCAAAATGAGTTAAACCAGCTTAAAATCAAAGCACTCAGTTCTCAAATGAATCCACATTTCATTTTCAATTCGTTGAATTCAATTCAAAACTTTATTGTTGATAATGATGTCAGAATGAGCAACAAATACCTAACAAAATTTGCTCGATTAATGCGTTTAATTCTAAACAACTCTAACGAAACTTTTGTACCGTTAAAAGATGTTTTGGCCACTTTGAAATTATACATGGAATTGGAGCAATTGCGTTTTAATAATAAATTCGACTACACCATCAATACCGGCCCAGGCCTTGAAATAGATTCTACCAAGGTACCTTCAATGTTGCTGCAACCGTTTGTAGAAAATGCAATATTACACGGTATTTTACCCCTCGAAGGTAATGGCATTGTAACCATCAATATGCATCGTTTGGCTGATCAATCGATTCAAGTTTCGATTCAGGATAACGGAGTTGGCAGAGAGTTTCATAAAAACAAGTTGGGTAAAAAACATAAGTCTCATGGTTTAAGAATTACCCAAGAACGTTTAAAGGTATTTGAGAGTCTTTTGGGCAACAAATTCAATCTAATTATTCGTGACCTCAAAGACGAGGAAGGCAAACCGAAAGGCACCGAAATTGAACTGCTGCTACCTTGCAGATAAGATTACCTTCCTTTTTCAAAACTTTTAAGGTTTCTTTGATACAAGATTTAATAGGAGAATTATGAGCGAGCAAATTTCATGCGTTTTAATAGACGACGAACCCAATGCAGTTAAGGTTTTAAATAAATTCATTGAAAGTTATTGCCCTACTGTAAACGTAGTTGGTACTGCCAACAACATTGAAAATGGAATTACTGCAATTGAAGAGCTCAACCCTCAACTTGTTTTTCTTGACATTGAAATGCCAATGGGAAGTGGCTTTGACTTGTTGGAGCGCGTTGGCGATCGAAAATTTCATGTAGTGTTCATAACTGCGTACGACCACTATGCCGTTCAGGCCATAAAAAACGAAGCTGTAGACTACATATTAAAGCCCGTTGATATTGACGATTTAGTGAACGCTGTAAATAAGGTTACTAAAAAGCTACATTCACCAATTAGTGTCAAAGAGGTACTCAGAAAAGTTGATCTTGAAGCCAAAGCAAAATTGGCAATTCCTACTTTATATGGTCATAAATTTTTAGATCCAGAAAACATAGTTCACATTAGAGCCGAAGGAAGTTACTCTGTAATTTACACGGAAAACGAAGGAGAAATTATGATTTCCAAAAACTTAAAAAGCATTGAAAATGCGCTGAAGCAAGATTGCTTTTTAAGAGTTCATAGATCGCACATTGTAAACCTTGACAAGGTTAAAGAACTCCACAAAAATGATGGTGGATATCTTGTTCTAGACAACAATGATCGTGTTGAAATAGGTGCCTCTTCAAAAGCTGCAATCATGGAGCGATTAAATGAAAGGCTTAATTTCATTTAACCAAAACTGTACAGCACTTTTACCTTTAATGTTTGCAATTTCTAACTCTTCTTATAAAGAAAATACCACCACTCACAAAAGAAAAGTATCATTTCGTAAAAACAAGGTCTTATTATATTTCTAATAAACGTACCATTGAAGTTACAACAATCAATTACTTCGACTAAATAGGAGGAGGTCCCAATCAACCCTAACCTTCATTTCACCGTTTAGATTTAAAGAATTCTTTTAATAAAGTTGAGCATTCTTCGGACAAAACACCACTCACCACCTCAGTCTTTTTATGCAGTACATTTTCACTTAGTCGTGAATAACCCTTTTTATTATCTCCAGCGCCATAAACAATTTTACCCACATGAGCCAAAAATGTTGCCCCAGCACACATTACGCATGGCTCTAGCGTAATATACAAAGTACACTTATCTAAATATTTCCCGCCTAAAAAATCTGCAGCTGAAGTAATGGCTTGCATTTCTGCATGAGCAGTTACGTCATTTAACCGTTCAGTATAGTTGTGTGCTCTGCTAATAATTTGATTTTCGCAAACCACAACTGCACCAATTGGAACCTCGTTTTCAGAATATGCCCTTTGAGCTTCTACAAGAGCCTGTTTCATGAAATATTTATCGTCGTAAGGGTTAATCATATTTTAAATAAAGTACCTGGTTATTATGCAATTAATTCTTTGTTAAAACCTAATTTCGCAAGCCAAATTTATAGGAAATGTACAGGAGTCATAATTGTGGAGAAATCCGTTTAGAAAAAGCAGGAGAAGAAGTTACACTAGCAGGCTGGGTTCAGCGTTCTAGGGATTTAGGAGGACTAACTTTTGTTGATTTAAGAGACCGATACGGTATTTCTCAATTGGCCTTTAACATGGATCAAAACGAAGAACTTTGTCTTGCCGCTCGTAAATTAGGCCGTGAATTTGTGATTCAAGTGAAAGGTAATGTTGTTGAACGAGAGAACAAAAACAAACAAATGCCTACTGGCGATATTGAAATTGTTGTTTCTGAACTAACTGTACTTAATGCTGCAAATACCCCTCCTTTTACCATTGAAGATGATACCGATGGCGGTGAAGAGCTAAGAATGCGTTATCGTTACTTAGACCTAAGAAGAAACCCTCTAAAGGACAATATAATGCTCCGTCATAAACTAGCTATAGAGACTCGTAAGTTTATGGATGCGCAAAAGTTTATTGAAGTTGAAACTCCCGTATTGTTAAAATCTACACCTGAAGGGGCCCGAGATTTCCTCGTACCCAGTAGAATGCACCCTGGTGAATTTTATGCTTTACCACAAAGCCCTCAAACTTTTAAACAACTATTAATGGTTGCTGGGTATGATCGATATTTCCAAATTGTAAGATGTTTTAGAGACGAAGATTTAAGAGCTGACCGTCAACCAGAGTTTACTCAAATTGATTGTGAAATGACTTTCGTAGATCGTGAGGATATCCTAAACCTATTCGAAAGACTAATTCGCCATTTGTTTAAAGAAGTTAAAGGTGTTGATTTACCTCAATTTCCTAGAATGACGTATGCCGACGCTATGGAATTTTATGGTTCGGATAAGCCAGACACTCGTTTTGATATGAAGTTCAATAATTTAAATACTTTGGCTCAAAATCAAGGATTTAAAATATTTGACGATGCCGAATATATTGGTGGTATATATGCTTCAGGTGCTGCTTCATATTCAAGAAAAGATTTAGACAAACTAACTGATTGGGTTAAACGACCTCAAATTGGAGCTAAAGGGCTCGTATACGTTAAATGTAATGAAGATGGTTCCTTCAAATCTTCCGTAGACAAATTTTTTGACCAAACCCAACTGAAAAACTGGGCTGATTTAATGGGCGCTAAACCCGGAGGTTTAATGCTAGTGCTATCAGGAAACAAGGACGCTACTCAAAAACAATTGGGAGAATTGAGATTAGAAATGGGGTCTCGACTTGGTTTAAGAAGTGGTGATAATTATTCGCCATTATGGGTTGTTGATTTCCCGCTTGTGGAGTTTGATAAAGATAGTAACCGCTGGCACGCAATGCACCATCCATTTACTTCTCCCCTATTAGAAGACAAAGAAAAAATGAGTTCGGCACCAGGCGAAGTAAGAGCAAATGCATACGACATGGTAGTTAACGGCGTTGAGTTAGGCGGAGGTTCTATTAGAATTCATGATAAAGACTTACAAGCTAAAATGTTTGAGCTACTTGGGTTCTCAAAAGAAGAAGCGGAAGCCCAATTTGGCTTTTTAATGAATGCCTTTGAATACGGAGCTCCTCCTCACGGTGGAATTGCTTTTGGATTTGATCGTATTTGTGCAATGTTCGGCGGTACTGATTCAATCCGAGATTACATTGCCTTTCCAAAAAATAACGCTGGGCGTGATGTGATGATAGACTCACCTTCTCCAACTGAAAAGAGTCAATTGGATGATCTTGGAATACAGTTAAAAGATTAAAGCCTAGTATTTTTCTTTTATTTAACTTCATTGCTTCTAAACAGTTACAGAAATAGAAGATATGAAAGGTTTTTTTGCGATTGTACTCGTCCTTATCAGTTACCTTCTAGTAGGCCAAAATATTGACAGCCTAGAGAAACAAGTTAATGTAACTTATGGTGAAAATAAAGTACGTATTCTATCTGATTTAAGCTGGTATTTAAGGGCTAACGACCCTGAAAAAGCTTGGGAATACGGAAATCATGCCCTTGACGAGGCCCAACAATTAGGTTTTAAAAAAGGTGAAGCACAGGCCTATAACGACCTTGGTATTCTCCTCTTTGACAAAAGCGAGTTTGACAGTGCTTTGGCTTATTACGATACTAGTTTAGTAATAAGAAAATCCATAAAAGATGTTGAAGGAATGGCCTCTTTGTATAATAAAATTGGCATAATTCACCAAACACGTAGAAATATTGATAAATCTATTGAATATGCATTATTAGCAATTTCTATCTATGATACACTTGGTAAACAAGTAGAACTATCGCATTGCTGGAATAACTTAGGTGTAGTTTGTTTTAATGCTAACCTATTTGAAAAATCAAAAAAATACCATTTACGGGCATTAGAGTCGAGAAAAATTATTGATAATGATTACCTCTTAGGAGCAAGTTATATCAACCTAGCCAACCTTACCTCAATCATGAAAGATACACTTGGGGCTACTTTATACTACGATTCTGCAATGACAAAGCTTGAATCCTTTCCAAATTCAGAGGGGTATTCATCGGCATTAAATAACTATGCTTCCTTTTTAATTACCCAAAGAAAATTTGAAAAGGCACTTCCGATAATCGAAGAAGGTCTTGAACTAAGAAACCAGAACGGGACTGAAGTAGATATAGCATCAAGCAAAGGGTTACTTGGACTTTGTCTAGCTCAATTAGGCCAATATTCAAAAGGATATCAAATGCTTAAAGAAGCCGAAATGACTGCGGTAAAGCTCAATCTAATGCAACACAAAGTAGAATTCTACGAATATTTATCTGTGTTATTTGAGCTTCAAAACAAACTTGATAGCTCTTTGCACTATTACAAACTTTCAGCCTTAACAGAAGATTCAGTCCTAAATGAAAATTTAAATGAGCAATTGAGCGAGATGACAACTCGATTCGAAACCAAAAAAAAGGAATTTGCCATCAAAGATCTTTCTCAAAAAAATGAAATTATTGAGCTAGAATTCAAGAAAAAACAAAACCAATTTTTAGGGCTTTTACTAATTAGTTTAGCAATGGTTGCAATTGGAATTCTAAGCTATTTTCAACTAAAAAACGTACAAAAAAGAAAGCTAATTCAGACCCGTCTCGACGAACAACAGAAAGGATTAAACGCTGTAATTTTAGCTGAAGAAGAAGAACGAAAGCGCATAGCAAAAGATTTACACGACGGTATAGGTCAAGAATTAAGCGGAATTAAATTATTTATCAGTAAAATTAATGATGGCCTAAAAAAGGAGAATTCGTCGCTGGCGGGAGAAATGGAAAAACTAGAGGACATTATTGACAATACATGTTCCGAAGTAAGAAACATTTCTCACAAAATGATGCCTCGTACTTTAATGGAACAAGGTTTAGTTGAAGCTATTGCAGATATGCTTCAAAAAGGATTAGGCCACACCGACATGAAATTTCATTTTGAACACTTCAACATTAAGACACGTTTTGAAGAAAGAGTAGAAATAGCTCTGTACAGAATATCTCAAGAATTAATAAGTAATATCATTAAACATTCTAGAGCCAGTGAAGTTTCTGTTCAATTGTATCAAAATAAAAAGAGCCTAATTCTTATCATTGAAGACAATGGAGTGGGAATGTCTAAGTCGGCAAAAAAAGATGGGATTGGGCAGCTTAATATGTCCAGTAGAATAAATAATTTAAACGGTTCGTTTTTTTATGATTCAGAAATAACTAATGGTACTTTAGTAACTGTAAAAATTCCGCTAGTATGAAAATAATAAATGTCTACATAGCCGATGACCACGTTATTGTTCAAGATGGCCTAAAGTCTATCTTGGGTAGCATACCTGAGTTTAATATTGTTGGTTCAGCCGTTAATGGACTGGATTGCCTTTCAGACATTCGAGGTGGATTAAAAGTTGATGTTATCCTTATGGATATCGACATGCCAAAGCTTTCTGGAATTGAAACTACATCCTTTCTTAAAAAAGAATTCCCTCAAATCAGAATTTTAGGGCTCTCCATGCACAATGAACAAAGTGTAATTCAAAAACTTATTGATGCTGGTGCAGATGGCTACATCCTCAAAAATTCGGATGGAAACGAGTTAACTCAAGGCATAAGCACAGTACTTGAAGGTAAGAAGTATTTTTCTACTGAAGTTACCATGACACTTCTTGGGCAATCAGAAGAAATTTTAACCACATCACAATCTAGTTCTGAATTAGCCGATTTAACCGAACGTGAAATTGAAATTCTTAAGCTCATTGCAGAAGGCTTTTCCAATAAAGAAGTCGGAGACAAATTGTTCATTAGTCACCGTACAGTGGACACCCACAGAACTAATTTGATGAGGAAATTAGATGTCCATAATATTGCTGGACTAATCAAAATTGCCCTTAAAAATGGGCTCGCCGATTAATCTACGACCTTTACCCTAGTCAATATACGGCCTTACCCCATTGTGGGTTGTTTGATATTATTTGACATTTGACCTTGTTAAATACTCAAAATCTACAATTATGAAAAAACAAGTACTTTCCTTATTATTAGTAGCAGGCCTTGTGTTAACAAGTTCACTTTCACTTTTAGCTCAAGACAATGAAGCTTTTGATAATGGATTCTCCCTTAAATTGCTATACACATCAGGTAACGCGGGATTTAGCAACATGACAGATTACAATATTAACAATGGGCCAGGGTTAATTGATCCTACATGGGTTAAAAACAATCCAGGTTTTGGACTCAAAATCGGTTCAATGTTCTTCCTTAACGGAATTAAAATTCATGAAAAAATGAGAATAGGATTAGATGCCACCTATATGGGCTTCAATTACATATCCTCAGAAATGCGCGTAGGTCCCAACCAAACATTCAACATGCATAACGTTTATTTTAACCCAGAATTTGGGCCATCTTTCTCGTTCTCTCCAGCAGATAAAATGAGTATTGATGTTGCTTTTAAAGCAAGTTTAGTAATAGACGTCAACTTTGGTTCTTACAGTTATGATGTTGGTAACACGAATTTTTCTGACACATATGTCGGAGTTGGGATAGGATTTAGATATGGCCCGGCGATTTATTACAGATATAAACCTTTTTTAGTTGGCATTCAATACAATATGGGTAACGTAAAACAAAATATTGCTAGTGAAAACAGTGTTAGTTCTTTTGAAAACAAAACACAATTTGGAACAACCGATTTTATAATTGGATTCAAATTTTAGAAATAGGAAAGCAAATCTGTGATTTCCCCTTTCAGTAGGTTTTGAGGCAGTTATCATTCTAGGCAGATTTGTTTTCCTCCCCCATTTATTAAACAAAACCTCATTAAAAAAGGGTCGCAATTGCGACCCTTTTTTATGCAGTTATTTGACCGTTTATTAAACCGTCATTATATCTTTTTCTTTTTCTACAATCAAGCTTTCAACTTTACTGCTATAAGAATTGGTGATATTTTGAATTTCTTCTTCAGCGTCTTTAGCCATATCTTCAGCCAGACCATCACTCTTTAATTTTTTAATTTCATCATTCGCATCCTTTCGTGCATTGCGTAATGATACTTTAGCGTCTTCACCTTCCCCTTTCGCACTTTTAACTAAACCACGTCTTCTTTCTTCAGTTAAAGGTGGAATGCTGATAATTATTAATTCACCATTATTTTGTGGGTTCAAACCCAAGTTAGCATTAATAATGGCTCTTTCAATTGGGTCCAACATACCCTTTTCCCAAGGCTGTACAGATATCGTTCTCGCATCAGGAGTATTTACATTAGAAACTTGACTAAGTGGCGTCATAGAACCATAATAATCCACCATAACTCCTTCTAGCATTTGAGGTGATGCCTTGCCTGCACGAATCTTTCTAAGGGCTTTGTTCAAATGGTCTAATGAATCATTCATGGATTCTTTAGCCATATCGTATATCATTTCTAAATCTTCATTCATAACCTTCTTTATTAGCCTTTTACTAATGTGCCTACTGGCTCTCCTTGAATTACTTGCTGCAAGTTTCCAGGTTTATTCATATCAAAAACTATTATTGGTAGCTTGTTTTCTTGACATAGTGTAAATGCAGTTTTATCCATTACATTTAAATCTTTATCTAAAACATCCTTAAAGCTAATTGAATCGTAGCGGGTAGCAGACGAATCTTTTTCGGGATCCGCAGTATAAATTCCATCTACACGCGTTCCTTTAAGTATGACATCTGCATCAATTTCTATAGCCCGTAAAGATGCCGCAGTATCAGTTGTAAAATATGGGTTACCTGTTCCTGCACCAAAAATTACAACTCTTCCTTTTTCCAAATGCCTAACAGCCCTTCTACGAATAAATGGCTCCGCAATCTGTTCCATTTTAATTGCTGATAATAGTCTGGTTTTAATACCATTTCCTTCTAAGGCTGATTGAAGCGCCATTGAATTTATCATGGTTGCAAGCATTCCCATATAATCACCTTGCACTCGATCAATGGCACCATTTTCTGACTGAACACCTCGAAAAATATTTCCTCCACCAATAACAATTGCCACTTCAATACCCGAATCAAGGACATTTTTTATATCCTCTGAATATTTTTGCAGACGATCATGATCAATGCCGAAATCCTTTTTACCCATTAGGGCTTCACCGCTCAATTTTAAAAGAATTCTCTTGTACATAATGGACTGTTTTTGTACCCGAAAATTAGGACAAAAAAAAGAGAGAACTTTATAAAAAGTCTCTCTTTTCTTAACGAAATATTATTAATGATTTAGGCCAGTGTAATTAGCTTAAAGTCATTCACTAATAGGTCTTTATCTATATCAGCCATATATTGCTTTACAGACTTTTTGTTTTCCTTGATAAACTCTTGGTTCAATAAAGTTTTCTCCTTGAAGAATTTTTTTAATCTTCCCATTGCAATTTTCTCAGCCATTTCAGCAGGTTTCCCTTCGTTGATAGCTAATTCTTTTCCAATTTCGATTTCTTTATTTTTAATTTCTTCAGTAACACCAGATTCATCAATAGCAACAGGAGACATTGCAGCAATTTGCATTGCTAAATCACGTCCTAATTCAGGGTTAGATTTGTTTAACCCAATTATTGCTGAGGTTCTGTTTCCTGGGTGATTGTATGCGACAACACAATCAGAATTGATAACACCGTAATCAGAAATCTCTAATTTTTCACCAACTTTACCCATTCTCTCTTCAATTGCTTGAGCTAGAGAAATTCCACCAAAATCAAGTGCAAGTAATGCATCTTTATTTGCAGGAAGGTTAGCCATTGCAGTATCGGCAATAGAATTTATAAAATCAACAAATTCTTGATTTTTAGAAACAAAATCAGTCTCGCAATTCAATACGATATTGATTCCACTTGTTCCAGCTTCGTTAACTTTTGCGATAACGTAACCCTCAGATGCTTCATTATCACCACGTTTTGCAGCAATTTTTTGACCTTTTTTTCTAAGAAGTTCAATTGCACCTTCAAAATCGCCGTCAGTTTCAACGAGCGCTTTTTTACAATCCATCAAACCTAAACCAGTTTGCTTTCTTAGTTTGTTTACTTCAGCAGCAGTAATCGCCATTTTTGTAAAATTTTTTATGTTTTATGCTTCAGTTGATGGAGCTGCATCAGCTTCTGCTACAGCAGCAGCTTCAGGCTTAGCCTCAACTTTTTCTTTTTGTTTGTCTTTATTCGCTTGTCTTTCAGAAAGACCATCTTTAATGCTTGCTGTTACAATATCCATAATTTTAGAAATTGATTTTGCCGCATCATCATTTGCAGGAATTGGGAAATCAATTAAATCTGGATCAGAGTTAGTATCAACAATAGCAAAAGTTGGGATATTCAACTTTCTTGCTTCTTTAACAGCAATGTGCTCTTTTTTGATATCTACGATAAACAAAGCAGCTGGTAGACGATTCAGTTCAGCAATTGAACCAAGGTTTTTATCCAACTTATCTTTTGTTCTTTGTAAGTGAAGTCTTTCTTTTTTGTTTACACCTGTCGCTTCTGGATCGTTCAATACCTTTTCGATATGACCCATTTTGCGAATAGCTTTACGAATAGTAACAAAGTTAGTTAACATACCACCTGTCCAACGTTCAGTTACGAATGGCATTCCAACTGATTCTGCAGATTCAGAAATAGCATCTCTTGCTTGTTTTTTAGTTGCTACAAAAAGAACTTTCTTTCCTGAAGCAGCTATTTGTTGAAGAGCATTACATGATTCTTCAAGCTTAGCAATAGTTTTGTGTAAATCGATAACGTGAATTCCGTTACGCTCCATAAAAATATAAGGAGCCATTTTTGGATTCCACTTTCTTTTAAGGTGACCAAAGTGTACGCCAGCCTCTAACAAGTCTTGATAATTAGTTCTCGCCATGTTTATTGTATTAAAATATTCCTGGAATCTGCCAGGGCAGTTCCTTTTTCACATTCCGTCGACTCTACTAATAAAGAGCATCCGCCTAAGGCGGATTGGATTCTGTAAAAGGTATTAACGTTTACTGAATTGGAATTTCTTTCTCGCTTTTTTCTGTCCTGGTTTCTTTCTTTCCACCATTCTAGGGTCACGAGTCATCAAGCCTTCTGTTCTAAGGATAGATCTATTCTCTTCATCAACCTTTACCAAAGCTCTTGCAATTGCAAGACTTAAAGCACCAGCTTGACCATGAACACCTCCACCGCTAGCGTTAACTGTAACGTCATATTTACCCACTGTGTCAGTAAGTTCAAACGCCTTAACGATACCTTTTTGGTATTCACCTTGAGGAAAATATTCTTTATAATCCTTTTTGTTTACTGTAATAGCACCTTTACCTTCAGAAAGGTAAATACGAACTACAGCGGCTTTTCTTCTTCCTATAGTATTAATAACTGCCATCTTAATTATTTAATGGTATTAATGTCAAATGTTTCTGGCTTCTGAGCAGAATGATCATGCTCAGGCCCAACAACCACACGTAGATTTCTGAAAAGATCTGCACCCAATCTATTCTTAGGTAACATTCCTTTAACAGCTTTTTCTACTACACGTTCTGGATGATCATTTAACATCTCTCGAACCGAAGTAATTCTCTGTCCACTTGGGTAGCCTGTATGACGCATATACTCTTTCGAGTTCATTTTGTCTCCGCTTAACACCACTTTCTCAGCGTTAATAACAATAACGTTATCACCGCAATCTGTATGTGGTGTAAAATTCGCTTTGTGTTTCCCTCTAATTAAAAAAGCAACTCTCGATGCGAATCGTCCTAAAATTTGGTTCTCAGCATCTACAACTAACCATTTTTTGTCAACTGTATTATTGTTTGCTGAAACCGTTTTGTAACTTAAAGTATCCAACCTCTTCTGTTTTGATAAAATCAATAACTAAAACACCCCCAAAAAAATGGGGGTGCAAATGTAGAATTAAATTTTATTTCTGACAAACGAATGTTAACCATAAAATTAACGTTCTTAAAAAACTTGCGTTTTTATGTCAAAAACCCTTGTATAATCAATGATTCAACTACTTACAATTTTTCGCAAGCATTGCAACAACCTCGATATCCACATCTGTCCAAAGCACAGACTTGCCATCTTCACCTGTATGAAGGTCTTTACAAACGTTATTTAATGCATCAATCGAACCTTGCGCTTTCCAGTTTAATAAATCAAGTTGGCCATTAATAGTTACTGAGCTACCTTCAACAAAATATTTCATTTGTTGTTCAACAACTTCACTATTCATAGTTAAGCTAATAGACAAGCTTCCTTCTCTTTCATTTCCTGAAACAGACATTACTTTCCCATTTATTACGTCACCTTGCTCCATACTTCCAAAAAAGAAAGAAGTAATTTTAGTGTCTCGGTCTGGGTTACTCGAATTAACACTTTGAGTATAAATGTTAAACTCTAAACCCTCAAGCATATCTGATGCTTGCTCAAAGTCACCTTTTGTCATTACTTCAACAGAATCCAAGGTTCCGCCTACGCCAACTTTATCGGTAAATTTAAATGCGGTCCACTTGACAGAAACCTCATCGTTATAACTAAAAGTGCAAACCTCTTCAGCAAGTTCCACTTTTTTCTCTTCGTTTTTTACTTCTGATTGATTTGACCCACAAGAGGCAAATCCTAATCCGAGAATAAATAATCCTAATAGTTTTATTTTCATGGTATTCATTTTGTTCAAGGGCAAAGATAAATCGCTTAAATCAAATGAAAACCCGATTCATTAACTTTTATTTGCAATTAATACCCTGAATTACATGAGAACAATACTTTTCTTACAATTTTTAGCATTATCAATTTCTCTTTCTGCTCAGATAGACACTAAAGAAATGACCATCTTTTTTGATAATCTAACTTCTAATAAAGGGTTTATTATGATTTTAGTGGAAGACAAGAATGAAAAAGAAGTATCCAAACTTGTACTTCCTGTACAAAATCATTCTTCAAAAGCAATAATTTTCTTACCTCAGGGAGAATATAGCATTACGGCATTTCACGACTTAAACGGAAATGAAAAGCTTGATACCAATTTTTTAGGCGTACCAACTGAACCTTATGGATTTACCAACAATGTAAGAAACTTGCTAAGTAAGCCCAAAATGGAGGAACGGTTAGTTACATTAGATGAATCAAAATCGGTAACCTTTAATTTAGATACTTACCCATGATATCCGTTAAAGAAGCTATTGAAAAAGTAATAGAGCATACGGCTATTGGCAAAGTTGTATCAACAGAAACTCAAAAAACCGAAGGACAGTACACAACCAATGACATTTACTCACCAATAGACTTACCTAGTTTTCGAAATTCGGCCATGGATGGCTATGCTCTTCTCTATTCTGATTATGAAAATGATGTTAGACAGTTTGAACTTGCTGGTGAAATACCTGCAGGTTGCACCAAAAAGCATAAAGTTAAATCAGGTGAGGCTTATAGAATTTATACCGGTGCTCCAACCCCTTTGAATTCAGATTTAGTAATCATGCAAGAGCATGTTTCAACCAAAAACAACAGTGTAATAATTGAAGAACAGAATTCACGAAAAAATCAGAATATCAGAGAAATTGGTGAGCAAGTTCAAAAAGGAACGCTCGCCTTAAAAAAAGGAACTGCAATAAATTCGGCGACGATTGGGTATTTGAGTTCTTTGGGAATTGGGAGTATAAACACCATTAACAAACCAAAAATTGCCGTAGTGTCAACTGGCGACGAACTTATCGAGGCAGGAAACTCATTGGAATTTGGTCAGATTTACGAATCCAATTCTTCTGCGCTAATCTCTGAATTAAAAAAAACGGGAATTGAGAGTATATCATTATATAAACTGAAAGATGATTATCCCAGCACTAAAGAATCTTTAAGTCAATTAGTAAAAGAATACGACTACCTTATTATTACCGGTGGAATATCTGTAGGTGATTACGACTTTGTAGGTAAGGCTCTAATGGAAATTGACACCAAAGAAATTTTCTATAAAGTAAAACAAAAGCCAGGCAAACCTCTCTTTTTTGGTAAGAACCAAAATTGCCATGTATTTGCTCTACCTGGAAATCCAGCAGCTGCTTTAAGTTGTCTGCATATATATGTAAAAACTTCGCTTCGAAAATATTTGGGCTGTGAAAATCCGAGACCTCAATTCGCAAACCTAAAAAGCACATCGGCATTTATTAAAAAAGGAGACAGAGCCCAATTCCTAAAAGCTCGAACGACTGAAAACGGAGTAGAAATTATGGATGGCCAAAGTTCAAACATGATGCAAACCTTTGCACTCAGCAATGCATTGGTTTACGTTCCAGCTGAAACATCCGAAATAAAAATAGGCGACCCAGTTCAAACCCTTCTTATTTGTATTTGAAAAACCTAAGGCATCTAAACCAATAAATTTCGTTATACCTTTGAAGAAATAACGAATTTTGAAGCAAGAAGTTGGATATCGAATTTGGATTGAAGGAAATGACGGAACCTTTTTAGGAAGAGGAAGGATATCTCTTCTAGAACAAATAGACAGTACCGGCTCAATTTCTAAAGCTGCCAAAGCACTTAAAATGAGCTACAAAAAAGCTTGGAACTTAGTGGACAGCATGAACAAAGAACTTGGCGAAGATCTAGTTAATTGTACTAGCGGCGGAAGCGGTGGTGGCGGAACTCAATTAACGTCGAGAGGCAGAAATGCAATAAAAAACTTCAAGGTTCTAGAAACTAAAATGAAAGCATTTGCTGAATCTGAATTTTCGCAAATAGAGTTTTAATGAGTATTAAAAAACACACAATATTTCTTGCTGTTTTGTTTTTTGCAACTCAATTGCAGTCTCAAAAAATTACTGTTGCGGCAGCATCTAGCTTAAGAGCACCTTTAGAAAAAATTACAACCCAATTTGAAAAGTATCACGACATTCAGGTAGATTTAATTTTCGGCTCTTCTGGAAAACTAGTGTCTCAGATTCAAAACGGGGCGCCTTTCGACATCTTTCTATCCGCAAATGAAGCTTTTGGAAAATATCTTTTTGAAAATGGATTGAGTGACACTGAACCTTTTGCATTTACTAAGGGTTATCTTGGAATTTGGTCTCGTGATGAAAAAGTTGAAAACGTATACGCCATTGCCACAAACCCACTTTGTGAAAATGTTGCTATCGCCAACCCAGAATTAGCTCCCTATGGAAAATTAGCCCTTGAATATTTAACCGATGCTGACCTAAAAAACCGAGTCAACAAAAAAATGATTTTGGGAATTAATGTTTCCCACCTAAATCAATACATAATGAATGAAAGCGTGTGCATTGCCATCACCGCATGGTCAACAAAAGGACAAATGGGTAATGTTGGTTATTGGAAAAAACTAAATGAATATTACTTACTAAATACTGGAACTGTAATTAGCGACAGTGAAAATCCTCGAGAAGCAAATCGCTTCCTTCAGTTTTTAAAGAGTGAAAATGCTCAAGCCATTTTTCGTCAATTTGGATATGATCCTGTTATTAAATAATGGAGTGGACACCCATCATATTATCTCTGAAATTAGCTCTGGTAACTACCGTTGTGCTTTTGGTAATTGGAATACCAATCACATACTTATTAACTGAAAAGAAGTTTTTAGGGCGCCCTATTCTAGAGAGTCTCATTTCTTTACCATTGGTTCTACCTCCTACGGTTTTGGGATTTTACCTATTAGTCCTTTTATCTCCAAACCAAGGTTTAGGCTTGTGGCTCAAAACTACTTTTGATATTCGGTTGGTATTTAGTTTTACCGGGTTGGTCATTGGCTCGGTAATCTATTCGTTACCCTTTATGATACAACCCATTCAAAATGGCATAAATCAACTTCCCAAAAAACTCCGTGAATCAGGATATTTACTCGGCTTCAATACTTTTAAAACTTATTTTCAACTTCTCATTCCTAACGCGAAGCGTTCAGTTTTTACAGCTATTGCCTTGACATTTGCCCACACCATGGGTGAGTTTGGGGTAGTTTTGATGATTGGCGGAAATATCCCAAATGAAACAAGGGTTGCTAGTATCTCAGTTTTTGAGTCAGTTGAATCTTTGGATTATTCAAGTGCACACATTTATTCGTTGGTATTAATAGCCATTTCCTTTTCCATTCTGATATTTATTAATATTTGGTCAAATCATTCTAAACTTAATTATTCATGAGTTTAGTAATTGACCTAATAAAATCATTTCCTTCTCGAAGAGGAAATATGCAATTCAAATACAAACTGATAGTAAACAACGGAACTGTGTTTGGTATTTCAGGGGCTTCAGGTTCTGGAAAATCCACATTACTGAGAACGATCAGCGGACTTGAAAGTAATGGAGTTCAAGGAAAAATTAATCTAAATAATCAAGACTGGTTTTCAGATAAAATCAACTGTAAACCGCAGCAACGAAAAGTTGGGTTTGTATTTCAAGAAGGTGGTCTCTTTCCACATTTAACCGTGTTGGAGAATTTAAAATTGACGAATGCTTCAACCTCTGAAATTTCAGATTTGCTGCAAAAAGCACAACTGAAATCAATCGAACAGTCCGAAATTCAATGGCTGTCGGGAGGACAATATCAAATGGTGATGATTTGTAGGGCGATACTTCAAAATCCAAGTGTACTATTACTCGACGAGCCTTTTTCAGCATTGGATCCCGAAAACAAAACCCTATTCGGTAAGCTATTAAAAAATTACGTGAAGGATAATTCTATTCCATGCATTCTCGTGACACATTCAAAAGCCGATTTATTAGCCCTTTGCGATACTCAAGCATACATGCTTAAAAACGAACTTGTTCAAGTAGAATCCAATTTAAAAACAAGCGACCTATGAAAGTAACAGGAATACTTTTAGCGGGGGGTAAAAGCTCAAGAATGGGATCTGATAAAGCGCTGCTCACCATTGGTCCTATTACTTTCATTGAACATTTGACTTCACTTCTGAAACAGGTTTGCGATGAAATAATTATCGTAGGAGAGGATAGAAATATTGAAAATTTGGATGTGACCTATCTACCAGACCTTGAATCAGATAAAGGGCCATTAATGGGGATTTTAACAGGACTAGCGGCATCAAAATCAGAAATTAATTTGATACTTAGTATTGACTCTCCCCTTTTAAATTTAAGTGATCTTGAATCAATTATCAACAAGCACAATTCGAGCTTTAATGTTACTCTATTTAAATCAGAAAAGATTCATCCTTTTCCCGGGGTTTACAACAAGAAACTAGTTTCGAAAGCGGAGGAGGCGATCAAGAAAAATCAACTGAGACTAACAGAATTTATCAAAATAAACAATCCTCAAATTATCAAAGCAAACCCTCAAACGAGTTTGCGATTAGAAAACATAAACACACCTGAAGACTACAAACGAATATTTGAAAATGAAGTTAGAGATTAAATATTTTGGACAAGTAGTCGAGGCTACAAATAAGGAATTTGAAACGCGTGAAATTCCAGCTTCGACATCCGTTACTGGATTAAAACACGCTTTAGAATCGTTTTACCCTAAGCTTGAAAAAGTAACTTATTCCATTGCCGTAAATCAATCCATGGTAAATGATGAATGGGTTATTGAAAACGATTGCGAAATTGCAGTTCTACCCCCTTTTGCTGGTGGCTAATGGAAATGAACGAAAACACATATTACAATCGCCAATTAAAGCTCAATGAAATTGGTGAAGCTGGTCAACTCAAACTGAAGAATGCTTCGGTACTTGTTATTGGCGCAGGTGGGTTGGGAACCTCTGCCCTTACGAGCCTAGTTTTATCGGGTGTTGGCCATGTTGGAATTTGTGATTTTGATCGTGTAGAAGAATCGAATTTGCATCGTCAAGAACTCTTTTCTTTTAATGATATTGGATTACTAAAAGTCGAGGCCGCTAAAAAACGCTTATTGGCCCAAAACCCGAGCGTTAAAATAACACTTCACTCGAATGGCCTTACCTACACAGAAGCATTAAAGACTATTTCAAAGTACGATTTAGTGCTCGATTGTACAGACCAAATAGGTCTGCGTTACTTAATCAATGATGTCTGCTTAATGCAAGGCAAGCCATGGGTATCGGCAGCTATTCACGGATTTAAAGGTCAATTGGCGACATTCAACTACAAATCAAGCGGAACGTATCGTTGCCTTTTCCCAAATAAACCACAAGAAACAGTTACCGACTGCAACGAAAATGGTGTACTGTCACCTACACCTTCAATATTAGGGCATTGGCAAGCGTTAGAAGCAATTAAAATTATTATTGACACGTCAATTAATTATGAAAATACTGAACTCAATATTCTTAATATCATTGATTTAACTAACATTAGTATACAAAAAATAAAATTTGAACGCGATAAAATTGCAACCAAAAAAAGAATTTTGACAGGTCTTGATTCTGAGCAGTTTTACGGAATTACTTGCAAAACAGAAAGTGAAGTTTCGTGGAATGAATTAAATTCAAATCAAACTCTGATTGACGTTAGAGAACTGAATGAAGAGAAATTTAACCCTAAATCGTTTCAAATAATACGCATACCTCTTTCTGAACTTGAAAAATCACAATCTAAGCTATCTGAAATTGAGAGTTACATCTTCTTTTGTCAAAGCGGAGTTCGTAGCTTAAAAGCACTTGAAATAACAAAAAACAAACTAAATAAAACGCACGTCAAACACATAACGGGTGGAATAAATGCCTACCCAATCCATTAATAATTATGAAACACAAAACACCTAAAAACATATTTAAAGATGGCCCCATTACCCCGGAATCCATCGCAAAAAGCATAGCTAATCATCAGGTAAAAACTGATATTGGCGCCCACCAAATTTTTATGGGACAAGTAAGAGCAGATGATATTGATGGCAAAAAAGTAATTGCCATTGACTATTCGGCTTATGAAGAAATGGCCATGAAAGAAGTTCACGTAATTCGCGAAGAAGCTTTTGAAAAATACGATTTGAGTTGCATGCACATATACCACAGTTTAGGGAGGGTAAATACAGGCGAAATATGCCTATTTGTATTTGTATCTTCCCCACACCGTCGGGCAGCAATTGAAGCTTGCGAATTTTTGGTGGAAAATATTAAAAAGAGCATTCCCATTTTCGGAAAAGAAGTTTTGGAGAATGAAGAGTATGTTTGGAAAGAAAACAAATAGATATTAAATCGATAAAAAATAAGATGAAAAACCTTTACCTAATACTCACAATCTTAGCAATTTCACTTTTTACAAATGCCCAATCCGAATTGAATTTCGACTCTGGGCTTATAGAAAATTACAGCAAAAACCCCAGTGTTGTTAGTCTATTTAAAATTGAAAGCGACTACTTTCTTGTTCGAAAGCAATCTATTACTGGACCAAGAGGTTTTGATTTTTACATTGAAAAATTCGACGAAGACTTAAATCATGTACGTACCCTTTTGGTTAGCGGAAAAGAAGGAAAAGAAGAAAGAACTATTGAAAGTGCTTTCCAATTAGGCGAGTCTATCGCGTTAATCTATTCTGTAAATAGACCAGGGAAAGATAAATCTACCGATTTTAAAATCGAGTACATTGACCCCGAATCTCTTACCCCCCAAACCAATATCACTTTATTTTCTTTACCTAAAGAAATGACAAAATATGGCCATTGGTTAACTTATAATGTTTCCAAATCGGGTAAATATTTTACGGTAAAATATACGCAATGGGAAGGTGAACCACAGGGAATTCTAGCAATTTTACATTTCTCTGCTGAAGGTGAATTCATTTCAAATTTACTCACTGCAATATCTGAACATACCAAAGATTCTAAACTCGATCAAACTTTGGTTGCCGATGACGGTAACGTTTATTTGGTTCTATACAATGATCAACCAGAAGGTAGAATTGGAGTTAAATTTAAAATCATGGCGATTCAAGGTGAGTCTTTCAAAAACTACCCGCTTAACCTTGACCCCGTTTCAGTTAATGAAATTGTAATTTCAGAAGGCGAAAGCGAGGGTATTATTGGCGCAGGAACATTTAACTCTACCCAAAATCAACAAGACTGGAACTACTTCGACAGTTATACAAAAGGAATTTTTACGTTTCGAATCAATGCAAATAGTGAATCAATCAGTTTTGGTAAAGCACACCCATTTAACTACGAATTGGCCTACGAAGGGTGGGATTCCGAAATGACCAAAGTCAATTTCAAAAAATTAAAATCGGGCGATAAAAAAGAATACGAAAAGGTTATTGCCCAGAAAAATGACTATGAAAATTTCGAAGATTTTGACCTTGATTCTCCTCCAGAAAGAAAAAACAAAATAGGAATAGATGATTTGTACCTAAGAGAAATAATGGAATGCAATGGTGAGATTTTTACTTTATTGGATTTAGATTACATCAGTTATTTCAAAGCTATTGTTGCTGTTAATTTTAATGCCAACGGAACATTCCAATACGAAAAGAAATTTGGATTAAATGCACCTTCTTACAATGCTTATACGGGCAACGACGAACCCTATTATTTGTTCAAAAGAGATGGCTTGCCAGCTATTATTTTTAGGGACAATTACAAAAATGCAGAACCAAAATCCCTTGAAAAGGAGCCTTACCTAAAATATGACCAAACGGCATATAACGGACTTGTTTTTGACAACCCTGACCCTACTCGATTTGTAGCCTTTAGGTTAGACGGAAAACCGAGAATTAAGTACGCCAAAGACATTACTTTAACTGGAAATGGAACCGAGTTACTATTCATAACAGACTTGGCAGGTACCGGTTATCGATTATCAAGAGTTAGATAATTATGGTTGACATAACACACAAACAAAATACGCTTAGAGTTGCCACTGCGCAGGCAACTGTAGTTGTTGGTCACCAAGACACAATTGATGCTATTCAAAACAACCAAGTTCCTAAGGGTAATGTTTTTGAAATGGCAAAAACAGCAGGGTTGCTCGGGGTCAAACAAACTCCCAATTTACTGCCCGATTGTCATCCTTTGCCTATTGAATATACTGGCATTGAGTATGAAATAACTGGACTAGAAATCGTTATCAAAATGACGGTTAAAACCATTTACAAAACCGGCGTTGAAGTTGAGGCCATGCACGGCGCATCAGTTGTAGCTTTAACTATGTACGATATGTTGAAGCCCATTGACAAAAACGTACAGATTTCGAACATTAAGTTGCAGAATAAAAAAGGAGGTAAATCCGATCATTTTGGAAAATATGAAGGGAATTATTCGGCATCAATTATAACGTGTTCTGATACTCGAACCGAAAAAACAGATAAGTCGGGAAACATCATTTTTGACAAGTTAAGCTCCGAAGGGTTTCATGTTTCTTCGCCTGTTATTGTAGAAGATAACGAAGAGCAAATTAGAACCTGCGTTCAAGGGTTGATCGACCAGAATATCAATCTAATTGTTCTCACTGGTGGAACAGGTTTAACCTCAAGAGATGTTACTCCGGAAGCCATAATTCCATTAATTGAAAAACGTTTGCCGGGTATTGAATCTACTTTCACCAAATACGGACAAGAAAGAACACCTTATTCTATGCTCAGCAGAATTGTTGTGGGCGCATCTAAAAACAGTTTGCTGGTTGCCCTTCCAGGCTCTTCAGGAGGCGTTAAAGATGGGATGCAAGTTTTGTTTCCTGCGGTTAAACATGCGCTGCAACTTTTGGTTTTATAGTTTTTAATAGTGCTTTAGAATAAAGGGAACTATAGATTGCTTCGGTCATTCTTCCCTCGCAAATACCAGAAGGAAGAAAATCTGTTCCATTATGAATAAGATCACTTCAGTTGTGCCCATTCAATTTACATGGAATCTATTCTTTCCTGAGATTCCCACCGGAGTTTATCCCTTTAAAAAAAGGGGTGGGAATGACGGGAAGTGATTAGAAACCACATTTATACATTCTTAGGTTTCGGCTTTGGATTCATTAACGTAGAAATCAAGAGTGTAAAAACCCAAAGAACCCATGTTTGAAGTACAGGTTTTCGAAGAAAAATTGTGCGAGTTTGGGTTTGACGGTATTGGAACTCGTAGCATTTCAAGTAAATTAATCTAGCCGAGAGGTTTTTCTTTGCGAACTTTCTTTTTTACGGCGAAAAAGAAAGTGGAAATAAAAAAAGAAATTACATTAACTCTAAAATGAAAGCCTAAACATTCAATTTCACGACACAACTACTGACTACCAATAAGTTAACTGACTTTTTAGCAGTTAAAAATATTTAAAACAGACAAATTTTCCGATATTTTTTGTTGGTCTTTGATTTGACCTAGTGGTTTCAGAATTTTAAACTTAAAAACTAAAAATTATGATACTTACAAAAAGACACAGACCTATCGGATTTCCAACATTAATGAACGATTTGTTAAACCCAGAATTATTTGACAAACCCGTAAAACCAGAATTTTCTCCTGCGGTAAATATTCGTGAAAACGAAGGTGGTTTTGTGCTTGAATTAGCTGCACCAGGTTATGCCAAATCGGACATTAACCTAGAGGTAAAAAACAAAACATTGACCATTTCTTCTACCAAAGAAGAGATAAAAGAAGAAAAAAAAGAGGACGATAATTACACTCGAAAAGAATTTGGCATAACCTCATTCAGTCGTTCTTTTAATCTACCAGAAGATGTAGATCGGGATGGAATTACAGCCAAATACAACGAAGGCATATTGGTTTTAAGCATTCCAAGAAAACCCGATGAAGAGAAAAAAGTGAAGCAAATTCAAATTGGGTAAATAACCTAGTTTTGGTTTTATTGAAAAGCGCCTTAAGGCGCTTTTTTTTATAGCTTTGGGTCATACTAAAATCAATTTTATGCTAGCATAATAAATAAACCAATTTACAATCAAACAATAACCATAAATGATATTCGTCAATTGTAACACCGAATTAGTTTGCCAATTTATTTCCAAGATTCTAAACAAGCATTGGAATACCAAAACTTTTTATTATTGGCGTGCTTGTGAAGCAAACATTGATACTTATAAGCCAAGTCTAATTATCCATGTACTAAATGACGATTTAACAAAAGAAAAGTACCTTATTGAATACCTTGCAACCAACAAAAAAAACAGGCCTAAAATTTTCCTAATTAGCCATATAGATGCTCAACTACTTTTCTCATTCTGCGACAAATATGAAGTTGAAGGCATTATTGATTTTAAATGTACTAAATCAATAGTTGAATTAGTTTCTCAAATTTACTGTGGCAATATCATTAGACACCTTGAGGCCGACAAACAAACAAACAAACAAACAAACAACAATTTTAAACTTAACAAAAGAAGACATAACATTTGCCAGCTTAATTTTTGATGAACGTACCTCTAAAGAAATTGCTCTTGCCCTCAATCTAAGTATTAGAAGCATAGAAAGAAAACGAAAGAACTTATTGCTTAAATGCAATGTTAAAACCAACCTAGGCCTTTATAAACTTTTTAAAAAGAGGAATATTATTTGATTACAACTGTCGTTTTACGACATAATGACAATACCGATTAAGCGCTGATTATCTGCAACTTACATATCAAACGTCAACCCATTAGAATTTCCTCTTTTACTTCGTGTTGTAAAATATTTTACTATTTATAACCTAATTTAAAGAACATGAAATCGATAAAACTAAGACATCAAATCAAAAAGCAAAATGCCAATTTTCCAATCTTTACTTTGCTTCTTCTCCTTTTATTTTTAGCAAACTTTCAACCATTATTAGCGCAAGACACTTCAAATACAACGGGACTTAATTTTACCCTAAGACCCGATCATTCTATGGGCTTTACCTCTTGGGAAGTATATAATGACCCTAATTTAAGTATCGTTAATTATAAAGTTCAAATTGATGCCAGAACCCGAAATTCAGACGGTTCATACTCATTTAGTACTATTGATTATTGGGAACAACCAGAACCATTTTTTAAAATAGAAGAAATATTAAAAAAAGACAGGAACCTATTTATTAAAATAAGTGGACTAAACAGCTCTGGTGGGCTAGTCACCGAAAGTGAGCGATTAAAAGTTTACGATATTGGATTCAGAGACAATGAACCCTCAAATGGCGGGGGGTATGTAACTACTACAGCCACATGGAAATGCAATGGAACTGATTATGCATATGAAATAAATAAAAACGACCACAATACCAATGGTGGATATTCATTAACACTAAGCTCCACAGGACTTCACGATAAGGTTACAGGTTTTACAACTCCATTTTATTGGTACTATGACGAAACGGCCAGAACGGTCCCTGCAGGGTACCCCGGCAATGGAACGTATTACGGCATCCCTCAAAAACTACACGACAATGCAGGTCAAAATGGCCCAGTATATTTAACAAATTCAGCTTATAAATATTTCAATCAAACTGGTGGCTCCATACCGGGGCCGACTATTGGAGCGATACCTAAAATGAAAGAAGAATTTGAAGGAAACGAAAGAAGTACAAATATGAATGGGTCAACTTGGTTACCAAACAATGGTATAATTCATCCTGGTACGCCTATAAACACCGTGATTAATAGATTTAATATTTACACCCAAGCTATAAATAGAGATGTACTAACCTGTACCCGAGCCTATGGCCCATCGGGCGGTGGGTGGATTAATTCCGGTCAAAAATGGTACGATTGGTTAATTAAATTAAAAAAATGGGTGCTAAACAACGACCCAATTATTTTTAAAATAAAGGGGCTAACAGACGGTCAAAATTTAACATGGCAACCCAATATTACTGATTCTGAAAATATAGATTATTCACTTTTTGAAACAATCGCTTTAGGCGACCCAAGCTACAATCCAAACTACGACTTACTGACTCACGATCATTTTTTAGTTACTGATTATGACAAATTTATAATTCGACGATATGACGAACAAGCTGACGATATAATACTTGACCCAAGCAGTATTTATCTCGCAAATGGAACCATACAAGACCCTACTATTGATTTAGATGAAAATGGATTATATCAATTTTTTATTTTTATTGACAGTCTTGCATCACCAATTATTCTGACCGCGCAAGCAAATATCGAGAGCACTAATTCTCTGTTAACTAAAGCAGATTCTATCAAAATAGTTGGTTATCCAGTGCCGGTGTTCAACAATGTAATTAACTTTTCCCTTAAGTCAATCACAAACGAAGTAGTTGATTATGAGCTAAAGAATAGCACGGGAATCGTTTTAAACAACTCACAAGTAAGTGTCAGTGCCAATATTGAAGAAACCATAACCATAAATATTTCAGAGAATAGTAATAATTTTCCTGAATTATTGTTTTGTACATTTTCATTTGCAGATGGGTCAAATAAAATAGTGAAAATATTACGATATTAGTGGCCAAATACTCATTCAACACACATTCTTATGCTAACTTCATCTTCAATCCAAAACCCATGAAAATATTAAGCTCAATTTTAATTCTATTGTTTTTTGGAATAATCCAAATGACAGGACAACACATACAAATGCTTTATGAACCAGGTGGAACTGGATACAATCTCAGTGAATATCAATACCAAAGTGATCAGGTAGTAAAGTCAAACCCTACTTCAGAAAAAATTGGCACGATGGTCTTGGGATACAGCTCTGTGTTAAACTGGCATAGCGGCACATTCTCTCTAGTAACTGATTCGGGTATGGTGAATATTAATGTTAGTAATGGTACGGTTCAAAAAAGACCGTTTCCTTTTGCAAGCATTAATATTGGTGGTCTTTGTATGAAATATGATGGTGCTGAAAAAAAGATTTATTCTCTTCTGAGAGATGCAAATGATAATGTTTCAGTTGCAGTATATGACGATAAAAGCAACACATTGTCTGAAACTAAATCCATAAATAATTCAGTTTTAAATTTTTATGGGTTTAGGGCCAGTTCTGCCGCGTTTGACACTAAAAACAATGAATTTGTTTTGGCCTCTGATACAGGCATGTGTAAAGTAAATGCAAACACAGGTAAATTAACATCAAAAGAATATCCTTTTTATTCAAGAGGTGGCTTCAACCTTTCTTTGCATTACGATGAAGAGGATGAGGCTTTTTATGGTTTGTTGAGTGATGGCAATTATAAGATATCTGTATTCGAATATAATTTTGAATCGAATTCAATGAGTAATGTTCATCCCTTAGACTCAACAGATTTACTAGCTTCAAATATTGGTTCATACGGCGACACTTACGACAGTAAAAACAACAATATTATAGTTCAAACCGATACTGGAATAAGTGTTATTAATGTATTGACTGGAATAGTTGAAAATAGAGCCTACCCTTTCCAAAAGACAGTTAGTATTCCAAGTGTAATTATGCAATATGACCCATCACTTTCAAACTCAATAGCAACAGAGATAAAACCAACAGTGCAGATATACCCAAACCCAGCTAGTACATTTCTTAATATTAAAAGTGAAAGCAATCTTCCAATGGAGGGTAAACTTTATAACTCAATTGGAAAAGAAGTACTTAAGTTTTCTATCGACTCTCAATCCAGTACAATTGATGTTTCGTCTTTTGAAAACGGAATTTACTTTTTAGAATTAAAAATAGGTTCTGAAGTGGTGCGTAAAAAGATATTGGTTAGTTCAGATTGAAACTTGGGTTTTAATATGATTTTACGATGAGATTCCCGTTTTCACGGGAATAACGAATAAAAACACTGAATGAAAAGCGCCTTAGGGCGCTTTTTTTATTTCCTATTATCAACAAACAAAATCGGTTTTCGACTCATGGCCGGAAACTGCATTTGTTGAATTTTATCCACGGGTAAAAAAGCAATTTTAGGAGTTACCCGAATCCGCGCTTTTAAAGCCATTTTCAACTCATGTTCAAACATGTCCGAATGGGTTTTGCTTCCAATATGAATCAACAGTTCATCAGTTCCTATGTCATTGGTATAAGCTTCGATTACATAATTCGAAACTCCTTTTATGTTGTTCAGTATATCATAAATAGCAGGAGGGTAAACGGTAGTTCCCTTCAGCTTTATCATTTGTTTTTTTCGCCCCAAAACAGGACCTAGCCTTAATGTCGTTCGTCCACATTCACATTTTTCGGTGTAATGATGAACTAAATCTCCTGTTTTGAACCTCAACAAAGGCATTCCTTCAACTCCTATTGTCGTAAAAACTACCTCGCCCCCCAGATTGTTATCGGGGTCGCCTTCTTGAACTGGTTCTCCGTTTTCATTTATAAACTCCGGAATAATTAATCCTGGGTGGTGATGCCCTCCTTTGCCGTGAGTACATTCGGTAAAGGCTGTACTCATTTCGGTACTGGCATATGTCGAGAACAACTGCAAATCCCATTTTTGGGTAATTCTTTGACCGAGCGTATTCAAAGAAAAATCCTGATTTCGCAGGGGCTCTCCTATGCAAATGGCTTTTTTAACCGATGAGTTTTTATAATCGATTCCGTTTTTCTCGGCAAATTCTATCAACTTTAAAATAAATGAAGGAACCGCAATAATAACTGTCGGTTGAATTCTATTGATGGTATCCCAATGCAATTGAGGAACACCTGAACCTACGCGCACTATACCTACTCCCATGTCTTTTGCTCCCAGAAAATACGCGAGCCCGGCCATAAACCGTTTATCTATGGTCGTCATCAATTGTATTACATCGCCTTTACCACAATCGGCCAAAGCATAAGAAAGTGCCTCGTTAAATGCTAAACGATCTAAATCGTTAGCCGTAAGCGCAAAAGTTACTGGCTCACCTAAAGTACCTGAAGTGGTAACGTAGTCAATAATCTCAGTTCGATCAACACAAAGAAAATCCCAGTTGTTATCATTCAACTCGTCTTTGGTGGTTAGTGGAATTTTTTGAAGATCTTCCAGAGTTTGAATATCTTTTGGATTGATATTCCACTCTTGAAATTTTCGCTTGTAAAATGGAGAATTTTCAGCTAAATAGCCGATTGTCTCTCTTAACTTTTCCTCCTGAAATTCTTTAATCTCATCTTTCGATTTAGATTCTATTTCAGGATAAAATCGGCTTGCTATTTTTTGACTTTTTTGCGGCATTTTTTCAACTGCTTATTCATGTCTTCAATCTCGTAAACCGTAGTCACTTCTTTTTGAAGGGCAATTTCATACTGAGAAACTGCCAATTCCCACAACTCTTTTGACTGATAATATTTAGCCAATTTATAATTGTTCAAGTAATAATCGGGGTTAGTTTCCAAAAACTGTTTCACAAATTTTTCAGTAAGTACATCTTCTGGGTCATCATTGGTTTTAGCATCAACCTCATTTTCCATTTTTCTAAAAACTAAGTATTGATTATAAGCCTCAGATTCAATAAATGGGTCGGCGGCTATCGTAAGTTTTTCTTCATTAATTACCGTCCTTTCTTTAATGTTTTTGTACTTCGAAAACACCTTGTTTAAATCATAACAAACAAACTCACCCATTTGATATGGGTTTGCCGACACCCAAACCAATTTATCTTCTGGTTTGAAAATTATTCCGTGATGAGCCATCATTTGATTTATGGCCTTTTCGTTTCCGTAGCCAATTAACTTCCCATTCAAGCCTTCTTTTTCTCTCAGAATTTCTGCTACGTCCAAATAATCCAACTTGCTAGCCGAATCCAATAGCTGATTCATTCTATCAAAACGGTATTGACTGTGCCATTTTTCAATGTGTTCAGCATTCTTTTTGTCTTTTTCAAAAGCTTCACTTTGAAAATGGTTAGAGCAAACCAACTGCTGCTCTTCCACTTGATAAACCCCTTGTTTTTTAGGACTTTTCTCAATAATAACTGCTCGTCCATCTTTTGCCGAACCTACCATTATTGACTCTGACACAAATACTTTTCTTGATTCTGCAATTTCAATAGCCTCTTCAATTGTTGATGCATACTGAAGAATTTCTCGGGTCAAAATTGAAATTGGAGTTCCCGTATTCTTTGGTATTTTAGACCTACCCGCATTAATAGTTACTGTTAATCCTTCCAAGTTCATCCCAGATACTGCACCGAGGAAACCAGGCCAACTGACCATCATAAACGGATGTCCAAACGTGGGTTCCATAAAAAGCACAACCTTTTCTTCAGAAAAACCTTCACCAGCATAAAAGTCAAAATTTCGACCAAGAATCATTTTGCCGTCTCTGGTATTTTCACCCCAGGCTGCAAAAGAGGTACAACCCACTAGCATTAAATCTTGCAAGGCGTGTCCAATGTCATGAGCACCGTGTAGATTAAGAGCGCGAAAATATTTTGGCCCTGCCCAATCGAATTCGTCTCCCATAAAATTAGAAGCACCTAATATTTCTTGTTGATATTCAGGAATAAAATGGTAGGGCAAATCGCGGTTGTACCAGGCTACAATCTTCAGTAATCGGTTAAGCTTTTTTTTGTCGGGTACAATTTTTTGAATCTGGCCATAAAATACTTTTTCCTGATTTTCCATCAAGTCAGACATCAGAATTCCGTAACTCACTCCACGGTCAAACGGAGCCCCTTTAACATAGGTTTCCCAAAGCCCGTAACGGTTTTTTTGTCTCCAAGAATCATCAATAGAGGTAAACTTATCAGCCCCAATCATGGGTTTTAAAGCAAGTCGAGAAACATCTCCTTTTGGGTTTGGCTTCTTTCTTTTCTCGTAATAGTTATCACAAGAAATAGCCAAAAAGAAAAGAGCAAGCATACCTACGTATGTTGCTCTTTTTAAATAATTATTACTGATGTTTTTCAAACTTAAATTATAAAGCTGATGCTTTTTCTTGTTCCGATCGAATGAACTTAGCTAAAGTAGGAACAGCTCTTTTGTGATTTCTAACAAATTGATTGTTTTCATCCCAAACGTAGCCCGCCAAAACCGAACAAATTTGACGTTTGATCTCTTTGTTCTCGTCGTTCACAAAGAAAATATCCTGCAAATCGCCCGTATACCAAGTTTTCACATAAGTCTTAAAGGTTTCAACACCTTTCATTATGTAATCAGTGTACTCTACTTGCCAATCTATTGTATCACCTTTTAATTGTCTAGCAGCCAACTTAGCAGCCAATAAACCAGACTCGGTTGCAAATGTAACGCCGGAAGAAAATACAGGATCTAAAAATTCAGTACTGTTTCCTGTTAAGGCATAACCTTCTCCCCACAATTGTTTTACTCCAACAGAAAATGCAGTGATTTTAACTGGGTCAAAAAGTTTTGGGGCATCTTTAAAACGTTCGTAATAATAAGGGCTGTTTTTTAACAATTCATCAAATAATTCCTCGTTAGTTCCACCCTTATCAAAATACTCGGGAGAAGCCACAAACCCCAATGATGTATTTCCATTTGAAAAAGGAATTACCCAAAACCAAACTTGTGTTTCAAGAACATCAAAAGTGATCATCCAACCTTCTCTATTATCTGGTCTATTCACATCTTTTACGTGTACAAAAAATGCAGATCGAGGATCCAAATCAGATGGTGTTTCTAAATCTAGTAAACGTGGCAAAACCCGTCCATAACCACTTGAATCAATTACAAATTTTGCTTCTACTTGACTTTCATTTCCTTCTTTATCTACAAGAGTAGTTATTGAGGAAGAACCATTAAATTCTACATTAGTAACTGCCGTTTCAAAATCGACATCTACCCCTTGCCTTTGAATTTCTTCAGCCAATACATTGTCCATATCAGCTCTTGGCAATTGCCATGTCCATGAACTTCCTTGAGTAAATTGTTTGCTAAAATCAAATTCACAAACTTGACCATGTCGAATAAATCGGGCCCCAAACTTTTTTTGATATCCCTGCTGATTCAAAACGTCAAACAAACCAACTTCACGAAAGTGGTCCATACAGCGAGGTATCAAGCTTTCACCGATAACAAACCGAGGAAATTTTTGTTTTTCCACGACTTTAACTTTCAACCCTTCTTTATTCAAATAGGCTGATGAAACTGCCCCTGAAGGACCAGCACCAATTACTAAAACATCAACTTTTTCCATCTCTGATTGTCTATGTGACTAATGTCTAATTGACATTAACAATGAAAACTTATTTTTGCTACAAATTTATAGAATACTGCAAGGCTAAATATGATTTTTACTAGCTCTGCAGAATTCTAACTCAATAAAAGGACAATCCATTATGATAAAGGTTGGAGGTAGACCATTAACACTGCATGAGTTTAAGGAAGTCATTTTTGACAATTCGCCAGTAGGAATTTCGGAAGAAGGACTTAAAAAAGTGAACGATAGCTTTTCTTTTTTAGAAACCTTTTCTGATGATAAAATTATCTATGGTATCAACACGGGTTTTGGCCCCATGGCGCAATATCGCATTGATGAAGTAGATAGAAAACAACTTCAATACAATTTAATAAGAAGTCATGCTTCGGGTGTTGGTCAACCTTTAGAGCCAATATATGCAAAGGCAACAATGCTGGCACGTTTAAACACGCTTGCTCAAGGATATTCGGGTGTACATCTTTCTACTTTGGAAGTTATTTGTGAACTCATAAACAAAGAAGTTACTCCTCTAATTTTTGAACATGGTGGCGTTGGGGCTAGTGGAGACTTAGTTCAATTGGCTCATTTAGCACTAGTTTTAATTGGCGAGGGTGAGGTTTTTTACAAAGGTGTCAGAAGACCTACCGAAGAAGTATTTAAAGAGCTTAGCATTAAACCATTGGAAATAGTTAACCGTGAAGGATTAGCCTTAATGAATGGCACTTCATGTATGACAGGAATTGGGTTGATTAATGTAATTCTAGCACGCAAAATTGTGCGTTGGGGAGTTGAAGCTTCTTGCCTAATAAATGAAATAGTTGGAACTTACAACGACCACTATTCTAAAGAATTAAACCACGCAAAATACCACAAAGGCCAACGTCAAGTTGCTGATTTAATGTCTTCTTATTTGGCAGACAGCAAAATGGTTAAAAGTCGTCAAGAGCACATGTATAAAGGCTTACGCGAAGAAGAAGTGTTCGAAGAGAAAGTACAAGAGTATTATTCTTTAAGATGTGTTCCTCAAATTTTAGGTCCTGTGTTAGATACCGTTTCGTTTACAAAAAAGGTACTAACCGAAGAGATTAATTCAGGAAATGACAACCCAATTATCGACGTAAAAACTCAAAACGTTTATCACGGTGGGAACTTCCACGGAGATTATGTTTCGTTAGAAATGGACAAACTTAAAATTGCCATTACTAAAGCTTCAATGCTTGCCGAACGTCAATTGAATTTTGTTTTAAATAAAAACTTGAACAATATCCTCCCTCCATTTGTAAATAGAGGTAAGCTTGGGTTTAACTTTGGAATGCAAGGAGTGCAGTTTACTGCAGTTAGTACAACAGCAGAGAACCAAATGTTAAGCAACCCGATGTATGTTCATAGTATTCCTAATAACAATGACAATCAAGACATTGTGAGCATGGGAACTAATGCGGCGTTGATTACCAAAAAAGTAATTGACAACTCGTTTGAAGTAATGAGCATACTGTTTATGTCATTAACTATGGCTGTTGATTTAATGGAATGTAAAGACAAACTTTCATCTACTTCACAACGTGTTTTCGATGAAATTCGTGAGGTTTTTCCAACTTTCATTGAAGATCACCCTAAATATGACGAGGTTAGAAAAGTAAAAGAATACTTAATCACTTCAAAAGATATTTAATGAAGTACGCTTTAGTTACAGGTGGATCAAGAGGTTTAGGCAGGGCGGTTTGTGTTAAGCTAGCAAAAATGGGATATCCCGTTATCATCAACTATCAATCGAACGAAGAGGCCGCTAATGAAACGGTTAGTATGGTTAAAGAAGCTGGTGGTACAGCCGAACTTTTAAAATTTAATGTAGCTGACAAAGCCTCTGTTGAAGAGAGCTTGAATAGTTGGATTGAAAACCATCCTGAAGATGTAATTGAAGTAATTGTCAATAATGCCGGCATTACCAAGGATGTATTGATGGTATGGATGGAAGATGAAGACTGGCATAAGGTAATTGACATCAGCCTTCATGGCTTTTACAACGTTACACGTGTGCTAGTAGAAAAACTTTTGAGAAATCGATATGGAAGAATAATCAATATGGTTTCTCTTTCTGGTTTAAAAGGAACTCCTGGTCAAACTAATTATTCCGCTGCAAAAGGTGCTGTTATTGGGGCAACCAAAGCTCTTGCTCAAGAGGTAGCAAAAAGAAAAATTACCGTCAATGCAGTTGCTCCGGGTTTTATCAAATCAGATATGACTGCCGGACTTGACGAAAAAGAATTGAAAGGATTGATTCCTGCAAACCGATTCGGTACTGCTGAAGAAGTGGCCGAAGTTGTAGGGTTCCTTGCTTCACCTGGTGCATCTTATGTAACTGGCGAAGTCATTAACGTAAACGGAGGAATGTATTCTTAATGGAAAACAGAGTCGTTATAACAGGTGTTGGAATTTATTCTTGTCTAGGTGAAAACCTCGAAGAAGTTACCGAATCGTTGCGAGAGGGTAAATCTGGAATTATTTTCGACGAACCTAGAAAAGAAATGGGCTTTCGCTCTGCTTTGACTGGTATGGTTAAACGTCCCGATTTAAAAAAGCTTTTGAAACGACGTCAACGTGTGGGTATGGCCGAAGAGGTCGAATATGCCTACATGAGCACAATTGAGGCTTTAAAAGAAGCCAAAGTTGAACAAGAATACTTGGATGAAAACCGCGTAGGAATTATTTTCGGAAACGATAGTTCGGCAAGGGCTGTAGTAGAATCTACTGATATTGTACGTGCAAAAAAAGACACAACACTTGTAGGCTCAGGAATGATATTTCAATCCATGAACTCTACGGTAACCATGAACCTTGCTACCATATTTAAACTAAAAGGCATCAACTTTACCATTAGCGCAGCTTGTGCAAGCGGGTCTCATTCTGTTGGTATGGGTTATATGATGATAAAGCAAGGTTTTGAGAGCATGGTTATCTGTGGCGGAGCTCAAGAAATTAACCCATACGCAATGGCGAGCTTTGATGGTTTAGGAACATTCTCCACTCAAGAACAAGATCCGGCTAAAGCCTCAAAACCGTTTGACTCTTCAAGAGACGGATTAATCCCCTCTGGAGGAGCAGCAACTTTGATATTAGAGAGCCTTGAATCTGCTGAGAAAAGAGGGGCTAAAATTTTTGGCGAAGTTGTGGGGTATGGATTTTCTTCAAATGGAGATCACATATCAAACCCGAACATAGATGGCCCAGTTCGTTCATTAGAAATGGCTTTAAGGATGGCCGAATTAACTGAGTTTGATATTGATTACATAAATGCTCATGCTACGTCAACTCCGGTTGGAGACGCAAACGAAGCTAAGGCTATCAATGAAGTATTTGGAAAAAAGAAACCTCCTGTAACTTCCACAAAAAGTATGACAGGTCACGAATGTTGGATGGCTGGTGCAAGTGAGCTAGTTTACTCATTGTTAATGATGAATAATTCGTTTGTTGCACCAAATATTAACTTGAATGAACCAGACGAAGCAGCTAAAGAATTGAATATTCCCATTTCAACACTTGAACATAATATTGATGTATTTTTGTCGAATTCTTTCGGTTTTGGAGGTACAAACTCTTCCATTATTGTAAAGAAGTTTGAAAAATAATAATAATGACCAGAGAAGAAATTGAAGAAAGGGTAAACGAATTTCTTGTTGAAGAATTTGAAGTTGAAGAAGATCAAATTTCTCCAGAAGCTAATTTGAAAGAAACTTTGGATTTGGATAGCTTAGACTATGTTGACTTAGTTGTGGTAATAGAACAATATTTTGGATTCAAAGTAAAAGGCGAAGATTTCGTAAATATTGCTACTCTCTTAGATTTTTACAATTACATTGAAAACAAGGTAGCCGAAGCTGCTTAAAGGAAATCTCCATGGCTCAAGAATGGACCGGAGAATCTAAAGGAACCTCATTAGGGTTTAAAATATTTGCATTTCTTATTAAACATTTTGGCATAAAGAGCGCTTATATTGTGCTGTTTTTTGTCGCTACCTACTATTTCTTATTTAGTCCAAAAGCATTTGGCTATCAATTCAATTACTTTAAAAATATACTTGGGTTCAGTTTCTTAAAGGCTGTATTTAGTATTTACAAAAACTACTTTGTTTTTGGTCAAACATTAATAGACAGGTACGCTATCCCAATGGGACTAGAAGATGCTTTTACATTTAATTTCTTCCAAAGTGAAATCATTCGCGAAACTCAAAACAAAGGAAACGGTGGTATATTAATTAGTGCCCATATCGGAAATTTTGAAGTAACAGGTCATTTTTTAAATGAACGACTTGACAACCCCATGAACTTGGTAACCCTTGAAACTGGAAGTGACCAATTAGAGCAGTTTATGGAAGAGCAAATCAAAGCGAACCGAATAAAGCTTATAAAAATAGTTCCAGGAAGTCTTTCTCATATGATTGAGATTTCAGCAGCCGTAAGAAGAAACGAATTGGTAACCTTTACGGGTGACCGTTACATTTCCGGTAAAACTTACACTGCCAATTTCCTAGGTAAACCAGCCAAATTCCCGGCGGGAGTATTTGATATCGCAAGCAAATTAAAAGTTCCTGTGCTGTTTGTGTTTGCTATGAAAGATTCTGCTACCCACTATGAGTTTTCTTGCCATACGGCTAGTGAAGTAGGATTAAAACCCGAAGAAATTTTAGCCGAATACATTTCAACTGTTGAGACTAAATTGAAACAGTATCCAGAACAGTGGTTTAACTATTTCCCCTTTTGGGAAGAATCTAAGAAACCATGAAAAAAGTATTGGTTGTTTATTATTCTCAAACTGGTCAATTAAGAAAAATACTTGACAAGATTACCAACGAGATTCAAGACTGCGAAATAGAACACTTTCAAATTGAGCTCGAGCATAAATTCCCATTTCCTTGGAATCGAAAAGATTTTTTTTCGGTAATGCCCGATTGCGTCAATGAAAAAGCATATCCACTTGTCGAAAAAAAGCCGAGTTCCAAAGATTATGACCTAATTATTCTGGGCTATCAAGTTTGGTTTCTTTCTCCTTCAATTCCGCTAACTTCTTTTCTAAAATCGGGTTTGGGAGCTGAATTGCTAAACGGCAAAAATGTTATGACCGTTATTGGTGGACGTAACATGTGGGTAATGGCCCATGAGTCAGTAAAGAAAAGCCTCAAAGCTCTAAATTCCAATCTAATAGGAAACGTTGCCTTAATGGACAGAGCGCCTAATTTAATAAGTGTAGTAACAATTATTTATTGGTTGTTTCACAACAAAACAGGCCGTTTACTGAACCTTTTTCCTACTCCAGGAGTCAAAGAAATAGATATAAACAAAGGAGAAGTAGTGGGTAAAGAACTGAGTCGAGCAATCCAAAATAATTCGTTTTCTCAACTACAGAATAAAATTATTGAAGCAAAAGCAGTTGCTTTAAAGCATGATATTATTTCAATGGAAACCAAAGCCAAGCGCGTTTTTGGGGTATGGGCCACTATAATAAATGGCGCTGGAAAACTCGGGAAATTCCCTAAAAAAATAGCTCTCTTCATATTTGAAATCTATTTGTATTTGGTTATCATTCTTATCTCCCCTTTAATCTCAATTTTTTCTACTTTTGTCGCCATCTTTAGACGTAAGGCAATTGCTAAAAAAATGTCGTACTATTCACAAGTTTAAAGACCATAAAGATTAGATAAAGAATAGGGAATGTCCAGAGCGGTTTACATAAATAAAATAGCTAAGTTTTTTCCAAATGATCCCGTAAGCAACGATCAAATTGAAGATAGATTAGGACGGATATACGACCATCCTTCGCGATCTAAGTCAATTGTACTTCGTAGCAATAAAATTCAAAATCGGTATTATGCCATTGATAACGATGGAACCATTACCGATACCAATGCAGGAATGGCAGCAAAAGCCATAAAAAACTTAGAATCAGATGAGTTTTCGATAAATGATATCGATATGATTGCATCTGGCACCTCAACTCCAGATCAATTATTACCATCTCACGCAGCTATGGTTCATGGAGAACTTAAGTCACCTTCAGTAGAAGTAAACTCATTTATGGGTGCATGTGTTACTGGAATGCAAGCCTTAAAAAGCGCTTGGATGGGTATCGCTTCTGGAGAAAAAGAACATGCCATTGCCACTGGCTCTGAGCGTTGTTCTACTTGGTTACATGCTAAAAACTTCAAAGGTGAATTTGAAAACACCAATGAGCTTGAAAAGAAACCAATGCTCGCATTTGATAAAGAGTTCCTTCGTTGGATGCTTTCGGATGGAGCTGGAGCGGCATTGCTAGAAGCAGAGCCTCGAGGTGATATGTCATTAAAAGTAGAATGGGTTGATATTAAATCTTATGCTAATGAGCTAGATTCTTGCATGTACGCAGGATCAGTTAAAAATGAAGATGGTTCTCTTTCGGGCTGGTCAGAATTAACTGAAGCTGAATGGATGAACGACTCCGTATTTGCGTTTAAACAAGATGTGAAACTTTTGGCTGATAATATCATGAGATTAGGCGGGAAATTTTTCGCAGAAACTCTGGATAAAAGAGGCATTACTCCTGACGACATAGACTACTTTTTACCGCATATTTCTTCTGAATTTTTCAGATCGAAATTACACGACGAACTGGCTATGTTAGGTAAAGAAATCACTGAAGATAAGTGGTACACCAACCTTACTTCAGTTGGAAACGTTGGCTCTGCATCAATATATTTAATGCTTGAAGAGTTATTGTATTCTGGAGACTTGAAAAAAGGAGACAAAATTTTTCTTTGTGTACCCGAGAGCGCAAGGTTTCAGTATGCATATTCATTAATCACTGTTTGTTAAACACATATTATGGGCACAGAGCTAATTTTTGAAGGCCCTTTATATGGGAAAGAACAATTGTTGCGTTTTATTCCTCAAAGAAATCCCATTGTAATGATGGATGATTTAATAGATTGGAATACAAAGTCGACTACTTCAGCATTGACCATTACTGACGAGAATATTTTTACAGCTAATAATGAATTTAGCGAACCGGGAGTAATTGAAAATTTTGCTCAAACCATGGCTTTGCGAATTGGGTACCATTATTATTTATTGAACCAGCCAGCACCTGTAGGATATATTGGAAGTTTTAAGAAATTCAGTTTAACTAGAAACCCTCTGGTTGGTGAAAAAATAAAAACAACCATTGAGGTTTTACACGAATTATTTGGTGTTACAATGGCCAAGGGCATAATGTACGTTGAAGACGAGGAAATTGCTCGAATTGAAATGAAAACTGTAGTTGCCAAAGAAGATTAAGATGTCTGTCTTTGATAAAGAAAATTACTACGGGACGAATGTAACTTCGCTTTTACCTCACAAACCACCATTTGTATTAATCAGTCATTTAATTGAAATGATTGAAAACAGAGCCATTACCCAATTTGATATCCCTGATGACCATATTCTAGTAGAAAACGATCATTTATCTGAAGCAGGACTATTAGAAAATTTGGCACAATCAGCTGCTTTGAGCGCTGGGTTCGCCTATTTTACCTCGCGCGAAACATCAATGGACACTTATAACCCACCTCTAGGTTATATGGGCTCTATTAAAAAAATAACGATTTCCCGCCTACCCCATAAATCGGAAATAATTGAGACAAGAACTATATTATCCAATTCTATAAAAAGTGGGAACACGGAAATCGTTTTTTGTGTTGGAAAGATTACCTCACCGAAAGGATTAATAGCCCATGGCGAGTTCAAGCTTTTCCTCGTTTACCAAGAATAATTAGAGCTTTCAGTTTTATTACTTTTGCATAGGAATAAGCGCCTATGAAAAAAGATCAAATACCACAAGACGATGCTAACCTTCTCGAAGGAAAGACTCGTGACTTGTGCTATGCAGTTGACAAAGATGGGAACTACACAACCGGTTTAAGCACTGGGTGGGACCCGAAAAATGCTGCATTAGAAAATGCACTAGAGTATTTCAACGAAAGGGCTGATGAAGTTAAAGCAGAGGTAATCAAAGGTAAACTAAGCCCTTTGGCCTATTTCATGGAAAAAAGATACATGGATTCAACCCTGTTGGCAGACTACATGGAAATTTCAAAAAGAGATGTGAAACGTCACATGAAACCCAAATACTTTAAAGAATTAAGCGAAGACCTATTAAAGCAATATGCTGAAATTATGCGTATTGATTACCACGAACTAATTAATTTCCCTCAAGACTGAAATGAATATTAAATTCGAGCATCATCAGTCCGCCCATTGTGAAAATGGTGTAACCTCTAACCTTCTAAAATACTACGGAATAAATGCCAGCGAGCCGCTTATATTTGGAATGGGTGCGGGTATATTTTTCTCCTATTTGCCTTTTATTAAGGTGAATCATGCGCCAGGATCTTCCTTCAGGCCTATGCCAGGCCTAGTTTTTAAACGTGCCGCAAAAAACTTAGGAATCGATATTTATCGAAAAAAATACAGAAGCCAAGATCGTGCTATGCGTGATTTGGATGAAGCTCTTGAAAAAGGGAAACCTGTAGGGCTTCAAGTTGGTGTATTTCATCTTACCTATTTTCCAGATCCATATCGCTTTCATTTTAATGCGCATAACTTAGTAGTTTTTGGTAAAGAAGGAGATGAATACTTAATTAGCGACCCAGTAATGGAAACCACGACCACCCTAACAACAAAAGAGCTAAGAAGGGTTCGGTTTGCTAAAGGTATATTTTCGCCAAAAGGACAAATCTATTACCCGAATGTAATTCCGGAAAACGTTGATATTGAAGGTGCAATTATCAAAGGGATTAAAAGGGCTGCCAATGATATGACTTCAATTCCAATTCCATTGTTTGGAGTAAAGGGAATTAAATATTTATCGAAAGATGTGCGAAAATGGCCGAAAAAACACGGCGATAAAAAAGCCGCTCTCTACTTAGGTGCAATAGTTCGAATGCAAGAAGAAATTGGAACTGGAGGTGCTGGGTTTCGATTTATGTATGCAGCATTTTTACAAGAAGCTGCTGATATTTTAAACAATCCAGCACTTAACGAATTATCTCAAGAATTGACCCAAGTCGGTGATCGTTGGAGAGAGTTTGCTTTAAGTGCTTCTAGAATTTATAAGAATAGAAATGTAGGTGATTTAACTTACAACGACCCAGCTGATATTCTTTTAGATATTTCAGAAAAAGAAAAACACATTTTTACTAGCCTAAAAAAGGCTATTCGATGAGCACATACGCCGTAGAAGTTAATGGACTTTCCAAGGTTTACGGCGGAGAACATAAAGCCGTAAACAATATCTCTTTCAAAATTGAGAAGGGTTCAATTTATGGACTTCTCGGGCCAAATGGGGCTGGCAAAACCACTCTCGTTTCAATGCTTTCTGGAATCATTAAAAAAACCAGCGGAAGCTACTTCCTTTTAGGCACCGAAACCAATCAAGCAAATTTCAAACAACATCAATCCATTCTAGGAATTGCACCGCAAGAAATCGCACTTTACGAGTTACTTACCCCAATTGAAAACCTCAATTATTTTGGAACTTTACAGGGGCTTACAACAACAGCAATAAAAACAAAATCGGAAGAATTATTGACCCAATTTGGGTTGTGGGATGTTAGAAACAAACAAGCAGGTCAATTTAGTGGCGGCATGAAACGTCGATTGAATTTAGTCGTTGCTTTGTTGCATGATCCTGAAATATTGTTCTTAGATGAACCTACCGAAGGAATTGATATTCAAAGTAGAACTGCCATTTTAAAGTTCATTAAAGATTTGAACTCAACAAAAGGAACAACAATAATTTACACATCACATATTCTGAGTGAGGCCGAAGAAATTTGCAGTGACGTTCTAATCATTGACAATGGCCAAAAACAAATTGAAGGAAAAATGATTGATCTTTTAAAGAAAGATGGTCAAAACCTTCAAGAAGTGTTTTTAGAAATTACAGGTAATCAATACCGAGATTTAGGATAATGAGAATTATTTGGGCAGAGATTAAAAAAGAGTTCACCCTCTTGCTTCGTGACAAAGCTGGTTTTGCCCTCTTGTTCATCATGCCTGCGATATTGGTTGTGGTAATGACCTACATTCAAGATGCTGCTTTTAGGGTGATTTCTAATGACAAAGTTGAAGTTCTTTGGGTAGATCAAGATCAAAGTAAAATCTCACAAAACATTGCTAAAAAATTAGAAAGTTCAGGATATTTTAAACTTGTTAGCAAGAGTAAAGAACAGCCCATACTTGAAGAAAATGCTAAAAACCTTTTAGCTGACGGTAAATACCAAGTAGGGATAATTCTGCCCAAAAATTTCCAAAGAAATTTCAAATCTAGAATCAAACAAAGAGTTGATAGTTTACTTACGGATTTTGGCCTTGGTGATACCTCACCGGCAATAAATGGAGTTCAAACAATTCAAGTAAAACTGTTTTTCGACCCATTAACCAAAGCAACTTTTAAAACAAGCGTTTCAAACGGAATTATGGGGCTTGTAAATGAAATGGAAACTCAAATTAGTTTCATGGCTTTCAAATCAAAATTAGCCTCACGGTTTCCATACAACCCATCAAGTTCCGAATCGAAAACTTTGGCACCAATTGTAACTTTTAAAGACGAATTTGTATTTAAAGGAGGAGAAGGATCTTTACCAACATCGGTTCAACACAATGTTCCCGCTTGGACTGTATTTGCAATTTTCTTTATCATAGTAGCCTTTTCGCAACGCATAGTCGAAGAAAGAAAGAGTGGCGTAAATAAAAGGATACTTACACTGCCCGTTAATCCGTCAAAACTACTGTTAGGCAAAGCCATCACTTATGTGCTTATAAGTGAAATTCAAATGATTATTATTCTTGGTTTAGGATTTTGGCTTATGCCTTTAATAGGGCTTCCCACCCTTGTTATTAATGGGTCATTAACCAGTTTATTGATTTATACTATTCCTGTTTCATTGGCATCTGGCGGCTTAGCACTATTAATTGGCTCATGGAGCAAAACAAGAGATCAAGCAGCATCATTTGGCAGTGTGGCCGTAATTATTTTCGCAGCCTTGGGAGGCGTTTGGGTACCTGTTTTTGCAATGCCAGGTTTACTGCAATCAGTAGCAAAACTTTCACCTTTAAACTGGGCTTTAGACGGATATTATTCAATCATACTGAGAGGTGCTGGCTTATCTGAAATTCTCTTACCGAGTATACTTCTTATCATTTTGTTTGGAGTTACCTTTGGGCTTTCGTCCTTTAAAAAACATAAACTTTGAGTAAGACAATAACCACAGTAAAGCGAGTTTCAATTCGGTTTAACGAAGTTGATTCATTGGGCATTGTTTGGCATGGAAACTTTGTAAAGTATCTCGAAGATGGTCGAGAAGATTTTGGTGCAAAACACGGACTTACTTACTTAGACTTCAAAGCAAATAATCACGCTATCCCCATTGTAAAATGTGACATAGACTATAAACGTGTTATTAAATATGGCGATGAAATTGATGTAGAAACAACATTCTGCGATAGCCCTGCTGCCAAGCTAAAGTTTACCTATCGCATTTTAAATTCTAAATCTGGCGAAGTGATAGCCACTGCCAAAACCATACAGGTTTTCACAACATTTGATCATGCCTTGTGTTATGTGGCACCCGATTTTTTTCTAAAATGGAAAAAACAAATAGGCCTATAGCATGAGAACTTTTGTTATTGGACATAACATTATTTCGCCTTTTGGAACAAAAAGTTCTGAAACCTATTCTGCTCTAATTAGTGGAAAATCTGCTATTCAAAAGCTGCCACTTGGTGAACTTTCACCTGTAGAAACTTTCGCTTCTAGATTCCCAAAAACCATACTTGAAAAAACAAAGATTGAAAGATTTACCAAACTAGAAAGTTTGATGATTCATTCAATTGAAAAGGTAATAAATGAATCTCAAGTTGATTTAAAGAGCCCAGAATTCTTACTGGTAATTTCTACTACCAAAGGAAACATTGACCTATTACAAAATAGCGAACAAAAAAAATGGGATAACGACCGTGCCTATTTATCTGTAATGGCCAATAAAATTGGTGAATATTTTGGGGTGTCCTCAAGTCCGATAGTTATTTCCAATGCATGTATTTCTGGAGGATGTTCAATTGAATACGCACAAGATGTTCTCAAAACAGAACGCTATAAAAACGTAGTTGTATGTGGCGGTGATTTGCTTACCGAATTTGTTCTTTCCGGGTTTAGGTCTTTCCACGCAATTAGCGAAACCACCTGCGCACCCTATGATAAAGATAGAGACGGTATTAATTTAGGTGAGGCAGTTGCAACAATTGCACTTTCAAGCGAAAACACTTCAAACATTGAATTGTTGTCAGCGTGCACAAGTAATGATGCTAACCACATTTCAGGTCCTTCACGAACCGGAGAGGGTTTGTATGTTGCTGTTCAAAATGCATTGAAATTGGCAAACCTAAAACCTCAAAAAATTGATTACATATCAGCTCACGGAACAGCCACCAATTATAACGACGAAATGGAATCCATTGCCTTTACACGTTGTGAGTTAACAAATGCTCCACTTAATAGTTACAAAGGGTATTTTGGTCACACTTTAGGAGCTGCCGGAATAATCGAAGCTATTATTTCTTGTATTTGTTTAGAAAAAGGTCAATTGCTCAAATCATTGGGCTACCAGCAACACGGTGTATCTGGTGAAATAAACGTGATAAAAGATAATAGACCTGCTGATTTAAAATATGCCTTAAAAACCGGTTCTGGTTTTGGAGGTGGTAACAACGCAATGATCTTTGAAAAAATATGAGTTTAAGCCTAACGTCATATAGTTCAATAAAAGCGGGTGTTGCAAAATGCAACGGTGAAGTTGTTTATGCTGAAGCACTTGGCTCTGATGATTTTATAAAAGGACTATATCGCCATCAGAAAATAGGCTATCCTAAGTTTTTTAAAATGGATCGTCTGAGTCGGTTAGCGTTTGTTGCAGCAGAGTTAGCACTTAAAGGTACGAACTTAAATGACAAATATGCTCCAGAAAGAATTGGGGTTTATTTGGGAAATCGGGCCTCGAGTTTAGATACTGATAGGCAGCACCAAAGCTCAATCAACGACCGAGAAAACTATTTTCCCAGTCCTGCCATTTTTGTTTACACATTACCCAATATTACTATCGGAGAAATTGCGATAAAACATAAATTGAAAGGACCTAACGCGTTCTTCATTTTTGATAAATTTGAACCACAATTTTTTACTGACTATATTTCTGATCAATTTAAGCTGAACAAGATTGATGCTTGTCTGTTTGGATGGATAGAAATGGATGGTGAAAATTATGAAGCCAGTATTTTCTTGACAGAAAACAACAATGGCAAAAACGTATTAAGCGCAGAAACAATAAGAAGTCTTTATAATAAATAGAACATGGAAGAATTAATTAATAATTTAAAGGAACAAATCATTGATCAACTGAATCTAGAAGACATGACTCCTGCTGATATTGACGCAGATGATCCGTTATTTGGAGAAGGTTTAGGCTTAGATTCGATTGATGCACTTGAGTTAATAGTACTTTTAGAAAAATACTACAGCATTAAAATCGAAGACCCGAAAGAAGGTCAGAAGATTTTCCTTACAGTAAGGTCTATTGCTGAATTCATTACAGAGAATAAAAAAGCGTAATCCTTGAGCACCAAAAAGGTATATGTAACTGGCCTAGGAGCAGTTTCTGCAATTGGGAACAACGTTGAAGAAAATTTAGATTCCCTTCTTTCTTCGAAACACGGCATTGCCCCTGTTACCTTATTCGAAACCCGAAATAACCACTTGATGGTGGGTCAGGTAAAAAAGTCAAACAATGACATTATTACTGAACTTGGGCTAGATAAAAATGGTGCTTATACACGAACAACTCTTTTGGGTTTGTTGGCTGCAAAAGAAGCCTTTGCTCATGCTGGTATTAAAAACGGTTCTGAAAAACGAACGGGAATAATATCTTCGACAAGTGTTGGAGGCATGAGTGAAACTGAAAAGTACTATTACGACTACCTTGAAAACAATGATCACCTGGATTTAATTCCAACTCACGATTGTGGTGACAGCACTGAGCACATTGCAGACTACCTAGGAATTAAAGATTATTTGGGAACCATTAGCACAGCATGCTCTTCAGCAGCAAATGCAATAATGATGGGAGCTCGGTTAATCAAAGCTGGCCGTGTTGATCGTATGCTAGTTGGTGGTACCGATTGTTTATCAAAATTCACATTAAACGGGTTCAATACATTAATGATTTTAGACTCAGAACATAGCCGCCCTTTTGACGATACCCGCCGAGGGTTGAACCTAGGAGAGGGCGCTGGTTTTATTGTTCTAGAATCTGAAGAGTCAGTCAGAGAAGGAAACAAAACTCCTATAGCAATTATTAATGGTTACGGGAACGCAAATGATGCACACCATCAAACTGCGAGTTCGCCAGAGGGTAACGGTGCTTATTTAGCCATGAAGGAAGCATTTAGAGTAAGCGGGCTAAGCACTTCTGATATTGATTACATAAACGTTCATGGAACAGGAACTGAAAATAATGACCAAAGTGAAGGAACTGCAATTTCACGATTATTCGGCGAGTCAATTCCCCCATTTTCTTCCATAAAAGCATTTACTGGTCATACTTTGGCAGCTGCAGGTGGATTAGAAGCAGTGTATTCTGTACTCGCCATTCAAAAGGGATGTATCTACCCAAACATGAACTTTAAAACTCCAATTGAAGGATTGAACATGATACCTGAAACTACTGCCAGGCAAGGAGAAGAGATAAACCATGTTTTATCAAATTCGTTTGGTTTTGGCGGCAATTGTTCTTCATTAATTTTTTCTAAGGCGTAGTTATGGAAATGTTTATTAATGGATTAGGTTGTGTTGCCCCACAAGACACAAAATCAAGACCTCTTTTTAAAAGCTTAATTGAAGAGCCCGTTCTACAAACGGCCATTATAAAACCCAACTACAGAGATTATATAGCCCCTGCCCAAATCAGGCGAATGGGTAATGCCATTAAAATGGGTGTGGTTGCTTGTAAGGATGCATTAACCGAGGCGAATGTGGATTCTCCAGATGCAATTATTGCTGGAACAGGATTAGGCTGCCAGCAAGATTCTGAGAAATTTTTAGAAAATATTTTAAAAAACGACGAACAGTTTTTAACGCCAACGTCTTTTATTCAAAGCACACACAATACTGTTGCTGGTGCAGTTGCACTGATGTTAAAATGTAACGCCTACAATTTTACATATTGTCACCGTGGATTTAGTTTCGAGAACAGTTTAGTTGATGCCCAAATCATGTTTGAAGAAGGCGACGGAAACAACATTCTGGTAATGGGAATTGATGAAATTACTGAACATACTCGTCAGGTATTTCAACGAATAAACTACAACGTACAAGACCCTGTAAATCCTCTAGAGTTAGTAAAATCCAAGCACAAAGGAACCGTTTATGGTGAAGGTGCAAACTCATTTGTATTAAGCAATAAACCGGGTGATAATTGTTATGGATCTATTGCAGAAGTGGAAATACTCTACAAACCAACTGAAAACGAAGTAATTGATAAGCTAAATGACTTAGCTTCTAAACATGAAGTTGATGTAGTACTAGCAGGGTTCAACGGAGATGAAAAATTCGATAGTGCATATCCCGAATTAGAACCTATTTTTCCTAAAGCTGAAATTGGAGCATTTAAACACTTGGTTGGTGAATATCATACCGCTTCGAGTTTTGCTGTTTGGTTAGCTGCACAAGTATTAAAAGATCAAGAAATTCCATCGGTAGTATCAATAGGCGGTAAAAAAGTACAAGAGGTTAATAATGTACTTATATACAACCACTACAATAACCTGGACCACAGCTTTATCCTCATTAAAAAATGACCCCGTACAAATGGAGCAGGATATTGTTTTTGACAATTTTCCTATTGTCGGGAGGTTTGTGGCACTTCGGGTATTTACATTTTTCCGTTCTTATTGTTTTACCCGCTGCTTACCTAATATTTCTGTCTTGGGCTGTGTTTCAAATTGAGCGAAACCTATTTTTAACCTCAATAAATTACAGTGACTCCTCGCCCGCCATTAGCATCACATTCGATGATGGCCCTAACCCAGATCACACACCTCAAATTTTAGAAACACTAAAAAAACACAACGTTAAAGCGGCCTTCTTTTGCATCGGTAAAAACGTTGAAAGTCACCCAGAATTAGCAAAACGAATTTTTGACGAAGGACACATATTGGCTAATCACTCCTATTCTCATGATAAATGGATTGATTTTAATAATAAAATGGGTTGGTTAGATGAAATGAACCAATCAAATAAAGCCATAAAAACAATTTGCGGAAAAACCCCCCGATACTTTCGCCCGCCCTATGGAATAACAACTCCTCACCTACGAAAAGCACTATTATCATCCTCAATGATGAGCATTGGGTGGAATGTACGTTCGCTTGATACTTTAAATAACAATGTTTCAGAAATTATTGAGAGATGTATGAACCAGCTTAAAAAAGGCTCTATAGTTTTGTTCCACGATAATTTAAGTTGGTCGGCCGAGGTTTTGGACAAATTTTTGATTGAAGCGAAAAATCAAAAATTTGAAGTTCAACGATTGGATGAGCTTATCAATAAAAAAGCATATGATTAGAATACCCGCAACTCTTTTGTTTTTTGCATTTTCTGCAACCCTATTAGGCCAGAATTTTAAGCCCGTGCAAAACAAAGTACCTTTTCAAAATCAACTAAAAGAAGCTTCACAAAAAACCAATTCAGTTACATCCACTTTTACTCAGGTAAAATTTTTGAGTTTTATGGAAGAAGAGGTGCATAGTTCAGGACAATTTTTCTTTACTAAACCCAACAAAGTTCGTTGGGAATATCTTTTACCCAGCAAGTACTACATCATCATCAATGGAAATAAAATCATCACGTTTATGAACGGAAAAGTAAACGAAATAGATGCCTCAAAAAACAAGTCGTTTAGCGAAATCAATAAAATTATGCTTGGTAGCATTAATGGTGATATAGCACAACACGAAGATTTTGAAAGTGAACTTTTTGAAACTGAAAACGTCTACCGTTTAAACCTTAAGCCAAAAGTTAATGCACTTAAAGAAGTGATGACAGAAATTGTAATTTGGTTTGACAAGTCTAATATGTCTGTGTCAAAAATTAAAATGATGGAGGCCTCTGGTGATCATTCTTTAATTACTCTTGAAAACAAAAAACTCAATGAGGCTATTAGTCCTAGTAAGTTTAATCCTTAGTGGCCTTGGTTGCTTAGTAAGTTGTTCTTCAGGGAAACCCATGCCCGAACATAACGTAGTTTATTACGTTGATACTATTTCGCCAATAAAACATGAATACCGTCGTAGTAATCGTGTAGGATCATACCAAACTGAACTAACATACGCTGGCAACACCTACAATGGCAAATTATTCATTAAAAAAATCAATCGAAAACATTTTAAGCTAGCATACACTACTGATTCCGATTTTAAACTTTTTGCAATTGACATTACTGACACTACAATGGTTTGGGATTATTGCTTCGAAAAACTTGATCGTAAAATCGTAAAAAAAATATTTGAACGAAATTTCCGAGCCTTACTAGCATTAGTACCAGAGAAAAACGATATACTAACTTCAAGGGAAGACAAGCCACATACCATACTTGGAGGTCCTAAAGAAAACGTTTACATTTATTGGACTGACGATAAAAAAGACAACATTTATAAAACGCTTTATACCAATGGGAAGGAAGTACTTGTAATTGTTCATTATCTTACTTACGATGAAAACTTTCCGACTCGTATAAAAATTGCGGATCATGCTAGTCAAATGACAATGACACTTGTAAACACTGAGTAAATATGCTATTAAAAGAATTTTATACCATTACTAAAAAAGAGACCCTAGAAGAAGGAAACTATAAATGGCAAATTGAACTAAACCCAAAGCACGAAGTTTTTGAAGGGCACTTTCCCGGAAATCCAATTACACCGGGCGTTTCCATGATTCAGACTATCAAAGAAGTTAGTGAAGAAATTCTTCAAAAGAAACTGTTTTTAGAGTCGGCTGACAACGTAAAATTTATGGCTATTATCAATCCAGAGACTGACCCAGTTTTAGATTTAGATATTCAAATTATTGAAAAAGAAGAAGGAAAGTTTAAGGTAAAAAACACAAGCCGCTTTTCTGATACAGTTGCTTTAAAATTCAGCGGAACCTTTCGAGTAATATAACCAAGCTCAAGTGACTCCAGAAGAATCGAAAATAGAACTTGAAAAGCTAAAATGCTGCATTATTGTGCCAACCTACAATAATGAAAATACGCTTAACAGAGTTATTGATGGGAGTCTGAACTACAGCAAAAATGTAATTGTTGTCTGTGATGGGGCGACTGACTCTTCAATTGATATATTAAAATCTTATGGCAACAAAATTGAGTTGGTTTCATACTCTCCAAACAGGGGTAAAGGGTATGCGCTCAGAACAGGTTTTAAACATGCCAGAAAATTAGGCTTTGATTTTGCCATAACTATTGACAGTGATGGCCAACACTACCCAGACGACATCCCAAACTTTATAGAAAAGTTAAAAGAAAATCCAAATCAACTAATTATAGGTTCGCGCAATATGAACCAAGAAGCCGTACCTGGGAAAAGTAGTTTTGGTAATAAATTTTCCAATTTTTGGTTCAAATTTGAAACGGGCATTGAACTTCCAGACACTCAATCTGGGTTTCGATTATACCCCATTGCAGAACTTGATAAACTCAGTTTTTACACTACTAAATTTGAATTTGAAATAGAGGTAATTGTTAAAGCTGCATGGAAAGGCATTGATGTTACTTCGGCACCAATAAAGGTTTTGTATGACCCGAACGAAAGGGTTACTCACTTTAGGCCTCTCCAAGATTTTACTCGAATCAGCATTTTAAACACCTATTTAGTTACGCTTACCTTGCTTTATTACAAGCCACGTGACTTCATAAGAAAACTCAAAAAAAAAAGCCTTAAGCAAATAATTACCGACAACATTCTAAAAAGTGACGAAAGCATTGAGAAGAAAACGCTTTCGGTAATGCTCGGAATTTTTATTGGATGCGCTCCCTTTTGGGGTTTTCAAACCGCATTAGTTATTGGCTCTGCCATTGCTTTAAAACTAAATAAACCCATCGCCTTTTTAACATCAAACATTAGCATGCCTCCCATGTTCCCGTTTATTATTCTTGGAAGCATCAAATGTGGAGAGTGGGTAATGAACGAAAAAATTATGTTTGAACTTTCCAATCAATCAGTTTGGGGAATGTTTGCCGATCACATTACCCTTTACATTGTAGGAGCATTAATTTTTTCAGCTCTATTCTCAATAATAGTGGGATTATTCACTTATTTAGCACTTTTATCATACCGCAAAGCAAGAAGCTAAATTTTGGAAAGTTTTTTTAAAAATATTTACACCTTTTTTAATTCGAAAAAGATTGTTTTTGTCGGCTTTGTTGTTGCTTTCTTTACCGTTTTCGGGTACTTAACTTTTCAGCTAAAATTCGAAGAAAACATTTCTAAAATGCTACCTGCTAAGGAAGCAATCATGAAGGTGAATCAAACCATAGAATCTTCGGGTTTTATGGACCGACTGTTTGTTCATGCCTACACCGAATTAGAAAACCCTGATTTACTAACTGAGTTCGCCGATAATTTTGCCGAAAAAATTAATAATTCACCAGATTCCGGCTTAATACGTTCATTTGAATACCGACTATCTAACGAAGATGAACAGCAAGTTTTTGACTTTGTGCAAAGCAACTTGCCCTTGCTTTTAAATGAGGATGATTATGCCGCTATTGAAAAAAAGATTTCGAGAGAGAACATAGATGCTTCAATAAAGTCTGGATACAATATGCTCATCACCCCTGCTGGTGCTTGGAGCGCCCCCATCTTTTTGAAAGACCCATTAAATTTTGCTGAATTAGGTTTCAACAAGTTGTCTGATTTGCGGTTGGATGATAATATCAATTTACACAATGGGTATTACATGACTAAAGACAAAAAGCATCTTCTTATGTGGGTTATTCCGTCGAACGAACCCAACGAAACCACGGAAAACGCTAAACTTTTACTTGCCCTCGATAATATTTTAAAAGACATAAACACAGCTGAAGTTCAAGGTGAATATTTTGGGACAACGGCCGTTGCAGTTGGTAATGCCGAACGCATTAAAGGAGACATTCACACTACCGTTGCAATTGCCTTCACGGTTCTTCTATTGTTCCTGTCCTTTTATTTTCGAAAGCCATTAACTATAATCTATTTATTTACTCCCGTCTTATTTGGAGGTCTGTTTGCTCTGGCGTTTCTCTACTTATTCAAAGGAAGTATTTCTGCAATTTCGTTGGGCATAGGCTCCCTCATCGTAGGTATTACCATTGATTTTAGTCTTCATTTTTTAAATCATTTTAAAAGCGAAGACAATACAATAGAAGTTTTAAACGCAACCAGCAGGCCTATTTTAACTTCTTGCTTAACAACTGCATCGGCGTTTTTATGCTTAACATTAGTAGAAAGTGAGGCCCTTACCGACTTGGGAATATTTGCTGGAATAAGCGTTATTGGAGCTGCCTTGGCAACTCTCGTTATACTACCGCAACTTATAAAACCAACACCAAAAGACGCTTCAAAACCAAATAACAGCCCAGATTTTTTAATGCGTATTAGCTCCATTCCGCTTGAACGAAACTTTATGTTACTTGGGGTTGTAATACTCATTACTCTTGTTTGTTCATTCTTCTTTAAGTCCGTCAAATTTGATGGAAACATGGAAAAAATGAACTACATGTCGGCTGATTTAGAAGCGGCTGAAAAAAGACTCTCGTCAATTAACGGCCAATCAGAAAAAACAATTTATCTGGTTGCTCAATCACTTGATTTAGAAGCAGCACTTTCTGAGAACTTAAATGTAGGAAACGCAATAGATGCCCTTAAAAAAGAATTTCCAAAAATATCGTATGCTAATAGCTCAGCACTACTATTTTCAGAAGCAGAACAAAAGAAAAGACTAAACTTATGGAGCCAGTTTTGGACCGATGAGCGAATACAACAACTCAACTTAGACTTAGAAGAATCAAGTTCTCATTTTAGGTTTAAAAAGGATGCTTTTGCACAATTATTCAATCGAATTGAACAAGATTACAGCACGTGTTCTTTGACAGATATTAAAGAAATTAAGGCCCTAAATATTAATGCATTTTGTGGTGAAAAAGATGGGCTAAATGTCTTTTTCAATCCAGTTAAATTAAACGGCGAGTCAGTTGAATCAGTCAAAAAATATTTAGTGAGTAAAGATGTTTTTGTATTTGACAAAGCCTCTTTTACAAACAGCATAGTAACTTCTTTACAAAACGACTTTTCTAGTTTAATATGGGCTTCCCTAGTAATTGTCTTTTTAATTCTATTGTTGTTTTTTAGACATTCACTGTTAGCCATTTTAACTTTATTGCCCGTTATTGTTAGCTGGGTTTGGGTAACCGGCATCATGTCTCTTTTTAATATTCCATTCAACATCTTCAACATTATAGTTTCGAGTCTTGTTTTCGGATTAGGAATCGATTATGCCATATTTATAACAAGTGGACTCATTGAAGAACTGCGAACAGGAGTCAATAAAATATCGGTTTACAAATCTTCAATTCTTTTATCAGCACTCACAACGGTGTGCGGTGTGGGCGCTTTGATTTTGGCAAAACACCCTGCTTTGTATTCAATGGCATTTATAAGCATCTTAGGAATTGGTTCTGCCGTATTGGTATCTTTTACTCTTCAAGCATTTTTAATCAGAGTATTAATTGTTAACCGCAGCAAAAAAGGAGTTGAGCCTTATACCACATTTACCCTTTTGGCAACTATTTGGACGTTTACCTTTTTTATAGTAGGCTGTTGCATCGCCCTTTTAATGGCGTATATCATTTTACCTCTGGTTCCCATTAAAAAAGAAAAGAAAGTCAGAATTGTAACTTGGATTTCAAGTAAATGGCTCAGGGCATTAACCAGTCATCAAAAACATATACCTCAACATTTAAAATTTCCAACTAAAGAAACGTTGTCTAAACCGAAAATCATAATTGCCAACCACGAAAGCTTTCTCGACATATTGGTGTTGTTAGGAATGTCGACGAAAAATATTCTACTTACGAACGACTGGGTCTATAACTCGCCATTTTTTGGAAAAGTGGTCCAATATGTTGGCTTCTATCCAGTATCTCGCGGTTTTGAGGAGGCCTTACCACATCTAAAGAAAAAGATTGACGAAGGTTACAACATTTGTATTTTCCCAGAAGGTACCCGCAGTAAAGACCCCATAATGAGTCGGTTTCATAAAGGCGCGTTTTACATTGCACAAAATTTAAAGCTTGATATCGTTCCTATTATTTTGCATGGATATGGGCATCTTTTAAGTAAAGGAGATGATTTTCTTGTAAAAAGAGGGCGGGTTAATTTCGAAACGCTTGATACAATTGAGTACAACGATACCTCATGGGGAACCACGGATCGTGAGCGATACAAAGCAATTTCTAAGCACTATAAAAATGAGTTTTACAATTTTAGAAGAGAACATGAAGATGTAAGCTTTTACAAATTTCAACTCGAAAACAACTACTTGTACAAGGGCCAAGAACTTGAGAAAAACTCAAGATTCATTTTAAAGAAAAATGAAACGACCTTTAATGCAATAAATGACGTTATTCCACAAAAGGCTAACGTACTCGTACTTGGAGATCAGATGGGTTTACTTGCCCTATTTCTAACATACATAAGCACAAAGAGGAAAATAAACGGGCTTTTTAAATCTAAAAAAGACCTCAAGCTCGCTTCAAATTGTTTCTCTTATTTAAAAAATGACAGAAGCCATTTTCAATTGTTGCAAGATGCATTTAACTATGAAAATATTGATTTCATTGTTATTGCTGGAGATATGAGCAATACACAAGGTCAAGATTTAAATTATATCATAAATCAGTCTTTTGACCGAATGAATACCACATGTTGCTTAATTTTAGCCCAATGTAACTCCATACCCGAACTCACTTTGGCAAAAAAGGAAGAAAAAAACGGGTTGGTTTTTATTCGTAAAGAAAATTGAGCAACAACTTCGACGTAATTATTATTGGAAGTGGACTTGGCGGATTGCTGTGTGCAAACACGCTTTCTATGGAAGGTAAAAAGGTGCTTGTTCTTGAAAAGAATAACCAAATTGGCGGAAACCTTCAGGTTTTTATGCGCGATGGGGTTCTTTTTGATACAGGAGTGCATTACATAGGAGGGCTTGCTGAAGGAAGTAACCTCAACAAAATATTCAGCTATCATGGCATAATGGAAGACCTTGACCTCGAACCCTTAAACAAAGAGGCATTCGATGTTATTTCATTCAAAGACGATTCGTCAAACTATGGATGGAGTCAGGGTTACGATAAGTTTGAACAAACTTTAATCGAGAAATTTCCTAACGAAGCAAAGGGGATTAAACTATACACCAAAAAAATTCGAGAAATCTGTGCTCGGTTTCCCATGTACAATCTAAAAATGGGCGAGCTCGATGTCAGCGATGACATTTTAACCTTAAACGCCAAAACCTTTATCGAATCGGTTGTAGAAGATGAAAAGTTAAGAGGAGTTTTAGCCGGAAACAATTTGCTTTATGCTGGCCATGCTGATAAAACACCTTTTTATGTGCACGCGCTCGTTTGCAATTCATACATTGAAAGTTCGCATAAAATAAAAGGAGGAGGAGGAATTCTTGCCCAGTTCTTGGCTAAGAAAATTCGAAGATTAGGCGGGAAAATCCGCCGGTACCAGGATGTAACTGAAATATTAACTGATGCCGAAGGAGTAATGGGAGTAAAAACCACTAAAGGTGATTTGTTTCTTTCTAAAAATGTAATTGCTAATATCCATCCAACCATGGCTTACAACCTAGTTGATAAGGGCGTTAGAAACATTACTAAAACAAGGTTAAAAAATACACCAAACACAACATCTTCTTTTTCGGTACACTTAGTATTAAAACCAGAAACTGTTAAATATCTTGACCATAATATTTACCACTTTAACCAAACCGATGTTTGGAACAATGCCAATTATTCTGAAGAAGAATGGCCAAAAGGAATGATGATTTCTTGCCCAAGCGAAAAGGAAAACAACGAATATGCTAAAGGTTTGTCACTTTTAATGTACATGAACGCCGAAGACTTGAAAGGTTGGGAGCACACTCAAAATACAGTTGCAACTAAACAAAATAGAGGCGATGGCTACGAAGTGCTAAAACAAGAAAAAGCTAACAAAGCGCTTGAACTGTTATATCAAATTATACCGGAAGTTAAAGGCAACGTTGAAAGTGTGTACACTTCTTCTCCCCTTTCGTATCGAGACTATATTGGTACACCATCGGGCAGTATGTACGGAATCCAAAAAGATTGCAACCAACCTTTAGCTACAATGTTAAACACTACCACAAAAATTAATGGGTTATACCTTACTGGCCAAAATGTAAGCTTACACGGTTTACTTGGCGTAAGCATGACTGCACTAAAAACTTGTGGTGAAATAGTTGGAATGGAATACTTGCTAAAGAAGGTGAACAGCAAAGACTAATTTCATTAACAAGCCTTTGTAAAAACTTACTTTCTAGGCTCAAATCAACACACATTAAAAAATATCTTTGCTTCTTATCCTTAAGATTATACAAGCATGAATATCATAGTTCCAATGGCTGGTATGGGCAAAAGAATGAGGCCTCATACATTGACAGTTCCAAAACCGTTGATTCCCGTTGCAGGCAAACCCATTGTTCAGCGTTTGGTTGAAGATATTACTAAAGTCTGTGTAGATCCGGTTGAAGAAATTGCCTTTATAATTGGCGATTTTGGTAAGGATGTTGAAAACCAACTTTTGGACATTGCTAAATCTTTAGGTGCCACAGGGCGAATCTGTTATCAAACTGAAGCTTTAGGCACTGCCCATGCAATTCTTTGTGCTAAAGAATCTTTAAAAGGAGAAACTATTGTTGCCTTTGCAGATACTTTGTTCAGAGCCGATTTTAAATTACAATCTGAAAAAGACGGAATTCTTTGGGTAAGTCAAATTGAAGACCCAAGTTCGTTTGGTGTTGTGAAAGTAGATGGTGACAATAACATTACCGATTTCGTAGAAAAGCCTCAAGAATTTGTTTCTGACTTAGCTATGATTGGAATCTACTATTTCAAAAAAGGCGAAGTACTTCGTGACGAATTACAATACTTAATTGATAACAACATTATCAATGATGGTGAATATCAATTGCCTGATGCGTTGAGAAATATGACCGCTAAAGGCATGAAATTTTCTCCTGGAAAAGTAGATGAATGGTTAGATTGCGGAAATAAAAATGCGACGGTAAATTCAAATCAGCGTGTTTTAGAAAACATTAAAAACGAACTTTCTGTTCCTAGCTCTGCGGTTATAACAAATTCTATAATTGTACAGCCTTGTTATATCGGCAAAAATGTTCAAGTAATCAATTCGGTAGTCGGCCCACATGTTAGCCTTGGTGAAAACACCCAAGTAACAGACACCGTTTTAAAAAACTCAATTGTGCAAACCAATTCAACTCTTAAAGGTTTGGTGGCAGACACTTCAATGATTGGTCATTTTTCCCAACTAGAAATTAGTCCTCTTGATTTAAGCATTAGCGATTATAGCACACTTACTCATTGATAAAATTTAGCACACATATTACCACGTTATGCCTTGTTATGTGCCTTGCGTTTTTTACTGCAGAAGCAAACGTTGGCGGTAAGAAAAAGAAAAAAGCCAAAGCAACTTCTGAACTTACCGAGAGGCAAGAAGTTGATTTAAAAAATACTTTTCTTGAGGCAAACAAACACAAATTGCTTGGAAACAATGAAGAAGCCGTGAAGCTGTTTGAACGTTGCCTAACTATAGATCCTAATAATTCTGCTTCGCACTATGAATTGGCTTCATTGAAGTTGTTATCACAACAAATTCAACCAGCTGTTAAACACATGGAAACGGCTGCTGAAATAGACCCAGACAATAAATGGTATCAGCAATCATTAGCAATTTTTTACGAGCAGCTAAAATTTTACTCCCTTGCAGTTGACGTATATAACGGCCTCATTGAAAAGTACCCCGGAGACATAACTTATTATGAAAACCTAGCCAACATGTATCTTTATCAAAATGATTTGAAAGGAGCTTTAAAGGTTTACAACCAAATTGAAAACAAGTTTGGGGTTCAAGAATTCAGTAGTACTCAAAAGCAAAAAATATATGTCAGCCAGAAGAAACCCGAAAAAGCCATTGAAGAAGCTGAAAAGCTGGTTAACCATTCACCCGGAACTGCTAGATATTACACAGGTTTAGCAGAGCTCTACAAAGGCAACGATCAGAATGATAAGGCAATTGAAACCTACCAAAAACTATTAAAAATTGACCCAAATAATGCGTATGTCCAACTTTCGATGTCACTTTATTATTTTGAGGGTGGAAAAAACGATGACGCCAAAGACGCAATGCGCAATGCATTTAAAAACTCAGATTTAGATTTTACTACCAAAGCAAGAATCCTATTCAATGAAATTGCCTATCGTGATGTTCCTGAGGGCGAGGTAAATCCTTTTGGAATTGAACTTGCCAAAATACTCGAAGAAACTCATCCGGGAGAAGCAAAAAGCTACGCAGTAACAGCAGATTTGCTTTATCAAGCTGGTGATAAACAAGGCGCATTAGATTCGTATGAAAAGAGTTTGAAAATTGATGAAAACCAATTCATTATTTGGAGTCAAACTTTGTTGCTTTATTCTGAAATCAACCAATGGGATTCTATTTATGTACGATCAAGTGAAGCCTTAGAGTTGTTTCCAAATCAACCTAGTTTGTATTATTTCCAAGGCATATCTGCGTATCAAAAAAAGATGTATCAAGAAACCATTGACGCACTAGAAACAGGAAAGGATTTCGTAATTGATAACAACAACTTATTGGGTCAGTTTTATACAAACCTAGGCGACGCTCATCACAATTTAGATCAACACGAACAATCTGATAAGTATTTTGAAAAAGCACTTAGACTAAACCCAAACGACGATTTGGTTTTGAATAATTACAGCTATTACTTATCACTTCGAGGAGAAAAATTAGAACGTGCTGCTGAAATGGCCAAACAAGTAGTTGAGAGAAATCCAAAATCGGCAACATATTTAGATACTTACGCTTGGGTACTTTACCGAAAAGGAGATTTTGCCGATGCTAAAAACTATATGGAACAAGCCATAAGTAATGGTGGCGAAGGAGAAGTGACTTTGATTGAGCACTACGGCGATATACTTTTTAAATTAGACGATATAAACGGCGCCATGAAATACTGGGAACAAGCGAAAACGATGGGTGGCGGTAGTGATTTATTGGATAAAAAAATAGAATCGAAACAACTGTATGAATAAACACATACTTCATATTTTTATTTTATTGCTGGCTCTGGGTAGTTTATTTACTAGTTGCAAATCCAAAAAAAAGGTATCCGAATCAAATAACACAGTCGAAGAAGTTAGGGGAAGGTATGAACACCTAATAGACTCAATTAACAGCAACAAAACTTCGCCCAACACACTTTCAATAAAAAGTAAAGTATATTTCAAAACGCCAAAATTATCTGACTCTTTTAAAATGCACATTCGCATGAAAAAAGATAGTATAATCTGGATTTCGGCAACTTATTATAAAGTTGAGGTAGCTCGATTTTTAATGCTTCCAGATAGCGTTAAAATGATTGACCGTAAAAACGGAAAGTACTATCAGGGCGATTACGAATACATTCAAAACAGGTTTAAAATACCTCTGGATTTTCAATTGTTCCAATCTATTTTATTAGGTAATCCGTTTAATTTGGATAGCGCTGTTAAGGTTCGCACATACTCAAGCAGGGGTAAGTTTATTTTAGCTTCATTACACAACCAATGGTACGATGATGGTTCTGGTGAGTCTACTTTAAAACAACAAACCAATCAAATTTGGATAGACCCCAGTACGTACAGAATAACAAAAAGCAAAATAGCAGAGTATAAAACCAAAAAGCACTTTACAACCATTTATTCAGACACTCTTATGATAGGTGGTGCAGAAATTCCAAATGGAGCTAAATACATACTTCATAACGAAGATGAAATGACATTCACATCTGAGTATTTAAAAGTTGAAGAAAGAGACAATATGACCTTTCCATTTACAATATCTTCGAAGTATGAACCTATTTTCTAAAATAAGCTTTGTATTAGCGCTTTTTTTGCTGGTTACTGGTTCTTCTTTTGGGCAAAAAAGTAGAAAAGCTCTAGAGCAAAAAAAGTCTTCGCTTAAAAAAGAAATAGATTATAAAAACAAGCTTTTAAAAGAAACTAAAAAGAGTAAAAAACTATCGTTAAACCAGCTTACCCTTTACCGAAAAAAAATAGCAAACAGAGAGGCGCTCATTGGTACGCTCAAGCAAGAAGTTAACTTTATTGACCAACAAATTGAAAATACTCACCTCGACATTAGAGATAAAGAAAACGAATTAGCACTTCTCAAAGAAGAGTATGCTAAAATGATTTATCACGCTTTTAAAACCAAAAGTTCGTACGATAAATTGATGTTTGTTTTCGCTTCAGAAAATTTTAATCAAGCATATAAACGCTTGAAGTATTTGCAACAGTATTCCGATTTTAGAAAGCGTCAGGCTGAAATGATAGCTGAAACTCAAAATGAGTTAAACGCCAAAATTGAAGAACTGGAGCAGAAAAAGGTAGAGAAAGAAAATGTAATTCAGTCGAAGAAAGAAGAAAACCAAAACCTTGATAAAGACCGAGCCGAGAAACAAAAGGTTTTCAATGAGTTAAACTCTAAAGAAAAAGAGCTCAAAAATGAGATTAAGAAAAAACAAAAAGAATCTCAAAAACTTCAAAAGGCAATTCAAAGAATTATAACAGAAGAAATTAAAAAACAAGCGAAGAACAACAAAGGCAAGTTTGTATTGACACCAGAAGCACAAGCCTTATCTGCCAATTTTGAAAGCAATAAAGGAAAGCTACCTTGGCCTACAGCTAAAGGTATTGTTACCGAATATTATGGAAAGCATCAGCATCCGGAATTGCGCGGCATTTACATCAACAATAACGGTATTGATATTAGCACTGAAAAAGACGCTACTGCTCGTTCAGTTTTTAGTGGTGTTGTATCTGGAGTTATCGTTCTCCCTGGTATGGGAAAAGCCATAATGATCAGACACGGTGAGTACATATCCGTTTATTCTAATTTGTCTGACGTATTTGTGCAAAAAGGTGAGGCGGTAGACTTAAAACAATCGATTGGAAAAGCCAGAACTGATGCCTCGAAAGGAGTAACCGAAGTCCATTTTGAACTGTGGAAAGGCCAAACCACTTTGAACCCTTCAGGCTGGTTGTATAAGTTTAAGTAGTTTTTTCAAATGACAACTCAACCCTTCCCTTGTGAAGGAATAAGGTGTGAATTAATCTTTAATCATTTAAAGCAATCCAACCCTTCCCGTTGGGAAGGACGCGAAATCAAAATAGTTTTAGAGTAACATATTGCGTTTCACGAAGTAATCTTAGATTAATTAACGTAAACTTATCCTTCCCAACGGGGAAAGTGTCAAGAAGTGACGGAAGGGGTTATTATAAAAGACACTCCACAACTTCGTCATTCAAGCGCAGGCTGGAATCTTTAGCGCGATTTCCAAGATTAGTAGTGCTTTGTTTTGAATAGAGTAATATCAAAATCGAAAAAACTAAAAATAACAGTCAAATAATTTGTCCAGTTTTAAACTTAGGCTTTTTTTAAAACGCGAATTAATGCATCCTTTTCTTCTATTCGCTTTTCCTTTTCGAGCAATAATTTTTCATATAACTCTTTTACTTCTTTAATTGAAGTGGCATTATAAGCCACAAAATCTCCCTCTGAATGATAGTTATTGTTGTTAAAAATGTTGCTTAAATCAGAACCTAATAATTGAAGCGCATCGATTTCCAAAATTTTACAAATTTGATTTAAACGTTCAATTGTAATGTTACCTTCTTCTAGTTCATAACGAGAATATGTTTTAAGTGCTATGTCTAATTGACTCGCCATAAACTCCTGAGTAAATCTTCTTAACTCACGATGTTGTCTAATTTTTCTACCAACTTTTTCTACCATTCCTAAAATTAAAGATGACAATATTAAGACATCTAACGCCAGAAATAAGACATTTTAAACTTATTAAATTAATAAATTGTTTTCAATTTAGCTCTTGAGTTTAAGCTAACTGAATTCATGAAATAATCGATTGTAGCCAAAAACCACTTAATAAAAAACAACAATTTAAATTAAATACTATTATTATGAAAACTAAATTCGTCCTCACAGGACTGGTATTACTAGCGGTACCTTCATTAATTTTTATTCAATCTTGTAAAAAAGATAATTTGAATCCTAATGGAACAAATCAAACCGAAGCAGAAAATAACACGAAAAGAACAACTGGAACATTTGCACCTGATGATTGGAATGACAATACGTTAGAATCGAATATTGTGGATTTTACCGATGACATAGAAAACAATACAGTTCCAGACTTAATTCCTGAACAAGCCAATTGGTATTTAGAGGCTGCTATTAACTATAATAACGCTGATTACATTGTTTTTGATGAAACGGAAACTAAGGAATACACTTACCAGGCAGCAGTATTAAACGGTGTTATCGAAGGTGATGATTTATTAGAAATATACGATGACGTTGAATCTGATATTATTGCTTATAAAAGTACGTTACCTACCGAAATTCAAAACCTGCTTATGGTAGATAGTGAAATTGGAGTTGAAAACGATAATGCGACTTTTAGAGTAAGCATTATAATTAGCAATTCGGCTAATAGTCTATTGTCAGTTAATTCTGGTTTACATTTCGACATCAGGCCAACTTCAGGCCCTGGAACTCCTATAATGTACAAACCAGCCTCTACATCCTATGCGGGAGGAACTCCGGGTTGTACAGTTGTCAAAGGTACCAATACTTATATGGCTCGTAGATGTAATTATTTGGTATCAAGCAACCAAGCCCAACCTGTTACAGGTACTGGAACAGGATCTTGGGTGTACAGCAATCTTTGTTCTGTTTCATATAGCCGTAGAGTAATTGTTAGCGGTAGTACTGTTCAATTAGAAAGCAATAGTTCTCCGGTTGGTAATTTATCAACGAGCTACCCTCCGGCATACAATTATCAGTGTTTGACTCGAGACAAGTCTAAAAATAAAAGTACTTGGTGTGTAGATAAAAATGAAGCTAACTATTATGCAGAAAAGGCAATTCAAAGAGCCTCAACTAGCCACATTTATACATCAATAGGAATACCATTAAATAAATTTCCCGCCATGTTTGAGTATAATGAATCATACTGGTCTGGTTCAAATTTCAGTTTACTTTGGGAAGTTCCTTATGCTAGATATGGCCGTTGTATTAATGCAACACCCTTATAAAAAAATCAATGTCAATATTCAATAAAATTATCATCTTTGTTTTTGTGACTATTCCCTTTTGGGGAATGTCACAAAATGGAGATAATTATCTTGACTATCAGTCTGCACTCAATTATGATGTTAGAACGTTAGGCGACATTAGCCCAAAAGGAAATGCTATTTCCTTAACCAGTGGCTTATCAAACAACTCAGTAATAATAAATGTGTTTCAGCCTAATGGGTTATTAATTGATTCAGTTTCAATAAAAAGCACCTATGGAAATGTTCAAATTAGTGATTTAATTGTCGCAAAAAAGGAAAACAACATATTCGTATTTCTACAACAGGAAACCCCCATAAAAGTGTTGGGGTTTAATTTATTTAAGTCTCGCATATTAATTCTTGACTCATCACTTTCTATTTTAAGCGATACACTTCTTAACCCTTTGGACAGTACAGGGAGCAGTGTGACACACCATCAAGCTATCGATTCTGGTATTTTTTTTATTCGCTCTATAGGAAATTCTATCTCAGGAAAATCAGTTCAAGAATTATCTTTTATTAATTATCAAGGACAAGTTTCAAGAAAGTTTGAAGATAGTCTAATGGAGTTATACTATTCATTTGAATTTATTAAAAATCGAAATCAATTTTTGCTTAATGTTGAGCAATATAGAGATACGGCGGCTGGCATTTACAATCGACCAAGAGCCGTATTAACTGACTCAACATTTAATCCCATTTCCGTTTTTAACATTGAGAAATCTAACAAAGACACATCAGATTTTCTTACGACAACTACGCATTGGATAAATTATAATAACTCTTTTCCAACGGTGTATCATATAAATGACGATACCATTGGAGTTGTTAGTTGTTTCACAAAAATGACGTCAACTCATAAAAGTCCTCCAAAAATTACCGAACACCCGTATCTTCGTTATGCTGTAATCACGCCTGACACTGTTTTGAAAGAAGTTCAGTTTTATCGAGATTCGTCATGGATACTTTCAGCGTTTGAAAATTCCACTCGTACTCATGACGGAAACTTATTGATTTTAGGTATTGACAACAGTTCGCAAAGTTACGCCCCATTAATCCCTGTACGTTCGAGTTATTTACTGGCCAAAGTTTCTATGATGGGAGATGTAATTTGGGAGAAACGTTTTTCAAACAAAAACTACTATTACTACGCCGGCGATGTAGAATGTGGTCCCAATGGTGAAATTGCCATTTTTGGTAGTGGCTACGATTATGCTAACACGGGCATTAACTATTCAAATGTTTTAATTCTAGATTCGAGCGGAGTTGTGCTTTCAGAAACAGAGCATGAAATACCTAGTCGGTCTCTTTCGGTTTTCCCAAATCCAACTACCGGAAAGTTAAATTTTGATTTACCAAAAAGCCATAAAAATGTTTCGGTTATTCTGTTTAGCACCAAAGGTCAAGTAGTAAAACAATTTGACCTTATAGAAACTTCTGAAATTGATATTACTGATTTAGAAACCGGTATATATTTTTACCACACCAATATTGAAGGTGCGATTTACTCAGGAAAAATTGTGAAGGAGTAAAATTTGCCCTGTTTCAAAAAGAGACACCGCCACTTCGTCATTAATGGCATTGATTTCAACCCCTTCCGCTTCGTTCCTCAGCACCTTCCCCGTTGGGAAGGATTAGGTTACACGTTTATCAACCATTGTTATTGGTTTGAATCGAATTAATACCTTTTCATTGAAAAAAATTTATAATCCTTTACTGAGATTCCTGCCGGAGTCTATCCCGTTGAAGAACAGGGCAGGAATGACGTTAAATAATCGCATTGGGTTCAACCCCTTCCTTGTGTGTTCGGTAAGCAGACGCTTCGTTCCTCAGCACCTTCCCCGTTGGGAAGGACGCGAAATCAAAACAGTTTTAGAGTAACACATTGCGTTTCACAAAGTAATCTTTAAGCAATTAACGTAACCCAATCCTTCCCAACGGGGAAGGTGGCCCCGAGAATCGGGGACGGAAGGGGTTTTTATTGTAGCTGTTAAAACTACCTCTTGAAATCCAAATTAGAAAAATGAAAATCTGGATTAGGTAAGTCAATTTTAAACCCAACTACTTTTCCTTCTTTTACTTCAAATTTGGCAAAGCCTCTGGGTAAAAATTCATCGTTAAACTTGAACACAAATTCATCGTTCTCCCAATGATCCATGGTAGCTGTAAACAAATCTTTTGCAGGCTCCAGCACCAACTGAAGTTTTGCCTTTTTACCTTTCCCAACAACAGTTACAGTTGCATTTCCATAGTAAGTATCTTTATAAGTGCCCGCGTAGTTTAATAATTCTGTAGAAGGTTGAGTTTCAGTATTTCTAGCGGCATCTTGCTCTGTGGCTTTTACTGCCGACATACTATCGCTTTTATGTGTGTATTTAGCATAATCAGCAGTCCAATCTTTTCCGTTTTTTTCGCCTGCATATAAATCAATGATTTCATACATCAATGCTGTACAAACTGGACTCATGTCGTTCGTTAATATAACAAAACCTAAATCCAGTTCAGGAACAAGCGCTACTTTAGTAATGTACCCCGGTAAGCCACCTCCATGATTAATCAATTTATAACCCTGATAATCTTGAACGAACCAACCCATTCCATATCCTTTAAAATGAACGCCAATACTCTCGTCATATCTTCCCACCGGTAAAGGATTCATCACACTCCAAAGTTTTCTTATTGTTTTAGCTTGCATCAATGTATCACCCTCGTCGCTTACACCCTCGTTCAGCAAAAAGATTATCCACTTTTGCATGTCAACTACATTTGAATTCATAGCTGCTGTAGCTCCACTATTATCGTAATTCAATAACTCTTGTGGTACACCTTTAAGATGCGGGTAGGCAATGCTATAATTATCTTTAAACTGAGTAATTGAAGTTGTGGTTTTAAACATAGATAAAGGCTTGAGAATTCTTGATTTCACAAAATCATCCCAAGACATTCCACTAATTTCTTCAATAACCTCACCGGCAGTGATGTACATAATGTTTTGGTATCCAAAACCAGCGCGATATTCATAACTCAAAGGCAAATACTGAATTCTAGTAATAATTTCTTCACGCGAATAGTTTGTTCCATACCACAATAAATCGCCATCAAAAGTTTTAAGTCCACTACGGTGACACAGTAAATCTTCAACCGTAAACATGGCCGTTACAGCAGGATCACTCAATTTCCAATTCGGTAATATGTCAGTTACTTTGTCTGTCCATTTTACTTTTCCTTCTTCCACTAACATACCCATTGCAGCGGCAGTAAAGGCCTTCGAAAGGGAGGCAATACCATACAGACTCGAAGTGTTGGCTTTTAGAGTTTCACCTGCTTTTACATAACCATAACTAGACTGAAAAGCAATTTGCCCATCCTTGATAATTCCAATAGCTAAACCTGGTATTTTATGCTCTTTACGAGCCTTAGCAATTTCAGTATTTAGTTTACTAAAATCTACATCTTGGGAAGCCCCGCTTAGGCTTATTATTGATATTAAAGTGAGCAGTATTATTCTCATCATTCTTGAAATTTGCATGAAATTCAAAAGTAGCAATATTCAACCCAATTATTCAGACCTGTACTTTGAGTTTGCCAACCCTAATTTCTAATTAGACGTTTTTAGAATCAAGCGCATGAATATCTTTATCTTAGTGGACTTGTAAATTTTGAAAAAGTACTTTTTCTATATCGCAGTTATATTTCAGTTGTTTACCATTGGAGCAAAAGGCACCCACATTATTGGCGGTGAGCTTTATTACACACATTTAATCGGTAATCAATATGAAATTACCCTTTATGTTTACCGCGATTGTGCACCTGGAAACACAGGCTTCGATCCAACTATCAACTTAACAATCTTTCATAAAGACTCGATGAATATGGATACATTCAAACGATATACTTCGTTTGGCGACACCCTTTATTTACTTGATAACGTTCCCATATTCTCACAAAGCTCTATTCAAGCAGATATTTATGACTCTTGTTTTAGTGTTCCCACGGGAGTTTGTGTTGAACAAGCCATATATCGAACTACTTTAACCTTACCTCCAAATAATAGTGGATATACAATAAGTTGGCAACGATGCTGTAGAAACTCTACCATTAAAAACATAACCACTCCTGGTGATTGGGGCTCAACTATCTGGACCACTATTCCACCAGACACCACAGTTATATCCAACAGTTCGCCTCAATTTAAAAATCGCCCTCCTGTAGCCATTTGCTTAGGCTCCGATTTTAATTTCGATCATTCTGCCACCGACATTGATGGAGATTCTTTGGTTTACGAACTCTGCGAAATATATCACGGTGGTGGTAAAAATACAATGAACCCAAATGGCCCAAATGGCCCCATACCCTCTCAGTCAACCCCACCGCCTTATTCAAATGTGACTTGGCAAACTGGGTATACCGCCCTTGACCCTATTGATGCATTAGTACCTTTTAAAGTTGACTCAATCACCGGTGTATTCTCGGGAACTCCATTAAGTACAGGTCAATATGTTTATGGAATATGTACCAAGGAATACCGAAACGGAGTTTTTTTGGGCGAAACCCGAAGAGAATTCCAAGTGAATGTAGTTATTTGTATCCCCGCCACTAGAGCAGAAATGTTTGTTCCAGGAGAATGTCAAGGTCTAGATTTAACTTTTAACAATAATAGCACTAACTCTAAAACTTACCTCTGGGACTTTGGAGTTGCGGGAACAACTTCTGATACGAGCAGCCAATTAAACGGAAGCTACATTTTCCCTGACTCAGGAACTTATACAATAAGTTTAATCGCGAATCCTGGTTGGGCTTGTGCCGATACAACTCAAAAAACCATTACCATTTACCCCAAAGTGAGCGCTCAAATACCCCAAGTAAAAGGTGCCTGTTTGCACGAAGCTCAATTCGACTTTACCGCCGGAGGAACTTTTGAGCCTTACGCCAACTTTAGTTGGAACTTCGGTGCAGTCGCTTCCCCTGATACTAGTACTCTACAAAACCCTACAAATATCAGTTTTCCGGATACGGGGGTTTATCAAATTTCTTTGAGCATTAATCAAAAAAATTGCGTTTCAATTGCTACTTCGGCTGTTACTGTTTACCCCGGTATTAAATCAAATTCTTTTCTTCGGTTTAAAGGAAATTGTGCTCCAATGCAAGTTTTTTTAGAGGATCAAAGCAGTGCATGGACAGATGTTCACCGAATTTGGAGAGTTGATAATCGGGTTTATTATGATTCGATAGTTCGTCTAACATTTGAAGAACCTGGTGAGTATATAATTAGCCACGAAGCATTTACGACTGAAGGCTGTATTGATACTGTAGAACCCACTTTAAAGGTTATTAATGTGGTTCAAGGACCTACTTCAGGTTTTGCAATTTCCAATACCGAATTAAATATTTTCGACCCATATGTTGCGGTTACAGATCAATCTGTTGGAGGCAACGCATGTCGTTTATTCTTTGGAGATGAAAAAGAAACTGGAGTTTGCGATAATGATCACACTTTTTCAAAACCAGGAAAATTTAAAGTCAGTCAAATAGTTTCAAATTCAAACGGTTGCTCAGATACTTCGTCGGTTTATGTTACCGTTGAAAATGAATTCGCTTTTTTCTTGCCTAATTCTTTCACCCCTAACAATGACGGAATAAACGAGCTTTTCACACCAATAGTAGTCGGTGGAAAGTCAATAGAGTTCTCAATTTTTGACCGTTGGGGTCATGAAGTTTTTTACACTGAAAAACTACATCACGGTTGGGATGGTAATCGTGAAAACGAACACGGACCTGCCGGAATAGGCACCTATTTTTACAAAGTAAAAATCAAAGATTTTGTCGACGAATTCCACTTCTTTGATGGTAATGTTTATTTAGTAAGATGACCGTCATTAGTCCAGTGTTAAAAAGTTAGACTCACATGGTGGAATTCAGTGGAAATCCTTCCCATTTTTGAGTCAAATAACTCCAATTTGTCAAATCCGTTAAAACGTCTTGCCAGTCAAACAGCTATTTATGGATTAAGTAGTATAATAGGTCGGTTCTTAAACTATCTATTAACTCCTTTACACACCAGCAAGTCCGTATTTAGTGTTGATCAATTCGGAATTATTACCGAAATGTATGCTTATGTTGCCTTTTTGGTAATATTACTGACTTACGGAATGGAAACTGCCTATTTCCGTTTTTCTAGTAAAAATGACAATAACGAATCGACGGTTTATACCACAATTGTTCGAAGTGTTTTTACAACTTCTTTACTTTTTATTGCCTTAGCCACCATATTTCAACAGTCTATTGCAGATGTTATGAAATACCCAAACCACAGTGAATATATTGTGTGGTTTGCCATAATTGTTGGCATGGATGCTTTATCGTCTATTCCAATGGCAAGGCTCCGAAGTTTAAACAAACCCGTAAAATTTGCAACTGTAAACCTTGTAAATGTTGGAGTTAATATTGGGCTAAACTTGTTCTTTTTAGCTTATTGCATGCCCATGTATAAATCAGGGCATTCGAATTGGCTAATCGACACCTTTTATAATCCAGCTATCGGTGTTGGCTATGTTTTTATTGCCAACCTTATCGCCAGTATAGTAAAACTAATTTTATTATCACCATGGATTATTCAAGCCAAAGGCGCGTTCGATAAATCGCTGCTCAAAAAACTCGTACTCTATTCTTTACCACTACTTGTTGCCGGACTTGCTGGAATGGTGAATGAAACCCTTGATAGAATTTTATTAAAGTTTTTATTATGGGATGATTTAGGAGAATTAGGTACAATGAGCCAGCTGGGAATTTATGGCGCTTGCTATAAAGTGAGTATAATTATTACTCTATTTATTCAAGCGTACCGTTACGCAGCCGAGCCATTTTTCTTTTCTCAGGAAAAAGAAAAAGGATCAAAAGCTATGTATGCGAATATTATGAACTACTTCGTAATTGTTTGTGCCACCATATTTTTATCGGTTATGATGTTTATCGATTTAATAAAATATTTTATTCCCAACGAAGAGTTTTGGGTTGGTCTTAAAGTCGTTCCTATTCTGTTATTGGCTAACGTTTGTTTAGGCATTTACTTTAATCAAAGTATTTGGTATAAACTAAGTGAAAAAACTAAATATGGGGCGTACATCGCTATAGGTGGGGCTATATTTACGGTAATACTAAACGTTGCTCTAATACCCCATTTTGGATATGCTGGCTCGGCATGGACAACTCTAATTGTTTATGCGGGTATGGTTATTACATCTTATGTTTTAGGACAGAAACACTACCCTATCCCATATAATATTTATAAAGTGGGTAGTTATATTTTTAGTGCAGTAGTTCTCTTTTTTATTGGTACATACTTACAAGGTGCTTTTCCACAGGTTCATTGGGCAATCGCAGTTATTTTTTCACTTGGTTATGCTTTAGCCCTTGTTTTAATCGAACGAAAAAGTGGACTTAACAAACAAGATTAATTATGAATGTAAACGTTATTAATAGAAGTAAACACGCCTTGCCACATTACTCTACAGAGGAATCTGCGGGTATGGACTTAAGAGCAAATATTGATACTCCCATAACATTAAAAACACTCGAAAGGGCTATTGTTCCAACAGGGCTTTTCGTTGAATTGCCAAAAGGCTTTGAGGCGCAAATAAGGCCCAGAAGTGGCCTTGCGGCAAAACATGGCATTAGTGTATTGAACTCACCGGGTACTATTGACTCAGACTACAGAGGCGAAATTGGTGTTATTCTTATAAACTGTTCAAACCAACCTTTTACTATTAATGATGGAGAGCGAATTGCCCAAATGGTAATTGCAAAACATGAGACCATTTCATGGGTTGAAATCAATGAATTAAATGATTCAGAAAGGGGTTCTGGAGGCTTTGGTCATACTGGAAAATCTTAATCCAATTATTTATTTAGATTTGGAAAAATAAATTCTGACCCTTTATGAACAAACTTCTATTTTCCGCAGCTCTTTTGCTCATTGGACTTTTTAGTTCTTGCGACAAATGCAAAGATGTAGATTGCTTGAATAGC
>JBMYOI010000006.1:0-70687 GCA_049599135.1 Salibacteraceae bacterium
GCTGATACTTCAACATTTGAATTAATGATTTCCGTTTTTCAATGTTATCTGTAAAGTGATATTCATGGAAAGAATTATCCAGTGTTTCAATTCCGTTTTCTACAGTTTCTGAGTCGTCATCATCAGAGTTAGCGGCGACAGCAGGTGCAGCAGAAACAGGAGAACCAAACAAATCCATTTGACTACCTGTTGAGGCCGCCTTAACTGCTTCAGGTTTAGTGTTCGATTGCCCAAATGAAATGGACTGACCCAAAACCTTTTCAGCCGTTCGTCTGAATTCTAATTCAGTAAAAAGCTCCAACAAAACTTCTTTGTTAGGGGCTTCCATAATCAAACTATTGGGCTCAAAATCAACTGGAGCATCCAATAAAATTGTGGCCAATTTTTTAGATAAAAAGGCAAGTTCTTTATTGGCTTCTACCTTTTCTTTCATTTTACCTTTTAGCTCATGAGTGTGCTCATACAAGCCCTCCATTGAGCCATATTGCTGAACCAATTTGGCTGCTGTTTTTTCACCAACTCCTGGAATACCAGGTATGTTATCTACTGCATCGCCCCACATTCCCAAAATATCAATAACCTGCTCTGGGTGATTCACACCAAACTTTTCCTGAACCTCTTTTATTCCCAAAATTTCGGGTCCGTTCCCGCCTCTGGCGGGTTTAAACATAAAAATATTTTCACTCACCAACTGAGCAAAATCTTTATCAGGAGTCATCATGTAAGTGATAAACCCTTCTTTCTCAGCTTTTTTGGCAAGGGTTCCAATTACGTCATCAGCTTCATAACCTTGGGCTTCCAAAATTGGAATATTAAACCCTTCGATTATAGCTCTTATGTATGGCTCAGATAACTTAATGTCTTCAGGGGTTGCATCACGATTTGCTTTGTACTCTTTGTATTCTTGTTTCCTCACATTTTCTGACTTGTGATCGAAAACTACGGCAATATGAGTCGGTTTTTCTTTGTCCAATAAGTCTAACAAGGTGTTGGTAAAGCCAAAAATGGCTGATGTGTTCAGTCCTTTTGAGTTGATTCTCGGGTTTTTAATGAATGCGTAATACGCTCTAAAAATCAAGGCATATGCATCAAGTAGAAAAAGCTTTTTATCTGAACTGGTATCTGTCATTTTCGGGAAATTAGAGATTCGAATTTATACAATTAATCCCCTCAGAAAGGCACATTTGAAAACTTGGAATAACTACTTTAGTCGACCTAGATTTTAGAGTAGTTTGAATAAAAAATTAATCATTCTTTTAGGCCTTTTGGCTTCAGTTCTAATTGCCATTTTTTGGTTCTACAGAATTGATGATCGCAAAGCCGAAAACTGGCTTAAAACCATTGAAAGCGATGGATTTGGTTACTACGTTTACCTGCCGGCAATTGCTAATCAAGATTTTAAATACGACTTTCTGGATCCAATTACTCGAGACTATTACAGCCAAGCAAAGCCATTATTAAAAGAAGACCGAGAAGGAAATTTTTATACCAAATATTTTGTTGGTTCAGCAATACTCATGTCCCCGTTTTATTTTGTTGCAAGTATTGCTGCGAAAATTTTAGGATACCCAAATGATGGGTTTTCTCTTCCATATCAATTTGCTGTTTTTCTTTCAACGCTCAGTTATTTTTTAGCCTCACTTTGGCTAATTAGTCTTTCATTGAAACGGTTACGCTTTTCCGAGCCTTCCATTTGGGTTAGCTTACTCCTTTTGGTAATAGCCACTAACACTACCATCTATGTTTTTAAAGAACCCAGCTTTTCGCATGTATATGCTCAGTTTGTGGTTAGCGCCATTTTATTCTGCTTTTTAAAATACATTGAAAAACCATCCAGTAAGGGGTTTCTTTTTTTATCGGCTTTAGTTGGCCTGATAATTTTGATTCGTCCTACAACAGTTTTAGCTGTTTTAATATTTCCATTTGTTCTTCTTTATCTAGAAAAAGATTTCAAATCCGTTTGGCCAACAGTTCAAACACTTATAGTGGGCGCAATAATCTGTGGGGCAATTGTTTTTATCCAGCCCATTTTCTACTATTTACAAACGGGCCACTTTATTATTTATTCGTACGGTGAAGAGGGTTTTGATTTTTTAAAACCAGAATTAATCAAATTCCTTTTTAGCTTTCAAAAGGGTTGGTTTATTTATACCCCAGTCATGCTATTATCATTAGTCGGACTCTTGTTTTTAGCGAAAAAATCAGCAAAAACTAGCTTAGCTTTTATCTTGTTTTTACTTCCTGTTTTGTGGGTACTGTCGTCTTGGTGGAATTGGTGGTATGGTGGAAGCTTCGGGTCTCGTTCAATGGTTGATTTTTACCCTTTGCTTCTTATTCCAATTGCATTTGTTTGGGAGAGTTTCAACAAAACTTTTCCTCGAGTATTACTGATTATTTTTATTGCACTTTGCGGCATTTTGAACATTGTTCAGCAATACCAATACAGCGTTTATATAATGGGATACAACTACATGAACTGGGACAAGTACGTTCAGATATTTGGACAAACCGATAAGTTTTTCCGGTTTTCAACCGATGACCCAAATGTGATGATACACCCTGAAAGAATCATTGCCGAGCACGTATTTCCAAATTATGTTGGTGACGATAATTGGGCAGAATCTGGTGAATTTAAGCCACCACATCAACTGGTATTAAACAAAAGCCGTGTTTATGGTTATGTATTTAGACATGCTCTGGACTCCTTTAAGCTAGAGCATAGAGATTATGAATTATTTGCTGAAGTTTCAGCAAGGATAAAACCTGAGTCTAATAGAAATAAAGGGATATTAGTATTTGACACAAAAGGTGAAACATCACGATGGAGAGGAGAAAAAGTGGTCCGGTATTATCGAAAAAAAGACGGTTGGAAATGGTTTCAATTTCAATTTCAAATCCCAATTACAGACGAGTACAACTCAGTAAGCACCTACTTTTTTAATGAGCACAATGAAGACCTTGAAATCGATAGTATGGTAGTGAGGATTGTTTCTTGTCGTAAGGTGGCTAAGGCGGGAGAGAATGACGAAACCAATTAAAAACATGCAATCCCATATTGTTTGTCAGTGCCTTCTTTAATTTCTCGATACAACCTCCTAGCGTCGGCCACTCAAAAAGACAGGTCCACATTATTTTACAACACGACCAAAAAAAAGGCGAGCAGAAATCTGCTCGCCTTTACTTTATTAAGTTTTCGAATCTTAAAAAACCATTTCAGGAATTTCGCCTTCAACGACTAGTTTTCCTTGAGTGGCCGTTTTAATATCCTCAACAGAAACACCTGGTGCACGTTCTATTAATTTAAATCCACCTTCAGGCAGAACTTCCAAAACCGCCAAATTTGTAACTACCTTCTTAACACAACCAACGCCTGTCAATGGCAAAGAACATTCTTTTAGAATTTTAGATTCTCCCTTCTTGTTGGTATGCATCATAGCAACAATGATATTATCAGCAGAAGCAACTAAATCCATTGCTCCACCCATTCCTTTTACCATTCGGCCAGGAATTTTCCAGTTTGCAATGTCACCATTTTCAGAAACCTCCATGGCTCCTAAAATAGTCAGCTGTACATGCTGCCCACGAATCATAGCGAAAGAAACGGCAGAATTAAAAATAACAGCACCTTTTTCAAGCGTAACCGTTTGCTTGCCCGCATTTATTAAATCGGCATCCTCATCTCCATCAAATGGGAAAGGACCCATACCTAAAATTCCATTTTCGGATTGAAATTCAACATCAATTCCTTCAGGGATATAATTAGCTACTAGAGTCGGAATTCCGATTCCAAGGTTAACATATTGACCATGCTCAACTTCTTTGGCAATTCTTTGTGCAATCTGATTTTTATTTAAACTCATTTCAGTGCTTTTTATTTATTGGAAATTAAGAACGTGGTCTTACCGTTCTTTGCTCAATTCGTTTTTCGTAATTCGTTCCTTCAAATATTCGTTGAACAAATATTCCAGGAGTGTGAATGTGATTTGGGTCAAGTTCGCCAAGTGGTACAAGCTCTTCAACTTCAGCAACAGTAATTTTACCGGCCATAGCCATCATAGGGTTGAAATTTTGAGCGGTATGCTTATAAACTAAGTTACCGGCAGAATCGCCCTTCCAAGCTTTAACAAATGCAAAATCAGCCGTTAATGCAGCCTCCAAAATATGTGGTTTTCCGTTAAATTCTCGTACCTCTTTTCCTTCGGCAACTTCGGTACCATACCCAGCAGGAGTAAAAAACGCAGGAATACCAGCGCCACCGGCTCTACAACGTTCAGCTAATGACCCTTGGGGAATTAAATCTACTTCAAGTTCACCGCTTAACATTTGGCGTTCGAATTCATCGTTTTCTCCAACGTAACTTGATATCATTTTTTTTATCTGATGCTTTTGCAACAATAAACCAAGGCCAAAATCGTCGACACCGGCGTTGTTCGAAATGCAGGTTACATCTTTAATTCCTCTTTTTACCAATTCCGTAATGGCATTTTCAGGAATTCCGCACAAGCCAAAACCACCCAACATAAAAGTCATTCCGTCTTGTACTCCTTCTAATGCTTCTTGGGCGTTAGCCACCATTTTATTCATTGCCATAACCTTATTTTATAGGTTCAAATTTAAAGTAGAGTCCCCGGTAATCAAAGCTCTAAGGAGTCAATTATTGGATTATTATTTTTTCAATTGCGGTTCCTTTATCCGTTTTTAATTCAATAAAATAAGACCCTGCTGGTAAATTTGAAAGATCGAATTCGTTAGCCTCTAAATCTACTTGAGAACTAAAGAAAAAACGTTTTAATTGGGTTCCATTAATTGAAAAAACAGAAACATTCATTTTACCTTCCAATTCTTCAACAGCAACATTAAAACGACCGTTACTTGGATTGGGGTAAAGTTCAAGTTTGTATCCGCTTTCTTGATTGATATATTCTTTTGTACCAACCGTATGCTCCAAATCTTTATAAAAAAGAGGTTTGTTAGAATAGGTAACAATTTGTCCATCTACCTGGTAGTGAGGGTTGTATCCGGCATTACAATCAGGACATGTAACTCCACTTTGGCAATTAGGATCGTTGGGGTGGCATAAGTCTCTATAAGTAGATAAAAATTTATAATCTAAAGTATAAGCAGTGCTAGCTATATCCGCACCAAGAACAATATAATCAGGGGGTGAAATAGCCCCAGGACACCAACCAGCTCTATCATAAGTCCATGTACCAGCTTGGTTATTACAGCCATCAGGATTTGGATTACACGCATTCCATAAATCTTGCTCGTATATTCTTTTATTGTCTTTTATTACATCGTGTTTGGCTCTATAAAACTCAGCCGCATTATTGGTGTTGTTATTACCCCAGCCATGACCAGAAGTTGATAAAATTAATTCACTCCACTCCGTGTTTTTATGCCCCATCATACTTGCCGTTGGTACTGGCTCCAAATTAATTGGATTTCCGAAATCATATTGACCATCCCAAACTTCGTCGATTGTTGAATAAGCAAAGGGAGCGTCGCCAGCAGTATATTCTAAATCAAGAGTAAATTGCCAGCCTTTTGACCAAGTATCGATAAACACATAAAACTCAACTTCACCTTGAAGCATAGACATATAAGGAGATAAGTCAATTTCGTGATTACAAGCAATTCCAAATGGCGTTATATAGCGTATAATTTGAATCCAGTTTCCGTCAGGCGCTTTGATGTCGATGTGAGCCCAACGGTCATAAGGATCACAGCCACCAGTAGGGCATTCTACATCAAGTGTAGCCACTAATTTTTTGTATGAACCAGTAAATTGCGGTAACTTATGGCTCCCATAGTATTTTCTATTGTTTTGGCCATTAAAAGCGATAACTACATCTTCTAAAGTCCGAACCATTTTTGTTGTTCCATTTTCAACTACCTCAACATTTCTAGTAATTGTAGTTTGATTGCCGTTGCTCCCAAGTGCAATTATTTTTACCTGATAGGTTTTAAATTCTTTAGGTTTCCAAGGGAAATAGTAAAAATTAGATTTACTAATCGCATCGAATTTCTCTCCTTCTATTTCAACTTCAACTTTGTCGATTGAAAGGAATCCGGGCTCGTCAATGGATGCGTTGATATAAATTGGATAATACAAATCCAACGATTTCATTTCCAAAGAAAAAGTATCCACTAAGCGAGTCGTTATTATTGGATCATAAGTACTTAAATCAACAACAATAAATTCTTGAATTCGTTCTGCCATCATGTGGGTACTCGTTGAAGCTGCAGTAGCTTTAACTTTAACAACACCGGCTGCTTGTGTTAGTGTTAATGTATTCCCACTTACAGTTGCAGGGCCAGAAACTATTGAATATTGTATTGCGGTACCTGCAGTAGAAGTCGCTGTAAAGGTTATTGGTGCGTCTTTGGTGCTTTTTTTAGGAATTACAGGAAAGTCGATAGCTTGATTCTTTTTACCGGAAGCAGCGCAAGTATCTCGAAAAGCTAATATTTCAGAAAGCTGCAAGTCGTCTTTAGTTGACTCACACAACAACTTAATATATCGTCCATTTACACCACCAAAAAACAAGGTGTCTTTAGTATTATTTTCAAGATATTTAAGTACATCCATTCTTTCTCCACTTCCCCATTTGGTGGTATCGTCAGTTACATAAACGGTGTACTCTCCCACCTTTCCGGTTCCAGCCCAGCGAGCTTCAACTCCTAAACCAGTAACGTTATAAGAACTTCCTAAATCAACTACAATTTCGTGAGGTCCGTTTCCCGTTGTTCTCCAACGACTATTGGTGGTTCCATCTAATGTATTGCTCCCAGGATTGCTCCCATTTACAGAAGAAGTTTTAACAATAGAATAGCCCGATTGAGGAATCAATAATGTATCGCACTGAGAAAAAGATAGCAACGATATTAGGCAAGCAGAAATAAAAGAAATTGCGTTTTTCATAATCCATTTTTAATGAGTCAAATCTAATGACAATCATTAAGATAAAATGGATATTAAAAAGAATTAGATTTTATAAATCGAATTGGTTTTCACTGGCATCACCCCAAGGGTCTTTCGTTTGACTTGCCGCTTTTTCACAATCAAGCTCAACCCTTACCGGTTTTTCTGGCTTCTCAAAATCTCCTTGAGATACTTCAAGTGTACTATCTGCGTATACTTTGTTCATATAATATCCAAAAACTGGAAGTGCCATATTTGTTCCCGAACCTTTGCTAAGAGAAGAAAATCGTATGTCACGATCTTCACCACCAACCCAAACACCTGTTACCAAATCGGGGGTAATTCCTATAAACCAACCATCCGCCTGACTTTGAGTTGTACCTGTTTTGCACGCAATGGGAATTGAGTAAGGTATGCCTCCATAAGGTCTTATTTCTTTACTAAATCTCAAACGAATTGAAGTTCCTGTTTTTCTGTTTTCAGGGCCACCACGTACACCAGCAGAAGTTCCTTTCAGCATCTCTAACATGATATAAGCATCTTCTTCACTCATTACCGTATTGGACTTTCTGTTCGCCAAATTGTTTAAAATCTCATTTCCTTCTTTATCAACAATTCGAGTTACAAAAATTGGCTCTAACCATTGACCTTTATTTGCAAACGAAGTATAAGCTCCAACCATTTCAAATAAACTCACATCAGGAACACCTAAGCACAGAGAAGGAACTGGCTCCATTTCACTGTTAATACCCGCCTTTCGGATAAACCTCACAACTGCCTGCGGAGTTACTTGTTTCATCACCCATGCAGTAATTGTATTCATAGAATTTGCTAAGCCGTATTTCAAACTAACACTGTATCCATAATCTCTTCCAGGGTTGTGGGGCGTCCAATCTTTTAGAAGACCATACTCGCCTTTTTCGAATGTATAAGGGATATTCGGAATTTCTTTACAAGGCGAGTAACCTTTATCTGTAACCGCCATGGCATACACAAATGGCTTAATAGTAGAACCAATTTGACGTTTTGATTGCTGAACATGATCGTAAGAAAAATGTTTGTGATTGATTCCTCCTACCCATGCTTTAATATAGCCGTTATGCGGATTAACAGACATCATTCCTGCTTGTAAGAAACACTTGTTGTATCTCAACTGTTCCATTGGCGAAAGAACCGTGTCTTTTTCTCCATTCCAAGTAAATACTTTAGTTGGAACCGGGGTATTAAAAACCAAATCAATTGAATCAGCACTCATTCCCGTTTTTTTCAAATCATAATACAACGCACTTCGCTTTTTGGTTGTATTCATAATTCGGTCTACTCTATCCTTTGTTATATCATTGGCATAAGGCGAATTTTTCTTTCTTTTGATATGACGCCAAAAATCTTGTTGAAGCTCTGTTCCCAAATGCTGACTAACTCCATACTCGGCATATTCTTGAAGTCGTGAATCTAGGGTCGTATATATTTTTAAACCATCGCGGTAAATATTATAAGGTGAGCCATCTGCTTTAGCTAAGATGTAATTTCCGTCTTTGTCTTTAGCTTTTGTTTTTTGATGTAAGTATGAACGAAGAACTTCTCTAAAATATGGAGCCAATCCTAAATTGTGGTCTACTCGGTGGTAATCCAAAACTATTGGGAGTTCTTTTAAAGAGTCATATTCCTGCTTTGTAAGTTGATCGTTACGCACCATTTGATACATAACAGTATTTCGTCGGTTTAAAGCATTTTCTGGAAATCTACGCGGATTGTATAATGATGGGTTTTTAGCCATTCCCACTAAAACAGCACTTTCTAAAACGGTTAAAGAATCTGGGCTGGTATTAAAATAAACTTGGGCTGCCGATTTAATTCCAACGGCATTATTGATAAAATCAAATTTATTGAGGTACATCGCCAGAATTTCTTGCTTCGTGTATTGGCGCTCTAATCGAGTGGCAATTACCCATTCTTTAAGTTTTTGAGGAATTCTCATCCATCCTCTGGCGGGCTCTGTAAAAAGCATTTTTGCTAATTGCTGAGTAATCGTACTTGCCCCACCACGTGTTCCACCAAATGCAATGGCTCGCACAAGACCTTTTAAATCAATTCCAGAATGATCGAAAAAACGCTCATCTTCTGTTGAAACTAAAGCGTTTATCAAATGAGGCGAAATCGTCTTAAACTCAGCATTACTTCGGTTTTCTTTAAAATACTTGCCCAAAAGTCTTCCATCGGCGGTATATACTTCCGTTGCTAAATTGCTTTTAGGGTTTTCTAATTCGTCAATACTGGGCAATTCACCAAACAAACCGTTGGACACGCCAATCATTAATAGCCAAAAAGAACCGATAGGAGCTAGAAGCAATATCCACAAGATTAAAACTTGCCTAGAATACTTTCTTTTTTTGGGTTTAGTTTCTGCCATGAACAATTTATTCGGGACGGTAAAAGTAATGAGTCAAATAACAAACCAAACCATAAACTATGGTGTTTATTAAATGTTGGGTGTCAATATTTAAAAATTCAAAAATGTTCATCCTAAAATACAAAATGCACTGTTGTCTGAACGGTTGCAATTTCTAATTGTCTGACAATGGTATATTTGGCGACTTTTAAAAATAATATGAGAGGACTTATCACTTTAATTCTGGCACTTGGATATTCATTAATATCTGTTTCTCAGACGCATCAAGACACTGTTAACAATCCGTTATGGATTGACATGATGCAAGACCCTACGGTAAAGTTTACAGAAACCCAAAATGCTTTTGAAACCTATTGGAAAGGAAAAAAACGTAGTAAAGGTGATGGCTACAAGCCTTTTAAACGATGGGAGTGGTTCATGCAATATGAATTGAAGGAAAATGGGGCGATAAGATCTGCAGAAGAAATTCAACAAGAAGTAAGAAAGTTTCAATTGACCTATGGTAGCTTTACACCTCCTGGAGCCGGAAGTCGAGCTGGTGCCACAACCGGAAAATGGAAGTCTTTAGGCCCAATTCAAAAAGCTAAAGCGAGTTCTGGACAACCTAACGGTATGGGTAGAATAAACGCAATAGGAATTCACCCCAGTGATAATGACATCATTTTTGTTGGATCACCAAATGGTGGAATTTGGAGAACATATGACGGTGGTTCAACTTGGACATCAAATACCGACACCAACTTTGTAATGCAGATATCCTCAATAATTTTTGATCCAGTTACCCCGACTATTGTTTACGCCGGTACTGGAGATAGAGATGCTGGAGCTAGAAGCCCAAGAGGTGTTATGAAAAGTACTGATGGTGGGGTTACTTGGTCTGTTTCAAACTCTGGAATGGGTAATGTAGTTGTAGGAAAGTTGATTATTCATCCTACTCAAACTAACATTTTAGTGGCTGCTACATCTAACGGAATTTATCGATCTACTAATTCAGGTGCAAGTTGGACGAGAACGAGTTCTTCAACAAATCATTTCAAGGAATTGGTTGAAAACCCAATTGATTTTAATATTCAGTTTGCAGGTCAAGGTTCGGCGTATTATCGTTCAACTGATGGCGGCCAATCTTGGACAAAGATTACCCTTCCGGTAAACGGAAACAGGTTGGCTATCGGAGTTACTCAGGACGACCCTTCTTATGTTTACATTGTGCAGTGTAGCCAGCGGGCATTTGCTGGAATGATGCTTTCAACAGATACCGGAAAAACCTTTACTACTCAAAGCACTTCACCGAATATTATGGATTGGAGTACAAATGGCAGTGGAACAGGTGGACAGGCTTGGTATGATTTAGATATTGCAGTTGACCCAAAAAATAAAGCACACATATATGTAGGTGGTGTAAACGTTTTTAAGAGTACAAATTCTGGAAAAAACTGGTCAATTAATTCACATTGGACGGGAAGTGGTGGCGTTCCGGCAGTGCATGCCGATCATCATGTTTTTGAATGGTCTGCAGATGGAACAATTCTGTACGATGGAAGTGATGGCGGAGTTGCCAGAACCACTAATGGCGGGCCGAATTGGACTGACATAAGTAGCGGGTTAGCCATTTCAGAAGTGTATAAAATTGGTCAACATTCATTCAATGAAAACCGTGTTATTTGTGGGTATCAAGACAATGGGTCGGCTATTTACCGTGGCGCAGGTGATTGGACAACCGAAATTGGAGGTGATGGAATGGAATGTGCTTTTGACGACCAAAATAACAGCTATGTATATGGAGCCTTGTATTATGGGGCAATACGAAGGTCTAGTAATGGAGGTAGTACTTTCAATTCAATAACTGGAGGAATAAGCGAACAAGGAGCTTGGGTAACGCCTTACATTTTGGAAGAAGGTAACACCAATACAATGTTCGTTGGAATGACTAATTACGTTTGGAGAAATTCAAATGTTAGAACAGGTCAAAGTTGGAAAAGTATTTCTCCAAATGTTTCCACAGCTGGAGGTGCTTGGAGTGTTTTAGAATCGAGCCAAGCTGATAACAATATTTTATACGCAGTTCGTTCAGGAAAAAGGCTTTTTAGAACTGATAATGCCAATGCTTCGAATCCAACTTGGACCGACCTTACTTCAGGACTTCCTTCTGGTGATACGCCAAGTGATATGGAAGCTCATCCATTAATAGATAGTATTGTTTACATGACCGCAGGAGCTAATGTTTATGTAAGCACAGACAAAGGAGCTTCTTGGATGAACATTACTGGAAATTTACCTGGAACCGCTAAAAGAACTATTGCATATGACAAATTTAGCCCTGGCGGCATCTATGTTGGAGGCACACCAAACGTATATTATATCGACAGTTCAATGACCGACTGGGTTGAATACTCTTACGGACTTCCGGGAGATGTATCAGTTACTGAAATTGAAATGTTTTACGATTTAAACAACCCAACAAATAGCCAACTTCGAGCAGGAACTTATGGTCGTGGTCTTTGGTCAATCGAATTATTTGATATAGAAAACCGTGAGCCTTTAGCTGTTTTAAGAGGCGATAGCGGTAACTACTGTATTTCGCAAACTATAAAAATGTATGGTGACTCTTCGAAAAAAGCATCAGAATACAAATGGGTTATTAATCCGTCAACTGGATTTTCGTTTATAAATGGTACCACAAGCACGAGCAAAAACATAGAGTTAGCCTTTAGCAAACAAGGGTTCTACAACATAAGTTTTATAGCCAAAAACTATTTCGGCGCAGATACTGTTGAATTGAACAACGGAATTGTAATTAGTAATGATTCTAACCAATATTGCTCCACAACTACAGCTTCTATTGTTCCAAGTGGTTTTGGAATCACTCGAATTCAATTAGAAGATATCGACAATAATTCTGGTTCGTATATGGGATCTGTTTCAAACCAAAACTTCTTCTGTACTGATTTGACTCGTTTAAAATTGGACAGTACTTACCGAATAACAGTTACTACGGCAGGGAGTGAATATGTAAAGGCTTTTATCGATTATAATAACGATAGTGACTTTAACGATTCGGGAGAAGAAATTGGTACTTTAAATATGGGTTCAGGCTCACGTTCAATTTCGTTTAAAACTCCATTGAGTTCAACCATTAATGAGGCTTTAAGAATGCGAATTATTTCAGATTCTTCGCCTATCCAAAATAGTTGTGCTTCTTTAACAAACGGAGAATCTGAAGATTACGCTGTATTTATTGATGAGCCTCAAGTTACCTTTAGCTATAGTGACACCATTATTTGCCCTAATGAAACAGTAACTATTTCAGGTGAATTTACTGGAAAAATAGACAGTATCGTTTGGGATTTTGGTGTGAATTCAATCCCTCAAATGGCTTATGGAAGTGGGCCTCATGATGCCAAATATAACGGCACTGGAAAATGGCCTATCTCAATCAAAATAAATGATGGAGTTTGGTTTTACGACACCATCAATGTAGAAAAATCACTTTTAGCTGATTTACTTCTTGACTCTGCGAACAGCAGTTTATGTGAAGGTGGTTATGCAAGATTATTGGTTAAAAATAATACAGGTATTTCGGGGCGTTATACTTGGTTTGTAAACAATAGTGTAGACACTTCGCTTACCGACTCAGTTTACTATCAAAATAACTTAAACGCCTTTATTCAGTATGATTACTTGGTGGTTACGGATAATGGATTTTGCTTTGATACTTCTGAAGTTTTAACCGTTAAACCATTTGACACACCAACTGCGTGGGCTAAGGTAAACCGCGCTAGACAGTGTTTTCATGAAAACGTATATAACTATGAGGATATTACTCAAATATTAGGAGGTGCTACCTTATCGCGAGAATGGAATTTAGGCGATGGAACTATCGATACCAACAAATTGGTAAAACATAGCTATTCGAGTGTAGGGGTTTACAATTCGTCTTTGATTTCCAATACCAATTGGGGATGTTCTGACACAACCTATTTAAGTGTAACCCTGTTACCTAGCCCCGATAGTACTTTTAATTATTCAAATGCATCTGGTAGCACTGTAGGCTTCACGCCTAACGACACAAGTTCTTCTGCTACTTACATTTGGGAGTTTGGTGATGGAGATACTTCATGGCAAAAAACACCTAGCCATACTTACGGTACATCAGGAAGTTTCAAGGCAACACTTACCGTTAAAAACGGAGACAATTGTACCTCAACGAGCTCTCAAGGTATTAATATTGAATCTGGTATTTCAGTGGAAGAATTCTCGAGCATGTATGGTGTTAGCGTATTTCCAAATCCTGCTAATGGGGCTACAAGGCTTCAAGTAAATTCGGAAAATGAAGTAAACTCTGAACTTTATAACATTCAAGGTAAGTTGATTGAAACCTATGACTTGGGAGCCGCGGATAATGCTATTAAAGTTGAACTTCCTTCACAAGGAACTTATCTGCTTAGAGTGAGTATTAATGGCAAATCAGCTACTTATACTATTGAAAATCAGTAATTAATTTGGTTGGTTAATTAAATATCCCTTATAATTGCAGGACATTAATTGATATATCAATGAATTCACCGAAACTCGATGAGGTTATCTATTTTTTAATGGATAAGGCAATGCGCTCTTCAAAAAAATATACGAGTGCAATCTTTAAAGAACATGGTATTGAAATAACCATTGACCAATGGGTGGTGATGCGCAGAATTTACGAAGAGAAAAGTCAAACACAAGTTGAACTTGCACGAGCTACATCAAAAGATACTGCTTCAATAACTCGTATTCTGGACTTACTTCACAACAAAGGGCTAGTTAGAAGAACACCTAATGAATCGGACCGAAGAAAAAGCGAATTGATTCTCACCAAAAAAGGAGTAGAAATGGTGGAAAGAACTTATCCAATAATAGCCCAAATAAGAGCAGCGGGCATAAATGACATCAGCTCTGAGGACATGCAAATTGCCAAGCAAGTTCTTAATAAAATTGCACAAAACATGAAAATTAGTTGATAAGTCAATTACTATTATGAAAGCGATACTATTAATAGCAACATTATTCACATTCTTAGTTGGAAATAATTCCAGCTACCAACAATATAATGACGATTACAAACAGATCAATTCAAACGGCATTACATTCAGGTGGAAATCTGAGGGGGGAAGTTTAAAGTGTCAAGTAAAAGCACCCACACCAGGTTGGGTATCAGTGGGGTTTAAAAACTCTCGAGGACTTATACTTTCGAATCAAATAATGGGTTGTTTTAGAGACGGGCAAAGTTTCTGTGAAGACAGATATATGGTTAATCTTAGAGAAAAAACCCTTGTAGAAGAACTTGGAGGGAATATAGCTATAGAGGAGTTTGAAATTTTAGAAAACAACGGTATAACCGAAATGTACTTCACCATTGCAAGTACACCATTTGATGGATATCATTACAATTTAAATGAAGGTGAGCCGGTATTTGTGAGCTTAGGGTTTAGTAGAAGCGATGATTTTGAGCAACGTGCCGTAATGCAATTTGAAGCAAAAATTACGATTTAGCTTTCTCCTTTTCTCGCTGTTCTCTCTCTAATTCTTCTTCCTCTCTGCGTCGGATTGCCTTTTCTCTTCTGAGCTCTTCTTTCTTCAAGTTTTTAATCTCTTTTTCTACTTTCTTCCGTTCCTTTCGATTGTTGTGGATTCCGGTGCTACTTGCTACGCCGCTCATTGCAAGCATTGTCCAATACTGAAAAACAGCTTTACTAGTGTCGCGTTTGTAATATATATCTCCTGTTTTAGTGATGAAAAAATGAGGGTTTTGGTTATTTACAACTCGATTTGCAAGGAAAGTCTTCATTAACAAACCCATGCTTTTATTCTTGGATGTGTCGTGATTCAAGAAATCAACATGAAGGTTCTTGTATAGCAATTTCATCTCTCCAATTCCACGTTTATCGTTAGCAGCAAAATTCAATTGAGCACCATTTACTTGGCCCTTCCTAATTCTAATGAACGCAGTATGTTCTAAATATTCATTCAAAGACTTTCCATCAAATGATGAGACCGTAGCATCAACTGTAAAACGATTATCCTTTTCGGTAAGGTAGAACTGCATATCAGCGTCAATTGTACCCTGATCGTATAATGTTGCCGAAGCACTTAATTGACTTTTATTATTCTTTTCTAAAGCCAAGCTATCGTTGGTTATATTATTAATTGTTGCTTTAAGCCCAGTAAGCTTTATCGTGCCATTTTTAATACCATTTTTAGATAGCTGTCTATGTTCTACAAACCCCTTTTCCAGGCTCAAAGAATCGACATTTATTCCGTAAGTAGAGTTAGCCAAAAGTTCTGCTGGCAATGGGATATTTCTATAATTAGGTGGTAGTTTTTTGTTTTTAAAACTCCTTACCCATAGGCTATCAACCAAAACTAAACTTGCATTAAAATCGTTTTCATAAATAAGTTTCTTTAAGTCTAAGCCACTTACAGAAGTATTGGGCGAATAAAACTCTAACCTTCCTTTATCCCATCCTGATTTGTTTGCAAATTCAAATATCCCATAACGAGGGCTCAACGATGCACCTTGGATTTTTAACTCTTTAGACTTAGAGTTTACGTACAAACTATCTAGCTCCAAATCGTAAAATTTATCCAAAACATCGTGCTTAAAATTTCCAAAACTTAGCTCGATTTCGCCAAACTGAGGTTTTGAACTTTTTTCTTCCATTTTTAAATCGGTTCCAGCCAAATTCACATGATTAAACTGAACAGAATATTTGGAAGTATCCTCAAAATCCCATGTAATATTTCCATTTTCAAGGTCTAACTCATCAAAAATCAAATTCTTTATCGCAACTTCATCGTTCCCATTTTCTTCTGTACTCAACTCACGGCTTACGTAGTCAGTGTTTTTGTGAAATTGCGTAATCTCAATTTTAGGATTAACTAAATGAACTCGCCTTAAGTTCAGTTTACGAGAGTCCATTATTTGAAGAGGTTTTACGCCTTCGAGCTCAAGAAGCGGCACATTAGCATCCAAAAATAATTCTCGAGAGGAGTCCAGTTGACTATAAATCATATAGTTAAAGTTAGTACTCTCCAACTTCACATATTGATCCTGACTATTGTATTGAAGATGGCCAATTTGCATGTCCCTTAATTCACTTGGGAACAATTGATTGACGTTGTAAAGATCGAGTACATATCTGTCTGCGTAGAACAGTTTTTCATCACTCATTCTTTGGTTTGAGTCGAGTATAAAATTACTCGCAGCCAAATTGTATTGCATGATGGAAGTAGTCCATGCCTGCTTATTCTGCCCTTGAAATACCATATCGACAAGGCCTTTTTCAATATTGAGCATATTATACTTAACCTGCTTAATCCCAGTAATTTCAGAAAACCACTCGTGAAGTTCTACAAATGATTTTCCACTTTGAGGGGCCTTTTTATCCAATTTAGTATTCATTCTAAACTCTGGCTCACAAATATCTATTCGGTTAGCATGTAGGTTATCTAAAACGTGATATTCCCCTAGCACAAAACCATCTATTTGAATATTATTTATCGACGACCTCATGACCGTATTATCGCCCTGTACCCTTTTAAGCAACACCGGTTTAATCTGAACGTCTGTCAAGTTTACAATGGAATCTTGTGTAGATAAATCAAACTGTTTTAATTCTAAATAATGACGATTTTTATCAATAGATACAAACCCATTTTGACCGGCCATATTAAGTTCACTTAATTGAAGTATTGTTTTATTTAATGAATCCACTTTGTATTTTAAATTAGAGGCATTCATTGTTAGCCTGTCTATTCGTTGCCTCACCGAATCTTTCAACGTATGCAGTAAATCGATAGATTGAATTGAAAGCTGGCCTATTTCAAAATGTGGAACCTTAACTTCTTTTCCGTTTAGTTTTGATTTATCCGTTTCATGAAACTCAAGAGAACCTACTGCGTACTCTACATAATCGAGTTGGTAGTTTTTCTGTTTTAAAAATTTATCAAATGAGAACCCTTTAACTTTGAACGTTTTAGCTCTTGTGGAAATACTGTTTTCTTTGTTTTGTCCTGAATAATTTATCGAGTTAAATAAAAATTGCTCTTTAGCCGAGCTATAATCTGTATGAGCCCAGGAAACACGATGGTTTATCCCAGGTATTTCAAAAAATGAATTTCCGGTGCTAATGGCAGATCTATCCAAAACCTCAATCCAATCAGGCTTATCTGCCAAATACTGAAAATCGGCATTCGGAATATACACATCAGCTTTTTCAATTTTTCCAAACTCTTCTTTTGGGTTATGAGCATTCAAAATTGAAATGTTGGCTCCATCAATTTCAAAATCTTCCGTACCTAACGAATCAAAAAGGGTTGCCATTAAAGACTCTGTATGGACTTTTATTAGCGAATCGTTTTTAACATATGCTGTATCGAACAAAAGTTCTATTTGAGGTCTTACTATTTTGCTCGTTCCAAGATACCCCTTTTGTTTATCAACCAACTTTTCTAAGTCCAACTCAGAAATTTCAATTTTTTCAATTTCCATTTTCCGAAGTACCATTTGCTGTTTTTTCTGCCGTATACTTCTTCTAATTTTTTTCTCATTTGGCTGTACAAATAAGCCGTCAATTTCAAAATCACGAGTAATACTTGAATACCCAAGATTAAAAGCTCGAACTAATAGCCCATTATCAGGAACCTCATGCTTCAATTCAAATATTTGTAAGTTGAAATTATCAGTAAGGCCTTCAATCTTGTAATCAATCATAAACGAACTATCTAGCTGCAAACCATTACATTTATAAGTAAGGCCGTTAACCAAAAACTCACGTTTTAAATGCTTTTGGTCATAATAATCTACCAGCACGTTTGCTTTGGTTAACACAAGTTTTTCGACAAGAATTTCCTTGAGCAAGGAAGCTACTTTTGAGTCCGTAAAACTCAGTGAGTCATCTTCGTTCCTTTTCTTGTTTCTGGCAAATAACCTCAGCTTTATAGCAGGCCGATCAATTGATAATTTCTGTAAGTCAATAGAGTTTTGGCGATAAGCCTTTTCAAAATCCACCCTATCAAATTTAAGATTGGGTAAAAACAATTCCATAGTATTCCTAGTGGTAGTATCTCGCCCATCAATAGGGTTAATTCTAATATTATGAAAAGTAATTCTTTCCTCTTTTAAGGCTATTCTGAAACGATCAAAAGAAACTTCATGCAGGCTATCTGGGAGTTCAAACGACTGATAGCCAGAATTTAGTTCAAAATTATCGGTGAACAATGGGTTGTCTGATTCATCAAAAGATTGATTTTTATCGAGAATAAAGTCTTTAACCTTAAACGAAAATTCATTGATATTTAAATCCTTTTGAAAATCTTTGGAAACAATGTGATATAACATTTCCGCATTATTCACTTCTAAATTCTTGAGCTCAAAGACGTACAAATATTGAGTTACCAACTCGTATAAGTTTCCGGCTATTTTCCCTAACCCAAGGTCACTTTTCTTCACTTTTTTCATGGTAACCTCAACATGTGGAGACTCAACAACCACGTGATCTATTGTTAAGGTATTTGAAAAGAAAAACTCAAATTGATTGTTCAAATGAATTTCAAGCAACTCAATATTAACGGCCATGTCAACACTATTCCGGTCAGTTAAATCCCTGTTTTTTAGCTTATTACTGTCAATTGGAAAATAATTAAATTCAGTGATTTGGAAACGCTGCTTGAATACGTTGTAGCGCAATCCTTCGTAGTTAAAAGAATACTCTCCTTTGGTTTGTTTATTTACCATTCCAGAAAGCGTGTTATACAAAAGCTGGTCGGCATAATCAAAAAACAATGACCTCAAGGGAAAGAACAACAAGACACTCAGTACAAGGATACCTGTGAGAATAAGTCGTTTATATTTTTTTAAAATCGCTTTCATTACGGCCCAACTAGGGTTGTAACGAAAATAAAAGGGTAACCTATGCAAAATATGTTAAGTTGATATAGATACTAATAGCAAATTCTTAATAATATTGGGGCCTGTGAACGAAATCAAATTCAATATTAAAAAGGCTTTATTGCCGATAATTACGCCTGTATTACCCGCTAACAAAAGCATTGTTAATCGCTTAATGATTTTAGCTTCTTTGAGTCAAACTAAATTGGATTTATCAATTGCCAATATGCCCAACGATGTTTTTGTTTTATACCAGATTTTAGACTCAGGTTTTAACAGATTAAACGTTGAAGATGCAGGCACGGCTGCAAGATTTACACTAAGTTGGGCTTGCATTCAAAACCAAACGTTAGAACTATTTGGCACTGAACGGATGCATCAACGACCAATGGGGCCCTTAATTAATGCTTTAAGATCCATCGGGTTTTCAATTGAATGTCTCAAAAATGAAGGTTTTTTACCGGTAAGAATTATCCCAAATAACCTAAGAAAATCATCGGATATTACGATAGACTCTAATATAAGCAGTCAATTTATTTCGTCACTTTGTTTAATAGCTCCCTTTCTAGAAGACGGCCTAAACATTAAACTTACTGGTAATAAAGCATCATGGCCATATGTTGAAATGACATTGAATTTGCTTAAATCGGCAGGAGCGATTATTAAAACTAGAACAGATACAATTCAATTAAAAAAAGCACACTCGCTAATTCCTAGTTTAAAAATTGAATCAGATTGGAGCGCGGCAGCATTTTGGTATCAAATAAGCTCGATTTTACCGAATCAAAAATTTATTATTCAAGGCTTGTCTGCTGATTCAATTCAAGGAGACAAGGAAACGATTAGCCTCTTTAAACAACTTGGTGTTTGCACCATTTTTAAAAAAGGGCAAATTGAATTTCAAAAAGTTCAACCACCAAAATCCAAGCTAAAAATCGATTTTACGAACTTTCCTGACCTTGCTCAACCCTTTATTTCTGCTTGTGTATTAAATGGAGTCGATGGTGAATTCTTAGGACTAAAAACTCTAAGATTCAAGGAAACCGATCGAATTAATGCTCTTAAAACTGAGCTGGAAAAAACCGGTGCCAAACTCGCTATTAAATCTGATAAAATTCATTTAACATCCCCTAAAAGCATACCGGACATTTTGAGTTTTTCAACTCATTTAGACCACCGCATGGCAATGGCTCTCGCACCTTTCGCTTTGGTAAGCGAATCTGTGAAAATGGATAATCCTGAGGTGGTAAAAAAATCGTATCCACAGTTTTGGCAAGAACTAGAAAAGGTAGGTGTAACTTTGCATTCATGAGAATTTTACTCGTTGACAATTACGACTCATTTACCTATAACTTGGTGCATTACATTGAACAGTTTGCTTCTGAGGTAATGCTCATACGTAACGATGAACCTTATGAATCGAAATTAAAAAGAGCAGATAAAGTTGTTTTATCTCCAGGTCCTGGATTACCCAAAGATGCCGGAAAATTATTAGAAATAATTGATAAAACTATTGACATAAAACCGTTGCTTGGTGTTTGCTTAGGGCATCAGGCAATTGGCGTGCATTACGGTGCTCAACTAAAAAATTTGAAGCAAGTGCATCATGGGGCGCAATCGCAACTCAATATTCTTGATAAACAGGATTTAATATACAAAGGCATTTCTCCCAATTCTGAAATTGGTCATTATCATTCTTGGGTAATTGATAAGTCAACGATTCCAAAAAACCTGTTGGTGACGGCAGATAGCCTAAACGGAGAAATTATGTCAGTTAGACATAAAAAAAGCCCTGTTTGGGGAGTACAATTCCATCCAGAATCAATACTCACAAAACAAGGCCTTCAAATGATTAAAAACTGGGTTAAAGCTTAAAAGCAATTCCAAATTGAATGTTACTAACGTTATCTTGACCAACTTCTAAATATGCCCCTAATGCAGGAGTTAGCATGTATTTAGCACCTGCATGAATACCAGCAATTAAACCAAAGTTTGCACTTGGTTTTGCTGGCTCTGAAGTCAGCCCACTATTATTATCCTTCCAAGTAGCAGTGGTAATTCTCCATCCTAATGCAACTCTTCCGTATAAATCCAATTCTTCAGGAATCTTTAAGTACCTTCCCCAATGAAAAGATGCACGGCCAGCTAGGCTTAAATAGGAATAATTCCAGTGATAGTCACCGGTAAGAGTTTGTGACTTAGAACTTCTTCCAGTTCCAAAACCCGCCATTGCACCGACAGATAACATATCATGAAAACCATATTCGACATTTATAAGAATAGGCGGCAAAACAACCTTATTGGAATAAGCAGAACCCAAACCAACTCCAGCCATAACAAAAAGGTCTCCCTTTTTGTGTCCATCACTTTTTTGACCTTCTTGGGTCTTATCTAAAGCATCGCTCACTTGCGAAAAGGAAACAAGGCTCACAAACACTAAACATAAAGTAAATAACTTCTTCATTTTTTTTATTTAATCGTTTCGTGCAAAGGTAAATACTACGCCTAAAATTGAGTTCGTCAAACCCAACAATATCACCTATTTGTTGTTTATTTCATAAAGAAGCATTTCGCCATCATTTACCTTTAAGTAAATCTTATCATTAATGGCTAAACTACCTATTTGAAAACAATAATCTTGGGTAATTATTGATTCACACATACCCGACTGACTGTACCCTAAAGCGATAGTTACTTGACCTGGATAGCTTTTTTTCATCGCTCCGTTCCAAGCAAAATACAGTTCATCAGATGGGCATCCACTAAACTCACAAGTCACGTGAAATTCGTTACCAATAATCTGTGACTTTAAAATTTTTATTGTTTTAGACTGTATTTTGTCAAATGACTCAGAGTCCATAGCAACCTCATAACAATTTGAAGGCTCTTGTAATGGTGCATCACTCGATTTTTCCTCAACCTTGGGCGCTGTTTTGGCCGTTTCAGGGGTTTTCTCAGAACTTTTACATCCTACCATAAAAACAGCTGCGAATAGAATAATGTTTACACTCAATTTGATCATTTTATTATAAGTTTTTCGGTGAATGTTGAATTTTTATTTTCACAGTTTACGAAGTAAATGCCCTTCGGCCAATCCGAGCAATCTATTGTTTTTTCACTTTCAAGAGAAGAAAAAAGAACCAATTTACCAATCGAATTAAAAATCTTTAATGTGCTTTGCGAAAAAGACTCGTCAGAAACAGAAATGGTAACATTTCCATTACTTGGATTTGGAAATAATTTTAGCCCTTCTGTTAAAACTGATAACTCTTCAGAGTTTAACGGACCTTCAGAACAAGGCCAATTAATGCCATCAATATATGTTAGGTTAGATCTTCCATTATCCAACCAATATTCTAAATTTTTAGTAGAATCAGAGCCTCCCCAAATCCAATTGTAAGACATTTTACCAAAATAATCTGGATTAAAAGGGCCAACACCCTGCCCATCTTTACAAGCTGATGAACCCCCAGTTAACTGTCCCACTACACGACCATTTTGATTCCAAATGGCACTTCCAGAACTTCCCCCTTCAGAAACCCCAAATCCATTTGAAGTGCTCGTCCAATAAACCTTCCAATGTGAGTCTTTTACCAAATTAGCATCCCATTCTGACGACTCAGCTTGTCTAGTATATGTTGATATTTTTTTTATATCTCCCGCCGGGTGATGCATCATAACACCACTAGTGGGGGCTGTATTTCTACGGTCCCATCCAGCATAAAACGGTTTATTAAACGACTGAATATTACTCTTTAACTTGACTAATAAAAAATCTGAGTCACCATCTGCCGCATTCGTACTCGAAGATAACTTAGTACAACCTGTCATTTTTGATATCGTAACATCCGACTCATTGTTTGGGTTCCGGCATCTATCAGATTCATATAAAAAATAGAATTCCCAATTATTGTACTCACTTTCAGTCGCAGTTACGCCACCATCTCCATGTCTACAATGATCCGCCGTCAGAATATATGGAGTGCAATCCTGGTAGGTATTATTCATGATGGTACCAGAACACCAGCCTAAAAAGCCATTAACTTCTAATAATATTCGAACTACAGAATTCCGTTGATCGCTCCAATTATCCGCTTCACTGCACTCAACATTTACTTGACAATCTTGTGAATCCCCGAAATCACGAGAACTATTTAAGTCCTTTGGGTCTCTTTGAAACCCTATTTTATTGATAATCAAATTAGGTAAAGACTGGACTGTTTGCGGCAAAACTAGTTCTAACACATATCGGTTTCCTTTGATGCTTCCTGAGCTGAATTCACCTTCAACTAAATTATCGGCGAAAGAAAAAGGGCCAATTACCCTGGTTTTATTTTGATTGTAGGCATACAATTTTGCACCAATTGGTAAGTAAAAATCTTTGAAGTATGCCCCTAAAGACGTTGCTTCATTTGAGAATATAACAAGCTTACCTATTCTTTCTCCCTTATCAGAAATCGACCAGTTTGCTTTTGACATAAAATCATATTCAACGTTTATTAATTTGCCTGTTGGATACATTTCATGCTTATCAATACTATTTTTCTGAGCCTCTTCTAACTCTAGAATAGCGCTTGGTGAAATACTCAATTCAATTTCATTTGATGCATAAGAAGGATGAATCAGTTTGATTTTTTCAAACGTCATTTGACCTTGAACAGTGGAAGCGATTAATACAACTAATAATACATAGAGGTGTTTCATAGTTCTCGATTTTGCGTAAAAATAATGAAACCTTTGTTGGCGTCCTAGCAATTTTATCTTTGCCAAAAGTTTAAAGATATGGAAGGACGAATTAACTCGCAAAAAGCACCAAAAGCCGTAGGATTGTACCCACATGCAAGAAAAGTTGGAAATCTATTATTTTTAAGTGGCGTTGGTCCTCGTGTGGCTGGAAGCGGCCAACACGATAGCGTTGTACCTGGGTTAAAACTTGACCATAACGGAAACTTTGAAGAGTTTGATTTTGAAGCTCAAGTTCACAGTGTTTTTGCCAACGTAAAAGCTGTTCTTGAAGAAGCTGGAAGTTCTTGGGAAAACCTAGTTGACGTTACTGTTTTCTTGGTGGATATGAAAAGAGACTTTAAAACTTTCAATAAAATATACGCCGAGTATTTTAAGGATAATCAACCTTGCAGAACAACGGTAGCAATAAACTCTTTACCTACACCTATAGCTATTGAGTTAAAATGCATGGCTACGGTTTAGATATTTCTTCTTCAAAAAGAATTTCTTGAATTTCTTTTGGCAAGGATAGTGACCTATCCCTGTTTGTCAACACTATTATTGTACGTCGCGAGTCTAAGTACCTCAAAAAGGCACTCTTAAACCCGTTCCACCAGCCATAATGATAAATTAAACGGTCGTGTTCAAAGGGTTTCATTCGCCATCCAAAACCATAGTTTTCTCTACGTTTTTTTGGTGAGCCAGGTTTATATGCCTCTTCTACCAAACTATCCGGAAATAAACCTTCATCGTACCATGCTTGGTCAAATTTCAGAAGATCATGCACATTTGAATAAACCCCTTTGTCACCAACAACCCCGTTAATGTAGTTTTCATAAGGGCCAATTGGTCTAGGACGACGATAGATATGCCCATAAACTGCATTAGGAATATCCGTTGAATCTTTGCCTGCAAAGATCTTAGTATCAAACATTTCTAAAGGCTCAAAAATTTCATCCCTACAAAAAAACTGAAATTTCTTTCCCGATATTTTTTCAACTAATAAAGCTAAATAGGCATAGTTAGAATTCTGATAATTAAACCTTTGGTTTGGCAAATAATACCTTTCCGGACAATGCTTTACCATTAACTCATGCATATCCCAATTATTCATCATAGTATCTCTGGGCCATTTTTCATCACTAATTACCATGTATCGTGGTAGCCCGCTTCTATGATTAAGCAAGTTTCTTATTGTAACCTGAGAATAAGGGAAATCGGGTAAGTATTTAGTTACCGTATCATCGAATGACAACAGGCCTTTTTGAGCCAACTTCATGATTGCAGCAGCGGTAAACATTTTAGAAACGCTTGCCAATTGAAACACTGAATATTCATTAATCTTGGTCTTTTTTCGATAGTGACCAAAACCATGGGCTTTTTTATAGATGATATTTCCATAATCAGCAACCAATACTACTCCGTTAAAAGTTCCAAGTCGTATTTTACGTCTAACCAGCTTGTCGATTCTATCAACCTTACCTTGTAGTTCAGGAGGAATTTGGTATTTAATTACAGGCACTTCAGCCTTTATTTTCTCAACCTTTTCTTCTGGTAAACGACAGGAAAAAAGCGAAAAAACACATAAAAAAAGGCCGAAAACGGCCCTTAAATTTTTCATAGTAAGAATGAATATTATTTTACTCTATACCAATATTGTGTTCTGTACATAAATGCAATGTAACCCCTTACATTCAACTTATCTGGATTTTCCGATTCAATCCACAATTTACAATCATAATATGATCCTTTGTTAGGGTCTAAAATGGTACCATCATCCCATTCATCTTCATCCCATTCCATGTCCGCAACAATAACCATGTTCATAATAGGCTGACCTTTTTTATCATCCTCACATAAATCACATTTTGCATCTTGCTTATCTGGATTTAAAATTTTTACCACTTTACCATAGAGCTTACCATCTTGAAGATAAAGTTCTACGATAGATTTTTCCTTTCCTGTTTCGTCGTCAATGGTTTTCCACTTTCCTAAAACATCGTTTGCTTCTTGTGAAAATCCTGATAGTCCGACAGTTAACCCAAGTACTAATATAAATAGCTTCTTAATCATTGTTAAATAGTTTATTCAAAAATAACTTTTTAAGTATTCTCGCGTTCAATTACTATGCAAGCATACTAAATTTTTAAAAGTGTGGGACAGTGAAGTAGATTTCATAAGCAGATTTTGGGTGTTTAGCAATAATGAAACGTGTTGATTGAGTCCCACTCTTTTACTCACTTAAAGGTTGAAAGCGGTAGCGATAAAATAATTGTCCTACCGCTTTTTCTATTTCATTACTTCTATCCAATTGGTTTTCCTTTATTGTTTTCTTCGCAACGCCCTGCCAAACTAATTTGTTTTGCTTTTTGTCAACCAAATCGACAATTAATGTTCCCTCTGTCAAATCAACAACACTTACATCAGTATAACCGGCAGTTCCGTAACCATAATAAGAACCGTAATAATATGGGCTTCCGCCATAATAACCATAATTAGTTGTTCTAACCTCTTGTTTGGTATCTACCTTTACATAAAAAGAAATCCATAAATCCGGATCAGCTGATTCAGTGTAACCCTTTTGCAACATTTGAGTTTTGATGTTTTCAGTAATCAACGAAATGTTTCTTTTGTTTACACGTTCAGGGTCAACATGGTTTTCTACTGATGCAGGAGGCTTGATATTAAAAGTCTTGTATTCACCAAAATTTGCCGTTTTATCGTAATCGGTAACTACAGATACTGAACTACATGCAGCAAAAGTTATTGCTACCAATAGAAGAGAAAAATATCGCATATTCATATTCATTTAATTTTAGCCAATATTACAACATCCAAAACATTGTTCAGTCAAATAAATTTGACTTTAACTATCTATAAAACCGTTTATAAATAACCCAATTCATTCATCTGAATTTTAGCCAAGTTGCCAAATAAATAAACATATTTTTGAGTGTGTTTAATGCTAAAACTTAACGATTTGAAAATCGGAACTAAAGTAATTCATGGTGGATTAACGCACGATTCTGCAACTGGTGCTGTTATGACGCCAATTTACCAAACTACTACTTACGCCCAACCAGAACCTGGAATAAATAAAGGCTATGAGTATTCTAGAACTTTAAACCCAACGCGTCATGCGCTTGAAAAAAATCTCGCTTCGATTGAAAACGGCAAACACGGTCTTTGCTTTGGAAGCGGACTTGCCGCAATTGATGCAATAATCAAATTGCTCAACCCGGGGAATGAAGTAATATCTACCAACGATTTATATGGGGGAACCTATCGCATTTACACGAAAATATTTGAGAAGTATGGCATCAAGTTCCATTTTGTATCCATGGAAAATTTTGACGCTTTAGATAAACTTGTCAACGAGAACACTAAGTTAGTTTGGGTTGAAACTCCTACCAACCCAATGCTAAATATTATTGATATTGAAAAAGCAGTCACCTTTGCTAAAAAACACAATTGCCTGCTTGCTATAGACAACACCTTTGCTAGCCCTTACCTTCAAAATCCACTAGATAGGGGGGCAGATATTGTTATGCATTCTGCTACTAAATATCTAGGTGGACACAGTGATGTTGTAATGGGTGCTCTAATTGTAAACGATGATGAGATTGCAGAGCGTCTATATTTTATTCAAAATAGTTCAGGTGCAGTTTGCGGTCCAATGGACTCTTTTCTTGTTCTTAGAGGAATTAAAACACTACATATTCGCATGCAAAGGCATTGTGAAAACGCAAAAGCTATCGCTGAATTTTTAAATAATCATTCAGCAATTGAGAAAGTATATTGGCCCGGGTTACCAAACCACCCAAACCATAAAATTGCAAAAAAACAAATGCGCGACTTTGGAGGAATGATGTCCTTCACTACAGCCGATGATGAATACGAAACTGCCAAAAAAATTGTTTCTTCAGTTAAAGTATTTACTCTAGCTGAAAGCTTAGGTGGTGTCGAATCACTTTGTGGACACCCTGCATCAATGACACATGCAGCAATTCCAAAAGAAGAAAGAGAAAAAACAGGTGTTCGCGAATCTTTAATACGATTAAGTGTTGGGATTGAAGACGTGAACGATCTTATTGACGACCTTCGTCAAGCATTAGAAAGTTAAACTATGAAGATCTACTACATTACGGGAACCTCAAGAGGTTTAGGGTATGCAATTGCAAATAAATTGCTGAAAGATGAAAACAACATTGTTATCGGTATAGGTAGAAAATGTGAAATAGAACATCCCAATTACAAACACAAAATTTTGGACCTTTCGGATTCAAAAGAAACAGCAAAATTTCGATTTGCCGAACATGTAAAGGCCGATGAATCAACGTTGATCAATAACGCGGGCACCTTGGGTGACATCAAATATTTAGGGGATATTGATAATAAAACCCTTGTTGAAGCGCTAAATGTTAATTTGATTGCACCCTCAATATTAACTAATAACTTCATGGCTAGTTATAAAGATCAAGACATTAAACAAACGGTTTTAAATATTAGTTCGGGAGCCGCAGTAAATTCATACGATGGTTGGAGTACTTATTGCACAAGCAAAGCCGGTGTAAATATGCTCAGCGAAACCCTTAACCTTGAACTTCAAGAAAGAGGAAAAGAAAATGTTCGAGTTTTAAGTATTGCACCGGGTATAATAAAGACCTCGATGCAAGAAGAAATACGCAAGGCAGACAAAGCTGATTTTTCAAACGTTGAAAACTTCATTGAGCTAAACGATTCAAATGCACTTCAAGATGCCGACGAAACAGCAGAGAAGCTAATTGATCTCCTTAATTCAAATACAAGTGGCCCTGTATTTCGAGATTTAAGATCCGAATAAAATGATTTCTGACAAGGCCATATTTCTTCATAAAATAAAATATGGAGACAGTGGTCTAATACTAAAACTATACACAAAAAGTCATGGTACCATGGCTTTTTTACTTCAAGGCTTAAAAGGAAAAAATAAAAGTATTCCAGCAATACTACATCCTTTGGCTATCTTAGAAATTCAATATTCTGAATCCGGTAAAAGCGATTTAAAAAGAATAAAAGAGATTCAAGTTTCTGAACCATTGCATCACATCAGAAGTGATGTCCATAAGTCAAGTCTTTCTTTTTTTCTTTCAGAAGTTTGCCTAAAGTGCTTTCATGAAAAAGAAGAACACAAAGACCTTTTTAATTTTTTAGAAGCATCAGTTTTACTTTTAGAAAACGCAGAAAGGTTTGGAAATTTTCACCTTGTATTTTTAGTGCGTTTAAGTCGCTTTTTAGGTTTTTCACCAGTAGGAAATTTTAACGGTAGAGAATTCTTTGACCTTCAGGAAGGACTGTTTACGATTTTAAGGCCAAATCACATTAATTATTTTGAACCTTTGGAGGCTAAAAATTTGAATGATATTATCGAAACTGGGTTTGACTTTTTAAATAAGGGTTTAACAAAATCAGAAAAAGCAAGAATGCTTAACTCTCTGTTGAAGTATTTTGAAATACATGTAAATGGCTTTGGGAATTTGAAGACCTTAGATGTTCTTCATCAACTTAATAGCTAACTAAACCTTTGGAACTTCAATTGATTGAATCATTCCCTCAACTTCTCTTAAATATTCTCGCTTATCAAATTGGGGTGCAAATACGTACCCAAATGAATACACTACTCGAGCATTCACTTCATCTAAAAACACTAATAAATACATAGGGCCGCCCATTGCATTTCCCTGCATTCGCCATAAACCACGATATTCTTTTGCAAACGAATTTTTAAAATTCACTTCCTTACCCAAAGGTTCAATATACCTAAAGTTTAAACGCATGTGCTGCCCTGGCCCAGGGCCTAACAAATGCTCCTTAAAAACAGAATCAACTGTTTGGTAAATATTCGTATCCAAGAAATTCATTTTGTCGGTATAAGGCAAAGAAAACGTCAATACTCCTTGACTAATCTGATGTTTAAACCCTCCTTTAGGCCTTTCTCGTTCTAGCCGAATCCAAGTAACGCTAGAATCATTTTTTTCAAGGTAAACATCCTTTTGAGTTACCATTTTAAAACCTCTGGTTTTCTCAATTTCTTTGTTTAGTTCCGCATTGCCAAATTTCAAATTCCTTTTGTAATGCCTATTAATTTCTGACTGTTTAAAAATATCTGCAGCTCGAGATACGTGATTTTTTACCACCTCAAAAAGAGAATTATATGACCTAGCGCTCAAAGTGACAACTATTTGGCCATTGGCCCATTTCCCCTTTTGTAAAACAATAGGCTTTGTTGCGTTAGAGTCTATTTTTACGATACACACATTTCTATGTGTCCTTAATACATTTTTAAATTTTTGAGGAGTTACCTGAATAATGTTAAATTGACGCTCATCTTGTGGAAACCCATATTGATACGCACCCAATGATTCATAAATGGTATCCCCCAAATCTGTCTTCCACAAATTATCGGAAACCACAACAATTAGCTCACCAAAACTACCCGCATACCCAGGTTTAAAAGTGGATTTGTCTTCACATGAATTGAGAAATAGAATCCCAACTAAACCAATACCTAAAAATTTGGCGAAACTCTTCATTAAGCTTTTTTACCTATAATTATTTTATCGCCTGGTTTCAAATTCCTTTCGTTCAGGTTTTTATTTAACGATTTTAACTCATTTGTACTAATGCCTTTCGCTTTAGCAATATCCCAAAGTGTATCGCCTTTTTGAATTTGGTAATACGTATATCCAGAACCTTGGGTTGAATTCTTTGCCAAGTTTACACTTGATTTCTTTTTTGGAGCTGGAGCAGCATTTGAATATATCGTTAGTCTCTGACCAATCTTGAGATTATCACTTCGCAACCCATTCCAATCTCTAATTTGACGAACCGAAACACCATGTCTGCTAGCAATCTTCCCTAAATAATCTCCGTTTCTCACTCTGTAAATTTCAATTCGTTCCTGTTGAGCCAATATTTCATCAGACTGATCAATTGGGGCAACGTAATGTTCTTTAATTGCCTTTTCATTTACCAAATAAAGGGCCAATTGCTCTTTAGGTAACTTTAAAACATGAAGCCTTCCATCGGCCGGTATTACCCCTCTTTTATATTCAGGATTTAAGTATTGAATTTCTTCTGCTGTAATATCCAATACTGAAGATAAATAGTCAAAGCTTACACGATCATTAATTATAATGGTATCAGTTTCATAATTTGTAATCACAGGGCTTTGAGGGTAAAGGTTATGTTCAGAAGCATAATTAAAAACGTAATTCACGGCAATAAATGCAGGTACATAACCCCTAGTTTCTCTAGGTAGGTAAGGATATATTTCCCAATAATCTCTTTTTCCTCCCGACCTGCGAATGGCTTTGTTCACGTTACCTGGGCCACAATTATATGCGGCTAAAGCAAGATTCCAGTCATCAAAATACTTGTATAAATAACTCAAATACCCACAAGCGGCTTCAGTTGCTTTGTAAGGATCATTGCGTTCATCTATATATGAATTTACAGTTAACCCATACATTTTTCCAGTTGAATACATAAATTGCCATAGCCCTTTTGCGCCAGCTCTTGAACGTGCGGTTGGGTTTAAGGCCGATTCAACAACCGCCAAATATTTTATCTCATAAGGCATGTCGTATTTATCCAAAATCTCTTCCATTAACGGAAAGTACAACTGAGACAAGCCCATGGTTTTACTTGAAAGTGTTCTTCGTTTTACGGCATATAAATTAATAAATGCATGAACCCGCTGATTGTAACCCAAATCAAATGGAGTTAATTCATTCAATTCGGTTAGTCGAGCCTTTAACAAACTATCAGTTAATAGAGGAATAGAATCCTCAGGGTAATTATAAGTATTCAGCTCAGTACTATCTTTATAGCCAACAGACCATTCTTTCCACAATTGACTATCCATCTCATCGATGTGACTTGTAAAATCCAAATCAGCTCGAAGAATTAAAGGTTCGGGTTTGGTTGTATCCTTTTTAATGTTCTCCAATTCAGTTGCCGATACAAACAATACTGAAACAATTAAAAACAAACTTGAGAAAATAGCCTTCATAACAACCTTTATTATAGTGTAACCTACAAAGGTTGATATTATTATGCGCCACTTACAATATTCCTCTAGCACTTCTAAACCAGAATTTGTTAATTAGCACCTTCAAAATACGATATGAAAAACTACATTTATATTATCTTGATTCTATTGTTGTTTTCTTGTGAAGAATCATTGAGTCCTAAAACAATAAAAAGTTTTCAGAATGGTAACCCCGAAATCATTGAATACTACAATCAAAATAATCAACTTTCAAAACAAGAATTCTATTACCCATCAGGTGCATTAAAAATATTGGGATTCTATGATGGTAACGGCAAAAAGACTGGTCACTGGAAATCATATTACGAAAATGGAAATATCTGGAGCCACAATGAATACTTAAACGGTGAACAACACGGATTAAGTGAAGCCTTTTATGAAGATGGAAATCTAAGGTACCAAGGAAAATATAAGCAGAATAAAAAAACGGGAGAGTGGTGTATTTATGTTAAAAATGGGGGTAAAATTGATGAAAACTGTAATTCAGTTGACTAACCCATAATAAAAGCTTAACAACCATTTAATAAAACTACTATATTTACGCGCCGTTTTGGGCGAATTAATTTAAAAACAATAAATAAAATAATATGAAAAAGTTTACTTTTTTAGGCGCAGCGCTCCTTGCCGGTTTTTCCATGAGTGCACAAACTTTCGTGAGCACTACGCCTGCAAATAAGAATGCAGTTGTAGAAGAATACACAGGAATTAGATGCGTTTTCTGTCCGGATGGACACAAAAGAGGCAATGCATTAGCTGCTGCAAATCCAGGAAGAGTTGTTCTAATTAACATTCATACAGGTAGCTATGCAGTCAGTCAGAATGGGTCTATTGATTTTACTACAACTGAAGGCGATGCCATAGCTACCCATCCAAATGTAAAATTGACTGGGTATCCAGCAGGCTCTGTGAATAGAGTTATCGGAGGAAGTCCAAGTAATGGTGGTACTGCATCAAGTAGAGGTCAATGGGCTACTGACGCGGCAACTATCATGGGTCAATCTTCTCCTGTAAATGCTGATGTGCAAGCTTCATATGATATTAATACGAATGAAGTTACTGCTGTTGTTGAAGTATATTACACTGGAACTCAAACTGTAACTTCAAATATGTTATCAGTTGCTATTTTAGAAAATAAGGTTATTGGCCCCCAAACGGGTGGAGCAACTTATTATCCAGAGCAAATGAACCCTGATGGAACATATAACCATAACCACATGCTAAGAGCAATGTTAACTCCTGCGTTTGGAGAGCCTATTAACACTATTACAAGTGGTTCTTTTTTTACTAAAACATATACTTGGACTGTACCTGCGAACTTAAAAGGTGTTCCTGTTAAGTTTCAAGATTTAAAAGTTGCCGTATTTGTAGCTGAAGATCAACAAACGATTTTAACAGGTGCGGAAACTAAAGTCGAGCTTCCTGCAAGCATTGTATCTGATTTGTCTGCTACAGATATGTCAACTAAACCAACTTCTATGTGTTCTCACAGTTATACTCCTTCTTTAGAAATAGAGAACATGGAAAATAACACGGTTACTTCATTTGATATGTCTTATACTGTAAATGGTGGAACTCCAGTTGTTCAATCATATTCAGGTTCATTAGCTAAAGGAGCTAAAACTACTATTACATGGCCAATGGTTAACTTACCTGCAGGTTCTGTAAACAGTATCGCATTTTCTGGCCCTTCTAATATTAATGGTGGGTCTTTAATTGATGTTGACGGATCAAATAACTCAATTGCTAGCTCTCAATTTATCGCAGTTGGACAAAAAGCTATTACTGCTGGTTTAAGTGAAGATTTTGAAAATGTAGCTGATATTGATAACCTACCTACTAACTGGTTTAAATTCTTAGAGCCAGGATCAAGCGATGCTTTAGAATCAAGAGTATATGTTAACAATACTGTTGGGTCAAACACAAGTGCAAGAGGAAAAGCTATTTGGTATTCTACTTCATGGGGTACTGCAGGTGACAAAGTTTCTGTTATGATTGGTGAGGTTGATGGCGATAAAGTTAAAGATGCTGCTATTAAGTTTTCTTACGCTTCTGCAATGCTTAACGCTAACAGTAACGATGGGCTGTCTATTATGGTTTCTAAAGATTGTGGAAATACTTGGGCTTCTTTATGGTCTAAATCAGGTAATGATTTATCTCCATTCGGAACTGATAACTCAGCTATTTTAGTTCCTTCTGCTGAATCAAACTGGAATGATGCTACAGTTCCTTTACAAGTAGAGGGTGATTTACTAGTTAAAGTTGTTGTTACTGCTGGTGGTGGTAACTCAATGTGGTTAGATGATATTCAAATCTATTCTGCAACTAGCGTAAACAATATCGCTTCTGTATCTAACATTAAAACTTACCCTAACCCAGTTAATAATAACCTTTCTATTGATATCAATGCTGACAATGCTTCAGATATGGATATTAGAGTTTTGGATATTACTGGTAAAGTAGTTATCGATTTAGGTTCTAACAGAATTGAAACTGGAATGAATACTATTTCTGTAAACACTTCTTCTTTAGAGACTGGTGTATATAACGTACATATTTCTTCTAACGAAGGTTCTGAAGTAAAAAGAATTATTGTTGAGTAATATCTCACTTTAAACTTATAAATGAAAAGCCCTGACAGAATTGTCAGGGCTTTTTTTATGCTCAATTTTTACTATTTAATAATTAATACAAATTGAAAAATAACCGACATCAAACGTGTTTGACTAATCATTACATTTACACTCTTAAAATAAATACTATGAAAAAACTTTTATCACTATTCATTTTCGCCGGACTTTGCTTAACGGGGTATTCTCAAATTACCACTAATAAAGATACCGTGCATCATTATTTTCATCCAACGAAGCAAACTGAATCAAAGATTACCGTTACAAACCCAAGTTTTACACCAATTGATGTAAAATGGAAAATCATTTATGATGACATTAAAACAGAATGGGATACAAATGTTCAGTTTTGTGATTGTAACACTTGCCTAACTAACTACCCAGACAGTAGTTCTTGTAACGACCCTTTAACTCAAAGTCAAGGTTTCTTCGTTAAACTATATATTGACCCTATTCAAAACCCATCTGTAAAGCATTTGACTCTGGTTTTGTACAACATCAACGATGCAATGGACACAGACACCATTACATTTATGACAGACCCATCAATAGTTGACGGTTTACAAGAAAGTGTATTAGCAAATGAGAACTCGGTTACATTGGCGCCAAACCCTACAAATGGTCTAACCAAACTAACTTATAGTTCTTCAGCTTCTGGGAGTGTTACTGTTTCTGTTTACGACTTACTAGGTAATGTTACCTATAACAGGTCGGTAAACAATGAAGTTGGAACAAACGAATTAGACCTTGATTTAACAGAATTAGACAATGGAATCTATTTCGTGAACGTTACTGATGGACATAAGTCATTCACAAAAAAGTTGAGTATTAAATAATCTTAAACTCATTTAGCATATAATTTAGAGCCCAATCTTAATTCAAAGGTTGGGCTTTTTTTATTCCTTTCAAACCTACTTTTCAAATTCTAACTGTAGTAAGTAAATCATAAATTTGCAACTGTGATTCCAAGGCATAAAATAGACGAGATTTTACAAACAGCGAGCATTGAAGAGATAATCGGCGAATTTGTGCATCTCAAAAAATCGGGGCGACAGTTTAAAGCTCTAAGTCCTTTCGCCAACGAAAAAACGCCCTCATTTTATGTAGTACCTGAAAAACAAATCTTTAAGGATTTTAGTTCTGGTAAAGGAGGAAATGTGGTTTCCTTTTTAATGGAACACGAACATTTCACGTATCCTGAAGCACTTCGTTTTTTGGCCAAAAAATACAATATTGAGCTTGAAGAAGAAGAGAGAACCGAAGAACAAAAACTAGCTGAAGGTGAACGAGAAAGCCTTTACATAGTTACCGCTTTCGCTGAAGAGTATTTTCAAGATCAACTCAATAACACAGATGAAGGAAAGTCTGTAGGCTTAAGCTATTTCAAAGGACGTGGATTTACTGACGAAACCATTGAAAAATTTGGATTGGGTTATAGCCCAGACAAATGGGAAGCTTTTGCATCAGCATCCAAAGAAAAAGGATACAAAACTGAATATTTAGAGAAGTCTGGCCTCATAAAAAAATCTCCTAAAAAAGACAGGGAATTTTACGATGGCTACAAAGGCCGAGTGATGTTCCCCATTCATAATCTTTCTGGGAGAGCAATTGGATTTGGTGCAAGAACACTACTTACTGAAAAAAAAATACCGAAATACCTCAATAGCCCTGAATCATTAATCTATAACAAGAGTAAAATCCTATACGGGATTTATCAGGCCAAAGGAGAAATTATTAAAAACGATAATTGCTACTTAGTTGAAGGTTATACTGATGTTATCCAATTTCACCAATCGGGAATAAAAAACGTTGTTTCCAGTTCGGGAACAGCATTGACCCAAGATCAGATTAAACTGATTAAACGCTACACAGCCAACATTACCTTACTTTATGATGGTGATGCAGCAGGAATCAAAGCTTCTTTTAGAGGAGTAGATATGATTCTGGAAGAAGGTATGAACGTGAAAATGGTCTCTTTTCCTGAAGGTGAAGACCCTGATTCATATGCAAAAAGCCATGACCCAGAGGACCTGCATGATTTTATCACCAAAGAGGCTAAAGATTTCATTGTATCCAAAGCAAAAATTCTGCTCGACGGCACAGGAAACGATCCAATTCTCAGGGCTGGTTTAATCAAAGATATTGTTGAAAGCATAGCAAAAATTCCAGATGGAATTGCGAGGTCAGTCTATATAAAAGAATGTTCTACTCTTTTAGATATCGAAGAAGAAACTCTTTTTACTGAGCTCAACAAAATTCGAAATACCGAATTAAGAAAACAGTCTCGTAAAATAGATCACGACCAATACGAAGCACCTATTGGAATCGTTGGTAAGACTCAGAAGCCAGCTACTTTTGAGAACGACATTGAGGTTCAAGAAAAAGAATTGCTAAGAGTGCTATTAAATTATGGTGACCAAAACATTATTATAGACAAAAGCAAAGAAGAGAGCATTGAAATTGATGTTGCCACTTACATTTTAGCCGATTTAGCCAACGACGACATGCACATGAGCATTGATACCCATGTTGAGTTAATGAATGAATTAATTGACATGGTAGAGTCCGATAAGTGGGATATTCAATCTATAATGAATCACTCTAACCAGCAACTAAGCAATTTAGCAGCAGAATTGGTTACCACAAAACATAAACTCGACAACTGGGACCTAAGAGAAATTAGGGTTTCGAATGAAGAAAAAAAGCTTTTGATTGTAGTGCAAAAACCACTTTACTCGTTCAAGCAAAAATTGGTAATGAAAATGATTACTGATAATCAACACGAACTTAAAGAGGCGCAAGAAAAGAATAATTTTGACTTGGCTATAAATTGCCAGAAAAAGCAATTAAAATTGGAAGCTGCTCGTGCTAAACTTGCTGACCAAAACGGAAGAGTGATATTAATTTAATCAATCTCTTGATAAAAGTCTTTTAAACGTCGTCTATACTCCGAATACAATCTAGACTTAGAAACAAAACCAACGTATTTACCTTTATTGACAACGGGTAAATTCCATGCCCCGCTACTTTCGAACTTGGCCATTACTACTTCCATAGAATCGGTAACTTCAATATGCTCCGGCGCCATTGACATCAATTCATGCACCATCGTTCGCTCATACATATAATTGTCGAACATAATTTTCCGAATGTCATCCAAAGTCACAACACCTAAAAACGTATTCTTTTCGTCAACTACTGGAAATAAGTTACGGTGCGACTCAGTAACTCTTTTAACTAAATCACCAAGCGTATTATAGGGCTCGATGGTTTTAAAATTAGTTTCAATTTCCTTTTTTAAATCCATTAAGGTTAACACAGCTTTGTCTTTATCATGAGTTAGCAATTGTCCTTTTTTAGCCAATTGAAGAGTGTAAACTGAATGCTCAGAAAAATACTTAACCGTAATAAAGCTTATTGAAGTTGCAACCATTAGGGGAATAAATAAGTCATAACCTCCAGTAATTTCCGCAATTAAAAATATTGCAGTCAAAGGAGCTTGAAGAATTCCTGCCATAAGCGCCGCCATGCCAACCAACGAAAAATTGCTTTCGGATAATTTCCCTAAATGAATTTCGTTGACAAACCTTGAAAACACAAAGCCCATTATTGAGCCCATAAAAAGCGTAGGAGCAAATATCCCCCCGACTCCACCAGCTCCGTAGGTTATAGTAGTTGCAAATGCTTTAAAAAAAACAACAAAAACTAGGAACAATAATATGACCCAAATATTATCCTGAAAACCAGTAAACAAACTGTTACCCAAAACCTGAGCCGGCGCACCTTGTATCAATTGATGTACCGTGGTATAACCCTCACCAAATAGCGGTGGAAAGATGAATAACAATGCACCAAGCGCTAACCCTCCAATTAAAACCTTTATGGGGGTTCTTTTTATATTGCCAAAGAAATTAGAAACCAAAAAGTGAACTTTAGTAAAATAAACACCAACGAATCCACCAAATAACCCGAGAACTATGTAATAAGGAATATCGTAAAGAGTTGTTTCGTCTTTTAAGTCAAATGAAAAAAGTAAGTCATCACCGAAAAATAATCTCGAAAATAAAGCGGCTGTAACACTAGATAATAAAAGAGGAATTAAAGAAAACGTTGTTATATCAAGTAATATAACTTCCATAGCAAATACAATTGCCGCTACAGGTGCCTTAAAAATTGCAGAAAGAGCGGCAGCTGCTCCACAACCAATCATCAACTTTCGTGTTTTGTTATTTAAATGTAGAGCCTTACTCAAGTTAGACCCTATAGCAGAGGTTGTTCCAACAGCTGGTCCCTCCAACCCACACGAACCACCAAACCCTACGGTAAAAGCAGCAGTAATCACAGACGAAAAAGTCTTTTTAATGGAAATCATTCCATTGCCTTTAGAAAGAGCATAAAGTGTATTGGGAATTCCTGGCTCGGCCTCTTCCTTAATAACGTACTTAATTAGCAATCTAGTGATTGCAATGCCAATTACGGGTAACAAAAAGTACAATGTCAGTCCTTGGTCGGCAATAACGGTGTCAACAAAAAATGATTCAACTAAGTAAACCCCCTGTTTAATGCAGAAAGCAGCAACGGCGCATAAAAAACCAATAACCACACTAAGCATTAAAACAAACGGTTTGTTTTTAATGTGGTGAGCTCTCCAAATAAGAAAAGCTTTTAAGTAATTATTCCAGTTTTTAAAAACTGCTGCGTCCATCCTGCAAATGTCATTTTTTTATTCGAGCCCAATAAAAATAATATTGATTTTAAAGCAATTGGCACTTTAGCTCCTCCTCAGAATAAATGACTCGAAAACATACCTTTGTCTTTCAAAATAAAAGCGCATGTTTAAACTTCAGAATTACATAAACGGAGAACTTGTGGCCCCTCAATCAGGAGTCTATATCGACAATTATGATCCCTCAACAGGAAAAGTTTATTCACTCATTCCAGATTCTGATTCTAAAGACGTTGAATTAGCTGTTAATGCTGCTAAAGCAGCTTTTCCGGGATGGAAAAATACACCTAAGGAAAAACGTGCCGACGTTATCCTAAAAATTGTAGATCTAATTCATAGGGATTTCGACAAATTAGCTGAAGCTGAATCAAGAGACAACGGAAAACCGCTTTGGCTTGCAAAAAAAGTTGACATTCCTCGCGCCGCTTCAAACCTCAAATTTTTTGCAACTGGCATTATGCACTTTGCTTCAGATGCACACATGATGGAAGACAAAGCGATTAACTACACCCGTCGTGATCCAATAGGAGTTGTGGGTTGTATTTCTCCTTGGAACTTACCGTTATACTTATTCACTTGGAAAATTGCTCCTGCAATAGCATCGGGTAATTGTGTGATTGCAAAACCATCAGAAATAACACCTATGACCGCCTATTTGCTATCAGAACTTTGCATTGAAGCAGGGCTTCCAAAAGGCGTTTTAAACCTTGTACATGGGTTAGGACCAAAAGTAGGTGCACCTATTTCAGAGCACCCAACTATCAAGGCTATTTCATTTACAGGAGGTACAGCCACAGGAGCTCAAATTGCTAAAGTTGCGGCTCCTATGTTTAAAAAACTATCGCTTGAATTGGGTGGCAAAAACCCAAACATAATTTTCGACGATTGCGATTTTGACAAAATGTTAGCTACTACCCTAGCATCTTCTTTTGCCAATCAAGGTCAAATATGTTTGTGTGGCTCTCGAATTTTTGTTCAACGTGGCATCTACGATAAATTTAAAACTGCCTTTGTAGAAAAAGTAAGCAAACGGAAAGTGAGTTTCCCTTCTGATCCCGATGCAAAGCTTGGGGCTATTGTTTCAAAACCCCACATGGAAAAAGTTCTTTCATACATTAAGTTGGCGGAAGAAGAAGGCGGGACGATTTTAACCGGTGGAAACCAAGTTCATTTAGATGGTGAATATGCCGAAGGATATTACCTAGAGCCTACAATTATTGAGGGTTTAGCATTTGACTGCAGAACGAATCAAGAAGAGATTTTTGGGCCTGTTGTAACCATCACCCCATTTGACACTGAAGAAGAAGTATTGATGATGGCTAACTCAACTGAATACGGTTTGGCTGCCACGGTTTGGACCGAAGATTTAACTCGCGCTCATCGAGTTGCAAACGACATTCACATGGGTATTGTTTGGATAAACTGCTGGCTAGTTCGCGACTTAAGAACTCCGTTTGGTGGTGTGAAAAATTCTGGCGTTGGTCGCGAAGGTGGGTTTGAAGCTTTTAAGTTCTTTACTGAACCTAAGAATGTTTGTGTTTCAATGGGATAGATTGGAGTTTCGATATTACCACCCCTGCCGTCTTTCCCAGCTTGACTGAAAATCTAAATCTCACCTACAAACGTTCCTTTAGTACTTTCTTGGATAGGTCAAGCATTTCCGGATTAACAGATTTGATTAAATCCAGTTTCCATTGCCGATTCCATTTTTTAAGTTGTTTTTCTCTTCAAATAGCTTCCTCTATTCTTTGAAATCCCTGATAATAAACTAGGTAGAAACATTTATACTTTGAAGTGAATACAGACCCATCCCCATTTTTATGGTCGGTAATTCGCTCACTCAATTTAGATGAAACTCCAATATAAAATGTCGTTCGTTCAAAATTTGACATGATATACGTATAACCTCCTCGTTCCATATTTTTATAGATTTCTTTTTTAGATTCCCGATTCCGCTCTGCTTCTCGGGAATGACGGATGGAAGAAAACTATTCTTCTATTCCACCCTTGTCGTCTTTCCCAGCTTGACTGGGAATCTACAAAGCACAATTATATAGGAGAAACCTAGATTGATTCATTTCAGGTTTCCGACCAGATAACCATCAGGTCGCTATACTTGTTTCACTCTCGTGAATGAAGAAAATATTGAGACCGTTCCTCAACAAAACTTAATATCCTTAACCATTATTTGCAGGCTTACGTTTCCCTTCCATTCATTTTCTTCAATGGTGTAAACCAAATCAAAAGGGTCTTTTGCTTTAATTCGTGCCGTATGTTCACCCATTCCAAATGCAATTCCACCTACTTTACCTGGTTTTCCTTTCTGTTTTACATCTAGTTTTAAATGTGTTCCATCTCCAACGGGCTTACTCCACCCAGCGTCAATTACGTTTCGGGTAACAAATACAGGCTTCATATTGTCAGGGCCAAAAGGAGCAAACTGCTTAATTAATCGCCAAAACTTTGGAGTGATTTGATTGAAGTCTAACTCTTCGTCAATTTCCATGATAGGAATTAATAATTCCGGATCAATCGTTTTCGAAACCACCTCTTCAAAGCGAGATTTAAACTCTTCAACCCGATTGACGTCCAACGTCATACCGGCAGCAAAAGCATGGCCACCAAACTGTTCTAAAACATCGGAACATTGGGTAAGCGCTTCATGAATATCATACCCTTTTACAGATCGAGCCGAACCAACAGCCTTTCCGTTCGATTCGGTTAAAACTATAGTAGGTCTGTAATAGTTTTCAATCAACCTTGAAGCGACAATACCCACCACACCTTTGTGCCAATCTTTAGAATAAACAAGCGTTGTTTTTAGGTTTTGGTTATCCCATTCAGAAACCATTTCTAAAGCTTCTTGAGTGATGGATTGATCCAATTCTCTTCGCTCTTTGTTTCTTTCTTCAAGCAAATCACTCGCCTGTTTCGCAATGGTATTATCGCTCGACAACAAAAGTTCAACCGCCTTTTTCCCATGTTCAATTCTTCCTGCAGCATTAATTCTGGGTCCCAAATTGAAAACCACATCGGTTACCGTAAACTTTCCTTTTTTACCCGAATTTTCAATAAACTCTTCCAGTCCTTTTCGTGGATTGGAGTTTAATAATTCCATCCCTAAATGCACCAAACTCCTGTTTTCTTCAGTAATGGGAACAATATCACAAGCAGAAGAAATGGCTACTAAATCGAGTAATTCCAACCAAGTTGAATTGGGATAACCCATTGACGTTGAAAGAGCTTGGCACAATTTAAATCCAATTCCACAACCCGAGAGTTCTTTATAAGGATATTCGCAATCAGGGCGTTTATGGTCCAACACAGCCACGGCGTTTGGAATAGTGCCGTGAGGGATATGATGATCACAAATAATAAAATCTATTCCTTTCGAATTGGCATAATCTACATTTTCGTGAGCTCGAATTCCGCAATCGAGTGCAATAATTAACGAAGCTCCAGTTTCATCAGCATAATCTACTCCCGCTTTAGAAACGCCGTATCCTTCTTTGTATCTATCTGGAATATAATAGTCAATTCCTTCGGCTTCAATGCTCTTAAAATAGGTAACCATTAGAGCAACTGATGTTGTGCCATCAACATCATAATCGCCATAAACGAGTATTTTTTCACCACTCTCCAATGCTTCTTGAATTCGAGTAACTGCTTTATCCATGTCCTTCATTAGAAACGGATCATGAAAATCGGAGATGCTTGGTCTGAAAAATTGCTTAGCTTGATCAAAAGTTTCAATTCCTCTTTTAACCAAAAGGCTAGCTACTCTAGGTTCTACTTTTAATACATCAATTAGGTGGTTTACCTTTTCTTGATTGGGAGTCGGGGTCAGTTGCCATTGATATTCCATTTTCCGAAGGTAAAAAAAGAGCACAAAAAAAGCCATCTAAAAAAGACAGCTTTTAATGCGTGTTTTATTTTAAGGATTATAGTGTTCCTCTGTTTTCTTGTTCTCTTTCGATAGATTCAAAAAGCGCTTTGAAGTTTCCAGCTCCAAAACCTCTAGCACCCATTCTTTGAATTATTTCAAAAAACAAAGTAGGTCTATCTTCAACAGGTTTTGTAAATATTTGAAGTAAGTACCCTTCTTCATCAGCATCAACTAAAATTGAAAGCTTTTGAAGCTCTTTAATGTCTTCCTTCATCATATCTCTATGCTCACCTAGTCTTTCCGGAATAGCATCGTAATAAGCTTGTGGTGGAGGTGGTAAAAACTCAACTCCTCTGGCTTTTAACCCCGCTACTGTTTTAATAATATCATCGGTTGCAACAGCTATGTGTTGAACACCAGAGCCTTCATAAAAATCAAGATATTCTTCAATCTGAGACTTTTTAGCAGCCTTTGCTGGTTCGTTTATTGGAAACTTAATTCGGCCATTGCCATTAGACATTACCTTACTCATAAGTGCAGAGTACTCTGTATGAATTTGATTGTCGTCAAATGACAAGAAATTTTCAAATCCCATTATGTCTTCATACCACTTGACCCAAGTATTCATTTCATTCCAACCCACGTTGCCAACCATGTGGTCAATGAATTTCAAACCAAGTGGCTCAGGGTTGTAATCAGACTCCCATTTTACAAACTGAGGAAGGAATACACCATTGTAATTTTTTCGTTCTACAAACATGTGAACGGTTTCACCATACGTATAAATTCCAGCGCGTACAATTTCTCCGTTTTCGTCAGACTCAACCGTTGGCTCCATATATGATTTTGCGCCACGGCTTGTAGTTTCTTCGTAAGCTTTACGAGCATCGTCAACCCAAAGAGCAATTACTTTAACACCATCGCCATGCTTTACTATGTGATCGTTAATGGGTGATTTACTATTTAATGGAGTGGTAAGAATTAAACGAATTTTATCTTGAACCAAAACGTAGCTTACCGAATCTTTAGAACCTGTTTCTAGGCCCTTATAAGCCAGGGACTGAAACCCAAATGCTGTTTTATAATAATGCGCCGATTGTTTTGCATTACCAACATAAAACTCTACATAGTCTGTTCCTAACAACGGAAGAAAATCTTTAGCTCCCGCAAATATTTTTTCTAAACCGTATTCAACCGATTTTACCTCTTTTGCCATAATAATTATCAATTGTTCAATTTTCAATTCTCAATTCTCAATTTCGAAGTTACTTCGACTTTGATAAATCAACTATTGCATTTAAATTTTTCTTAGTTCGCCACTATTTTCTAAAAGTATTTCTGAATACTATTGAAAGTAGTTATAACCAAGATTTATAATAATCTTTATCCGAAATAGCTACTGCCTGTTCGGTTATTTGCAACGGTGCAAATGTATCAACCATTACGGCTAATTCTCCCGTCTCTTTTTTTCCTAAACTTCTTTCTGCTGCTCCCGGGTGTGGGCCGTGTGTAGTACCTCCTGGGTGCAGTGTTATGTGTCCAGCTGCAATATCATTTCTGCTCATAAAATCGCCATCTACATAATACAATACCTCTTCGGCATCAATATTACTGTGGTTATATGGTGCAGGAATAGCATCTGGGTGATAATCGTACAAACGAGGTACAAATGAGCAAATTACAAAAGTTGAACTTTCGAATGTTTGATGAATTGGAGGCGGTAAATGAACTCGCCCAGTAATTGGCTCAAATTCATGTATAGAAAACGCATACGGAAAATGATAACCATCCCAACCAACTACACCAAATGGGTGAGCTGCATACGTAAAATCATAAATAATTCCTGCTTTTTTAACTTTCACAACAAAATCGCCAAGTTCATCGTGAGTTTCAAGATTTTCTGGTGGACGAATATCTCGTTCGCAAAAAGGAGAATGCTCTAAATGTTGTCCAAACCAGTTTCTATATCTTTTTGGGGTATGTACAGGTTGCTTCGATTCGGTAATAAACAAACGATTATCCGAAGTGTCAAAGTCCATTTTATAGATAATTCCTCGTGGCAATACCAAGTAGTCGCCATAACCAAACTTAATATTACCTAACATGGTTCTAAGGGTTCCTGAACCTTTGTGAACAAAGATTATTTCATCTGCATCACCATTTTTATAAAAGTAGTTTTCAGTTCTATTAGTTGGAGCCGCAAGAATAACGCTCACATCATTGTTGAATAAAGTTGGAACGCGAGCCTCTAATTGATCGGCAACTGGCTCAACTTCAAATCCTCTAAAACGCTGAGCTTGAACATTATTAGTAATCGCTGCCTTTGGAGAAACATTTTTTCCTTCACCAATATTCTTAACCATGGTTGGTCGGTGACAGTGGTACATCAAAGATGACATTCCATCGAAACCAATAGTTCCGAATAATTCTTCGGAATATAATTCACCGTTTTCTTTTCTGAAAGTAGTGTGTCGCTTTTGAGGGAACTTTCCCAGTTTATGATAAAATGGCATATATATTTCGCTTTTAAGAAGGCGTCAAAAATATCTTGTTACACGATGAGCATCAATGACAAATATCAATTTTAAAGTTTTGTGAACCAAATCACCGTAAAATAAGTTACGTCTAATTATTTTTGAGCCTCAAATAAGTGGAATTATGAAACTTCAATTTACAACAGTTTTCCTAGCGTTGATAGCCATATCTTGTGGAAGTCCAGAACCAGAAAACAAAAAGAAAAAACTTAAGCTTAACTCAACTTCTTCTGTTAAAAAAGAATCGTTGTTGGACAAGGCTAGAAACTATTTTCAGCCCATTAAATCTATTCCCGAAAACGACGAAAACCCAATAACTGCTGAAAAAGTGAAATTGGGCAAGGCTTTGTATTTTGACAAACAGCTATCAAAAGATGGAAACATTTCATGCAACAGCTGCCACAACCTTGACACATATGGAGTTGATAATTTACCAACTTCGCCAGGCGATGAGGGTAAAAATGGAGATCGTAATTCGCCTACGGTATTGAATGCAGCTTTCCACTTTGCACAATTTTGGGATGGTCGTGCTGCTGATGTAGAAGAACAAGCCGGAATGCCAATTTTAAATCCTGTAGAAATGAATATTCCTTCAGAAGCCTTTTTGGTAGATCGATTAAATAAATCAGCTAACTACAAGGCTCTATTCGCTCAAGCTTTTCCAGAAGACAAAGCCATTTCTTTTAACAATGTAGCTAATGCAATTGGTGCTTTTGAAAGAACTTTAATTACTCCATCAACATTCGATCAGTTTTTGCAAGGAAATGAATCAGTTTTAAACGCTGAAGAAACAAAAGGACTGGAGTTATTTATCAATAAAGGTTGTATTACTTGTCATACTGGCAAGGCTGTTGGAGGTTCTCAGTTTCAAAAATTTGGTTTGTTTGGCGATTATTGGGACATGACTGGAAGCAAGGTAATAGACGAAGGTCTTGCCAAAGAAACAGGAAACGAAAGCGACAAGTACTTTTTTAAAGTGCCTAGCTTAAGAAACATTGATAAAACAGCACCTTATTTCCATGACGGTAGTGTGAATGATTTGAAAGAAGCCGTAATTATTATGGCAAAACTTGAAAATAATAAAGACCTAACGGACGACGAAGCAAATGCAATTGTGAGCTTTTTAGGTACACTTACCGGTGAGGTTCCTGCTGAAGCAAAAGAAATTTAGGAGGTACTTCTCGATACAACCCTTACTGCGGCCAAGCCCATAGAATGGACAAAACGATGAATACGTTTCTCGGTAGACCTCTCTGAAGGTGGAAGCTCTGGAAGGGAGATCAAAAAGCAATTAACAGTTTTACGTAGTTATGATGCTAAATACCAAAACTCGCTACTTCTAATCAGAGTCACTTTAATACATTTGTCGTCCTACAAAAAGGATATAAATGGCCGAAAAAATTTTAATCATTGGATCTCTGGGGCAGGTTGGACGTGAACTACACGAAAGTTTATGCAACGATTACGGTATTGATAATGTTGTTGCCTCTGATGTAAAAGATGAAGCTGATATTAACGGTCGTTACGAAAAGCTTGATGTTTTAGATAAAGACTCCCTTTATTCACTGGTTAAAAAGGAAGGAATTACTCAAGTTTACAATTTAGCCGCCTTACTTTCTGCAACTGCCGAAAAGCATCCCGAATTTGCTTGGAAACTGAGTATTGACGGACAATTCAACGTTCTAAATTTAGCTAAGGAAGGACACATTAAAAAAATATTTTGGCCAAGTTCAATCGCCGTTTTTGGTCCAACTACACCAAAACAAAACACACCACAGAAAACAGTAATAGAACCAAATACTGTTTACGGTATTAGTAAGCTTGCTAGCGAAATGTGGAACCAGTATTACTTTGAAAAATATAATGTTGATGTTCGAGGCATTCGCTATCCTGGTCTCATAGGTTGGAAAAGTTTACCAGGAGGGGGAACTACAGATTATGCAGTAGACATTTTTTATAGCGCGCTTAAAAAAGAGACATATAACTGTTTTTTAAATTCGACCACCAAACTACCAATGATGCACATGGAGGATGCTATCCGTGCTACACGTGAAATTGCTGAAGCTCCGGCTGAATTAGTAAAGTTGAGAACTTGCTACAATGTAGCTGCTATGAGTTTTAATCCTACAGAGTTAACTCAAGAAATTCAAAAACATATTCCAGATTTTACCATAGAATACAATCCTGATTTTAGACAATCTATTGCCGACACCTGGCCTCAAAGCATAGATGATACTGCTGCCCGTCAAGACTGGAATTGGAAAGAAAAATATGGCCTTCCCAATCTTGTTAAAAACATGATTGACAATTTAAAAGACAAGGTTTAATGCAATTGAAATGGTTGCCAATTTTGGCATTAATCATCTTGTTTTCATCTTGCGAAGGCGAACCGAAACGGTCCCTAAAAAAACGAGACAGAACGTCGGTAGCGTTTAAGTCTGTTGAACGACCAAAGCTTGACCCAAGCGCAGCTTACAATTACGTTAAAAAACAAGTTGATTTTGGCCCTCGAGTACCGGGAACGGCAGAACATAAAGAATGTGCAGAATATCTAGAAGATGAGCTAGAAACATTAGGTTGGGCTACCGAAGTTCAATCGGGGCGAGTAACCACTTTTGACGGAAACAATTTACCGATTTATAACATTACTGGTCGTTTTAATCCAGAAAACCCAAATCGCATAATGCTTTTTGCCCATTGGGATTCTAGACCTTTTGCAGATAGAGATAGCTACGACCAAAAGAAAGCTATACTTGGAGCAAACGATGGTGCAAGTGGTGTTGGCGTTTTGTTAGCCATTGCAAAGGCCATTTCTTTAGACTCTTTAAAGCCAACAATTGGAATTGACATTGTATTTTTTGATGCCGAAGATTATGGAAAACCTTCTGGCACCTTGGGTGGTCATGAAAGCAATACATGGTGTCTTGGCTCTCAATATTGGGCCAATAACTTGTCAGATAATTTTATTTCTCCAAAATATGGAGTTTTGCTGGATATGGTTGGAGCTTCTGATGCCGTTTTTCCAAGAGAAGGTGGCTCTAGAAAGTACAATCCGTCACTGGTAGATAAAGTATGGTACCTAGGGCAAAAGCTAGGATATGGACAGTTTTTTATTGACGACATTGCTTACGGCGGAGTAACCGACGATCACGTTTACGTAACTGAATTGGCAAAAATTCCATCCATAGATATTATCCATTACAACCCTATTGTTCGAGACTTTGGGCATTTTCATCACAAACACGCCGACAATATGGACGTAATTGATTCAGCTACTTTGTATGCAGTTGGAGAAACTATGTTGGAGTTGATTTATCGGGAGAAATAAACCCTTCGGTTTTCTGATTGTTTCAAAATGTACCACAAATGGGTTGAAATGTACATTTCACTTTTTCAAAGTCATTTTACATTTGTGGTTTAACTAAAAATAATATGAAAAGAATTCTATCCACCCTTGCTTTTGCCTCAACAGCATTATTGTTGTTAAACTCTTATTCAGGACAAGCGCCTACTTCAGGCCATACCGGATCTCCGGGAGACAACAACAGCACTTGCGCTAGTTCAAGCTGCCATATAGGTTCGGCAACGCCTGTAAGTGGAATGATTACAACAAACATTCCTTCTGCGGGTTATGAAGCAGGCAAAACTTATGATATAACTTTCTCTATTTCGGAATCAGGAAGGTCTAAATTTGGTTTTCAAGTGACATCTGAAGATGCTTCAGGAAACAAAAAAGGAAAATTTCAGGCTACTACAGCCACTCAAATTCAAAACAACGGAACACATATTACACATAAGTCAACCAGTACATCTGGCACCGATTCAAAAACATGGACAGTTCAATGGATTGCTCCTGCAGTCGGTTCGGGAGATGTTACTTTTTATGGTGCTGGAAACGCAACTAACGGTAGAGGAGATAGAACGGGTGACTTAATTAAAACAAGTAACCTTACTGTTCAAGAATCTATTACTTCTAGTTTGATTGAAAATGCAATAAATTCAATCCGTGTTTTTCCAAATCCGGCTAAAAACTCAATTTCAATTGAAGGAATAAATAATGCGGAGTTTACAATCGTAAACCTAAACGGTCAAACGGTATTGAGTGGTTTAACAGGATCAGGTTCTATAGATATTTCAGAATTGAATACTGGTATTTACTTCTTTCAGGTGCCAAGTGCAGGTTTTGGCCAGAAGCTAATTAAAGACTAAACACATTAATTTGTAATTCATGATAACCCTAACCATATAGGGTTATTGTGAATTTTACAAATTACCCCAATAGGCAATTAGTTCCATCATCATGGCAACGCCTATGTGGACGAACACACCACCCCAAATATTTTTGGATTTGTAGGCAATTGCTCCAAGTAAAAAGCCTCCAAAAACAGAACCTATAGTTTCTGCCACAGGCTTTTCAAAATGTAAAAAAGCATACATACAAACCATGGGTAGAATTGCATGTGTTCCCATAATACGCATCATACCAATTACCAAAAAGCCTCTAAAAAATAATTCGGTTGTAAAAAACGACCAAGCATAAAGTGACTCAAAAGGCAGAATTAACGTTTTGATATTTACTCCCCAATATTGCTCTACACCAAATGTTTTAAACTTAGGATAGGTCGTCAAAAACTCAGGGTCTGAAATAGCTAAAAGCATTAGCGGAAACATAAATAAAAGAATCAAAATGTATGGACGATAACTAACCGATTGGCGCGAAAGACCATAAAACGAATCACCCTTAATTCTGGTGAAATTCCACATGACTAAAAGCGGTAAGAAGACTAGAAAAAATGGTTTTCCCTCATATATTAACCGACCTATATACCTGTATTCTTCAGGTTCAAAAATTGATTTTGCAATTGAATAACTGAACTTAAAACTACCATCAAGAGAGATAATCACGAGCCCAAAAATTGAAAGCAACCAAAATTTTGTTGACTTTAAAAAAGCAAGTTTTTCACCCGCCCATTTCATCAATAATAACGCAATGAAATAAGCAAATCCATAAAAAAGAATATAGCTAACCCAGCGAGCAAAAAAATCGGGGCGACGTATATAAACGCTTTCGAAATCGAGGTAATAGTTGATGGTTATTGTAATGGCTAAAAACAAGGCAACGAGCAAATACGTTTTCCTTGAATAATTTTCTTTTAGAAAATCACTGACATATCTGTCAAGAGGTGAAACAAGTTGAAGGGCTTTTTGCATGTTAAATATCAACTCAATTTTACATGAATTTATTTAGAAATGCCTCTTTTCGTGCAGGCGAAACATCAACCATATTTCCATCGGTAAGAGTAACATAACCCCCTTTTCCTTTTTTATATTGCTTTACACAATTGATGTTTACAATGTGCGATTTGTGAATTCGAACAAAATCGTGATCAGACAGCACTTGCTCGTAATGTTTTAAGGTTCTACAAATGGTTCTTTTCGATCCATCATTCAAATAGACATCGGTTAAATTATCGTTGGCCTGACATCGAACTATATCTTTCAAAATAACAACCTCAAACCCATCGAGCATGGGTAATACAATCTTTTTTAGTTGACGATTTTCGATGGCTAAATTTTCAATTAAAACGCTGGTTGATCTTACTTCTTCTTTGTTTGAAATTTTTTCTGCGACTTTTTCAACTGCCTGAGTTAACCCATCAATACTAATTGGTTTAAGTAAGTATGAACAAGCACTTAGGTTCAACGCATCCATGGCATATTCGCTATATGCCGTAACAAAAATGGTTTCAAAGTTTATATCTTCAAATTTTTCGAGTAAATCAAAAGCATTTCCAAACGGCATTTCTACATCAAGAAAAACCAAATCAGGGTTCTTTTGATTAATGAGTTGGTATCCTTTTTCTATGTTTTTTGCCGCTCCTAAAACAGTAACGTTTGGACAGTACTTCATCAAATAGTTCTGGAGTGCAATAACACTCGCCTCTTCGTCCTCGACAATTATGGCGGTAATTTTAGTCATTTGCATTTTGAGGGATCATTAATCTTACAACGGTTCCACTTCCACTTTCGTTTAAATCTGAAATATTTAATTCAATATCCAATTTGTGTAAAGACTTAAATATTCCCATTCTCTCTTTTATGTTTCTAAGGGCAGTGCTTTTAAACTTTCGTTGGTTTTTCGTTTTCAACTTTCTACTTTCTTCCCTTCCAATTCCGTCATCGGTAATCACAATTTCTAAGCCCTTGTTAACCACATTAACATCAACAGTAAGCGAACCCATTGTTTCTTTGTAGCGTAACCCATGCCAAATGGCATTTTCAATATAGGGTTGAACCAGCATGGATGGGATAACATATAAATCAGTATCCAATTCTGGGTCTACATTTAATTGGTATTGAAATTTATCCTTAAATCGAAAGTGCTCCAATTCAAGGTAAATTTTAATGATTTCAAGTTCCTTTGAAAATGGAATAAAGTCCGTTTCGGAGTTTTCCATAACCGTGCGCATAAGCGTCGAAAATTCGGTAAGAAACCGGTTTGCATCCCTTTCGTTACTCACAGAAATAAAACTGTTTACTGAATTAAGTGCATTGAAAATAAAGTGTGGGTTCATTTGAGAGCGTAGGGACCTTAAAGCAAGTTTCTGATTAGCCCTTCTACGCTGTTTCGATACGCGAAGTATATAAACTACCCCCAATCCACCTATTAGAATTATTAAGCACAACAGATAAATTAAATAACGCTGCGTTTCTACAATTTCCTCTTTTAAGGTTCTTTGATTCATTAAGTTGCTGATGGTTATTCTAGAAACCTCTTTTTCCTTTTGAAGTTTCTCCATTTCAATGATATTTTGAATCCCAGATTTACCTAAATCAGCTGATTTTTTTTCAATATTTGACAACTGGGAATTGATGGAATCGCGCAAAACATCGTAGTTTCTATAGTAATTAAGTGCTTTTTCAAATTGTCCGTTTTTTTCGAAACGATTTGCCATTTTTCGTACAACATCTATTTCCTCAATATCCAATATTGAGTAATCTGGTGCCTTTAAATAATTGGCTAACGATTGTTCGCATTGAACATAATTCTCTGCTCCAAAATACGATTGGGCAATTTTCAAAAGCTCTAACCCCTGATTCTCACTATTATTAAAATCATTTCTGAACTCTGCTTCCTCCTTAAATTTTGACTGTTTTCTTAAAGCATTAGAAACCACTTCCTTGCTTTTATAATTAGATGTTAATTCCTCGTCAGATTCAGCAACATTTTGCGGCTCTATTGACAGCGAATTGCTATAAAAATCTATCCCCTTATCTGTTTCACCCAATGAAATATAACAAGCGGCAATTCGAGTATTGCATTCCTCAATTCCTTTTTGATTCTCTTTCTTTTTTTCTTTTTCCAGCAAAACATTGTAAGCTGAAAGGGCCTCAGAAAAATTCTCAGAATCATACAAGTTTTTAGCAATAGCATATTCCAACTCAAGACTTAATGAAGAATCCTTGGTAGTGCTTTTTAGTTGATTATAATACGAATTTGAAGTGCTAAACCGCTCGAGTTTAGAGTTGGTTTCAGCCATATCTATATAATATTCATCTGGCAAGGCCTCTACTTCAGGCACCGACTTTGACTTCATTTCGTATGACTTACTAGAAACCTTTACACTTTTTGTAGCAACTTTATCGAGAAGTTCTTCATTTTTAGGAGAATTTACTTTTTCGGCCTGTTCTAAATAATAAAGGGCCAATTGAGGTTGGTTCAAATTCTTGTATGCCCTACCAGTTAGTAAGTAGGCTTTTTGAAGGGCTTTATTCCAGTCGTTTTCAACGCATTTTTTGGTAATTTCATTAAGCTCTAAAATGGTCAATTCCGGAATTGAATCAATTTGAAGTTCAAGGGCATTCAACTTCTTTAATTCTAAAATTTCGCCTTTGTCGGTCTGCCCTCGCTTCAACTTTTTATCTGACCCGTCAAATTCCCTCGCTTGACATTCTTGTGAAAAGCAGGAAGCAACAACCAATACCAAAATCAGAAAATATTTCACTCTAAACATTTCAATAAACATAAGTCAAATCTGAATATAAATACAATCAGACCCAAAGGTAAAGATGCGCATTCGCAAGTCTTATATATCAACCTAAATGATGTAACCAGTTAACTAAGTCACAAGACCTGTTCCCTAATTCTTGATTTTAAACCCCGTTTTCGGCCTCTAGTTTTACCCAGAATTTAAACTGAAAAAAATGAAAAACACGTTGAAAACAATAGGCTTCTTATCGCTTGCAACACTAATGGCTTGTCAAAGTACACCAGTTGAAGGGCAATCCACTTTAAGTAATTCTAACCCACAAACAGATACGGTAATTGTGGCCGATGCCATACCCGACCCTGAAAAGAAAAAGAAGAAAATTAAGCTTGCCATATTACTAGATACATCTAGCAGTATGAATGGCCTAATTGAGCAAGCCAAAAATCAACTTTGGAAAATTGTGATGCAACTCGCCAAAGCTAAAGACCCAGATGGTGAAGATCCGGAAATAGAAATTGCGCTTTACCATTATGGCAATGATGGCCTAAATGTATTGGATGGATACGTTCAAAAAATAAGTGGTTTTACTAGTGAACTTGATGAAATTTCAGAACAATTGTTTTCACTCAAAACCAATGGTGGTTCTGAATACTGTGGAACCGTTATCAACACATCTTTAAAAGAACTCACATGGAGCGATGATCAAGATGACTTGCAATTCATATTTATAGCAGGAAACGAACCATTTGATCAAGGGTTTTCAGATTATAGAGCAGCATGTGGTGGCGCCACAAGAAATAATGTAGTGGTTAACACCATTTACTGTGGAGACTTTCATGAAGGGGAACGCACGTTCTGGAAAGATGGTGCGGTAATCGGTCAAGGAAAGTACATGAACATTGACCATGATGCGAAAATCTTACACATTGAATCACCATATGATGACCAAATATCAGCTTTAAACCAAAGGTTAAACGATACTTACATTCCCTATGGAGCAAAAGGTTTTGAGAAAAAATCGATGCAAATAAGAGAAGATGCAAATGCCGAAAGTTCGAGCAAAGCAACGGCAACTTCGAGGTATTTATCAAAAGGAAGTAAGGTGTACAAAAACAAATCGTGGGACCTAGTAGACAAAGCGGAGTCCGATAATTTTAAGATAGAAGATGTTGAGGAGGAAATGTTGCCAACTGAAATGAAAACCATGACAAAAGAAGAACGCTTGACATACGTTTCAACAAAAACCATTGAGCGTAAGGAATTAAAAAAGGAAATGAGTGAACTCAGTTTAAAACGAGAAAGTTTTGTCAATCAAAAACGAAACGAGCAAGCAGGTTCAGATAGTCAACTCGAAGACGTAATAATTGAGGCCATAAAAGAACAGGCTACCAAAAAGAATTACACTTTTCACAGTAATATCAATTAGACTATGAATGCAAAAGTTTTCATTTCAATTTTGGTATCCCTCAGTTCATTCCTATTGGCACCAGCTCAAGAATACTCAAAGCACTTACAAAAAATTGCTACTGAAAAAGAAAGTTTTAAAAGTTCGGATTCACCGGTTGTTATTCAACAAGCTTCTACCTACTTATTCAAGCAATTAACCCAAAATGTTTTTCCCGCTTGGTACGGAACACCCTGGGATTTCAATGGAATTTCCAATATCCCAAAAGCTGGAGAAATTGCCTGTGGTTATTTCGTAACCACTACCCTCAAACATGTTGGTTTTAATCTAAATCGATTCAAATTGGCACAACAGGATGCCGCCACAATTGCAAAAAATATTTGTGGAACAAATCATTGTCAATGGTATAATGATATGGATGTTATGATTAGTGATTTGTCGTCAAAACCAGATGGTTTATATGTGTTGGGACTGGACTACCATGTAGGCTTTTTAAGTAAAGAAGGAAATAGTATCTACTTCGTACATTCAGATTTTTACTCAGGAAAAGTTATTAGAGAATACGCCGACCACAGTGAGAGCATCTTGTTATCGGAACGGTATTATTTAGGTAGCTTAACCAATAATAAAGAAGCAATTAAACGGTGGTTAAACAACATAAAAATTTATTAATTCAAGCTTTGGCACAATAGCTGTCTAGCTCAATCTATTAAAATTAAATTATCATGAAAATAAAGAGATTAATTGTTGCCCTTTTGTTATTCAACTTAGGGTTAAGCGCACAAAACAAAGAAGTTGACATTGAGTCAAAAATTAAACACGTAACCGTTTACCTCAACGGAGCTGAAGTGGAACGATCGGCCAGCAAACGGCTCGAGAAAGGGGTTTATTATTTAACCTTTCCTGGGCTTTCACAAAGCATTAATGAAAAAAGTATTCAAGTAAACGGCAAAGGATATTTTACCATTTTATCGGTATCTAAAAAGAGAAACTACTTGAAAAAAATGCAGGAAACTCCTGAATATAAATCCCTTTCCGATTCTTTAGCCCTGGTAAAAGATGAGCTATGGTATCATCAGGAGCTAAAAAAAGTTTACCAAGAAGAACAACAAATGATACTCGCCAACAAAAAAATTGATGGTGGAACCAGTTCTGGGTTTACAGTTCAAAAACTAGAAGAGCTCTCCAATTTTTACCGAAAAAGATTAAAAGAAATAATGACCTTAAAAATGGCCAATACTCGCAAAGAAGTTGAGTTACAAGCCACCATAAACCGCATTCAAAATCAAATGAATGAAATATCACGAATAAGAAGCTACAGTTCAGAAATTTTGGTAGAAGTGGCAGTTGACCAACCAACACATGCGAAATTTGACCTGAAATACTTAGTGTCTGGAGCTCGTTGGGCTCCACAATACAATGTGAGAGCAAAAGGAAACAAAGAAAATGTTGACCTAGCATTTAACGCTCAAATTTTTCAAAGTACTGGTGTTAGCTGGGATAATGTAGAATTAAGTCTGTCAACCGCAAACCCCAGTGTTTCCCCAATTATGCCAAAATTGAATCCATGGAGACTGTACTTTCAACAGGGAAGAATCCAGGCAAACATGACTTATTCGAATCGAGGAACGCAATTCTCTAAAGCGAAAATGGAATCTGCTGATATTGCCGAAGACGCAATGGCTTCAGCACCTTCTGCCGGAACAGCCTCTCAACATGTAAGATTAACTGAGTCTCAATTGAATTTGACTTATGATATTAATATTCCTTACACTGTTCCAAACGATGGAATCGCACATACAGTTAATGTAAAAAACATGTCATTACCAGCTAAATTCAACTACTCAGCTGCTCCTAAACTAAAAACGAACGCCTATTTATTGGCTTCTATTTCAGGCTGGGAAAATGAATCACTTATTTCGGGGTCAGCCAATGTGTATTTCGACGGAACTTATATTGGGTCGAGCTACATTGATGCGAACAATACTGATGAGGATTTAAAAATATCCATGGGAATTGATAAACAGATTGTAGTTACCAGAAAGCGCATTCAAGATTTTTGCGAGAAACAAACAATTGGCTCTAACAAAAAAGAAACAATTGGTATTGAAGTTATCGTAAAGAACACGAAAATGCGTCCTGTCAAATTGAAAGTGAAAGAACAAATTCCATTGTCAAGCAACGAAGAAATTGAGGTGGAATTACTTGAATCGACAGATGCCAAGTACAATAAACAAAACGGTGAATTGAACTGGGGCCTAGAATTAGCTCCTGGAGAAAGTAAAAAACTGATTTTTAAATACTCAGTGAAATACCCCAAAGACAAAAAGATTAACCTGTAAGTTTTTCAGTTTATTTTCATGAGAAAGCCCTGCAATCAATTTGGTTGTGGGGTTTTTTTTATTTGGTAAGTTCATCACTACTCCATCAAATTTCAAATATTCCAACTAACTTTATTTTCTAATACAAATTGATAAAATCAAAATGATAAAAAGTAAAAAGAAACTGGGCTTAATTCTTTTCCTTGGAATTGGGTTTGGGATAATATCCGGAACGGCCCAAAACACGATTTTAACTTCAGGAGGGAATGCTTCTGGGTCTGGAGGAAGTAGCTCATATTCATTAGGTCAAATAAACTACACATCACAAGAAAATTCAGAAAATTCTGTTAGTGCTGGCGTTCAACAGGTTTATATTATTGAAATTGCGGATGCAGTGAATGAAGAGAACCATAGATTTAACCTAAACGCCTATCCAAACCCAACTGCAAATACTTTGTGGATAAATGCCGATTTAAATAACGACGAAAAGATCGTGTATGCTTTATTCGACACGAACGGAAAAATAATCAAGAAGGAAAATTTAGTTCAAAAAGAAACTAAAATTGACATGATTGATCTGCCTAGCGCAACGTATTACTTAAAAATAATTGGAACCAATCAACAAGAAATAAAAACATTTAAAATCCTTAAAACACTTTAAACTATGAACCGAATTTTATCAATAGTGGCAATTTCACTTATGAGCATTGGCCTTTTTGCTCAAGCTCCAAATCAATTTTCATATCAGGCAGTTTTGCGTGATGCTCAACAAAATATTATAGTCAATAATACCGTTGGTATTCAAATATCAATTCTTCAAGGCTCAATAAGTGGTATAGCAGTTTATGAAGAAACACATACTCCTTCCACGAATATTAATGGCCTTATTTCACTTGAAATTGGCTCTGGCACCGTCGTTTCTGGTAGCATAAGCACTATTGATTGGAGTCAAGGTCCTTATTTTATAAAAACTGAAACTGATCCTAATGGTGGGACTAACTATACAATTTCAGGAACTTCACAAATGCTGAGTGTGCCCTATTCGTTACATGCACAAACAGCCACAATTGCTGATAGTTCTATTAATAACCCAAATGAGCAAGATCCTATTTTCACATCTTCGGTTGCGTATGCCCTTTCAAGCACTGACACGACTAAATGGAATCAAAAGTTAAGTTCGGAAGTTGATGGGTCAGTTACTAATGAAATTCAAGCTTTATCAATTTCAAATGATACTGTATTTCTAAGTAATGGTGGATCAGTTATCTTACCTTCAGCACCAATAAATAATGACAATGATTCAACAAATGAAATTCAACAATTAACCGCTTCCAATGATACTTTGTATTTGAATAACGGCGGAGGATATGTAACATTTACAAATCTTATTACTTGGCTTAAAAACTCCAATGACTTGTATTTTGAAACTGGAAATGTGGCTATTGGACACGAATCTCCAGATCAACCTCTTCACATTTATGACAGCATTACTCATGGCAATTCAAGTAATTACGAAAATGGCCTGTTAGTAGAGTCAAGAATCACCAATTCAAATGCAAACAGTAATTATGCTGGAATCTTTTCTGAAGTAAAAGGAACAGATGCGTATAATACTGCAGTTGACGGAACATCTGACGGTACTTCGGCAGGAACAAATTATGGACTTGGAGGGTACGCAAAAAACGCAGCAACTAATGTTGGAGTTGAAGCCTTTGCAAGTGGAACCAATCAAAAAAATTATGGCCTAGACGGGTTTGCATGGAATGGTTCTGAAAACTACGGAGTTAAAGGTTTTGCAAAAGCAAATTCAGAAGACAATAGCAAGCATGTTGGGGTATTCGCTAGCGTGGAGGCAAATAATGGTCTTGGTACCGCACTTTACGCCAAATCAACTGGAACTAGAGCTGGAACATCAATCTATGCTGAGTCTGTAAATGACAGTTCAAATACTGGAATAATTTCTTATGCCAAATCGAGTAGTACAAATAATCAAGATCAATATGGTATTCAAGGACATGCGATTGGTTCTAGCGGATCTGGCACGGGAGTACACCGAGGTGTATATGGTTTGGCGAATGGGTCTGGGACACTAAGTAGAGGGGTTGAAGGTAGAGCGACTTCAACTAGCTCACAATATAACCAAGGTGTATTTGGATATGCAATTGGAGCTGGAACTAACTCAAATGGTTACAACGCCGGGATTTTAGGTGAAGCTGCAAATCATTCTATTTTGAATTACGGTGTATTAAGTTTAAACGGAGCAACTGGTAATAATAATTATGGTGCTGCCAACTTTGTTTATGGGTCTGTTTCAGGAACTAAAAAGAATATTGGAACCTACGGATATGCTTGGGGAGCAGATACAAATATTGCTTTGAGAGGCTATGCTGCCGATGACTTTAGTGCGGTAAACTATGGTATATATTCCGAAGTCAATTCGTCTACTGGTAGTTTGGCAGGACGTTTCTTAGGAGGTGTAAGGGTAGAGGGAAATCTTGTTGTAACTGGATCAATAAGCAAAGGCTCTGGAACATTTAAAATTGACCACCCACTCGATCCTGAGAATAAATTCTTAGTTCACAGCTTTGTAGAAAGCCCTGACATGATGAACGTTTATAACGGAAACGCTGTTACTGATGCTAGTGGTTTTGTTACCGTTCAGTTGCCCGATTATGTTGAGAGAAGTAATAAAGACTTTCGCTACCAATTAACTCCTATGGGACAACTTGCCATTTGTGTGATTAAAGAAAAGGTTAATGGAAACCAATTTGTTATTCAAACAGATAAACCTAATGTAGAAGTAAGCTGGCAAGTAACGGGAATTAGAAATGATCCATATGCTAATCAAAACAGAATTCAGCCAGAGGTTGATAAAAATGAATTGGAAAAAGGTAAATACTTACATCCATCGGCCTACAATAAAGATGATTCATTTAACATGTATCGCTCTCTAGATCTGGGTGATACACAGAAAGAAGTTGAAACACTCAAGAAATCTTCTGCGATAAAAAAGCAATAACCGAAACTCCTCATAAGGTGAGTTAATAATTAACGCACCACAAAAGCCCTTTTGTATTCAGGTACTTAAGGGCTTTTGTGTTTAAGGCAATTGTTTATTATTCATCACTAAAATTATATTTGTAGAATTATTACTAAAATGTGATTGTAACCTCTCACGTTTAAATACTAAACAAGCTTTTATGAATCCACTTGAAGAACTATTTCACTCTTCTTGGCCATGGTATGTAGCAGGCCCTCTCATTGGCCTTATGGTCCCGTTTATCTATTACTTTTTGAATAAAGGTTTTGGAATTTCCACCACGTTTAAAGACATCTGCGCAATGTGTTTGCCTACTTCAAACATTTCATTTTTTGACTACGACTGGAGAGCAAATTCGTGGAATCTAATTTTTGCACTAGGAATAGTTACCGGCGCAATAATGGTCGGACAGTTTTTCCCAAATGGAGATGTTCAATTATCCGACTCAACTCTTACCTATTTACAAAGTATTGGTATAAGTGACTTAAGTGGGTTGGTTCCTGCCGAATTGTTTTCTTGGGAAGCTTTTGGGTCTCCAATCTCACTCGTTCTAATTTGTGTCGGTGGGTTTTTAGTGGGGTTCGGTACTCGTTATGCTGGAGGTTGTACTTCGGGACATGCGATCACTGGCCTAAGTCAGATGAGCCCAGCTTCATTGGTAGCGGTAATTGGTTTTTTTATTGGTGGGTTAATTTCTACTTGGATTGTTTTACCTCAAATATTTACTTGGTTATGAAACGTGTCTTTGCATTTTTAATCGGTGTGTTTTTTAGTACTGTTCTCATAAAAGGAGAAGTTATATCGTGGTTTCGAATTCAAGAAATGTTTCGTTTCGAAAGTTTTCACATGTTTGGAATAATTGGCTCTGCAGTATGTGTTGGAGCAATCTCAGTTTTTCTTATCAAAAAATTTAATCTTTCTGACATAAACGGCAACCCCATTGTAATTAAGCCTAAGCCTAAACAATACAAAGCCAATTTACTTGGTGGAACAATTTTCGGACTTGGGTGGGCGTTTTCTGGGGCTTGTCCTGGGCCATTATATGCTCATGTTGGTTATGGGCATACTACTATGGTTATCACCATCCTTTTTGCTGTATTGGGTGTTTATGTTTACGGAATAATCAGAGACAAGCTTCCTCACTAACATCAGGTTCGAGCTCTTTTCTAAACCAATATATTGAGTAAGTTAACTCTAATGGCCTAATTAATAATTCTCTTCGCAGAATAATATCTCCACTGTATTTACGTCTTTATAGTACGTGTTCGTTCATGATCACATAAAAAACTTGCTGAATATTTTATGAAATTACTTTACGTCTTGTTCTCAATGCTTCTATTTACTGCATGTTCGGTAAGTAAAAATTCAGCTCCAAAAAGGACGAGTCAACCTCAAACTATTATAAAAGAAAATATAAGCAATGGCAATTCGGTAGAATATCAATTAACCAATACCGATCACATAGGTTCGGGGTCAACTGAAGTAATTTTTACGGGAGACAACAACGAGGTGATTTTTGAACAGATAAATTCACTTTACAACTCCAACAACTCACATTTGGTTATCATAATTGATGGTAGCAATAACCAAATCAAAATAACTACTAGTGAGTCAGTAATTAACTCAAGTAACTCTCGAGACACTCTTCGAATTACCGGGAATTATAATATCCAGAAGTTTATTAGAGAATTTGTAATTGAAAATGATTCAATTTCCTCAAATTCAGAAATAATCGGAAATCTAAATTTTGATAATTATACTACTCAGAACGAACACCCTACTTTCGATACTTCCGAAATCGCTAATAAATTCACCAATTATTACGACCCTGCTTTTAAGGTTATTGAATACTATATTGGGGAAGCAGACTCAGGGAATTTAGAGGCTCATTTCTACCTCGGTGAAATTTATTTAAAAGGAATTGGAGGTAAAAAGGACTTAACCAAATCAAAATTTCATTTTTATTATGCTGCCCAAAAAAATCACGTTAACTCAATATATTTTATGGGGCATATTTTGGAATATGAAGAGGGAAATCTACCCGGAGCACTGAAATGGTATTACAAAGCTGCTGATCACGGTCATATACTAGCCATGGATAGAATTGTAGCACTAGAAACCGATTACGAAGAGGAGGAATAAAGTTGTTTGAATTAGTTACTAAGTACAACTGGATCACTCTGTGTTCAAGATATCGAACGTAGTCTAAGGCAAAATCCATATCTGCTGCGCAGTTATACTTTTTTATTCCTGCGAATACTCAAGCAAGCTTGGTAAAATGGATTACTTCGTGTTCCAGATATCGAACGTAGTCTAAGGCAAAATCCATATCTGCTGCGCAGTTATATTTTTTTATTCCTGCGAATACTCAAGCAAGCTTGGTAAAATGGATTACTTCGTGTTCCAGATATCGAACGTAGTCTAAGGCAAAATCCATATCTGCTGCGCAGTTATATTTTTTTATTCCTGCGAATACTCAAGCAAGCTTGGTATTCTTGGAATAAAAAAATCCCATTCTCACGAACAGGATTTTGACTCTTAAGTGAATCATACTGGATTCGAACCAGTGACCTCTGCCCTGTCAAGGCAGCGCTCTAAACCAACTGAGCTAATGATTCTTATTCTATTATTCAAGCAAATTTAATCTTCTAATGATTTCATGGTTTTTTTTAATCAACTTTTGCAACAAAATATTCCAGAAAAATTCTACTGTTACGGTTTTAAAAAACCTTCAATCAAATTATTCGGATGACTAGTTGGTGTTGTATGAAAATCAAACCAATGCTGTAATTCTTTATCGAACCCTAGTTTATTTAAGTACGCGTTTAATGCAAGGTTAAGCCCCGTCGTATACATGGTGTGATCGGCACCTGCAGGGTCCTCATGATACAAATCGTTTTGCGCAAAACCTTGAAACAATGGCCCTGTTATATTAATTCCAAACTCTTCTGGGTTTTGTCCAATTGGACTGTGAATAGTTGTGGTAAATTGATGCCAATACGCTGACTGAATGCAGTTTTTCTGAAATAATTGCCGAACAACCTCCAAAGCATCAATTGTTTCTTGCTCTGTTTGCGTAGGAAACCCATACATAAGGTAAGCGTGAACCAATATACCTTGCTTAGAGAAATTATGTGTCACTCGTGTGACTTGCTGAATGTCCACTCCTTTATTCATCTTATCCAATAATCGATCTGAAGCTACTTCTAATCCACCAGTTACAGCAATACAACCAGACTTTGCCATTAATTGGCACAGCTCTGCATCAAAAGTCTTTTCAAATCGAATGTTTGTCCACCAGGTAATCTTCAATTTTTTTTCTATCAACTTTTCTGATAGAGCTTTTAGCAATTTTGGTGGCGCCGCTTCATCTACAAAGTGAAACCCTGTAATGCCCGTATCAGAAATAATCTTCTCGATTTTATTCACTAAGTCAACGGCTGTGGTATTCTGATAATTTCCAATGTAATCTAAGTTCACGTCACAAAACGAACATTGCTTCCAATAACAACCGTGTGAAATGGTCAGTTTATTCCACCTATCGTCTGTCCACATCCGATGCATCGGGTTTACAACATCTAAAAAAGATAAGTATTTATCGAATGGTAATCCTGCATAACTAGGCGCAGGTAAATTCTTGTGGTGAAAAATAGTGTTGGGCATCTTATTCTTATAAACCACCCGCTTTTTTTCAAGTACAAAGGTTCTCTCTAGTTCGTTTAAATTGCATTTTCCTTCTAAGTGTTCAACAATCTTATGCAACGGCCCCTCACCATCATCCAATGAAATAAAATCGACAAACTTGAATATTCTAGGGTCTTCCAAAGAGCGTAATTCGGTGTTACAATAGCCACCGCCAAAAGCCACCTTAACGTTTGGATAAAAATGCTTGATAAACTGAGAACAACGCAGTGCAGCAAACAAATTCCCAGGAAAAGGAATGGTAAAGCAAACAAGGTTCGGGTGATGTGAATTAATCTGTTTTTCTAGGATGCCCAACATTTCATCTTCAATCAATGTAGGCTGATAATTCAAAAATTCCTCTAGCTGATTAAAGCTACTTGCCGATGTAGCTATCTGTTCGGCATATTTCGTGAAAGAAAAAAACTCATCTACATTGGCTTGGATATAATCTCCAATTTCTTCAATATACAAGGTTGCAAAATGTTTGGCTTTATCAATTACCCCTACTTCACCATCTGCCCATTGTATTTCTGAATTTACTTTCGATAACCGATGACCAAGTGGAAGAAAACCCGGCTCCAGTATTTTATTGGCAGTTTCAAAATTATGTTTTTGTAAAAAACCAACAATCAGATCTACTCTAGAAATGTAGTGCTCTTTTCTCTTTGTAATAGCTGGATAATGATTGTGACCCAATTCTTGGGCCTCTTGAAAAGCAGTGCGTAAAAAATCGCTTGTAAATACTGCCGTAAAAAGCTCAATACTCAAATCGAAATGCGAAACAGAAACTCCTTTTGATTCTAGAAACCCTTTGATATAGGCCGTAGCCGGATAAGCCGTGTTCAGCTGCGTAAATGGTGGGGTTACTAATAGAAGTTTAGCATTCATACCGCAAAGATAGATTTCAGTTCAAGATGATTTAAACAGGGCCCTTTTTAGTAAAAAACAACTTCGATTTTAGTTTAAATTCAATGAGATATTTGTGTCATAGCACCATTTGAATACGTGTTTGGATTTCAGCTAAATACGAAAGTTTCAAGTGGGATTGTTATCTATCATTCAAAAACTCCCTCGGTAGTATTCGTCCACGGCCAAATTGTTCGGCTTTTGAGAAATAAGGTGCTGAATAGCGGTTTCTTTTATTGTGGGCCCAACAGGGCTCACCTCAATTCCTTCGTCACTCGGGATAAACTTCTCGCAAACTATTGATCCTTTCAAACAAAAAAAGGCTTCACTTACGTGAAACCTTTTTCCATTCGAGTGGGCCCAACAGGGCTCGAACCTGTGACCCTCTGATTATGAGTCAGATGCTCTAACCAACTGAGCTATGGGCCCATGTAATTTGTTTGTATTCAGTGTTCTTCTGAACGGGCCTTGCGTCAACAAAACCTCTTGGAATTTTACGTTGTCCAAACGCGCAGTTCATTTTACTGAACTTATACTTCTCGCCATGAGATTAAGGCTGCAAATTTATTTTTTCTTTACATATGAACAACCCTCAAGCTCATCATTATTTATTTCTTTGTGGTCATGGATAAAAACGGCATAAAAAACATCATTTTCGACCTAGGTGGAGTTCTTCTAAACATAGATTATAACCGAGCTATTGAAGCTTTTTTCAACCTAGGAATTAGTAAAGAACAATTGGAATATTCTCAAGCAGAACAGAATCTTTTATTTGATGGACTTGAAACCGGAAAAATTACTCCAGCAGAATTTCGAGATGGCCTGCGTGGAATAAGCTATTTAGGTCTAAGCGATAAAGAAATTGACGACGCTTGGAATTCACTTATTCTTGACATGCCTAATTACAGGATAGACTTGGTTAAGACATTAAAAGGGAAATACAACTTATACCTTCTAAGTAACACCAACATTATCCATTATAAAGACTACACTGAGCTTCTTAAAAGAGAAAACAATATTGATGGGCTCGAACCTCTTTTTGAAAAGACCTACTTATCGCATGAAATCGGAATGCGTAAGCCCAACGTAGAAATATTTGAATGGGTTTGTAAGGATGCTGGTTTAACGCCTTCTGAGACACTTTTTATTGACGATAGCGAACAACACATTAAAGGGGCTGAAAGGGCTGGCCTAAAGGCTTATTGGCTCCACAATGAAGATATAGTAGACTGCTTTCCTGAGGAAGGAATTAAAAAGGCTTAATTAGGGTTTCTCTTGACAAAGTTCAAGCAGTATTCCATTTGCCGACTTAGGGTGTATAAAAGCAATTAATTTATTGTCCGCCCCTTCTTTGGGTGTTTCATTAATAAACACAAAACCTTCACCTTTTAGTCTAATTATTTCAGCATAAATATCATCAACAGCAACAGCCACATGATGAATTCCCTCTCTATTCTTTTCTAAATATTTAGCAATGGCACTATCAGGGTTGGTTGCCTCCAAAAGCTCCAACTTACTTTCTCCCAATTCAAAAAAATGAGTGTTTACCCCTTCACTTGCAACTCCTTCTTCTTTATAGGCACTTTTCCCCATTAGCTTTTCAAAAACAGACTTGCTTTTTGTCGCATCTTTAACGGCGATGCCTAGGTGTTCAATTTTTAGTATTGCCATAATGCTTCATGTATCGTTTTATATCCACCTCTTTTTCTAAAAGTTGATTATCAAAAATATGATTAACCAATTGTTCTGAATAATAAGGAGCTAACATTATTCCTTTTGACCCCAGTCCATTAAACAAATAAAGATCCGTAATATCGGGGTGTTCACCCAACAAAGGCCTTCTGTCTCCAACAGTTGGACGCAACCCGGTATGTTGATCTTCAATTTTGAAATCACATTTTAAAACAGATTTCAATTTTCCATTAAGTTCTACCCTTGCTTTTTCTGAAATCTGATAACCTAAATTATCCCATTCAAAAGTTGCTCCTACTCTATGAAAACCATCTCCAAGGGGCATAATGAAAAAACCTTTATTAATGATATCCATTCCTTCAATTTCAGAGCAGTAAATGGTCAAAATATCACCCTTAGTACCATTTAAAGGAAGGTATTCAAATTGTGGTCCATTTATATGTCCGGTACTTAAAATCACTCTATCTGATTTAATTTCACCTCCAGAAGTCAAACAAGTAAAGCCAGACTGTGTCTTTCGGATATTCAACACTTCTCCTTGAAGCAACTTTGAATTAAAATAAGTTTTGGTGGCATTTAAAAACTCCGAGACATATACATTACCCGATTGCATGGTCTTCCCAGCTCCCATGTCACAGTGTAAGTTTGAATTAAAATCTGGTGGTAAAAGTTCTTTCGAAAGAAATGCTTTAAGCTGTTCATTATGCGATTTAACTTCCCAATTATTGATGTCTTCAACTGAAGTAAAAAGCTTGATAATATTCCTATTTTGGTGGAACTTAGTTTCCAACTTAGTCTCCCATTTTTCGTAGAAGGTTTTTAAATAGGGAATTACTGAATGAGCATTAAAACTTAAACTGGGCTTTCTAAAAACAACCGGATTGTATAAACCGGCTGCAACAAGAGACGAAGATTTGTTATGGTTATTATCAATTATTGCATAGTCTTTCCCCTTTTCCTCCATTTGGAGCGCTAGGGTAGTCCCTGCAATTCCTTGACCAACGATGAGTGTTTCTAATTGCATATTCTTTGGACAAAAGAAATAAAAAACGCCCTTCAGTTTACACTGAAGGGCGTTTCATTTATGCGTAATGTAGGAGTGAACTATTGAACAATCAAACGAACAACTTCGCCGTCATTGCTAATCAATAAATACATTCCATCAACTAATTCAGAAATATCAAGTGAAGTCACTTTATCAGCAGACTTAACAATTTGTCCAGTCATGTTTCTAACAGTAACATTAATTTCTCTGTTGAAGTTTACTTTCTCAGTTGAATTAGGATTTGGATAAGCTACAAATGAATTTGTAGATCCAGCAATTGCTTCAACACTAGTTAATGTCATAAAATCAACTGGTCCAACCCATGAACTCATTCCACCTGGACAATTTTCTTGTACCCAAACGTAGTAAGTTGTAGCTTTAGTTAATCCTGAAAGAACATAAGGGTTAGTCATTACATTCATAGCAGAATCAGAAGCCATTGTATTGCTTGTTCCCCATTTAATGTTCCAACTATTGCCCATTGAAGAAGTCCAAGAAACTACTGCAGTATCAACATCCATATCCGCAACCATAAGGTTTGTCGGGTCCATACATGGTGCAGGAGCAGCTGTATCAATATCCATAAATATTCTTGGGAAAACTTGGTATCCAGAAGTATAAGGAGAACTTCCATCATATTGTCCACCTACACCCAATAAATTGAATTTACCAAGTGGAGCAACTGGCCACATAGCAGCAACATCAGTATGACGATCAATTCTCATAGTAACCGTATCACCATGTTGATTGATAACATCAACGTTAGCGTCAGAACCAACAGCAGGCCATTGTGAAGTATCAGCTAATTCAACTTGTCTCATTTCGATAAATCGAGATTCCGTCATCTCACTTAAAGTATCTGTAACATAAGGCATAGGAACCATTACCATGGCTTTATACATTACAACTGAATCAATTTCAAATTGACCTAAACCGTTAAACTGACCAACTGTACCGTAAACTTTTACACTATCACCAATGTGAGGTGCGTAATTTATTGTCGCTGTATCGTCAAAAGAAATAGCTGTAAATCCAGACATGTTCATTTCGTCAACAATTACAAAAGATACATCTGGACCAGAAGCTCCTGCTTCAGAGAAGTTGTGTGTTACAACAATACCTTCAATAGCACAATTAACACCAATAGAATCAATAACTCCATTAGCATCTGTACTTCTTAAATCAGAAATATTGTAAGTAGGAATAGCAACAGGACCTGCAGCTGTCATAAACGTATCTGAAACAGACCAAGCACTTGTACCTAAGCCTACACAAGAATCTTGTACATAAAACTCATAAGAAGTATTAGCTGTTAACCCAGTTAACATATAAGGGTTAGAAGTAACAGTCATCATTGTACCTGTTCCTTGTGTGAAACCAGTCATTCCGTACTCAATGTTCCAAGTATTAGAACCGCCTGTCATCCACTCTAAATCTGCAGAAACATCAGTAATGCTCTTAGCATCCAACATAGTTGGCACATTACAAGCAGCCGCTGCATAAGGAAGAATGTGGTTTTGTAGTTGAGGAATAATTGAATACCCTGAAGTATAAGGAGAGCTAAAATCAAACTGACCACCATATCCAATCACATCAAATAATCCGGCTGGAGCTGCAACTGCGCTATCAGAAACATAACTATCTCTATCTATAAATATAACTAAAGTATCTCCTGCTTGAGTTTCAATATCAACATTTCCTTGACCACCAACAGCAGGCCATTGAGAAGCATCTACTAGAGTTACAGAATCAATTCTGATATATTGAGACTCAGTAGACTCATCAAGCATAGAAACTTTTGTCCACATGCTAGTCATTGCGCCTGTGCTATGAACTTTCATAGAGTCGGCAGAAAACTGAGTCAATCCATTGTATTGAGTTATTTTTCCATACATTGAAATTGAATCACTTTCATTAACTGTATATGCAGGAGTAAACCCTCCACTTTTATATACAGCGATAGTTCCTGTGGCATCCATCAAAGTGAATGTATTACTTGAAGAAGTAAGACCGCTCATGTCAATTCCATGAACAACACCCGAAACAGAACAAGCAACATTTAATGAGTCAGCCACACCAGAAGCATCTTCTGTAGTTACTACGCCTAAACCATAATGTGGCATTGCCGCTGGTGGAGGTGGTGGTGTAGAATTGTGCTTAATAATGTGACCTTTTACTTGAGGTAATATTTGATACCCTTCATCATAAGGTGATTGAGAATCAAACTGTCCGCCATATCCGATAACGTCGAACATTCCAACTGGTGCAGTAACGCTATCATCAACCTGTCCGTTTCTGTCAATTCTTAAAGTAATTGTATCATTTAGTGTTGAAACAACCGTTAAATTGGTACTTGTACCAGAAGAAGGCCATGTACCAGAAATGATGCTTACGCTATCGATTCTAATCAAACGTGATTCAGTCATTTCAGAAGGTTTGTTAACCATCATTGGAGTTCTTACAGAACCAGCCATAGGAATTACAGTCATAGTATCAGCATTGAACTGAGTTAAACCGTTGTACTGACCGATAGTTCCTTGTACTGCAATTGAATCACCCTCATTTACGTTATAAGCAGGTGTAAAACCGCCACTCTTTCTCACTGTAATTGCTCCGGTTGCATCATACAATACAAACTGAGTACTTGACCCGCCCATGTTTATTCCATGAACAGTACCTACTAAAATGCAAGTAACTCCCATTGAATCAGGAACTCCAAGTGTGTCATTTGTAGTAACCGCACTAATTGCCGCTAA
>JBMYOI010000007.1:0-66161 GCA_049599135.1 Salibacteraceae bacterium
CCGGCTTTCCAGAAGTTTTGGCCATGTTCTTTTTGTCCACCAACATATTAATCAGCGAACTTTTACCAACATTACTTCTACCTATAAAGGCGTATTCATGACGGTCGGGGTCAGGACAACCCGACAAACCTGTACTGCTCTTTACAAATTGAGCATTATGAATTTTCATGGTAGATTACGAAAGTTGGGTATCTAACCAGTCACCCAAAATTTTATTGAATTCAACCGGACGTTCCATCATTGCAGCATGGCCACATTTATCAATCCAATGTAATTCTGAATTTGGAAGGTTTTTATTAAAAACTTCCGCAACTTCAGGAGGCGTAATGGTATCCTGCTTACCCCAAATTAACAAACTAGGAAGAGTCATGTTTGGCAACTCCTTAGCCATGTTGTGTCGAAGGGCACTTTTAGCCAAAGCAATAATTCTTAAAGCTCTACCCTTATCATTTACAATTTCGAAGCACTCATCAACCAACTCCTTTGTAGCTACAGAAGGATCATAGAAGGTTAATTCCACTTTCTTTTTTATAAAATCGTAATTCTCTCTTTTTGGAAAACCACCGCCAAATGAATTTTCATACATACCTGAACTTCCAGTAAGAACAAGAGTATTTACGCGCTCTGGATGGTCAGCGGTATAAATTAAAGCAACATGACCACCTAAAGAGTTTCCTAATAAGTTAACCTTATCAAAACCTTTAAAGTTTAAAAATTCGTGAAGAAATTTCGCCAAGCTTTTAGCGCTTGTATTAATAATTGGAAGAGTGTAAATAGGCAATAAAGGAATTACCACTTTGTACTTTCCGGCAAAATGAGGAACTACTTCTTCGAAGTTACTCAACGCACCAAATAATCCGTGTAGCACAACAATAACAGGACCTTCACCCTCTTCTAAGTATTCAAAATCCCCTTCCTTTTTTAATGTGTATTCCATTTACTAAGTTCAAATGTAACGGAACCAAAAATAAGCAATTTGAACGTTACCGAACAGTTTGAGGGCTTCACTTTCAACACCTATTTGTTCATTCCCACCCCGAATATTGCACTAAACTAACTTTTCCAATTTGGTCTTTTTACAATTCCCAAATCGCACTCATTTTGACTGTTAATAAGCTAAAGTTTTCAACAAAGTGGGAAAAAATGGGAAGCAGTGGGAGAAAGTGGGAAAATTCTAATACTTTTACCCTCAGTTTTTACGAAGGGTATATAAGTGATGATCAATCTGTTAGGAGAGTACGACTGCAAAATGGACGCGAAAGGGCGTTTGATGCTGCCGAATGGGCTGAAAAAACAGCTTGAAACTCTTACGCATGAAGGTTTCGTAATCAATCGAGATATTCATGAAAAATGTTTGGTTTTATACCCTAAACAAGAGTGGGAAAAGGTGAGCAAGCAACTTTCTAAGCTCAATCGTTTCATTAAGAAAAACGCATTATTTATTCGGAAATTCAACAATGGAGCTACCCCGATAAACGTTGACAATGCGGGACGAATACTTCTACCAAAATCACTCACCCAACATGCAGAATTAAGCAAAGAGCTTAAGGTTATAGGTAACGGAGAACGCGTAGAACTCTGGTCTAAAGAGCATTACGATAATATGCTCAATAGCAATGAGATTGATTTTTCTTCACTTGCCGAGGAAGTTATGGGTGATATCAGTCCAGACGGCGATGAGTAAATACCATACTCCGGTTATGCTGAGCGAATGCCTTAAGGGGTTAGATATATCCGAAGGAGGAACATACGTAGACGTCACATTTGGCGGAGGCGGTCACTCACGAGAAATAATAAAATTAATGGGTAACGGGAAGTTGTTTGGTTTCGATCAAGACCCCGATGCATTTGAAAATGAAATTGAAGACGATAGGTTTACATTGATAAAGCAGAATTTTAAATACTTGAAAAATTTCTTAAAGCTCAACAGGGCTCTTCCTGTTTCAGGTATTCTAGCTGATTTAGGTGTTTCGTCACATCAATTCGATACCGCAGAAAGAGGTTTTTCAACTCGATTCGACGGGCCACTTGATATGAGAATGAGTCCAACTAATCAATTGTCCGCCACCAAAGTAATCAACGAATACTCCGAAGAAAAACTCACAGAAATGTTTTACCAATATGGCGAAGTAAAAAATGCCAGAAAACTTTCATTAGCCATAGCCCAAAAGAGATTTGATAAAAAAATTACGACAACAGCCGAGTTGAAGGAAATATGCGAATCACTTGTCAGCTCACATAGAATTGCTCAATACTTAGCTCAAGTATTTCAAGCTATACGCATCGAAGTAAACCAAGAACTTGAAGTTCTAAAAACCTTTCTTGAAGAAAGTCTAGATTGTTTAGATCAAGGTGGAAGACTGGTTGTCATGTCATACCATTCACTTGAAGATAGACTGGTTAAAAATTTTATCAAAACCGGAAACTTCCAAGGAAAACTTGAAAAGGATTTTTACGGAAACATTATACGACCATACACACCAATACCAAACAAGGTAATTGTTGCCAGCGATCAAGAAAAATTGTCGAACCCTAGATCACGAAGTGCACGACTTCGAATCGCAGTTAAAAATTAACCATGACGACAAAAGGGGAATCCACAAAACAGTCTGCATTAAAAAAACACACAAGCTTAATAGCCGATTTACTCAACGGAAATATTCTCACGCGTGAATCTTTCTTAGACCACCTACCCTACATTCTCTTTATCGCCCTTTTAGCACTAACCTATATCTCAAACGGTTTTTTAGCTGAACAAAATATTCGCGAGCTGAACAAAGTCAACAATGAGTTAAAAGAACTCCGATCAGAATACATCACTATCAAATCAGAGTTGATGTACAAGAGTAAACAAAGTGAACTCGCTAAAATTATTGACGAACGTGAATTGGGGTTAAAAGAATCTTTTGAGCCACCTAAAAAAATAATCCGAGGTGAGTAGCAAAAATACCATACGACGCATTTATGTGGTTTACTTCTGTTTACTAGCACTGGGCTTAGCAATTTTCTCAAAGGCATCATACATCATTTTCGCTGAGGGTTCTAAGTGGGAACAAAAAGCGTTAGACCATACCCTTAAGTATCGAAAGATAGACGCTATTAGAGGGAATATTTACGCTACTGATGGAAGCTTATTAGCTACATCAATACCAAAATACGAGGTCAGATTTGATTGTAATGCTGATGCAATAACAGACAAAATATTCTTTGATAATCTTGACTCACTAAGTATTTCTCTTGCGCAAGTTTTATCAAAAAAGTCGGCAGGAGAATGGAAAGATGAACTGATTAGTGCGAGGAATGGTGGTGAACGATATCACTTTATTGCCAAAAAAGTAAGCTACACCCAGCTTAAGAAAATAAGAAAATTCCCGCTTTTTAACAAAGGGAAATACAAAGGCGGATTCATTTATATCCAGAAGAACAGAAGAGAGAAACCGTTTCAAGTTTTAGCATCTCGCACAATTGGATATAATCGAGACAATGTAAAACCAGTTGGCCTAGAAGGCGCTTACAACAAAGAATTATCAGGTGTTTCTGGAATGCGTTTAATGCAAAAAATTGCAGGTGGTGTTTGGATGCCTGTAAACGATGACAACGAAATAGAACCGAAAGATGGCGCTGACATCGTCACCACTTTGGATATGAATATTCAAGATGTAGCTGAAAACGCTCTACTCGAACAACTTTCGAAACAAGAAGCGGATCACGGTTGCGTAGTTCTTATGGAAGTTAAAACCGGCGAAATAAAGGCCATTGCCAACTTAACTAGAGGAAAGGACGGGGTTTACCGAGAGCGATACAACTACGCCGTTGGGGAAAGTACAGAACCAGGTTCAACTTTTAAACTAGCATCCCTAATTGCTGCCATGGAAGACGGATACATTGACCTAAATGACAGCATTGAAACAGGCAAAGGGGTGTATAAGTTTTACGATCAAAAAATGTATGACTCACATCGAGGAGGCTTTGGAACCATTACTGTTCAACAAGTATTAGAAAAATCATCCAACATTGGGGTTGCTAAAATTATAAACGATAACTACGCAAAAAACCCTCAAAAATTCATCGACCGACTTTACAAGATGAATCTTAATCAAAAACTAGGTTTAGAAATTTATGGCGAAGGTTCCCCAAACATAAAATCAGCAAATGACCCTACATGGAGTGGCATTTCACTGCCTTGGATTTCGCACGGCTATGAAGTAATGCTAACCCCTCTTCAAATACTCACATTTTATAATGCAGTAGCTAATGGAGGTGTAATGGTTAAGCCACGTTTTGTTCAAGAAATTCGCAACATGGGCCGTCCGGTAAAAGTAATGGACCCCGTAATAATTAACCCTGCCATTTGCTCTAAAGAAACAGTCAAAAAAGCACAGAAAATGCTAGAAGGTGTTGTTGAAAATGGAACGGCTGTCAACCTTAAAAACGCCAATTACAAAATAGCGGGAAAAACAGGAACTGCTCAGATTTACAATGCAAAATATGGATATAAATACGACACTCAAGTTAGCTATCAAGCTTCTTTCGTAGGTTACTTTCCAGCAGATGCCCCAAAATATACATGTATAGTTGTTGTTAACGCTCCTTCTAAAAACGTGTATTACGGAAACCTAGTTGCTGGACCAATATTTAAAGACATAGCTGATAAAGTTTATTCAACGAGTATTAAAATCCATAAAGAGCTTCAGCCCTCAACGCAATACGCAGCCTCTACACCAATCCCTACTTCAAAAAACGGAAACTACAAGGACCTTGAAAAGCTCTTCTCAGAATTAAAAATTGAATCAAAATGGAAAAGCAAACCAGGAACTTGGGTAGCTACTAGTACTGGAACAAAAGACGTGAAACTGTACCGCAGGTCAATGCAGCCAGGGATTATCCCAAATGTGATTGGCATGGATCTTAAAGATGCGGTTTACCTCATGGAAAACATGGGACTTCGAGTTGAATTTGAAGGAAATGGAATAATCAAAGAACAAACACCAAGTTCGGGCACCAAAATATTAGGTGCAGAAGTGGTTAAACTAAAACTGGTATAATGCGCTTACTAAAAGACATACTGTATCGAGTAAAAATAGAAAGTGTAAAAGGCAATACCAACATTGCACTTGAGAACATTTGCTTTGATTCTAGAGAAGTTGGGAATTTCTCGGCATTTATAGCTATCAAAGGCAGTCAAGTAGATGGTCACAAATTTATTGATCAAGTAGTTGAAGCCGGAGCCCTTGCAATTATTTGCGAAGACCTTCCGGAAGTAATCAACGAAAACATCAGCTATGTACAAGTAGAGGATTCACATGCAGCATTAGCTCAAATGGCATGCAACTTCTACGACAACCCGTCTCAAAAATTAAATTTGGTTGGAATAACCGGCACGAATGGAAAAACAACAACCGTAACCCTACTCCACCAGCTTTTCATGAATTTGGGTCATAAATGTGGCCTTTTATCCACGGTAGTAAACAAAATTCAGAAAGAAGAAATTCCATCAACTCATACTACCCCAAATCCGCTTGAACTCAACGCTCTCTTAAGTAGAATGGTTGAAGAAGGTTGTACCCATTGTTTTATGGAAGTGAGTAGCCATGCGTTAGTTCAACACCGAACATTAGGATTGGACTTTAAAATTGGGGTTTTTACAAATATTACTCACGACCATTTAGACTACCACGAGACTTTCGATAACTACATAGCTGCCAAAAAGATGTTATTTGATGGTTTAGGACTCAGCAGTTACGCCTTAGTAAACAACGACGACTTTCATTGTGAAGTAATGCTTCAAAATTGCAAAGCAAAACATCTGTCATACGGACTAAAAACCATGGCCGATTACAAATGTAAAATCGTAGAAAACGACTTTAACGGATTGCATTTAAATATTGAAAGCAACGATGTATGGACTCACCTAATTGGTGATTTTAATGCTTCGAACCTTTTGTGTGCATATGCAATCGCAAATATTCTTGAAGAAGATAAACTAGAGGTTTTAACTCAGATATCACAATTAACCCCGCCAAAAGGCAGGTTTCAATATGTACGTTCAACCAACAACATAACTGGTATTGTTGATTATGCTCACACTCCAGATGCATTAAAAAAAGTTCTTGAAACTATTGATGCTATACGAACAGGTAACGAAAAAGTAATAACCATTGTAGGATGTGGAGGTGATAGAGACAAAAACAAGCGCCCAAAAATGGCTGATATAGCTTGCAAGGGAAGTAGTAAAGTAATCCTAACTTCTGATAACCCACGAACCGAAAATCCTGATCAAATTATCAGAGATATGGAAGCTGGGGTGGATGCTTCTGACTACAAAAAAACACTATCAATTACCGACAGAAAGCAGGCAATTAAAACTGCTGTTTCAATAGCCAACGACAACGACATCATTCTCATAGCCGGAAAAGGGCACGAAACCTATCAAATAATTGGCGAAGAAGTTCATGACTTCAACGACTTAGAAATAATTTCAGAATTACTCACTCAACTTACGTCATAAGATGCTGTACTATCTGTTTCAAACACTAAAAGAATTAAACATGCCGGGTGCTGGTGTATTCGATTACATCACATTTAGAGCTGCCTTGGCCGTTATTCTTTCATTATTGATTTCAATGGTCTTTGGGAAAAACATAATCCAATGGCTTCAAAAAAATCAATTTGGTGAAACGGTTAGGGATTTAGGACTTGAAGGACAGCTTCAAAAAACGGGCACCCCTACAATGGGCGGGCTCATTATTCTGGCCGCCATTATCATTCCAACTTTATTAGTTGCCAAGCTCGACAACGTTTACATCATTGTAATGCTAATTGCCACATTCGGATTAGGCGGTATTGGGTTTTTGGATGATTACCTAAAAATCAAACATTCGAACAAAGACGGGCTAGCAGGCAAATTCAAAATTGTAGGGCAAATAGGAATTGGGTTGTTTATCGCCCTAGTTCTCTATTTAAGTGATGATACCGTTGTAAGGCATAAAGTTTTTTTAGACGCTCCAGTAACAACTGAAGTGGCCGTTGACCAAGACCAACCAAATACTAACCCCAAAAATTATGTTTGGACCAACACCAAAGACATGAAAACCACTATTCCATTTATCAAGAATAATGAGTTTGACTACGCATGGCTATTAACCTGGTTGAATGGAGATTGGGCAAAATACGTTTGGCTGATTTTTATTCCCATTGTCATTCTAATTGTTACAGCCGTATCAAACGGCGCAAACATGACCGATGGACTAGATGGTTTAGCTACTGGAACCTCAGCGATTATAGGAGTTACACTGGGAATACTCGCATATGTTTCGGGTAATTACATTTTCGCCGACTACCTCAACATAATGTACATACCTAACTCAGGTGAATTGGTTGTTTTTATAGCCGCTTTTGTTGGAGCTTGCATTGGGTTTTTATGGTACAACTCTTACCCTGCTCAAGTATTTATGGGCGATACAGGAAGTTTAGCCATCGGAGGAATCATTGCGGTATTTGCAATTGCTATTCGAAAAGAATTATTGATACCCATTTTGTGCGGCGTTTTCTTAGTTGAAAACCTAAGTGTAATTATTCAGGTGGGATACTTCAAATACACCAAGAAAAAATACGGAGAAGGGCGAAGAGTGTTCAAGATGGCACCCCTTCATCATCACTATCAAAAAGTAGGAATACCAGAAGCTAAAATCGTAGCTAGATTTTGGATTGTAGGAATATTCTTAGCCATAATAACCATTGTAACCCTCAAGTTAAGATAGTGGCAAAGGTTGTTGTTTTAGGAGCAGGCGAAAGTGGAGTTGGCGCTGCCATTCTCGCTCAAGATAAAGGATTTGAAGTTTTTGTTTCGGACAAAAGTCAAATCAAAAAAAAGTACCAAGACGTTCTTTCAAATAATAAAATTGATTTTGAATCTGGTGAACATACTGAAGATAAAATTCTAAGTGCGGACATAATTATTAAAAGTCCAGGAATTCCCTCTACTGTAGCCATTATTCAAAAAGCGATATCTAAAAACATTGAGGTAATCGGGGAAATTGAATTTGCATCTCGATATTACCAAGGTCAAATTGTAGCCATTACCGGTTCAAACGGAAAAACTACCACAACCACTTTGACTCATCATGCTCTTCAAAACGGGGGGCTTAACCCTATGTTGGGTGGGAATATTGGAGAAAGCTTTGCAAAACAAGTAATTGATAAAACAGATGGAGTTGCCGTTCTAGAATTAAGCAGCTTTCAATTGGATGACACAAAGTCATTTAAACCACATGTGGCCGTTTTATTAAACATCACCCCAGATCATTTAGATCGCTACGATTATAAAATGGAGAATTACATAGCCTCCAAATTTCAAATAATCAAGAATCAAACTGAATCAGATTTTTTCATCTATAACGCAGACGATGAAAACATTACCCAGAATCTAAATCAATTCAATATAAAGTCACAATTAATTCCCATTTCAATCGAAAAGGAACTAGAAACGGGAGCATGGTTAGAAGAAAACGAAATAATAATTAAAATAAATACGGAAACAAAAATGACAATCCAAAAGTTAGCACTACAGGGCAAACACAACATTTACAACTCCATGGCGGCAGGAGTTGCAGGCAAAATTCTCAACATGAGAAAAGAAGTTATCAGAGAAAGTTTAGCTGATTTCGAAAACCTAGAACACAGACTAGAGCACGTAGTTAAAGTGTGCGGCGTTGATTACATCAACGACTCTAAGGCAACAAACATTAATAGCACTTGGTATGCTCTAGAAAGTATCGAAGGTCCTATTGTGTGGATTGTTGGCGGAGTAGACAAAGGCAATGATTACGACATGCTACAAGAGCTTATTAAAGACAAAGTAAAAGCTGTCGTTTGTTTAGGTATAGACAACTCTAAACTTCGCGACGCTTTTGAGGGTAAAGTCGACTTTTATGCAGAGACCCAATCAATGAGAGAAGCTGTAGGTATGGCTTACAAATTATCAGATAAAGGCGACAATGTTTTGCTTTCACCAGCATGCGCAAGTTTCGATTTATTCGAGAATTACGAAGAACGAGGACGTCAATTTAAAGATGCCGTAAGAGGATTATAAAATTTGAAATCTTTAGCTTCATATTTTAAAGGGGATCGAGCCATTTGGTTAATAGCTCTGCTTCTTGGTGTTAGTAGCCTTTTATTGGTATACAGTTCAATTGTAACCTTAGCATACAAACACCATGGAGGAAACACTTTCTATTACCTATTCCGCCATGGAATTTTTATTGGTCTGGGCCTGGTAATCATGTTTGTGACCCACAAAATGAAGTACACTTATTTCTCAAGAATAGCTCAGCTGTTATTTTATCTATCTATTCCTCTTTTATTCTTGACACTTATAATTGGTTCTAATTTAAATAACGCCAGTCGCTGGCTAGTTATTCCGGTTATTAATCAATCGTTTCAAACTTCAGATTTAGCAAAAGTTGCACTCGTAATGTACGTTGCACGTATGCTCTATTTAAAGCGTGATATTCTTGGAAATTTTAAGGAAGCTTTCCTTCCCATTATTATTCCAGTTGCTATTATATGTGGACTGATACTGCCTGCTAACTTCAGTACAGCCGCCGTATTATTTGCAACTTGTTTAATAATTATGTTCATGGGTGGAGTACCATTTAAACACTTTCTATCCCTTATTCCCGCCGGAATAGTAATGATAGCTTCAGTATTTTTAGTACTTCAATTTGCGCCTAAATTATTTCCAAGAGCCGCCACATGGCAAAAACGAATTGAACGATTTTCCAGTAATGAAAAAGACTCGAATGGAAATTACCAAATTGAACAAGCCAAAATAGCAATAGCTAAAGGTGGTGTAGCTGGTCGGGGTCCTGGAAACAGTAATCAGAGAAATTTTTTACCTCACCCTTATTCAGATTTTATTTACGCTATTGTAATTGAAGAGTACGGCCTTTTTGGGGGCTTCTTTATTCTTATGCTATACATTATTCTGTTTTTCAGAACGATTAAAATTGCCCAAAAAACAGACAACACATTTGCTCAACTACTAGCCACAGGCTTGTGTTTTCTACTCGTATTTCAAGGATTTATAAACATGATGGTAGCTGTGAATTTAGTTCCAGTTACGGGTCAACCACTACCTCTTGTAAGTATGGGAGGAACATCAACTTGGTTTACTTGTATTGCCCTGGGCATCATTCTAAGTGTAAGTCGAGGAGTTAATTTAGAAAACAAAAAGAAAATTAAAATAGACGACTATGCCATCGCATAAAATCATACTATCTGGTGGCGGCACAGGCGGTCATATTTTTCCCGCAATAGCTGTAGCTGATGCCCTTCGCGAAATAGACCCCGAAATAGAGGTTTTATTTGTAGGAGCTCAAGGTAGAATGGAAATGGAAAAGGTTCCAGCTTCGGGCTATAACATTGAAGGGCTCTGGATCAGTGGCTTTCAAAGGTCACTCAGCCTAAAAAACCTCATGTTTCCATTCAAGGTTTTACAAAGCTTAATGGACGCCAAAAAAATTGTCAAGAAATTCAACCCCGATGCCGTTATAGGCACAGGAGGATATGCCAGCGGCCCTGTTTTATGGGTAAGCACACGAATGAATATACCTACGCTTATTCAAGAACAGAATTCGTACGCAGGTGTTACCAATAAAATATTGGGTAAAAAAGTCAATAAAGTTTGTGTTGCTTTTGAAGGCATGGAAACTTTTTTTGAAAAAGAAAAAATAATAGTAACCGGCAACCCGGTCCGAGAAGAAGTAATTACCATTGACGGTAAAAGAAAAACGGCTATTGATTTCTTTGAACTCGATGAAAACAAAAAAACCATACTTATAGTAGGCGGAAGCTTAGGTGCAAAAGCAGTGAACGATGCACTTCTGCCTTACATTGAAGATTTTGCAGCTAAGAACATTCAATTGATTTGGCAAACGGGCAAAGTATCGTTTGAAACCATTAACAATGAAGCGGAGGAATATAAAGCACGAGGAATTAAAGTACATCAATTTATCACCAAAATGGATTTGGCGTATGCCGCTGCCGACTTAGTTATTTCTAGAGCTGGTGCCATTGCCGTTTCTGAAATCTGCCTTACTAAAAAGCCTTGTATTTTAGTACCCTTACCAACAGCCGCTGAAGATCACCAAACAAAAAATGCATTAGCATTAGCCAAGCATGATGCCGCTATAATTGTAAAAAATTCAGAAGCACCAAAATCTTTATTTAAAACCGCAACTCAACTAATAGAAGACCCGAAAGAACTCGATAAACTTTCAACGAATATTGAACCATTAGGAATCCCTAAATCGGCACAAACTATCGCAAAGGAAGTACTCAAAATGATTCAGAAATAATGGACCAACAACCTATTAAAAAAATATTCTTTTTAGGAATTGGTGGAATTGGAATGTCGGCAATTGCCAGGTATTATAATTTCAAAAAACTGGTGGTAAAGGGCTTTGACAAAACCTACACTCGCGTAACCAATGATTTAGAAGAAGAAGGCATCGAGATTACCTATCAAGAAGACCCAACGCTTGTTGATGATGATTTTGATTTAGTAGTATGGACTCCTGCTATTAAGGAAGAGAACAAACTGTTTCAGCATTTTAAAAGCCTCGGCATCCCAATAAAAAAACGTTCTGAAGTTTTAGGGACGCTCACTAAAAACACAGACTGCATTGCCGTTGCAGGCACTCACGGAAAAACAACCGTATCTACCTTAATCGCACATTTATTAAAAGACACTGGTAAAGGCTGTAATGCATTTTTAGGAGGAATATCATCGAATTACAATACCAATTTCTTGTTCGACGAACATTCAAATTTAACGGTTGTTGAAGCTGACGAGTTCGACCGATCATTTTTAAGATTAAACCCATTAATTTCAGTTGTCACCTCAACGGATGCGGACCATCTTGATATATATTCTGACCATAACGACATTAAATCAACATTTTCAGAATTTGCAAAACGAACTAATCCTGAAGGCGTGTTGTTTTACAAAAAAGGCATTGAACTGGATTTACCTTATAACGTAAAATCATATTCGTACAGCATTGAAGAATCAGCAGATTTTTTTGCGACAAACATTTTTGCCGAAAATGGCGAATCAGTTTTTAATTTCAATTTTGATAAAACCCGATTAGAAAACCTACGTCAAAAATTCCCGGGAAAACACAACGTTGAAAATGCAACCGTAGCCCTGGCTGTATGCAAATATTTGGGAATTGGAGAATCTAGTTTAAGAGAATCACTTTACAATTTTAAGGGAATTGAAAGGCGGTTTCAAGTACTATACAATCAAAACGAACTAACTTATATTGATGATTACGCTCATCACCCAGAAGAACTAAAATCGGTTATTTTATCTGCACGTCAGTTATACCCAGGCAGATCTATTTCAGTAATATTTCAGCCTCACTTGTACAGCCGAACTAGGGACTTTGCTTCAGAATTTGCCACTAGTTTAAGTCTAGCCGACCAAGTTTTTCTGTTACCCATTTACCCAGCTCGAGAGCTTCCAATTGAAGGTATAAATTCAGAAATGTTGATTGAGAAAATAGATATTAAAAACAAAAAGTTAGTAAAAAAGGAAACCATCACCAGCAACGACTTCATTAAAACCCAACATTTACAAGTACTAATGACCTTAGGGGCAGGAGACATTGGTCAATTGACCACTTCCGTACTTAAGCAAATAGAAGAGTTATATTCGGATGTCTAAGATTATCAACATATTAACGTGGGTTTTGCTATCAACTAGCATGATTCTTTTGATGGGCTTTTCTAGCTCAAAGAGGGGGCAACAAACCTATTTGGGCGTTGACATTTTGATTGATAAACCAGCAAATTCCGGTTTTGTAACCCAGAAAAACATAGAAACTTTATTTACTAATATGGGATATGGCAAAGAAAACCAGCCATTATCGGTAATAAATATTGGACAATTAGAAGCTAAATTAACGAACAAACCATCGATTGAATCTGCAAATGTTTATCAAACCATATCAGGAAAAGTAATTATTAGCGTTAAAGAACGAACGCCAATAGTTCGAATATACAACCAGCACAACGAAAGCTTTTATATTGATCAATATGGTAGTCTCATGCCTTTAAGTAATCAGTATTCGGCAAGAGTTTTAATCGCTAACGGGAACATTGACATTCCTCTATCTACGGTAAATACACTCGAAAACTTAGAAAATAGACTTAATGCAATTTTCAAAAAATCGAATACTACTGCTATTGAAAATACGGAGTTGGTAAACAAATTACTATCGGAAGAAGAAGCATTGCCAGGCGTAAACCAACTTAAAGGATTATTTGACATGAGTCAATACATCAACAGCAATGAATTTTGGAAATCACAGATTTCACAACTGTATTTTAACGAAAACAAAGACATTATAATGACTCCTCGAATTGGCAATCACTCCATCGTATTTGGGTCGCTAGAAAACTTCGAAGAGAAATTCGAAAAGTTGATGACGTTTTACAAAAAAGGTTTGAATAAAACTGGGTGGAACGAATATTCAGAAATTAATTTAAAGTATAAAAATCAGGTTGTCTGTACTAAACGATAAGCATATGTCAAACAAAGCCACAGATTACGTAGTAGGTCTCGATATTGGAACAACTAAAATTGCTGTTTTAATAGGAAGAAAAAACGAGCATGGTAAACTCGAAATCCTAGCTATGGGAAAGGCTCCTTCACCAGGAGTTAGCAGAGGTGTAGTAACTCACATTACTCCAACTGTAGATGCCATTAAAGAAGCTATTCGTCAGGCAGAAGAGCAATCGGGCGTAACAGTTCGAGAGGTAAATGTCGGCATTGCTGGGCAGCACATTCGAAGCATTCAGCATAGAGGTGTAAAAATTCGTGATAGTTACGAAGATGAAATCACTGAAAAAGATGTAGAAGCTTTAAAGGGAGACATGTACCGATTGGTAATGCAACCCGGAGAAGAAATTATTGATGTAATTCCTCAAGAATACATCGTAGATAACGAGCAGGGAATTACCGACCCTGTAGGTATGTCTGGAGGAAGGCTAGAAGCTAACTTTCACTTGATTATTGCCCAAGTGGCAGCAGTTAAAAATATTGCAAAATGTGTTGAACGCGCAGGTCTTAAAGTAATGGAAATTACACTTGAGCCACTAGCTAGTGCAGAGGCAGTATTGCATGAAGATGAAAAAGAAGCAGGTGTTGCTTTAGTTGACATTGGTGGAGGCACAACTGATTTAGCCATTTTCCAAGAAAATATAATTCGCCATTCAGCGGTTATTCCATTTGGCGGCAACGTAATCAGCGAAGACATTAAAGAAGGTTGTTCTATCATTAGAAAACAAGCCGAACTATTGAAATTGAAATTTGGCTCTGCACTTTCGAGCGAAAATTTAGATAACGAAATCATTTCTATTCCTGGGTTAAGAGGTCGTCAACCTAAAGAGATTTCAGTGAAAAATTTAGCTCACATTATTGAAGCTAGAATGACTGAAATTATTGAACAAGTGTACTACGAGATTAGAAACTCGGGTATGGAAAATAAATTAATTGCAGGTATTGTAGTTACAGGCGGTGGTTCGCAATTGAAGCATATTACCCAATTGTTTGAGTTTACTACTGGTATGGATACTCGTATTGGATACCCTGCAGAGCATTTAGCCGCAGGCACGGAGGAAATTACCAGCCCGACTTTTTCAACTGGTGTTGGACTTGTGTTAAAAGGTTACGATTATTTGCAACATCAAATAAAACTTAACGGCGTTCCTCAATCTCAAAGCAATATAAAATCTTCAGAAGAACCAAAAATTGTTGACGCTCAAAATAACGAAACGGTTAATGAAGTTGAATCTGAGGGCGATGAAGCAATCTCTGAAATGGATGATAATTTGAATTTCAGCGACGAAACCGCAGCGAGACACCAAGGGTTGTTTACCCGTTTTATTGACAAAGCAAAAACTTATCTCGAAGGAGACGAATAAGAAATACAAAAACTTGAGTTATGGCTATAAAGTTTGATTTACCAAAAGACCAATTATCAATTATTAAAGTTATTGGTGTTGGAGGCGGCGGAAGCAATGCTGTCAACCACATGTACGAACAGGGAATTAAAGATGTTGATTTTATGGTATGTAATACCGATCAACAAGCACTTGATCAAAGTTCTGTTCCTTCGAAAATACAGTTAGGAGCAACTTTAACATCTGGTTTAGGTGCTGGAGCACGTTCAGAAGTGGGAGAAAATGCTGCAATTGAAAGTATTGATGAAATAAAACAAATACTTGGACAAAACACCAAGATGGTTTTTATTACTGCCGGTATGGGTGGTGGTACCGGAACTGGTGCTGCTCCAATTATTGCTAAAACTGCCAAAGATTTAGGAATTCTTACTGTTGGTATCGTTACAATGCCTTTCTCATTTGAAGGTAAAAAACGACGCAAACGTGCCGAAGATGGAATGCAGAGTTTACGTGACAACGTAGATACACTTTTGGTAATTAACAACGACAAACTTCGTGAGTTATACGGCAACCTAACCCTTGACAATGCTTTTGAAGAGGCTGATAACGTTCTAACTACTGCCGCTAAAGGAATAGCTGAAGCAATTACTTACAAAGGCAAAATAAACGTCGATTTTAACGATGTTAAAACAGTAATGAGCAATAGCGGCGTTGCCATTTTAGGATCTGCCAAAGCAGTTGGAGAAAATAGAGCATTACTAGCCATAGAAGATGCAGTTAATTCTCCACTATTGAACGATAATGAAATTAATGGAGCCGCTCATATATTATTGAACATCACTTACGGTTCAAATAATATTTTAATGGACGAAATTTCTGAAATCACAGACTTTATTGAAGATAAAGCACATGATGAAGCAGAAGTTATTTGGGGGCATGGTTTAGATGATCGTTTACAGCCTGATGAAATTTCAATTACTATTGTTGCAACTGGCTTTCAATCTAGCCCAGACACTGGAGTAGCCACTACGGTTAACAAGCCTGAAAGAATTATAAGACCGTTAAGTGAAGAAGTAAAAACAGAACTTACTCAACCATTTAAAGCGAAACCAGAAGTTAAACAAGCTTCAATCTTTGAACAACCTACTCCTGAGGTGAAAGCTCCTGAGGCGAAAGAAGAACCAAAACCATATTCTCCTTTTACGTCTACTCCAAAAATTGAAGAGCCAAAGCAAGAAGAAGGTATTGTTGCTGAAGAGCCTCAAATGAAACAAGAGGAGCCTTTGGAAATAGAAGATACTTTGAGTGACTCAATTATCGAAACACCTGAAGAGCCTGTTGAAGAAAAAGAAATAATAAGACATACCTTAGAAGATGATTCTTGGGGGTCGCTAAACGACGTAACTGAGCAAAATAATGCTCATTCTACTGCTTCATTGGAAGATTTGGCAAACGACAACGACGAGTTTAACATGGAGCCGACTTTAAAATCGGAAAATGCAGAAAGTACACCTGAAGCGCATACTCCATCAACACCTACACATTCATTCGAAAAGCAACCGGAGGTAGAACATATTGAAGAACCCGTACTTAAAAGTGTAAATCAAGAGCCTGTAGCTGAAGAAGAAGAGGCTGATGTTCATATGACGCACGAAGAGCGTCAATCGAGTATTAAAGATAGAATGGCAAGACTTAGAAACTTAAGCTCAATGCTAAAGTCTCCTACAGGCATTTCTAGTTTAGAATCTGAGCCTGCTTTTAAAAGACGTTCCATTGAACTTGACGACGTAAAAGGGTCTAATGAAAGTCATGTGTCTAGATTCACTCTTTCTGAATCAGAAGATCAAGACGGCGATAAAAAAATTGAAATCAAATCAAATAATTCGTTTCTACACGACAACGTAGACTAATTAATGACATTAACAGAACAAATAAATAGCGACATCAAAGACGCTATGCGCGCTCGTGAAAAAAGCAAACTAGAAGCTCTAAGAGCAGTAAAATCGGCATTACTTTTAGCAGCTACAAGCTCTGGTGCCGATGCGGAATTGAGCGAAGAGGATGGCATTAAACTATTGCAAAAGCAAGTAAAACAACGAAAAGAAGCTGCTGACGCATATAAATCTCAAGGAAGAGAAGATTTGGCTCAAGATGAATTGGACCAAGCTGCTTATATAGAAGTGTATTTACCTGCTCAAATGAGCGAAGATGAAGTTCGTTCAATTATAGAAGGAATAGTCGCTCAAACAGGCGCCCAAGGAATGAAAGACATGGGCAAAGTTATGGGCATGGCTTCTGGCAAATTAGCCGGAAAAGCAGATAATAAATTGGTTTCTCAAATTGTGAAATCACTGTTAAGTTAAATCACCTTTACATTGAATATTAAAATTACAAGGGACCTGAATAAATTATTATTCGGGTCTTTTTTATTTCTATTAATCCCTTTTATTGGCACGGCGCAAAAAGATTGGGAATTGGCAAAGTCCAAAAATGGCATTGAGGTGTTTACAAAAGATGCTCCTGGCTGGCCCATAAAGGCCTATTTTGCACGTGGTATGGTAAAGGTTGACTATAGAACAGCCATGGATTATATGCTTCAATTGAACAAAAGAAAAGAGTGGGTTCAAGATTGTTCTGCTTCTGATGTTTTACACAAAGAAGGAGACTCTATAAGTATCGTTTATTTTCATATAGACACTCCCTGGCCAACTAGTGATCGTGATATGGTTTTGAAAATTATGCCTGATTCAAACGCTGAAAAAGGTGCTACGTTTTTTCGCTTTGAAGGAATGGCGCATTACATTCCAGAAAAAGAGGATATTGTAAGAATAAATAAAGCCACGGGTTATTGGAAAGTTCGATACGTGGACGAAACCATGGTTGAAATATCTACACAAGGTAAAAGTGAAACCGGAGGAGACCTTCCCGAATGGTTAGCGAATATGTTTGTTACCGAAAGCCCTTATCAAAGTATTGAAAACCTTAGAGCTATTTTAGGGGCACCACAGTCGAGGTAAAGCTAAAATCGTCTTTTAAATTACGCCTAGCTCTTTTCCAATTTTTGTAAAAGCAGCAATAGCTTTATCTAAATGAGCTTTATCGTGCGCAGCACTTAATTGAACTCGAATTCGAGCCTGGCCCTTAGGTACAACCGGGTAAAAGAAGCCAATCACGTAAATTCCTTCATCTAACAATTTATTGGCAAAGGTTTGAGATAAAGCGGCATCGCCCAACATAATTGGTACAATAGCACTTTCCCCATCTTTATATTCTAAACCAGATGCTTTAATTCCTTCTTTGAAATAGTTCACGTTCCACTCCAATTTATCCCTTAGTTCAGTTGAACTACTCAACAAATCAAATACTGCATTTGAAGCTCCCACAATGGAAGGAGCCAATGAATTAGAAAACAAGTAAGGTCTTGAACGTTGTCTTAATAGCTCAACAATTTCTTTTCTTCCAGTTGTAAAGCCACCCATAGCTCCTCCTAACGCTTTACCAAGTGTTCCGGTAATGATATCAACTCGTCCAATTACATTTCTAAGTTCAATTGAACCTCTACCTGTCTTACCAATAAATCCAGTAGCGTGACATTCATCAACCATTACTAAGGCATCATATTTATCAGCTAAATCACAAATTTTATCCAATTGAGCAACATACCCGTCCATAGAGAAAACACCATCGGTTACAATGATTTTAAACCTTGCTCCAGAAGCAGCTTTTAACTGCTCTTCCAAATCAGCCATATCGTTATTCGCATAACGGTATCTAGCAGCCTTGCACAAACGCACACCATCAATAATGGAGGCATGATTCAATGAATCCGAAATGATTGCGTCGTCCTTGGTAAGTAATGGCTCAAAAACACCTCCATTAGCGTCAAATGCTGCGGCATAAAGTATGGTGTCCTCTGTTCCTAAAAATGTGGCGATCTTTTCTTCTAGCTCTTTGTGAATATCTTGAGTCCCACAGATAAAACGAACCGAAGACAAACCAAAACCATGAGAATCTAAAGCTTTGTGAGCAGCTTCAATTACTTTAGGATGGGAAGAAAGGCCTAGGTAGTTATTTGCACAGAAATTGATTACCTCTTCACCTGTAGAAACTTTAATTACAGCATCTTGAGGAGTTGTAATTATCCGTTCAGACTTGAACAAACCATCTTCTGTAATTTGTTTTAATTCAGCCGTTAAATGATCTTTAAGTTTTCCGTACATAACTCTAGTTTTAGGAGGTGCAAATATAGGATTTGAAAAGACGGATTGAAAGGCTTAAAAAGAATAGATAAAAAGCAAACTAAATTCTCTTTTTCACCAGCCAAACATCATTTTGCCCTGCGCCAAATGAATTAGAATGACCCAACAAATAGTAATATCCTTTGTACTCAATGATATCGTCGATTTTATCGTCACCGGCGTTCCCTATGATTTCAGCTTCTAAAACTTCACCATTGGTATTGGCTGTTATCATGTATGCATTTCGGTCACCTTGGCTAAAACTCGTACTGCGCCCTACAAAAACATAATTTCCTGTTGAAGAAATCAACTGACACTGACCGCCATCATGCATTGGGCCTCCGAAATTTTTCTCCCACAACAACGTACCATCGGCATCTAGTTTAACGACATACATATCATGCCGCGGATCGGTACTGGCCGAATGCCCAATGAGTAAAATATCTCCTTCGGGAGTTATATTCATGTTTTGACTTTCTTCATAATCCGTTCCTGCAAAGTGCTTCGCCCAAATGGAATCTCCTAGAGCATTCGTTTTTAACAAATAAAAATCGCGGCTGATAGCACCATAATTCCAGGTATAACAAAAATTGATAAGATCACCATTGCCTAATTCAATGGATTCTGCACCGCCATCCATTTTAATTCCACCATGAGTTTTTTCTCGAATAATATTTCCTTGTTTGTCAAGCCATATCATCCAAATATCTAAGTCACCGTTTCCTTTGCTGTTAGTATTGGCTAATATGAAATAGTTTCCGTTGGTCAATTCTAAAACATCAACCCCATAATCATCTTTAGATCCGCCATAGCTTTTGGACCAAAGCAATTGACCGTTGGGTTTTACCTTGTTCAAATAAACATTTCTGTTACCCGAACCTGATTCGTCAGTAGACCCAAGCAATAAAAAATTTCCTTCAGATGTTTTACAAATGGCCTGACCTTGCTGATTGCCAGCAGCACCAATTTTATTATAATAAATCTGGTTTCTTTTCAAATCGGTTTTGATAAACAACAAATCTTCTTGGTTGTTTTCTTGAGAATAGCCTACTAAATATAGGTACTCATTAAATTCTAAAATTTCGTTCCCAATTTCATTGCCTTGGGTACCATAAAATTTTTGAAAAGAAGAATTGGGAGGTTCAGATACTAACTCCTTCTCACAAGATGAATTGAGAACAAGTAGAGTGCAAATAAGACAGATTCTAAATACCACAACTTCAATAACGGTAATGTCCTTTAAATATTTTGAAATTATAAACAAAAAAAGGGGCTGAAGCCCCTTTTTAAGTAAGTTCTATTTAGTAGTGTTATACCACTCCTTGAGCCATCATTGCATTAGCTACTTTGATAAAGCCAGCAACATTAGCACCAGTAACATAATCAACATATCCGCTTTCTGTAGTACCGTAAATAACACAGTCATTATGGATCGATTTCATAATTGTTTGAAGCTTTTCGTCAACTTCTTCACGAGTCCAATTGTATCGCATTGAATTTTGACTCATTTCTAAGCCAGAAACTGCAACACCACCAGCATTAGAAGCTTTACCTGGAGCATAAAGAATATTGTTTTTAGCAAACGTATCCATAGCACCCGGAGTACAAGGCATGTTAGCACCTTCTGTTACTGCAATTACACCGTTTTCAACAAGCATTTTTGCGTCATGCTCTCTCAATTCATTTTGAGTAGCGCATGGCAAAGCAACTTCACATTTAACTTCCCACGGTGTTTTTCCTTCGAAGAACTCTACACCATCAAAAGCATCTGCAAATTCTTTGATTCTACCACGACGAACGTTTTTCAACTCCATAACAAAGTCAAGTTGCTCTCGAGTAATACCATCTTTGGCTAAAACATATCCTTTAGAATCAGATAAGGTTAATACCTTACCACCTAATTGAATAACCTTCTCAGCAGCGAACTGAGCAACGTTTCCAGACCCAGAGATAACCACATTGTACTTATCAATCATTAGGCCTTTAGAACGAAGCATATTGTCTGTAAAATAAACAGCACCATAACCAGTTGCTTCAGGACGAATTAACGATCCGCCATATTCAATTCCTTTACCAGTTAAAATTCCAGTAAATTCATTTCTAATTCTTTTGTATTGACCGAACATGAAACCAATTTCACGACCTCCAACACCAATATCACCAGCAGGTACATCTGTGTTTGGACCAATGTGACGAGATAATTCAGTCATAAAACTTTGACAGAATTTCATCACTTCGTTGTCTGACTTTCCTTTAGGATCGAAATCAGATCCACCTTTACCACCACCCATTGGGAGAGTAGTTAAGCTGTTTTTGAATACTTGCTCAAACGCCAAGAATTTCAAAATACTTTGGTTTACACTAGGGTGAAATCTAAGACCACCTTTATAAGGTCCAATTGCAGAATTCATTTCAATTCTGTAACCACGGTTAATTTGAATATCACCTTTATCATCAATCCAAGGAACTCTAAATGTAATTGCTCTTTCAGGTTCAGCAATTCTTTCTAGAATTTTCGCGGTTTTGTATTTAGGGTTTTCTTCGATAAACGGAATCACGGTTTCAGCTACTTCCTTCACTGCTTGTAAGAATTCCGGCTCATGGCCATTTCTTACTTTGATAGATTCCATGAACTCATTAATTTGAGCTTCGTATTTCTTATTCACTTTTCAGTTATTGTTTTAGTAAAAAAAACGCTGCAAAAATAATCAATTTGACTATTAAGGCTTATCTATATAATGTGATATGATATTAGTTAATACACTTATTTATTGACTGTAAAACTTGATTGCGTAAAAGATTCTTTTGTGTAATACAACACTTTAAAACCATTCGTTTTTCTGATAAAACTATAGGCAACTACTTTGGTTATGTATGTTCCTTGAGTGGTTATTCCAGACAATTCATCTTCAACAAATTGAACTCCAGAAAAGCCTCCAGTTGTACGTTTTTCGGCAATTTTAAATCCTTGACTATTTTCAATTATCCAAATTACAGAATCAGCATTTCGAACTTGAGTTGCCATTTTCAATGTATAAGTAGTATCATATTTAATACTAAATGTATCTGGAATAATGCCCTGAATAATTGGAAAGTCCTTCGGTGTATTTTCAACTACAGGCAAATAACCACTGCCTCCATCTGCTGTCCACCTAGTTTGATCTTTAAAATAAAGAGTTGAATCTGGCGAATGCAATGAATAGCTATTATCGGAGTTATTAGTTAATAGTATTCCGTTAACAGAAACACGACCAACGTAAACTAAAAAGTCGGTTGAATCATATAATGCAGCAATTGCCGACCCTCTAATATTATTATAGATTGTCGGGGTGCCTTCTTCAAATTCTAAAGTATTTCGAGCATAGAAATAACCATCAGCATCATTAAACCGAGGATGATCCTCTAAGTTTTCTCTTGACCCCTCCCTTATGGTAACCACTTCAGTTTTAGTATCCGAGCCATCGCCATTTTCAATTTCTAGCTCAACTTCATACACACCTGATTTGAGGTACCTATGCAGAGGATTGGTTTCATCGGATGAGTTAGTATCACCAAATGACCATAATATTCTGTCAAACTTACCACCTGTTGTATTTGTAAACTGTACTAATCCACCATTTGAAATTTCGTAAGTAAAGTTCGCCCTAGGCGGTTTCTTACAACTAACAAACGCAAGCCCAAGTGATAAAATCACTAAGCTAATTACCGATAACTTTGTTTTAATTGCCTTCATAAAATCTGCCGTAAAAATAGGAATTTTTAAAGGTTTCGATTTTCAAATATCAATGTAGATTTAAGCACTCACATTATGAGACCTTTAGCCTTTATTAATTCGAATAAATTACTCGGTATTTTTGTTTGTAATTTAAAGATTTAATTAGCTACATTTGCAGCCCAAATTTTGGAGGGGATTATGTCTCAAAACGTTAAAATATTTGCAGGAACTGCTTCGATTGAACTCGGAGAAAAAATCGCCAAGGCTTATGGCGTTGACATGGGCAATGTGATTGTACAACGTTTTTCAGATGGGGAATTCCAACCTTCGTTTGAAGAGACAGTAAGGGGTGACACTGTATTTATAGTTCAATCCACTATGCCTCCTTCAGACAATTTGTTTGAACTTTTATTAATGGTAGATGCTGCAAAGCGTGCATCTGCTAAAGAAGTTGTAGCCGTTCTTCCTTATTTTGGATTTGCCAGACAAGACAGAAAGGACAAACCTCGAGTTGCTATTGGTTCTAAGTTAGTAGCAAACATGCTTGCAACCGCAGGGATAACAAGGTTAATTACTATGGACTTGCATGCTGATCAAATTCAAGGCTTCTTTGAGGTGCCTGTTGATCACTTATATGCATCTTCAATATTCTTACCGTATTTAGAAAGTTTGGATTTACCGAACTTAATTATGGCTGCACCAGATACAGGTGGAACCAAAAGAGCAAATTCATACGCCAAATTTTTAGACACTGGCCTGGCAATTTGTTATAAGCAAAGAAAACGTGCTAATGAAGTTTCAGCCATGACCGTTATTGGTGATGTTGAAGGTAAAGACGTTGTGTTGGTAGATGATATTATTGACACTGCTGGAACTTTAACTAAAGCGGCAGACATGATGATGGACAAAGGAGCTAATTCAGTTCGAGCTATTATCACTCATGCCGTTCTTTCAGGCCCTGCCTACGAAAGACTTACTGAATCAAATATTACAGAACTAATTGTTACGGATACTATTCCTTTAAAGCAAAAACATCCTAAAATCAAAGTAGTTTCGGTTGCGAACCTATTTCAAGATGTGATTTATAACGTAGTTAACAAAGAGTCAATTAGTTCTCATTTTTTAATTTAAGAAACAGATAAACTGTAATAAAGCTATGGAAGCTATTTCAATGAGCGGAAATATCCGTACAGAGATTGGAGGAAAAGGATCAAAGATTACTAGAGCTCAAGGATTAGTTCCTTGTGTTTTATACGGAAACACTGACCCTGTGCACTTCACCATTGACAAACGTCAATTTAGAAAGGTAGTTTACACTCCTAATGTTTACATCATCGATTTGAAAATCGACGGTAAAGAGTATAAAGCTGTAGTTAAGGACGTACAATTCCACCCCGTTTCTGACGAGGTTTTACATGCCGATTTCTTTTTACCTGCTCCAGGTCAAAAATTCGAGATGAAAATTCCAGTACGTTTACAAGGAACTTCTCCAGGTGTTCTTAATGGAGGTAAACTTTCTCTTATTTACAGAAAATTGAGAGTATCAGGAAGTATTGAAACTTTCCCTGATTATATTGATGTAAGTATTGCTAAGCTAAGAATTGGAATGGGTGTTCGTGTTTCAGAATTATCTGTTGACGGTATTACATTCTTAGATTCTCCTCAAAATTATGTTGTAAATGTTAAGACTGCACGTGGTGCTGCTGACGACGACGAAGAAGAGGAAGAAGCTGAAGCAGCAACTGAAGGCGAAAACGCCGAGGCTGCAGCAGAATAACTTTTGCTATGAAATTTTTAATCGCCGGCCTGGGAAACCCGGGGTTAGAATATGAAAATACACGCCATAATATTGGCTTCAAAATATTGGATGCGCTCGTTGAGCCATCCAATATTTTTTTTGATACCAACCGCTATGCGAGCACAGCCGAATTAAAACATAAAGGACGCACCTTAATTTTAATTAAACCAATGACATTCATGAATTTGAGTGGAAAAGCCATTCGCTATTGGATGGAAAAAGAAAAAATTCCTCTTGAACGTTTAATGATAATTACAGATGATTTAGCTCTGCCTTATGGTAAATTAAGAATCCGAGCGAAAGGGTCTGATGGTGGACATAATGGCTTAAAAAGTATTAATGAAGTTCTTGGTCGACAAGACTATCCAAGACTTCGTTTTGGAATTGGCAACGAGTTCAGCAAAGGAAGACAAGTTGATTATGTTTTAGGTGAATGGTCTGAATTAGAACAAGAAACCATAAACGATCGCATTGAAATTTGTACCGAAAGCATTTTGTCATTTTGTACGGCAGGACTTCCCAGAACAATGTCTGATTTCAATAAAAGATAAACCAAGGCTTTAACTCATTAACTTAGGAAGCTTTTTATACTCAACAAGCAATGCCAATGGAACTAAAAAGTGGGTTCCCCTTTTTAGAAACTCCGGCACCCAAATAATCAAAGACTCTTCTAAAAATACTGTTGAGAAATTAAAAATTGGTCTTGCCAACGCAGTAAAAAAGCCCCAGAAAATCATATAAATCAAAATCGATTTTTGAGTGGGCCTTAAAAAAATAAAGAGTAGGCACAAAATATCTACAATACCAATTACAAAAAGAGATTGTTCCGCAATTAGCTGAGACATACCAAATGCCTTAGACATCATATCTACAAAATAACCTGGCCTTGGGTAAAAATTCATAGCATATAAACCGTGACCCAAGAATGTGATAGCGGAGATAAGCATCAGCATTGACAAAAGCCTATTGTGTGTCTTCTTAAAAACTAAAAAGGTTGGAATAATTAGAGCCTGCAATGCAACTTCTAGCAGGTACCCAGACTGAAAGTTATGTGTTTGCCACTGCGCTAAATAATAAAAAAGAACAACTAGAGATAATACCCAATAGAGCAATGGTTCTAATTTATTCGGTAGAAAATAAAGTATACTAAGTCCCAAAAACAACAAAATAGAAACTCCAATTGCTAAAAAACGATTGACATTTTCCATTAGTTCAGAAGCGTTGGCATTCATACTAACCAAAACCCACTCAGCCATAGCATTATGTATGTACAAAAGATTAAAGTAAGATGGGTAATAAAAAAAATTTTCTATAATAATAGCAATTAACAAAAAGGCAACCGATACCTTAATTATACTATCGAAAGTTTTATTTCTTTGACGTGAATTTTTAACCATTACAATGCGCATACAATTTTATGCTTTCTTCTTGTTCATTTATTTTTTTTGTGGGCTTAATTTAAAAGCAAAAACGGATAAATATCGATTAATAATTAGGGACAACCCAGCCACTAGCATGTGTATTGGTTGGAATCAAATCTCGGGATTTAATCCAGTGGTTTACTACGACACAATTGACCATGGAAACAACGTTACAAGCTACACAAAATCCATTAAACCAATCAGACAGGTCTCATTTAGAGAAATGACTAACACCTTTGCTCGGCTTGAAAACTTAAAGCCACAAACCAAATATTATTTCATAATTAAAGATGACAACTCTACAAGCCAACGATTTTGGTTTGAGACTTTGCCAAATGATTCAAAAACTCCTTTATCGATTATTTTCGGAGGTGACTCTCGAAGAAGCAGAAGAGGTAATGACAGCCACGAACCAAGAGTAAACACGAACAAAATGGTAGCAAAAGTAAAACCTCATTTTGTTGCTTTTGGTGGTGATTTCACCTTAAATGATGGCGATAAGCAATGGGCAACTTGGTTTGACGATTGGCAGTATTCCATTGACCAAACAGGAAAAATAACTCCATTGGTTCCCACAAGGGGGAATCACGAGCGCTCAAATGAAGTAATAGTTAATTTGTTTGATATCGAAGAAAAAACTGTGGTTTATGCCCTAAATTTCGGAGGAAATTTACTTCGCCTTTACACTTTAAACTCTCTTGACCCAATAGTTGAGAGTAACCAAACTAACTGGCTAAAAAATGATTTAGAAACTCACAAAAACAAAGAAATATGGCGAATTGCCCAGTACCATTACCCAATTATGCCTCATCAGTCAACCAAGCACATTCAAGTAGATCAATTTAATCATTGGGCTCCTTTATTTTTTAAATATAAATTTCGAGTTGTAGTAGAATCTGATGCGCACGTTGTAAAAACTACCTGGCCAATAAAGCCAAGTGTAGATGGAGACGACGGATTTATTAGAGATACAAACGGGACTACCTATGTTGGAGAGGGATCTTGGGGGCTAACCAGACCAAATGATGTTTCGTACGCTTGGACAAGAGCAACGGCTAGTTTCACTCAATTTAAATGGGTTATACTTTCAGAAAAAGAAATGATTGTTCGTACCGTAATAACTACCAATATTGAAGATGCAAAAGAAGTTGCTTTGGACGATAGATACAAAACCCCATCGGGATTTAAGCTCTGGAAGATTGACAATTTAAATGAGTTGGTGGTACAGCCTTAGTACTTGGGTTTCCCGTCTACGATACGTTTAACAACCGAAACTAAAATTAGGTCTACAATTATCATTGGGATAAATACAAACTGAAACCAAGGCAACCAACCCGTTGAAAACATCACATCGAAAAAGCAAATAAAAATGGTCACCAATGCTGTTCCAATAAAAATAAATCGCCATTTATTTTGCTCCCATTTCAAGCTCTTCAATTTCATAGAAATTATCGGTAATGGAGACACCATCAAGTAAGACAAAACGAGAATGGTAACGATCCAAAAATTGACATTTTGTAATAATCCAATCATACCAGCCTCAAAACCATCATAACGATTTATTCGAATAAGGTTGTTCAGCATCTCTTCATCAATTGCGACATACATGTTAAATCTAAATTGCCATTCAGACAAAATTGGAATTGAAGCAATAAATATGGCAGTTGCCGGTGTTGGCAGACCAATAAAATTATCTGACTGTCGCGTATCTACATTAAATTTTGCGAGTCTTAAAGCCGAACAAGCTGTAAGTAAAAAACCTGTCATTGAAATTAAATGCGGAACTAAATCTCTTTCAAGAGGGCTAACAAAATAGATTCCTTGAATGCCATTTAAATATTGATAAGCAATTAATCCTGGAAGCAAACCAAAAGCAACCATGTCTGCTAAAGAGTCGAGTTCTTTTCCTACTTCAGATTGTGCATTTAACAATCGAGCTGCAAAACCATCAAAATAATCGAAGATTGAAGCAACAAAAACCATAACACCCGCCCATGCTAATTCCGAGTGGAACGCCAAAACAATACCAATAAATCCAAAAGACAGATTGATTAAAGTCAGAAGATTAGGGATAAATTTTATTATGCTATTCAACACTTCATTAAGTTTAGGCAAAGGTATTTTTATTTAAGGGAAACAAAAGAAAACATTACAATGGGCAACCTAATCACTTATCCATTTATTAAGCAATTATTACAACACAATTTTTTAATTAAAACCGAGTTTTTATTGGATTGATAGCTATCTTAGCCCAGTAATTGATTATGAATACGTTCGCCAAAATTTCACTAATAATATTTTCTATTTGCAGTGCTGCAAGCTTTTCGTTTGCCCAAACTGTTAAATACTCTAATGAGTTTTTAGCAATTGGTGTAGGCGCTCGCGCGCTCGGAATGTCAAAAGCAACAGTAGCCACAGTAAATGACGCCACATCAGGATATTGGAATCCGGCTGGTCTTACGGGTTTAACAAAAGATTATTCGGTTTCGCTTATGCATAGCGAATATTTTGCTGGAATTGCAAAGTATGATTATGCTTCTGTTGCTACTAAACTCGATGACAAATCGTCGATTGGATTTAGCTATATCCGTTTTGGGGTTGATGACATTCCAAACACAATTAATCTTGTGGATAATAACGGAAACATCAACTACAACAACATTACTAGCTTTTCATCTGTAGACAACGCATTTCTTTTATCGTACGCCAGAAAAACGGGTATCGAAGGACTTTCTATCGGTGTAAATGCTAAAGTCATTTATCGTAAAATAGGATCTTTTGCTCAAGCTTGGGGGTTTGGCCTAGACTTGGCGGGACAATATGAATTGAAAAAATGGAAATTTGGAGCTGTATTAAGGGATGCCACTTCAACCTTTAATTCTTGGTCTTATTCTCTTGACCAAAAAACCATTGAAGTTTTTCAGGCTACTGGGAATGACATACCTGAAAACGGACTTGAAATAACCGTACCTCGTGTTGTTATTGGTGTTGGCCGTGAGTTTGAATTTAAAAAATTCTACATTCTTCCTGAACTAAATTTCGAAACCACTTTTGACGGACAACGAAACACACTAATTCAAGGAGACCCTGTAAGTATTGACCCCTATTTTGGAATGGAAGTATCTTACAACAAATTGGTTTTTATTCGCGGCGGCGTGGGTAATTTTCAACGAGTGAAGGCAGAGGTTGGTGACCATAAGGAAACCACATTTCAGCCAAATATTGGAATTGGATTGAGTTTGAAAGGCGTAACTATAGACTACGCCCTAACTGACATTGGAGATCAATCAACAGCGTTATATTCCAATGTATTTTCACTAAAAATAGACTTGAATAAGCAGAAAAAATGAAACGATTACTGTTAGTTATAATTCTTCTTATAACACAGGCTAGTCTTTTTTCTCAGTCATTTGGAAACGAGTGGATTAACTTTAACCAACGTTACCTTAAAGTTCCAGTTTCTAAAAAAGGAATTTATCAGATAAACCACATCGAATTAGCTTCAGCTTTTAATTCAATTGGTGTTAACATAAGCAATGTAGATCCAAGAAACATTCAAATTTTTAACCGAGGGCATGAACAATTTATTCATATTGAAGGTGAGTCTGATGGCATTTTCGACTCCACTGACTATGTTGTTTTTTATGGGGTTGAAAATGATGGGTGGCTAGATAAACAACTTTACATAGACAGTAATATTGAACAATTAAACCCTTACTACAGTCTTTTTAATGATACCTCTTGGTATTTTATTACGGTCAATAATTCACTTTCAAATAAACGGTACAAAGTCAACTCGAATAACAACTTTACCAATAAAACATCTAAACAATATGTTAGCAGCGAATCGGTTTATTGGCAAAACACCGTTTATAGTGAAGGAGTAAAAGACGGGGCAGGATTGTCTTCTGCTCTTTATCAAAAAGGAGAAGGATACGGAGGTTACGCCATACAATCTGGGTCAGTTAGATCATTTGAAGTGAAATGTCCAAATCAATCACTTACCGGACCTGATGCCCTAGTAGAAACTCGTACCATTGGATATAGCAACGCAGTTGGAGCACCAAATCATGGACTCATAATAGAATATGGGTCAAATCCAAGAACTACAGTTGTCGATACTACGTATTCTGGCTATGAAATGATAACACATAATTTTTCAATTCCGGCTGCATCATTAACCTCAGCGCCGCGAATTTATTATTCAAAAAAGCCCCTTACACCAGAGCCGCCAAGCGACTATCAAATGCCATCATTCGCTAAAATAAACTACTCTCATTCTATGGCACTTAATGGTGAGAGTTTAGTCAGGTTTAATATCGAACAAGACACGGATACTTCTTATTATCATTTTAATGGGGCAAGTGGAACGTACTTTTCAAAAGCACTAGACTATTCAAGCGGCATGCTATATTCAATAATTCAAACTGGGAGTGACATTGAGTTTAATGCCAATCCTGGTCAAAAAAGAGAACTAGTAATCACTAATAATGTAAATCAAGTACAAGGAATAAAAGCAGTCTACAATAAGAACTCTGGCCCTGGGCATATGACAAATTATGCAAGTTTAGTGGCCGACTCAAGTTTCGTTATAGTATCTCATCCCAAAATCTGGAGTGGAGCTCAACAATACTTAGCTTACTCAAATTCTAAAGGTTTAAATGCGGTACTTTTTGACATTAATGAACTTTACGAGCAGTTTAGCCATGGCATTTACAAGCATCCTCTTGCCATCAGAAACCTGATGAGGTATTTAACAGCAAAAAGCACGGTTCCCCCTGCCTACCTTTTTATCATTGGGAAATCAGTTAAAGAAACCGACACAAGGAAAAACTTTACTTACCGAGAGCGCTCTCTCGTCCCTACTATGGGCTATCCACCGGCCGACAATCTTTTCACCACACCTAATGACAATATTAATTTCACACCCGTATCGGCAACTGGGAGACTTGCGGCAAGCACCAACCAACAGGTTATCGATTATTTAAATAAAGTAAAATCACTTGACGACGAAAACCGCTTAAACTCTCCCAATATTGAAGATAAATACTGGACAAAAAGAGGAATTCATTTTGCAGGAGGAAGTGATGAGGCTCAACAAAACGTTTTTGCCAATTACCTGAATAGATATGGTGCCATATGGGAAAATGTACTCCTTGGTGGAAGCATAAAAACTTTTAAAAGATTCAGTAGTGGGGCAGTACAAGAAATTCAGTTTGATTCAGTGAAATATTTCATTGACAATGGAGTTTCTCTTTTGTCATTTTTCGGGCATGGTTCGGGAGGACAACTTGGAATTAATATTGGCGAGCCTAGTGATTATTCTAATACGGGGAAATACCCCCTTTTTATTGCTAATTCTTGTAATGTTGGCGATTATCATTTACCAAACGATAATGCAGTTACTGTAAACGAAAAATGGATTCTGGAACCAAATGCTGGAGCCATTGGTTTTATAGCTTCTACCGCAGCTAGTTATCCATATCCACTCAATTCTTGGTCAGAATCATTTTACGCCAACCTTTCTAAAAATCGATATTTTTCATCTATTGGTGAATCCATGATTCAAACAATCAGTGAAATTAGCGGGCCAAACAGCCAAATTAATAAAGCATGTCTGGAGATGAACTTACATGGCGATCCATCACTGAAATTATATCCTAAAGAAAAGCCAGATTTTGCGATTCGAACAACGGATCTTTCGGTTCCAAATTTTATAAGTATTGACAAAAGAAGTGTAGAAATAAATTACACAATTCATAACATCGGACAGGGAATTGACACCCTAGTTCCCATAAGAATTAAAAGAACTTACCCTTCGGGAAATGACACCCTTTACTTAGATACTATTGCCGGAATAACAAATACCTATAATGGTTCTTTTCTTGTATTTATTGGCACCGACAAGAGCGTTGGCGAAAACAAATTCTCCATTTCTATTGACCCTGACAATACAATTGACGAGATTTACCCACTTATTAATAATGCTACAGGCACGGTAAAATTGAATGTCACTAGTGATGATTTGATTCCTGTTCACCCAGGAAACTACTCAATACAACCAAACTCAGAAATAATTTTATCCGCATCTACTGCCGACCCTAAAGCCCCCGCCCGGTCTTATCAATTTGAAATTGATAGGATTCAGGATTTTAGCTCCCCAAATAAAAAAAGCAAAGTTATTAATGGGCAAGGCGGTTCTATTCAATGGCAACCAAACTTGACAACTGTAAATGATTCAGATGTGTTTTATTGGAGGTGCTCTGCAATAGACAACTCTGGAAATTTCAAATGGAGAACACGAAGCTTCCAATTTATAAATGGAAAAACAGGTTGGAGCCAATACGAATTTGAGCAATTTGAAGAAAACACATTTCAGAATTTAACTTATGACAAAACCAACAAAACAATAGATTTTGCAGACACAAAAAACAACATAGCCGCATACAACCAAGGATTACCCCAGGTACTGATTGATTATTACGCAATTCGCATGTCTATTAATGGTGCCCAATTAGGGCGATTAGGAGCGTGTCGAGGAGCTCGAAGCATGTTAATTGCCGTAATAAACCCAACTACTATGGAGGCATGGCAAACTAGGTACGAGGATAATGGCGTTATAATTAACCCAGATAAAAACTTTGGTAACTACAACGATTATACAAAAGGAGCTTGTGCTGTTCCGGACAATCGCTTTCAGTTCTTAGTCAGTGATTCAGTAATGATGGATTCAATGATTTACATGATAACTCAAGCTGTACCCGATAGTTTTTACATTATGGCTATGAGTGGTGTTTCGGGAAATTTTCAAGATTCTACCGCATGGAAGAACAGACATTATCAACTTTTTGAAGATTTGGGTGCAGATTCAATCAGACATATACCTAATGACCACCCATACATATTAATTGCGCAAAAAGGGAATAAAAACAAAGCCATAGAAGTTATAGGGAGTCATTCTCGAGCAAGTATCAGCGCAAGTGTTTTTGTAGATTCTAAAACAAACACAGGTACAATTAACAGTGTAACAATTCCTCTATCTGACGACTATAAATCATTGTATTGGAATTACAGCATTAACAATCCCGAAGACAGTATAGAGCTTATACTTTCGGGTGAGGAAGTAAATGGCAACACCATAGAACTATTAAGAATAAATGACAACTCATTCAATATTGATGATTTAAAGGTAAAAATACCCAACATCAATTATTACAAAAATTTACAATTAACGGCCAATGTAAGTGACTTACAGACAAACGTTGCTCCGCAACTTGACTATTGGTATATGTTAAGTGACGAGGCACTCGAATTAGCACTTCACCCCGTTGGACATTTAAAATTCCATAACGATACTTTAACCCAAGGAGAAAATTTAGAGTTTGAAATGTCAGTTTTAAATCTAAGTTCAGCCAAATCAGACAGCATACTTGTTAGTTATTTATTACTCGATAGGTCGAATAACACAGTGCAAAGGGAACTAGTTAAAACCAGCCCATTTCAGGCGTATGATTCTACGGTAATTTCCTATTCATTTAAAACCGACAACCTATCTGGTGATTATATTCTATTGGTAGATATAAACCCTGAGGATACTCTATGGCAAACTGAAATTGAACATTTTAATAATATAATGCCATTCTCTTTTTATGTAGCCGGAGATAATACTAACCCATTATTAGATGTAACCTTCGATGGCAAACATATTCTTGATGGTGATTTAATATCGGCTAGACCAGAAATTAAAGCACAATTAAATGATGAAAACCTATTCCTACCACTTAACGACACTTCGTTTTTCATTGTAAATCTAACGTACCCAAACAAGGCCCAAAAGCGTTTATACTTTAACTCAAACAGCGGCGAATATGTTATGGATTTTGAAGCGGGAGATGATCAGGAAAACGAAGCCACCATTTATTTAAACCCAATTTTGGTAGAAGATGGAACATACCAACTGGACATTGATGCAAAAGATGCTAGCGGAAATCGCAGTGGCAAAAACAAATACAGTATTCAATTTGAAATAGAAAACAAGAGTACTATTACTGAAATACTTAATTACCCTAACCCCTTTTCTACATCGACACGGTTTGTTTTCAGTCTTACAGGGTATCAGGTTCCTGACTATTTTAGAATTCAAATATTAACTGCTACGGGTAGAGTAGTTAGAGAAATAGACCGCGATGAATTAGGTGTAATTACCATCGGACGAAACATTACTGACTATGCTTGGGATGGGAAAGATGAATTTGGGGATCAGTTGGCTAACGGAGTATATTTCTATCGTGTAATTACAAAAATTGAAGGCGAAGAAATAGAGCATAAATCGACAAACGCAGATAACTATTTCAAGAAAGGATTTGGAAAAATGTATTTAATGCGATAGTCATTTATGTCAATTCATTCTAAAAAACGAAGGTTTAAAAACCTAGACGCAAGTAGGTTTATAGCCTTTTTTTTAGTTTTTATTGCTCATGGTTTATTTACTTCAAGCGAAGTGCTATTAAACAACGAGACATTTGGAAGCATTTATTCATTTTTAAAATTTGGAGTTTTAGGAGTAGACTACTTTTTTGTTCAATCTAGCTTTTTAATTACCTGGGTTATTTTGGAAGAGAAAAAATTCAATGGTAATGAATTCAATTTCAAAAAATTTATTGTTCGTCGGAGTCTAAGAATATGGCCCCTATACTTTCTTATCGTCTTTTTTGGGTATTCCTTATGGCTCTTTTTAGACATGTGGAATATCCCCATTCAGCCTCTGCCTCCAATTCAATACTTTTTACTTTTTGTCTCTAATTTTTATATTATAAACCACGGAAACGAGTTTCTATTTTTTATGGTAGTGCTTTGGAGTATTTCTGTTGAAGAGCAGTTTTACTTGCTTTGGGCAGGAGTTAACAAGCTAAATACGAAGTGGTTTTTTCCCATTTGTTTCTTACTCATTATTTTTTCTCTTGTTTACCGGGCTTATACTTCCGACACCAATTCAATGGCATTTGAATTAAGTACCTTTAGTTTGGTTGGCAATTTCGGCGTAGGAGCATTAGCAGCATATGGCCTTTTTAACAATTCCTCCATTACTAATTATTTATCTTCAAAAACAAACAAACTATACTCATACTTATTAATTCTAACAACAATTTGTAGCGTTGTTCTGTTTCCAATCTGGAGCGATATATTCATCCTAAATGTTTTTTCCAAACTTATTTTAAGCTCCCTTTTCGCCCTCTTGATTATCGACTGGACATCCAGTAATAACACACCCGTTAATTTTTCCAAGAATGCTTTAATAAGCAGGTTAGGAAGAGTTTCTTACGGCCTATATTGCTATCACGCCATTGTAATTACCATAATATCAATAGTTGTTTCTCGTTTTGAAATATCCAACTCTGGGTATATGGTTTATTTGGTACAACCAATAATTGTATTAATAATAACCGCAATTATATCCCGTTTGAGTTATCAATATTTTGAGTCGTATTTCTTAAAACTCAAAAAAGACTTTTATTAAAACGAAGGACTGAAGGCGTCGGGAATATGGTTGATTGTATATTGGTTTCCGTCGGCAACTACTTCAATTACATCAAATCGAGTCTCTTTCTCAATATTATTAGAGACAATGTACTCTTCGGCTGCTTCAATTAAATGCTTGATTTTTGAATTGGTTACCGCATCACTTGGGTCTCCAAATTCACGAGATGATCGAGTTTTTACTTCTACAAAAACAAGGTAATCTGTATTTTGGCAGATTACATCAACCTCATCTCTTCTAAAGCGCCAATTAGTAGCCAGTATTTTAAACCCGTTTTGAGTCAGAAATTCTACGGCTTTAAACTCGCCCAAGCGGCCTAAATCATTATGGTCAGCCAAAGGGTGTTAATCTAAGCCAATTAGCATGAAACTACCCCAGTAAATCGGTTTGTCATATTTTTCTTTGATACGCTTCTTTGCATTCTGAAAAGCATCTCTTTTGTTTTCTCCTTCAAGCCAATGAGCATAAAAATCGTTCATTAATTCTTGAGTGACTGCATCATTTACTTTGAATAAAGTCATGATCACATTATCAGCCCCGGCAACTAAAAAAGAACGTTGAAGTCCATAAACCCCTTCACCAGACTTAATCTCTCCTCGACCAGTTTCACATGCACTTAAAACAACCAATTCAGTGTTATCTAAGTTTAGGTTCATTGCTTCATAAGCAGTTAAAATTCCATCTTTTTTATTGAAATCGTAAATGTTGTTATTTGCCAAAAGCTCACCTGCACCAGTAAATAAAAGACCACTTCGTAATAATGGGTTATCAGCGATATCGCCTTTATCCTCTTTTGCTTGTTTTGACTTGTCTTCATCTTTAAAGAAACCGTGAGTTGCCACATGAAATACTCTAGGGCTTTCCATTTCCTTAATTGCCGTTTCAGTAGCAGCTGCGCCAATTAATGTTTTCTTCTTCCAATTGTATCGGTGCAACAATTTATTCACGTCTTTTATCTCCTTTTCGGCACCGGGAAGTGGTTCAATAGAACTAACCGTGTTTGAAGACGCAATTTTAGACTTATCGCCAGCAAATTCAGGGTTTCCAATTAAAAATGCAGTATTAGAATAAGACTTCTTAGTTTCATCTTTCGCTTCTAGCACTAAATCTTTTGTATTACTTACGTAGTAAATTTCATTTTTATCGATTAAATAATTGCCTGACGAATCAATAAGTGTTTCAATGTTCATTTGATTGTAAACACCATCAGCAGACACATAAATAGTGGCGTCATCTGGAATTTTAGAATCTATTTCTGCCCAGAACTGGGTATAACTCTTTTTGTCTTTAACCTTATACTTAATTGTATTTGTGTAGTACTTAAAGAATTTTGAGTCGAGTTGATTTCCATTCGACAATATCACCGGTTCAGGGGCTTTACTTTTTGAATGAACAATCATTGCCATATATATAATTGAATCGGTAAACTGAACATCCCAATGTCTAAATCGAACAATTTCAATAGCATATTCATTTGGCTTTAAAGTGGCCTTAACATCTTTCCAAGTAAACTGCTCGCTATCGAATGCATCGGCAAAATCCTCAGACTGTTCACTAAGTTCTTTTTCAAGACTATTAACTTCCTTTTCTAACGCACCTAAATCAATCCCTTGCTCTTCTCTTTCTGACGGAGACATAGAAAGTCCTCTTGTAATATCTTCACGATACTCATTGTATAGCCCAAATTTGTATAACAATTCTCCGTCTCCAGAGTTAACGATACGATTTTTAAGCTTCGCAGAAGAGCTTAATAAAATCGCTTTTGTAGATAATTTAAAGTCATAGATTTTCCCAACTGTTTTTCTTGTTTTCCCCTTTTTTCCAGAAAACGCAAGGGCTAATGAATTGTAGGTTTCAAAGTCACCTTTAATACTATTCCAGTATCTACCTTTTTCTTGCTCAGATAGCGCAGGAAAATATTTGTCCAAATACTCCAAATATTTTACAGTAGTTTCATTATAGATAACCATCGCCCCTTTTAAATCACCTTTAGCAAAGAGACTCTTACCCATCTTACTTCTTGTCTCAATGTATTCTGGGTGATTATCATCTTGAACATCTTTAATGGTTTTGGAAGCATCGCTATAGTTTTTTAAAGCCTCTGCAAACTCACCTTTTTTATAAAGCAAGTCACCCATTAAAATCTCGTTCTGAGCTACATTAATATGTTCCTTTTTGTAAAGTCCCAACCATATTTTTTGAGCATCCTCAAGATTCACTTTAGCTTTATCATATTCTTTGTAATCAACCAATACTTTGGCCTCATACTCCAATAAATAGGCATACTGAGGGTGCGAACTGCTAAAATTGGTAGTAACAATTTCTTTAGCCTCATCAAGGTATTTGGTTATTATTTTTAAATCTGAATTATCCGATTTGAAGTTAACATCGGCCAATTGTTGAAGTATTTGAGCTTCACGATAATTATTATCTCCAAATTTATCATTGATCAATTTTCTAGCATCAGTATAAATTTCACGCGCCTCCTTGTAGTTACCCATGGCAATATAAATTTCACCAAGTTGGGTTAGGTTATCCATATAGTCAACACTTGTATCACCCAAAGTTGTTTTTGAAATATCAAGTGACTTCTGAATCATTTTTTCAGATAAAATATACTCACCAGTAACTAAGTAAAGTTTTGAATAAAGAGCATATGGTTTAACTAAACGATAGTGTTCTTCACCATATTTCTTTTCGTTTAATTCAATCGATTTTTTTAGAATATCCTCGGCAGCCTTATATCTACCCTGAGTAATATATAATGCAGCCAATTCATCTGAAGAAGCAGCAGATAACCCCTGATTTTCTCCTGATTTTTTAGCATATTTATGTGCTTTTCTTATGGTAGCATCGGCCTTGTCGTACTTACCACTTATTTGATATAACTCAGCCAATTCCATCAAAGCATGGTAGTTACTCAAGCTGTTTTTACTACCCTCTTCTTTTATTAATTCTGTAGCGCGTTCCAGTTGATTTTCGGCCTGGTCGAATTCACCTTTATCAATGTTAATTGATGCCATTTCAATTAAAGCCAAAGCATATTCTTCAGAACTTGCCCCAAATCTCTCATCTGCAATTTTAGCCGCTTGGCTACTTAAATCGTAGGCAGCAGTATAATCATCTAAATAAGTCTTGAGCCTTGCGTAGTAAGTTAAATAAAGCGAGTATTTAGGATGATGGTTGTGAAGCTGCTTCTCCACTATGTCCTCAAAATGATTTTCATAATTATTTTTCGAACTTGAAAATTCATCCTGCATGTCAATATTGAAATTAGACAACTCTAAAAGGGCCATTGAATATTTAGGAGCGTTTTCTCCGTAATTTATTTTGGCTATATCGCGGTTTGCCTCTCTTTCAATTCTTGCCTCTTCAATCTTGTTGTTTTTCTTATAAAAATCATACAAGTGATCATTGAAATTCATGTTATCAATATGATCGATTGGTAACACTTCCTCAATACCATCTTTGAGTAAATCTTCAGCTTTAACGGCTTTTTTGTATCGCTTTTTACGGTTATTAAATTCATTCTCAAGCATCAAAGCATGTAAATAATAAATGCTTTTAGTGCCATATTTATTCATATTATCGAGCTTGTACTTTAAAAATAAATCCTTCGCTTTTTTATTCTTTTCAGCAGCTATATAAGCCATTATTTCATGTTCTACTACTTCGTTATAAAACTTATGGTAGTTTGACACCTGATTACTTCTGTCTAATGCCGACCTAAGTCTTTTATATCTCTTATGTGCTTTTTCTAACCGGCCGTCATTTTCAATCATGACCATTTGACCAAAGGTATTTTTCAAATATGGAAACGATTTTTTGCTAATCTTCATTCGGTCAAAAACACGTGCATTTTCAGAATACATTGATGCCGCCTTTGGATAATTACCTCTGAGTCTCAAAAAATCGGCCTTGTTTACGAACAAGAGCCCAAGGTCTAATTGACGTTTTTTAAGTTCTTTCTTTTTAATTTTTGTAACGCTTTTTTTAGCGGTTGAATCAACGTTTGCAAATGATCGCTTAGAGATGGAACTTTGATACTTTATTAAGTCTTCGAATACTCCATCGGATTCGTTATAAAAACCACGTGCAATCTGAATTTGCAGTTTTCTTTTTTCAATTTCAAAATTTTGCACCAATTCAGGCTGCAAGCTCGGGTCAGTATATTCTGGAACTTTCTTCTTTGATGTCGTATCTCTAACTTTTGACACATCAATTACCCAATTGTTATTAGGGTCAGTTTCCGAATAAGCGATAGCCTTTTCTAAATAATCTTGAGCTCGAACATAGTTACCGTAATTGCTATAAATATCACTAATTAATAAAAGTCCTTGGCCGTATTTAGAACTGTCCTTTTTAACGAAAGAGTTAAAGTAGAACATTGCATTTTCTATACTATCCTGAACTACAAAATACTTTCCTAGACCAACTAAAAACTTGGCATTATAAAGACTCGCCAATGCATAGTTTTGAGTTTCGACAAACCCTTTTTTCTGATACTTGTTAAGTAATCGTTTTACTATTATTTGGCTTTGATAATAATCGCCATACAGGAAATTCTCTTCCGCCTTGGCAATAGATTTCTCAAACTTTTTATCCAGCTTTTCTGTCTGTGCTATTAGTATTTGAGGAGCTAACCACAAAAAACAAACTCCTAAAACCCAATGTATACTAAAGATTTTCATGCTTCGTTCACTCATTAGTTTTGACTAAAATTATTAGAGAACGTAAAGTTGATTCCCGCTCTAAAATGAAAGTTTTTACTGTTATTTGGCGCTAGATATGAAATTACATTATCAGTAACCATATACAACTGAAAGGGCCCTCCGTTAACAGAAAGTCCAACCCCAACATTTGCCGCAGAACGACCATAAACAGAATAGTTAACCGTAGCCATTAACCAGTTTCTTACTCTTTGTGTTAAAGCTACCCTAACTGATGTTTTAAACCTTGAATTATAAAATTCACTGTATGAGAGAATGCTCAAATCAGTTTTGGGAAATAACCTGTAGTTTGCTCCAATGTAAATTTTTGTGGGAAGCCAGGTTACGTATGAGGAACTGTCATTTACGAAATCTATACTATTAATTATCGTGTCCAATGCTCCTCTAACTCCATCGCCGCTAATTGATTGTTCATCCCAACTAAGTACATCTTCACCTTCATAAATAACATCAACCGTGTCGGCTACTCCGTTTCTAACACCCGAATTCCATGAAATCATTCCTATGTCGTTAAAAGCACCCGAAAACGATAGTTTGTTGTCTATTCGATAGGTAAATCCAATATCAATTGCTCCACCATGATTGCCTGTAACAGCACTTACAACATTCTCTTCAAACGAATTATTCGTGTCTAAATATGCTCCAATTGCCCCTGCCGATTTATAGGCGTATGCACCATCAATTCGAAGTGCATATGCGTCTTCACTTGTAGTTACCCCTAAAGAAGAGTTAGTGGTTTTATAATTTGCCTGACCACTTAAATATTTAGCTCTTACACCAAAACTCAACTTTTCACTTACATCTTTTGCCCATCCTAAAGAAGCTTCAGTGTAAGACATTACATCTAAGCCTAACCCATCCATTGCAACCCGTTCACCTAGAAATTTAGAACTGGCATTTCCGTACCATAAAAACTCAAACATAGATTTGGGGTAGGTAAATCGTGTACTTGTTTTTTGTTCAATATTGAATGTTATGTACGAAGCTCCAGTTCGAAATCCAAATCCAAAAAGAGTTGTTCTAAAGTCAAATCCTAAATCATTGATATCCTTCATTCGTTCGATACCTCGAGTCATATCAATTCGATTAGAGTCAGGGCCAACATCAACAAAATTGCTATAGTTAAAGCCCTCATTATAAAATGTTCCGTAAACACCACTGACCGCAGGAAGCAACAAGTACCCATTTGAATAGGGCATTCTTGATGAATTAATTTGATTGGCTTGAGGAACAGACCTCAATTCGTAAAGAGTTAAATCTTGTTGAGCGTAGGTAGTAAAGCCCATTAAAACGAACACTACCAAGCCTAATATTTGCTTTTTCATATTCATTAAAAATTAATATTACCAGTTACTTTAACACCCAACTTAACATCAAGATGATAATCATCAAATACTTTAACGGGCACCGTTCCATTATTGAATGTCTCAAAATAGCCTATCATTCTCACATATCTTCCCTTGAACAAGGCCGATACAACATCCGAATCCATTACATATTCTTCAGATAGTTGAACTAAATTATTCTGATCAATTCTTTGATTTGCACCCGGTGTTCCAGACGTAAAGACATCTCGTTTGTCCATTAAATAAACTGGTTGATTTTTAATATCCATAACAGGTGCGTACGTGGAGTCTAGTAGCTGCAGTGTAACATTAACGTTAAACGGGAATCCATTTTTAATTACCGTAGACACTGTGAAATCTTTAATCAAATCAAACAAAGCCTCAACATTAAAATCTAAGGTGTCGTGTATTGCCAACCCCTGAATACTTCCATCCAACGGCAGTTTTAAACTTGTTGCCATTTTTACTCCACAGTTCTTTTCAATTGTATTTAAAGGGGACGGAACCCCTCCTGGATTTACAGTGACAGCAGGACTATACTGCAAGTACACAGGAGTAGGTTGAATTACCTCTCGAATGGTACTATTCGATTTATCAATAATTATGGAATTGTCACTCGGATTAGCTACCGTTCCACCGGATAAATTGAACTTTCCTCCAGCTGAAAAAATAGAATTTCGTTGATTAGTGACTTCATTATAACCATTCATATCGCTCAAATCGAGTTCTAATGGAATTCCAACGGTATTTTCAACATGAACCTCTACGGTTGGATTTGTCAATGCAAAATTACCCTGAGCCGCTAAACTCTTAAACAAATGAAGCTTTAAAGAATCTTTACGCAGTGTAATATTTTTTTGACCAAAATCGCCCTCAATTTTTTTATAGACAATGTTTCTAAACTCAATAACCGGCTTTCCACTTCCCGATGAAGCATTTGTAAAATCAACCGTCACTTCAAATTCCCCTTGTGCATTCATTTGCAAAGCATGATCGGCCAAATCTCGCGAAACACTGGCTTGGTTGGTTGGCACATTCTCAACCGCTGCAGATCCGCCAGCATCTTTGATTGATGTGAATGTAAATTTTACAGTTCCTGATTGACCTGTATTAAGCCCTACAATCAATTCACCTGATTCAATTTCTAGACGGTCTATTTTCGCTCCATCAGTAGTTGGAAATGGAATTTTAATTGATTGTGATTGACCAGGAACAACTGGAATGGTTGTAGTTGGAACTTCTAATAATTCTGGCATCGCAAAAAACTCAGACACACCAATTTCCATTTCCTTAGATTGATAAACCAGCACGATTAGTCCATCAGAATTTGAAGTAACAGCATTAGAATCTGAATTTCCAAAGAGTTTATCGACCCCCACTTTACTATTTACCAATGGAAATCCTAATTCTGGATTCCAGCTTGTTTTTGCAAACCGGTCAAGGTCGTAGTCCTTTTGATCGATACAACTGATCAAAGAAAAACAAAGCAATAGAAACGAAATTAATTTTCTCATAAATCAAAAATTTATCGGTTGTTAACAAATGTAAAGAAAGCAAATTCGAGGTTGAAATGCAATTAAAACCAAACCCTTTTTGATATTCTTAAAATATCAATTAATCAAGAACATAACAATAAACCATTCCTTTTGAGGAAGAGGAGACAAACTCTAACCTATTATCTAGGTTAATGTCGTAAATAAGAGGCTTCCCATCTCCTAAAAATGGGCTACCATCAACGCGATTTCCAAATTGGTCGAACAACTCAATTCCCATTTTTTCTTTTTTGTTTATCGAAATATAAATGCGATCATGGCTCATGTAAAAAGACGGTTTATAATCAATTTCAAAGTCTGGCTCTATCTCAATAATTTTCTTTCCCTCTTCATCAAAAGCAGTTAATTCGTTTTCGTTCTGAAAAACATAATCTCTTACCTTATCTCCATTGGCATCAATTGAAGTAAAATAATGATTTGCCTTGTGTCCATCAAACTGCATTACTTCCAACTTATCGGTAAGAGACAGTTTAAGAATGTTCCCACTAGAATCAGTAGTAACAATATAAGTGGTGGCTAAACTTTTACCTTTTACAAATTTTAAGCTGCTATTTTTTCCTTTTACAATTGACTCTTTTAGTTTAATTCGATCTTGACCTTTTCTGTTTAATATTCGCAGTTTATTAGCCCCATCATAAGCCATAATGTAGTCTTTGTTTTTTACGCTTAAATACTGGAAATACTCCGATATATCTGATTTGCCTTTAAACACCCAGCCCTTTACAATCTTGCCACTTAAGTCGTAGCACATTACGCCACCACCTTTAACCGGCTGAAGTAATCGATACTTTCTATTTCTGTCGTAATCCATTAGTGATAAAGGACCAGAAGCTTTCTTATTTAACTTAATTGGGAAGCCGCTTACATCTTTCCCGTTTCGGTCAATCAGATAAATTCTATCAGCTGTATTAACCAATATTTGAAACTTGTCATTCTTAAATTTATCAACTTGATAAAACTTGCTCATTACTTTTCCTGAAAGCTTTTTTGACCAAAGGATTCTACCTGTATTTGAAATCAGATACACTTTATTTGCTAAGTCTTGAATTAATATTTCTCCTGCTTTTGAATAGTGGTTAATAAACAATTGTGGCTGAGATGCAATGCCAGTATCCAATGGGATTTCCCAAAGTGAAGACGTAACTTTTTTATAGATAGGGTTATGCTTCACATAAACATTGTAATAGAATAAGTCCTGTTCTTCTTGTGCAATTTGGATAGCAACCCCCTCAAATTTTCTAAACAACTCAATATGATCTTTCAACCAAGCTTGGTTTTTCATCTTCAAGAAATACGAAATGAGATAAGGCGAACGTGCTATTGAACTGTACAAGGTTATGTTTGAAGTTGACGATAAATTTTCACTAAAAGCGCTGTAGTTTTCATCTTCAGCTAGTGTTTTATCACCTTTCCACGAATTAATTACTTCACGCAACGTAGGAACCTTTTCACCAAACACCAAATAATCGTCAATAACCACAAAGTACTTGTTTTCTAATCCCGAAAAAGCACCTCCAAGGTTAGCCGAAATCAATCCATTTATATTAGTTTCATAAATAGGAACTTCTCGGTATTCAAGTTTAAATAAATCGTCTGACTCGTTTGCCTTAATAATTGCTTTTGCATCGTCAATCCATGAGTCAGCATTTTTCAACCGGACTAAACAAATAGCCTTGTCCTTTACTGCACTTAACGCCTCCTCATTTACATTGTTTTGAATTTCAAGAATAGCCAAACTGACTTCGCTACCAATTGATTTAAGCAATAACTCTGTTGTATTAAAGCCTGCACTATCATTTAGCATGGTTAAGTTTCTCATAAATGAATCGTGTGAGTTATGAATCTTTAGATACTCCTGATACATTGAAATAAAATCTTGATAATTGCTAATATTATAATTCAAGTAAAAAGCGGTATTCATTGGCAATACCTCATCCAAAGATGTTGATCCGGGTTGTTGACCTTTAAAAACATTTAAAAAGTCGCTTTTATTGCTTCCCGCCGAACTGTAACCATTAAACATTAACGAGTTTGGTTTGAGCCACAAGTCTAGCTCTACCCATGAAGGAACGTTTAGGCGGCGAGTTAAATTTTTCTGATAGCCAGAACTGAGCTCAGATGAAAGGTATTTTACAAATTCTTGTTGTTGGATGTACCAATTTACTTTTCTGCTATTGCCAGCTGTAGCAACAATGCGTTTAAACTCTTCGTCACTTAACAAGCTAAGTTCTGAATTTAATTGCCGTATTGCATCTTCTACTGCTAACTCGTTTGAGCTTACCAACAAAAAGCCGTCAAATTGGGCGATATAAGTCTTAAAATTATTCTCACTTACAAATTGGTTAATTATAGCACCTCCATATTCCTTAGTGTTGCCTGTTGCACTTCCCAAAACGTTTGAAAGCAACTGATTCAAACTTGTCTGAGGCAAGTCATCAGGAATTTGAATCGACACCAACATGTCGTAACTATCAGCACCAGTTGGAACCAATGCTAAGGTCATTCTATCGAGCACTATTTGCTCATATTTCAATTTATTTTCAGAAATAATTGAATCTAAACTTTCAAAGGGAATGAGCCAGTCTTGAAATACTTGATGTTGAGAAAATTCATCATAGATGATATTCGTTCCTTTTAGTGTTGATAATAGAGACCCCGGCTCTCTTACTTCCATTACCCAAGCACTTTGGGTTGGAATTGAAGCAAAATAGTCACGCTGAACTTCTTTTTTTTCGTTGAACTTGTAGAAAAAAACAGCACTCAAACCAATAAAGGCGGCTAAAAGAAATACGAGAAATAGGTTCCGAAGCATAACTATAGATATGGGTAAAAATAGAGTAAGAAATTGCCCGCAAAAGCAGAATTAGAGTGAGGTATTAACAACCAGCCGTTAAAGCAATTTAAAGGTCATTCTATGATGTGGTGTAGGTCCAAAATCACGAATTCCCTGCCGATGTTTTTTTGTTGGATAACCCATGTTATTTGCCCAATCGTAATTGGGAAATTTCTTATGAAGTTCTAGCATAAAATCGTCTCGGTAAGTTTTAGCTAAAACCGAAGCAGCGGCAATGCTCATGAATTTTGCATCTCCTTTTACAACCGTGGTGTGTGGTATAAAATTGTATGGCTTAAACCGATTACCATCAACCAAAATGTGTTCAGGACGAACATTCAGTTTATCCAAAGAAAGATGCATAGCCAACAAACTAGCTTGCAAAATATTGATTTCATCAATTTTTTGAGGACTCACAAATGCAACCCCATAAGCCAAGGCTTCCTTTTCAATGATAGGCCTCAACGCAAAGCGATCTTTCTCGCTTAATTGCTTTGAATCATTTAATAATTTGTTTGAAAACCCTTCAGGAAGAATTACTGCTGCTGCCGTAACTGGGCCACATAAACAACCCCGACCAGCCTCATCAGTTCCTGCTTCAACTAGTCCCTTGGTATGGTATCGTTTAAGCAAATTAGCTATTCACAATCACCCACTGACCGGTAGCCAAAAGAGGTTCAGCTTGTTTAAACTTCACATTCTTCTTTTCACCAGACATAATATTTTGGACTTCAACGCGCTCGTTACGTCCAATTTTTTTCTCAACTTTAACTGGCTCCTTTTTAACCTGTTCTCGTTGACTTGGGTCATTATAATTCTGTTCTGTAGGAATACTATCTGGAGAAGTACCTCTGCCTGTTTGAGTTTTTGGTTCTTGTTTGTTAGGCAAGTTATCTCCTTGACGCACAGTTGCCCCATCAGATTGTGGTAATGTTGCTTTGGTGATGAAAGAAACTACATCCATATTCACCTTAGCCAAAATCTTTTTGAATAATTCAAACGACTCAAATTTGTAAATAAGTAACGGATCTTTTTGTTCGTAAACAGCACTTTGAACAGACTGACGTAAATCGTCCATATCTCTTAAATGCTCTTTCCAATGCTGGTCAATCATTCCAAGAATAACTCCTTTTTCAAGTGCCTCAACAACTTCTTTACCTTCTGATTTTACAGACTTTTCGAGATCGGTAACCACCTGAATAGACTTACGCCCATCGGTAAACGGAACAACAATATTTTCAAACTTGTGTCCTTCGTTATCGTAAACATTTTTGATAACCGGAAAAGCCATTTTAGCAATTAACTCAGACTTATCATGATAATGTTTCATGGTTGCATCATAAAGCTCATGGCCCATTTGCTCAGGGTTACCTTTTAAGAAATCTTGCTCATTTACAGATGGCTCAATGCCCAAATTAGTCAAGCAATCTAACTTATAGCTTTCATAATCTTTAACTGCATGATAATCGAAAGTTAAATCCAAACAAACGTCTTGAATCATGTTTGAGATATCAACTTGGATACGTTCGCCATGAAGTGCATGCTTTCTTCTATCGTAAATTACCTCACGTTGAGAATTCATTACATCATCATATTCCAACAATCGTTTACGAATCCCAAAGTTGTTTTCTTCAACCTTTTTCTGAGCTCGTTCAATCGATTTAGAAATCATGCTGTGTTGTATCACTTCACCATCTTCAAGACCCATTCTATCCATTAGTTTGGCGATTCTTTCAGAACCAAACAAACGCATTAAATTATCTTCAAGAGAAACAAAAAACTGAGAAGAACCTGGATCTCCTTGACGACCAGAACGACCTCTCAACTGCCTGTCTACACGACGCGATTCGTGACGTTCAGTACCAATAATGGCTAAACCACCAGAAGCAATTACTTCTTTACTCAACTTAATATCAGTACCCCTACCTGCCATATTCGTGGCAATAGTTACGGTTCCGGCCTTACCAGCTTCAATTACTACTTCAGCTTCTTTCTGATGCAGTTTTGCATTCAATACTTGGTGACGAATGTTCTTCATTTTAAGCATTCGACTCAATAATTCAGAAATTTCAACTGAAGTAGTACCTACCAAAACAGGTCTTCCTTGTTGAACTAATTTTTCAGTTTCGTCTATTACTGCGTTGAATTTTTCACGAACTGTTTTGAAAACAAAATCTTGTTTATCGTCACGTTGAATTGGTCGGTTTGTTGGAATTACAACTACGTCCAACTTATAGATTTCATGGAATTCACCCGCTTCAGTTTCTGCCGTACCTGTCATACCCGAAAGTTTGTGATACATTCTGAAATAATTTTGAAGCGTAATGGTTGCATAAGTTTGAGTAGCAGCCTCAATCTTTACATTTTCTTTTGCTTCAATGGCCTGGTGCAATCCGTCAGAATAACGACGGCCTTCCATGATACGACCTGTCTGTTCATCAACAATTTTAACCTTGTTGTCCATTACCACATAATCGACGTCCAACTCGAACATCGCATATGATTTAAGCAACTGATTTACTGTATGAACTCGCTCAGATTTTGCAGAAAAATCGCCAATTAAAATGTCTTTGTCTTTTAATTTTTCTTCGTCACTTTTATTTGACTTCTCAATTTTGTCAATCTCAGTAGAAATGTCTGGCAAAATGAAGAAATTCGCATCGTTAGTTTCACCAGTAACTAGGGTTAATCCTTTTTCAGTAAGCTCTACTGAATTTTGTTTTTCGTCAACCACAAAGAACAATTCAGAATCAACAAAAGGCAATTCTTTACCTTGATCAGCAATGTAAAAATTCTCCGTCTTGGTTAATTGAGTCCTAATTCCGGGTTCACTTAAAAATTTAATAAGTGCTTTATTTTTAGGCATCGATCGGTAAGCACGATATAACGCTAAACCACCCTCTTCACGAGTATTTTTGTCTGTTCCTTCAGCTAATTTTTTCTTAGCCTCACTAATTAAATTGTTGAGTAATTTCTTTTGAGCATTTACCAAAACTTCAATTTTGGGCTTAAGCTCCATAAACTCGTGTTGATCGCCTTTTGGTGTTGGACCAGAAATAATCAAAGGCGTTCTTGCATCATCAATCAATACAGAATCTACCTCATCAACAATAGCATAATTTGGTTTACGTTGAACCAAATCAGTTGGCTTGCTAGCCATGTTATCACGCAAATAATCAAAACCAAATTCGTTATTGGTTCCGTAAGTAATATCAGCGTTATAAGCTTGTCTTCTTTCCTCAGAATTTGGCTGATGTTTATCGATACAGTCGATGCTCATTCCATGAAATTGGAATATCGGAGCCATCCATTCAGAATCTCGACGTGCTAGGTAATCGTTAACCGTAACCAGGTGAACACCACGACCGCTCAATGCATTTAAAAATACAGGAAGCGTAGCCACTAAGGTTTTACCTTCACCTGTTGCCATCTCAGCAATTTTACCGCTGTGCATCACAATTCCACCAATCAATTGAACATCATAATGAATCATGTTCCACTCAATCTCTCCACCAGCAGCTAACCATTTTTTAGACCACTGAGCTTTATCACCCGAAATGGTAATATGCTCTTTAGTTGAGGCTAGTTTTCTATCGTTTTCGTTAGCAGTTACTTCAATGTAATCGTTGTTGGTAAATCGTGAAGCCGTTTCTTTTACAATGGCAAAAGCTTCGGGTAAAATTTCATTTAAAACTTCATCCAGTTTAGAAGTAACCACCTCTTCAAGCGAATCAATTTGGCCGTAAATGGCCTCTTTGTCCGAAACAGAAAGTGAAAAATCTTCTTCTATTTTTATTTTCAGAGCATCGATTTCATCTTGCTCAGTCCTTAGTTTCTCTGCAATTCGTTCTTTAAGCTCGCCGGTTTTAGCTCTTAACTGATCGCTGGAAAGGTTTTGTAATTTATCGAATGCCTTGTGAATAAGCTCCACTTGGGGGCTTAATTCTTCTATATCTTTTTCAGATTTGTTTCCGAAAAAACTACCAAGTAATTTGGTAATAAAATCCATAGCTATATGCTGTTAATTCTGTGAATAAGCCTGCAAAAATAGTCGAATTTAGGAGGTAAAAAAGGAGCTTTACCAGTGGTTTGTCATAATGTGTTAAGGTCGGATTTCAAAGGAGCTAAAATTTTAAATAAAAGGCACAAAAAAACCGCTTAAGGAAATCCTCAAACGGTTTATATTCTAAATATCTAATTGGTTATCAATACTCGTCTTCGTTAAAGAAAAAATCTTCTTTAGACGGGTAATCTGGCCAGATATCTTCAATGCTATCATAGCTTTCGCCCTCATCTTCTATTTCTTGAAGATTTTCAACTACTTCCAAGGGAGCACCTCTACGAAGAGCGTAATCAATAAGCTCTTCTTTGGTTGCTGGCCAAGGAGCGTCCTCCATATATGAAGCTAATTCTAAAGTCCAATACATAACTGACTAATTTGGTGTTCTAATTTTTGCAAATGTAATTTTTTTAAGTTCACTCGCAAATCATCTTTTATTTTAGGTTAAAAAAGCCTTACACTCTTGGTTTCCAAGGCGTTTCTTCTGCCCCTTTTTCTTGGGTAAACTTTCGGGAAAGAACAAACAAATAATCTGACAAACGATTCAAATAACGAATAATAATCCCATCAACCTCTTCATGGTCGTCCAATTGAATAACCAACCGTTCTGCTCTTCGACAAACACATCTTGCGACGTGAGTAAACGAAACTAATTTGTGTCCACCCGGCAAAACAAAAGATTTCATATCAGGTAAAGTTTCATTCATGACATCCATTTCTTTTTCCAGAAACACAATATCATTCTCTCCTATGTCGGGCACCTTTCGCTTCGTTTTATTTGGGTCGGAAGCCAAATGTGACCCCAAGGTAAACAGTCGGTCTTGAATTTCAATAAGTACTTTTTGATCGTGAACGGACACTTCATGGTCGCGCAAAACACCAATGTAAGAATTGAGTTCATCAACAGTTCCGTATGCTTCAATTCTTATGTGACTCTTTTTAACCCGTGTGCCTCCTAATAACGATGTTTCGCCTTTATCGCCTGTTTTAGTATAAACTTTCATAATTAAATTATGGAATTATAATCGCCTTTAAGGTGACTAAATAATCACCTTTTTTATCTAATAATCTAAGGTAATAAATTCCATCAGGCAATCGAATTTCTTCACCTTGGTAATTCGTAATGTCACGAATCACTCGACCGTTTTGATCAATTACAATTAGGCTACTCAATTGTTCACCCGAATCAGATATTTGAATTGAACCATTAGATGGGTTCGGAAATAAAACATAAGAACCCTTTGTGTCAATTTCAGTTACAGAAACCACCCCTGCAATAACAAATGTATCTTCAACTTCGCATCCTAAACTATCAATAACAGTGAGTTCATAAATACCTCTATCAATTAACCCCACAATATCGGGTGTTCCAGGGTTTGCAAAACCGCTTCCGGCAGGGCCTTCCCAGAAATAAGAGTATGATGGCGATCCACCAATCACAGTAGTGACAATACTACCGGTTGCACTAGTATCGTATGCCATTCCGGCTAATCCTAATGAATCAGCACCTAAAACCTCAGCCGTATCGATTATAGAACAACCATTTGCATCGGAAACAGTTACTAGATATATACCTGTTGCCAAATTTTGCACAAAGAAACCCGACAACGAATTGTCGCTCCAAACATAATTATACGAGCCAAACCCGCCTTTAGAACTGTTAAAAATACTCCCAACCGTATCACTAAAACACAAATTATGGGTAAGGCTATTATTGTTTTTCAAAGTCTCTTTTGGCCCAAGTACGTCGTAACTACCAAAAACAACACATCCATTAGTTGAAGCATCAGAAACAACAACTTTTCTTACTCCTGAAACCAAATTTGAGCGCTGACCTCCAACTACCCCATCGAACCAAACGAACTGATAAGGTGCTATTCCGCCTGACGCACTCAATTCTATATACCCTGCGCTATCACCAAAACATTTTTCGTGTCTAATTGAATCTAAAGAAATGGTTAAACTAACCGTATCACTTAAAGCAATGCTTTCGGTATATGAGCAACCTAATTTATCGGTAATGGTAACGCTATAAACTTGTGAACGGATACCATTGATTGCATTCAACTTGCTGTAGTTTGCTCTAGAACCCCACTGATACTTATAAGGAGCTACCCCACCTGAAGTAGACAAAACAATTTGCCCATTATTAGTATTGCAATTGGGTTTAGTAATAGATTTAGAGACTGAAAACGGATTACATTTCGAGCCTTTTAAATTCAATTTTACAAATGGCATATAGTCTACTGGCCCAAAAGGCTTTCCATAGCTAGCAATTGCTAACCCTTCTTTCACAGGTTTATCATTAACCCCTACAATTACTTTCTTTCCTCTTGCCCGAATTCCTACATAGTATTTACCTGGAGTCAAACCCGTTCTAGGAATATTAAAGCTCACCCATGACCCAATATGAGCAGCAGTGAGAATAATCTTTTCATTTATTTGGGGGAAGGTATCTTTAACCACATCTTGTAAAAACTCACTATAAATAAGCACATCAATAGAATCGCCAACTTGAGTGTCTTCATGTAAATAAACCGATATTGATGTTGCCGTATCTTGAGCTGCAATTTCAAACAATGAAAAAATTCTATAGTTCTGATTAGGACCAAACCAGAAGCCTTTTGAAGCTGCAGAATCACTTGTTCGAGAATAAACTGTATCGGTTACTTCAATTGAAAACGAATTGGTGTCGTTTGTTTTGTCATTATCGGCAGTGGTTGAATTAAAGTAACTCAAAAGGTTGTAGGTGCCTTCACCACTGGCTAAAAGCGTGTTTAAAAATGTAGTGTCTTCAACTGAACTCAAACTGTCTAGATTTCCTATGTTAGTTTTTATTATTCCGTTTTGTTGACCAGTAATTTCTGAAATTAATTCTACGCCTACGGTTGGCACTTGAGAAATATTTGAAGCTTTAACCTCTAGGCGAAGTGGTAAACCTGGTGCTTGATTTCTAGGGATTTGCTCGTAGAATTCAAAAGGTTGTTGACCGTTTACTTTTACAGAATCGAGCCTAATATCATGCAATGAGCTGGTGTTATATAATTCTACATTGTCGAGTGCCAAACCTGAAGCCCAACTCCCACTGTCGCTATAAACAAATTTTATTCGTGGATTTACGATTGCAGCACCTGCAATTAATATCTCATATGATTGCCATTGACCACTTGAGCCTAATTGACCAAAATCCACCCAATTGTTTGCTCCAGCTTCAACATAAATACGGGCTTCTTCTTTTGAAAAAGAACGATTGAAATAAACATCAAACCTTAAAATTGCGCCATCAGTTCCATTAAAGGAGATTGGCGGTAAAATGAGCTCATCAGCACTTTTGTCGCAATTGCAAACATCGTCGTTGGTATAAGCAAACAAAGATGTAGCAGGTACTTTAAAAACAGAACCCGTACTGGCGTCAACTGAGTCTCCTCTCTTAAACGTTTCAGCACTTTTCGATGTACTTGTGATGGAATTGTATGGAAATCCATTTCCAGTTGACTCAAAATCTTCGCTAAAAATAAGCGAACCAACTGCAGCTAACTGCCCATTTTTAGAGGGTTTCAGCTTAATCGAAGACTCAACAATAATTGGAGTTAATACTTGTCCAAATGAAAACAAGGTGTAGGTCAGAAAAAGAGATATTGCGAATACTTTATTCATAGTTCAAAGAAAACAAAAAGGGGAACGTTTCCGCTCCCCTTTTATTATAATGTGATTTAGATATTCCCTAAGCCTCTTCGTAATTTTCCATTGGAGGACAAGCACAAATCAAGTTTCTATCACCAAAAGCATCGTCGATACGTGCTACTGGAGCCCAGTACTTTCTAGCCTCAACCCAAGGAAGTGGATATGCCGCTTCTTCTCTTGAATAAGGTCTATCCCAAGAACTTGAAATTACTTCTTGCACTCTATGAGGTGCATTTTTAACTACGTTGTTAACTGAGTCAGCTTTACCTTCTTCAATAGCTTTAATTTCTGATCTAATTTGAATCAAAGCATCACAAAATCGATCCAATTCTTCTTTGCTTTCACTTTCGGTAGGCTCTACCATCAAAGTACCAGCAACTGGAAATGAAACTGTTGGAGCATGAAAGCCGTAATCGATTAAACGTTTAGCTATATCTACAACCTCAACACCAGCAGTTTTCTTAAAATCTCTACAATCAAGAATCATTTCGTGAGCTACTCGTCCACCTTCGCCAACGTAAAGCACATCGTAATGTCCGCTTAATCTGTTTTTGATGTAATTAGCATTCAAAATGGCAAATTCAGTAGATTCTCTTAACCCTGTTCTGCCTAGCATTTTTACATAAGCATACGAAATCAATAAAATAGAAGCACTTCCCCAAGGGGCAGCACTTACAGCAGAAATAGCATCTGAATTATCATTTAATCGAACGGCATGTCCGGGTAAAAATTTAGCTAAATGAGCAGCAACCCCAATGGGCCCAACGCCAGGACCTCCACCACCATGTGGAATTGCAAATGTTTTGTGCAAATTCAAGTGACAAACATCAGCCCCAATATTACCAGGACTTGTAAGTCCAACTTGAGCATTCATGTTTGCGCCATCCATATAAACTTGACCGCCATTTTGGTGAATGATATCGGTCATTTCCATAATAGGCGCTTCATACACACCGTGTGTTGAAGGGTAAGTAACCATTAAGCAAGCTAAGTTCTCTTTGTGTTCTTCAGCTTTAGCTCTTAAATCGTCAACATCAATATTTCCGTTTTCAAGGCTTTTTACAACTACTACCTTCATACCTGCCATAATTGCTGATGCAGGATTAGTACCGTGAGCAGAAGAAGGAATTAATGCAATGTTCCTATTTGTATCTCCATTAGCTATATGATAAGCGCGGATGACCATCAAACCAGCATACTCGCCCTGCGCTCCTGAATTGGGCTGAAAAGAAACCGCTGAAAATCCAGTAATAGCACAAAGCCATTGCTCCAAATCATCAATTACTTGGTCGTAACCCGACGTTTGATCGGAAGGTACGAATGGGTGAATACTCGAAAACTCAGGTTTTGAAACTGGATACATCTGAGTAGCTGCATTCAATTTCATTGTACAAGAGCCCAATGAAATCATAGAATGTGTTAGTGAAATATCTTTATTCTCTAAAGATTTTAAATAACGCATCATTTCACTTTCAGAATGGTAGCTATTGAATATTGGGTGAGTTAAAAACTCTGTTGTTCTATTCAAATGAGAAGGAATTCCCAAGCTACAATCTGCAAGCACAACATCTTGCCCTTTAACTTTGGCAAAACCAGTAACTAAATCAGCTAAATCTTGATTCATTACCGTTTCGTCTAAACTTATGGTAACTGTTCCTTTCTCGTACCAAAGATTTATCTCTTTGTCTTCAAAAATTCGTTTTACATCGCTTTCCTCGGCCTTAATGGTAACTGTATCGAACCAAGTATCATTTACCAATTCGTAGCCCAAGTTTTTCACTGCACACGCCAACCTATTCGTATGTTCATGTATTCGGCTAGCAATATCTTTTAAGCCATTTGGGCCATGATAAACCGCATAAGACCCAGCCATATTCGCTAACAAGGCTTGAGCTGTACAAATATTTGAAGTAGCTCTATCTCTTTTTATATGTTGTTCACGAGTTTGAAGCGCCATACGCAAAGCTCGATTCCCATTTTTATCTTGCGATACACCAATGATTCGCCCTGGAATGTGTCTTTTAAATTCTTCTTTGGTTGAAAAGAATGCTGCGTGAGGGCCGCCAAATCCCATAGGGACGCCAAAACGTTGTGAGTTACCTACCACTACATCTGCACCCCATTCCCCAGGAGGAGTTAATTTAACTAGAGCCATTAAATCGGACGCTACAGCAACTTTTGCCCCGTGCTCTTTAGCAACTTCTACAAAACCCGAGTAATCCTCAATGGCTCCCGTTTTAGCAGGATATTGAAGTAATGCTCCAAATGTTTTTTCTGAAAACTTAAATGATTTCCAGTCACCTTTCACTAATTCAATTCCCAATGGGTTTGCTCTGGTTTCAAGAACATTTATAGTATGTGTATAACAATTTTGATCTACAAAAAACTCCATTTTACCCGCCTTAACAGCATCACGTGAACGGGCATGAAATAGTAAAATCATGGCTTCAGCTGCAGCAGTTGCTTCATCGAGCAAAGAAGCATTAGACAATTCCATACCGGTTAATTCGGTACAAACAGTTTGAAAATTCAACAATGCCTCTAATCTACCCTGAGAAATTTCCGCTTGGTAAGGTGTATAAGCAGTGTACCATCCCGGATTCTCAAACATATTTCGTTTGATTACTGATGGAGTAATGGTTCCGTAATACCCTTGACCAATGTACGATCTGAATACCTTATTTTTAGAAGCAACGCTATCTATGTGCTTTAAAAATTCAAATTCAGAAATCGCCTCTGGCACTTCCAATTCCGATTTCAATCTAATTTGAGAAGGTATAGTTTGATCCACCAGTTGGTCAATAGAATCAGCACCAACAGTTTCTAACATTTCTGCAACATTAGATTCTCTAGGCCCAATGTGTCTTGTGGTAAATTTTTCCATAGTCAAATTGCTTTTGTTCAATTTTAAAAAAGTTCACAAATATAATCTGAAACACCATGTTGCCATACAGAAATGCAAGGCGAAAGTTTATGGCGTTTATCCCTACTTTTGCAAGTACAGAATGTTCATGAAAAAAGTTCTCTTCATCTCTATTTACTGCATCTTAATTTCTTGTTTTGGGTTTGCTCAATCAAAGGTTCTTTTACTTGGGGGGCAAGAGTTTGAAGGCAAATTAATTTCTGAGGACACTGAAAAAATATTCTTAGAAGTAACAACCAAAAAAGGAAAAGTTAAAGAGGTTGGAATGTGGAAGGATCGCGTTTTTTCGATAACCACAAGCGGAAAAGAAAAGTTTTATTACGAAGTGGATACCAGTGATCAGGAAATGTATTCGGTTGAAGAAATGAGGTATTACATTTTTGGGCAACAAGATGCCAACTTAAATCACAAAACCACTTTTCCGATAATAATGGCCGCAGTTGTTAGCGGATCGTTGACATTTTTAATGGCATCAGATAACAATGCTTTCTTGTTGACCGCTCCGGTTTTGGGGGCAATTTTAGGGAGTGTGGTTCAAGACAATCGCCCCAAACCCAAAAACGCAAGAAACCCAAAGGTTTTATCGAACCCAGCCTATGTTGAAGGCTACCGAAAAACAGCTCGCACAAAAAAAATATTGAATTCTATTAAATCTGCGGTAATTGCTGGTATAGTAGGAACAACAGCTGGATTAATTGTTCACTCAAATAAAGAAGAGTAGCTATTAAACCTTTAAAATCCATACTCGACTTTTTATTGTTTAGCAACATATATGTAGCGCTACCGGTTTCGGCGTTGGCCTGGATTACATTTTTGGTTTTTAATCAAGAGGTAAATTTCCAGATTCTGTTGTTCATCTACTGTTCAACTTTCATCATTTATAATGTTCATCGGTTGGTTGGCATTAATAAAGTAGAAGAAAAACATCTTTCACCCAGGCACATTTGGGCAAAGAAATATAGGGTCGTTTTAATATCTGGTATTGCTATAGGTGCTTCAGTAATGCTCTATTTATTATTTCAATTTGAGGTTTCATTTATTTACACCTTAATTCCTTCTAGCTTAATTGCAATAGGTTATTCTATACCCCTTTATAAAAAGAACGGTAAATTTTGGCGACTGAGGGATGTGCCTTTTGCTAAGGTGTTTTTAATTGGCATTACGGTGAGCTATGTAACCACTTACTTACCTGTTTACGACTTTTTTATTTCTGACCCCAGCAACCTTTTATTGTTTGGATTCTTTTGCGCCAGAGCCTTTTTTATTCTAGCGATTACCATTCCTTTTGACATAAGAGATTATGATTTTGACGAACCTTCTACCATAAACACTTTACCCTTAGTTTTCGGTATTGATAAAGCGAGAACCATTAGTTTGTATGCTCTGGCTTTTTTCGCGGGGATGTCTTTTTACTTATTTCAAACCAATGCCTTTTTATCACTTGCTTTTTTAATTTCAGCAATGGTTACTGCTTGGATTGTAAGTTATGCTCAAAAAAAGTCTACTGAATACTATTTCAGTTTTGTGGTTGAGGGCACTATGCTTATCCAGTTTGGATTGGTTTACTTGCTTTATTGAAATTAGAAATAACGAAGTTTACCATTACATTTACCCTTGGAAAAACAAAATTCAGCTTTATGTCTATCACAATTCAACGAATAGCAACAATTGCATCTCTAATCTTTATTTTCATCAGTTCTGGATTTTCACAATTATCGGGCAGTTACACCATAGATTCGGCCTTGGTAACTAGTGGAACAAACTACCAAACTTTTACCGCTGCTATTTCAGCTCTAAATTCTAGTGGGGTTTCTGGGGCGGTTACTTTTAATGTAAAAAAAGGAACGTACGCTGAACAAATTTCATTTACAACCATTTCTGGAGCCAGCTCTACGAAGACCATTACGTTCAAAGGTTTGGGTGATATCACCTCATTATCAGCCACACCGCCCACAACTAAATATCCAATTGTAGGTTTTAATGGAACGAGCCATGTAATAATCGATAGCTTAAAAATTCAAGTGAATGGCGCCCGGGGTTGGGGAGTTCATTTCATGAATGTATCTGACTCAATATCCATTAAAAACTGCCACATTGTGGCTCCAATACTATCCACTTGTTACGGAATCGTGGCATCGTCATCAATTACATCTCAAACAATATCAGCAAACGGAAACAATGGCGGTGAATACATAACCATTCAAAACAATACGATAGAAGGTGGCAACAGTGGAATTTTCTTTAAAGGAACAACAGGACCATTAACTTCACCCTCGAAAAAAGTAAACTACGGAACTGACCTCAATTTTGAAGGAAATGAGGTAATAAATTTTAGAGCTACGGGCATCGATATTAGCTATAACCACAATGTAAATATCATTGGAAATACAGTATCTTCTTCAGAAACAACAGCGGGTGGCGCTTTAAGATTTTGGGATGCAGGAGACAACTGTAACATAATTGGAAATAGTTTCTATATTTCTTCAAACACTGCAAACTCACGTGTTGTAGCACTATCAATGGCTCCCGCAAATGGCCCTGCAGGTGTTTCAACTTTACCTATTACCATCGCTAATAACTTCATTCATTACAACGGCACTAACTCTTCTGCCCCAACAGGCCTTCTACTTAAAAACAAAGCTTACATAAAAGTTTATCACAATACCATACGTATAAAAAACCAAGGAACGGCGGCTAATTGCATTTGGTTTGATGCCAATAACGTTCGGTCATTAAATGGAATTGAAGTTAGGAACAACGTTTTGGCACTTGAAAATAGCGGTTCGGGCCGATACTTCCACAACGCTGCAAATGGGGCGGCCTTTAAAACTATGATCATTGATCACAATAACTTTTATGCTCCTTCCAGCTATTTTAGCATGACCGTTCCAAATGGTACTTCGGGAACCTCAACTTACACCTCATTAACGGCATACAAGGCCAGTAGTTATGGAACGGGAGCCCTCAATGTAAACCCTGTTTTTTTCTCTGCTACCAATCTTCATGCAACGAGTGCCGCAATGAATGACAGTGGAGCTGTAATTAGCTCAATCACTGACGATATAGACGGCGAAATTAGAAGCACCACAGCTCCTGATATGGGAGCTGACGAATATACTCCGGGGCAAATAGTATGCTATGGACCTACCCAAGTTTACAACGAATGTGACTCGTTTAGTATTACCATTGGATCAAATACCTACACTACACCAGGAGTTTACACTGACACATTGGTTGGTTCTTTTAATTGTGATTCTGCAGTAGTTTCGGATATAAGACTTGGTTACACAAAAACTGCTATTGACACACAAACTGCTTGCGGCTATTTCACTTGGACTAACGGAATGACTTACACAGCAAGTAATAACACTGACAAAGACACTCTTCTGTCTTCAACAGGTTGTGATTCAATTATTACCTTAAATTTAACAATTCGACCTAATTCGTTTTATACGGATACTGTTGTTGCCTGTGATTCTTATACTTGGAGAAATGGAGTTCAATACACTTCGAGCAATACAACAGCAGCAGATACTTTAAAAAACTCAATAGGTTGTGACTCAATAATTACGCTTAACCTAACGCTTAACAAGAGCAATATTGCTGCTGATATACAAACGGCATGCGACACTTTTACTTGGATAAACAGTACGGTTTATACTACTAGTAACCGAGGTGATTCATATAAACTCATTAATGCAGCTGGCTGTGATTCGGTTGTTTACTTAGACCTCACAGTAAATTATTCATCTTCCGCCACAGATGTGCACTCTGCATGCGCAACCTTCAATTGGATTGATGGAAACACATACACAGCCGATAACAATACAGCTACTCATACCATCATTAATTCAAAGGGTTGTGATTCGGTTGTTACTCTAGACTTAACAATTAAACCGGTACTTTCAGGCTCTGATGTTCAAACCGCATGTGATGAGTATACTTGGATAAATGGTAAAACATATACTTCGAATAATTATATCGACCAGGATACATTGACTAGCGCACAAGGGTGCGACTCAATTATAACTTTACTCCTTACCATAATTAATCTAGATACTACCACCTCAACTTCTGGCTTTACCATTAGCGCTACCCAAACAAATGCAACTTACGAATGGTTAGATTGTGAAAACGATACCATTATTTCAGGAGAGACAAGCAAAGATTTTACCGCTTCAAGAAATGGTAGTTATTCGGTTATTGTAACCCAAAATAATTGTACCGACACAAGTGACTGTGTTGATATTACAGGAGTTGGGTTTAACGAACTGAAGTTAAATTCACCAATAAGTGTATTTCCAAACCCTAACAATGGAACTTTTAGAATTGATTTAGGTACTGGAAATGATATCAGTTCAATTGAAATACTAAATATGGCTGGTCAAGTTATTTATGAATCAATAGTTGATCAAACTGAAATCGAAATCAACCTGCAGCAACCTCAAGGAGTTTACTTACTTAGATTAAGTAATGAAATGGGAACAGTTACTCAGCGATTAGTTATTGAGTAAGGAAACTTTAACCCATTAAAGTTTAATGATTAAACCACCATCGGCTGCATAATACTCAGGGCATCTTCTAAACTCTTTACTCCTTCAAAAACTAAATACAGCCGTTGCTTACGCTCTTTCATTTGAGTTTTGGCAGGGTTCATTTGAACATACTGCAATATGTATTGAAATTGGCTGGTTTGATAAAACGCCGAATTTGAATTTGACACGAAATAGCACAACAGTTTTTCTTTTTTCAAGACAATTTTTTCAAAGCCTAATTTTTGAGCCAACCATTGCAAGCGAACCCCATTAATTAAATGGATGGTTTCTTCAGGTACTTCACCAAAACGATCAACCAAATCTTTTTCAAATTTGAGTAATTGGTTCTCTTGCTTAACATCGGAAAGCTGCTGATAAATAGCCAAACGCTCATTTACCGATCGAACATAAGAACTTGGAATTAAAATCTCCAAATCGGTATCCAATTGGCAGTCCTTTACAAAACTGGTAATTTCAGCTTCTTCATCTTTAAACAGTTCTTTAAACTCAGACTCCTTCAATTCTTGAATCGCTTCATCCAAAATTTTCTGATACGTTTCAAAACCAATGTCCGACATGAAGCCACTTTGCTCTCCTCCTAGAAGGTTTCCAGCACCTCGGATATCTAAATCGCGCATAGCAATATTAAATCCACTACCTAGGTCCGAAAACTGCTCAATGGCATTCATTCTTTTTCTGGCTTCGGGAGTCAAAGAACTCATTGGTGGTGACATCAAATAAGCGAATGCTTTTCTATTGCTTCGACCCACTCTACCGCGCATTTGGTGCAAATCGCTTAGTCCAAAATTGTGAGCATTATTTATGATAATGGTATTGGCATTTGGAATATCTAATCCCGATTCAATAATAGTAGTGGCTACCAAAACATCAAACTCATGTTCCATAAACGAATACATCGCTTTTTCAAGCTGATGTCCTTCTAATTGGCCATGTGCAATTCCTATTCGCACCTCGGGACACAAACGTTGAATAATTCCGGTTACCTCTCTGATATTATCAACCCTATTATTCACAAAAAAGACTTGACCTCCTCTACTTACTTCGTAATAAACGGCATCTCGAATGGTCTCTTCATTAAAGGGTTTTAAAATAGTTTCTACCGGTTGACGGTTTGGTGGCGGAGTATTGATAATACTTAAATCGCGAGCTTTCATTAATGAAAACTGAAGGGTTCTTGGAATAGGCGTAGCAGTTAAAGTCAACGTATCCACGTTTTCTTTAATGGTCTTTAATTTATCTTTTACCCCAACCCCAAATTTTTGTTCCTCGTCGATAATCATCAAACCCAAATCTTTGAACTTAATGTCCTTTCCTACAATTCTGTGAGTACCAATTACAATATCAATTTTACCTTCATTTATTCCAAGGAGCGTAGCTTTTTGCTCTTTGGGAGACTTAAACCGATTGATGTAATCAACCGTACAAGGCAATTCTTTCAAACGTTCTTTAAAAGTTTTAAAATGTTGATAGGCTAAAACTGTTGTTGGCACTAAAACCGCTACTTGTTTACCATCAGTTACTGCTTTAAATGCTGCTCGAATTGCAATTTCTGTTTTGCCAAATCCCACGTCACCACAAATCAACCGGTCCATTGGGTGTGGCTTTTCCATATCTGCTTTTACATCTTGCGTAGCGGTTTCCTGGTCAGGAGTATCTTCATATATAAAGGAACTTTCTAACTCAAACTGCAAGTAGGTATCCGGGTTGTAAGCAAACCCTGGAGCAGCTTTTCTTTTTGCGTAAAGTTGAATTAAGTCGTAAGCTATTTCTTTTACCTTTTTCTTGGTCTTTTGCTTAAGAACCTTCCATGTTTGAGTGCCTAATTTGTTAATCTTAGGCATCGTTCCTTCCTTGCCAGAAAACCGAGCAATGCGATGCAACGAATGAATACTCACATAAAGTATATCACCGTCTCGGTAAATCAACCGAATGGCTTCTTGTTCTTTTCCGTTGTTTTCAATTTTTTGAAGGCCGTCAAACGTTCCAACGCCATAATCGATATGCGTAACGTAATCTCCTTTTTGGAGGCTCGTTAAATCTTTAATAGTTAATGCCTGTTTTGCCTTGTTGAACCCTTCTTTTAAACGGAAGCGATGATATCGTTCAAAGATTTGATGATCGGTAAAGCATGCTATTTTAAGATCGTTGTCAATGAAACCTTCATGGGCCGATTGGAGAATGGGAGCAAATTTCACATCCTTATCCAAATCTTCAAAAATGGTATGCAAGCGTTCCATTTGTCGTGCCTGCGAAGACAAAATAAAGTTGGTTAATCCTTCGTCGTTATTTGAATGAAGGTTTTGGACCAACAATTCAAAGTTTTTATTGAAGGTGGGTTGTGGCTTTTGATTGAAAGTTAATTTTAAGCTGGAAGTGCTATTATATTGTCCACCATACTCAATAATTTTATGTTTTTCCAGCTGATCTTCAAAAAGTTCAGGGTCCAAATACAACTCTTTTGGAGTTAACTGTATTGAATCTTTTGACAACTTAGAATAAGCCTCTTCAGCCACATCAAACCCCTTTTGAATGTGTTCACTAGTTGTCACTCTGTCTTTAAGCCAAAGTATTGAGTTGCCCGGTAAAAAATCGAGAAAACTTTCACGCATTTCTATCAACGACTGATCTTGTACATTGGGTAGAATGTGAATCTTTTTATAATTCTTTAAAGATAATTGAGTAGCAGGATCAAAAGACCGAATGGAGTCAATTTCATCGCCAAACATTTCGACCCGGTAAGGGTCGTCATTGGCAAATGAAAAAATATCTACAATTCCTCCACGTATAGAAAACTGACCTGGTCCGGTTACAAAATCGACTCGTTCAAAATGATATTCGTACAACAACTCATTAATAAAGTCAATGGTAGTTTCTTCTCCAACTTTAAGTTCGAGAATATTTTTCTTGAGTTGTTTTTTAGTCACCACTCGCTCGCTCAGTGCTTCGCCATAAGTAACTACCACCAACCAAGACGGCTTTTTAACTATCATGTCAAGCGTTTCCGCTCTCATCAAAATATTGGTATTATCTGTAGTTTCTAGCTGGTAAGGGTATTTAAAAGGCGAAGGAAAAAACATGACTTTATCTTCTCCTAAAACATCTTGTAAATCGTTGTAAGCATAAGCCGCATTCTCTTTATCGTTGAGCACAACTAAGTGAATACCGTGCATCTTTTTTACTGCAGAAGCAATAAAAAACTGGGAGCCGCTCCCTCTAAAACCTTTGGCGTGTACCAACGGGTTCTGAAAATCTTTAACATGCGATTCGAGTTGAGCCAGTTGAGGCCAAACTAAAAAACCGGCATTAAATTCACTTTTGGTAATAGACATTTGCTAACAATACAATCGAGGGCGGCAAATGTAATTAAGTCAGTTTGGCCATTCACAAATAGCAAAACAATATTTATGTATTTCACTGACCATAAAAAACCAATTTACAACTAACAAAACATAGAATACAATGGAGTATTGCAGCAAAAAATCTGAGAGCTAGATTTTCTATATTCGCAATCTAAATGAACCTCACCATAAAGTATTACCAAGGCATTTTTATTCGCTATGCTACTTTGCTGGCAATTTTTATGGTTTTAAGGTGGGCGTTTTATATTTACAATCAATCGCTTTTTTCAGTACATAGTTTTTCAGAGGTAATCAACGTTTTTACAGGTGGTCTTATCTATGATTTTAGCACCTTAATGTATTCCAACATCATCTTGATTTTTCTAGAGGTTTTTCCCTTTCCATTAGTGAAGTTTTCGGTAGTGCGAAAAACCCATCGAATACTATTCACCTTTGTAAACGGAATTTTACTAAGCCTTATCTGCGCCGACATTGTTTTTTACCAATTTAATGGAAAACGAATCGACCTTGAGCTAATTGGCCTATTAGGTGCTATTCCAGCATTAATCGGTTCATTTATAAATGAGTTTTGGTACATTTTTATTCTGTTTAGCATCCTTATCTACTTCCTGTTTCGCCTTTCTAAAATCCACACCGATATAACTTCCCTTCCGAAACTTTGGGTTCGTATTCTGGTTTTTATTTTAAGTATAGGAATAGCCATAATTGGAATGCGCGGTGGAGTAACTAACAAAAGACCATTAAGCACTGCTTCAGCCTCTTTGCACGCTTCAATGGAAAATATTTCGTTGGTAACGAACAGTGCATTTACTTTTTTTTACAGCCTTGCAAACAGGAATATTGAAATTCCAAACTATATCGAAAAGCAAAATTTAGAAAATGTATTTCCAGTAGAAATAACCTATTCAAATGACAGCTCGGGATCTCAAAAGCCAAATATTGTGCTGTTGATAATGGAAAGCTTTTCAAGGTCTGTAGTTGGTAGTTTTTCGGGAAATACTTCCCATACTCCTTATCTTGACTCAATTGCCAATAAAAGCACTAAGTACGTCAACGGTTTTGCCAATGGCCGAAGATCGAGTCAAGCGTTGGTCTCACTAATATCTGGCATTCCTGCTTTGCTACCCGAACCGTTTATGTATTCTCCCAGTGCCGGAAACAAAATAAATGGAATACCGCATCAGCTTAAAAAAATTGGATACCAATCAGCTTTTTTCAATGGGAGTAGTAAAGATAAATTGGGCTGGGAGCGATTTATTAATCAAGTAGGGTTTGACCAATACCTGAGTAAAGAAGATTATCCAAATCCAAAGCATGACGACGGTGAGTGGGGAATCTTTGACCACTATATGTTTGATTATTTAGAACGGGTATTGGACACGACCTCAAACCCCGCCTTCTACACATTATTCTCAATTAGCTCACATCACCCATTTA